>NZ_JAMYXI010000001.1:0-521078 GCF_024158165.1 Pantoea sp. B550
GATAAATCCACTCACGCAGCAACCGCGAAAACCAGCCCGTCTGTTCCCGCTGTGCATTCCACTGGACCAGAACCAGCTGATCCCGTGTAACCAGCTTCGCAGAAGCGTACATGCCTTCATTGCCAAGCCGTTCGATTTTATTACGTGCATCGTAGCTATCGGCAAAAACGGTTGCCGCGGTGAGCGTGGTACTTAGCGTCGAGCCGATTAATTCGAGGTTTCGTTTCTCATAATTTTTAATAAAAAGCAGCGACGTCGATGAGAGCAACAGCCAGCACAACAGTAATATCACCGCCGAATTGATGGTGCTTATTTTGCGCAGTTTATTGCGGATGGATGATTTATCGTGCTTTAGTTTATCGAATTTCATTTCATTCACTTCCCTCGCGGGAGAGCAAAAGCACATCCGGATTCACTCTGACACCGCTTCTGGCAAGTGAATCGAGATTAACGGAAAAATGCGTATGGTCCGGTTGAAAAATCAGACAAAAAGCGGCGCCCAGCGTGCATTCCGCATTGTTCTCTGCAAGGGTAAGCACCGCTCTTCCCTTCAGCTTCTCAATAATGTCCACCTGCTGCTGCGGTGTCTGATCGCCGAAATAAATGGCATCGCATCGATGCATTGCAGAATCACCTGCACCCGCAAGATAGAGAACGGTGAATGTCGCGGCCGCAGCGGCGCTATTTTCCGGCAAAGAGAGATGGCGTGCTGAAGTAAAAACACATAATTCAGGCGGCCTGTTTAAATTTTGCCAGTGAGTGAAACTGATGATGCCGCTAACGATACGATTAGCTTTGTCATCTTTTGTCCCGGCCAGCGCAATAGGGGGATGAAGAAACAGCAGAACAAGTAGCGCCAGGGCGAGCTGGCAGATGCGGCGCAGCAGAAGCAGCACATCGACATTATGATGCAGGTGATATTTATGGGTCATACTGCGTTCCGGTAATACTACGCACGGCAGGAGAGCTGAATAAGCGCGCAAATATTAACATAGCGCTGGTTACGCTTGCACACAGAATTTTCTTAGCTATAGATCATTCTGCTTATACTTTCAGACAGGTTCATTCACGGAATATTCGTTGGTCGTAACAGCTTCTGATAGCGAACGCCGACGGAGAATTACCTTACTTCACCGGCTTTTTCTGGTGGGTGATAACGTCTCTCTTTTGGTAAAGCAATTCGCCAGGCTTTTCGTTTCAAGGCGCAGACTGGATAAAGACGCCTGTAATAACGTGATGCTGATAATGCATCGCCAGCGATATTCCGCAATTAACCTGTCCAACCAATACCCTCAAACATACCCCATCATTTTCAGAAGCGACTGCACCTGATTCATCGCTTCGCTACGATGTGACACGCCCAGTTTCTGATAGAGATTACGGATATGGGTTTTGATCGTGGTTGACGCTACCGCCAGCTCACCGGCAATTTGATCGTTGCTGTAGCCCGAATAGATTAACCCCAGCACCTGCCATTCGCGCTGCGTCAGCGGGCTGGTGCGAATCAGCTCCGGCACGTCAGGATGGTTAAGCAACCGGCTGACAAAGCCTTCATCGAAATGGGCGAACTTGTGACGGTGATATTTGTTGATCTCCAGCAGGATGCGGCGGGCGCGGTGGTTGTCCAGCTCATTCAGGGTATTAAGCTGTATCAGCTGCCGCAGTTGCTGCGCCATCATCTCGCCTTCAATGACAAAATGGCTGATAAAGCCCGTGCTGCGCGCCAGTTTCAGCGCCTCAATCAGCACGCGCTGCGCCTCCGCTTTGCGGTCAGTCTGCCAGTAGATCTGATTGAGCAGCAGCAGATTACGGTTTAAGTCGCTCATCAGGCGCAGGGCGCGGGCATTCTCATTCAGCTCCTCCAGCACCACTTCCGCCTGGCTGACATCACCCAGCAGAATCTGCGCGCGGGCGATGTTACGCCACTGTCCCTGCAGAAAATGGTTGTTGGCGAAGGCGGGTTTAGGTGTCTGCCGCATCCAGTCGCGGGCGTTCTGACTGTCGCCCGTCATCTGCCAGTAAATCACCCGGACTTTATCGGCATTGGCGATCCAGTCGCTGTGCCAGTTGCCGTTGTTCAGCAGGTTTTCCAGCCGGTTCAGATAGCTGCGGGCATTATCAATATTGCCGCGCGCCAGCGAGCACTGCACCAGCAATCCCAGACACTGAATCTGCTGCTGCGGCTGGTAACCATTCAGCACCTTGATGCCTTCGCGCGCCGCCTGTTCCGCCTCTTCCAGACGGCCCCAGGCCCACAGCAGCTGAGCGCGAATGCGCAGCAGAAACTCATGCAGCGGGAACTGTGCCAGATGCTGCTCTTCCACCAGCACAAAGGCGCGGCTCTGGATCTCCCAGGCGGCCTGCAAAAAGCCCTGCGCAAACAGGATTTCGCTCTGCTGAATCAGGCTCCAGAGCGCGTAGTGCCATATTTCATCGCGACGCGCCATCTGTTCGGTCTGCCGCATCAGCTTGAGTGAGTCGTCCAGTTCGCCTTTGCAGTGCATCACCTCGCCATGCACCGAAGTTGCCACAATGCGGCTGTAGTGACGGCTGGTGGGCAGAGTATCGAGCGCCACTTTCGCCAGCCGCTCCGCTTCATCGGTATTGCCATCGTTGATCGCCACCTGAGCGCGCAATGCATTAAATTCACCGCGCAGTGCCGCATCTATCTCGCAGTGGCTGGCCTGCTCAAAACGCGCCAGCAGGCTGTCGACTTCTGAAAAGCGATGCTGAGTCTGCATCAGCCACGCCTGCAATAGCACCAGCATCGGGTTGTCGAGCATCATCTCCCACGGCAGTGCTTTTAAAGAGTTCTCCAGCAGCGGCAGCTCGCTCTGATTAAACAGCGTCCAGGCGTGCTTCAGCAGCACGTCCCGCAGCATGGTAGCGTCGCCTGAGGCAAGCGCATGGTGAATCGCCTCGCCCGGAAATCCCTGCGCCATCCAGCTCTCGGCTGCGGCTCGATGCAGCGCAGGCAGCTCCGCCGCCAGTTCCCACTGACAGCGCTGACGCAGGAAGTTGCCGAACAGCGGATGGTAGCTGAACCAGCAGCCGGAATCGTCCATACGCTGCAGAAACAGTCCCTGTCGCTCAATCTCCTCCAGCCGCATCTGACCGTTCTCTTCACGGGTCACGCAGGCGATCAGTTCATCATTCATTGAGCGCAGCAGCGCGGTTTTCAGTAAAAAATGGCGGGTCGGCAGATCGACGTTATCCAGCACCTCTTCCACCAGATAGTCGGCGAGATGGCTGGCATTAATGCCCGAGAGACGTCGGGCGGAATGCTGAGCCGAACTGGCTCCCTGGCGTGCCGACAAGACAATCAGCTGCAGCGCCGTTGCCCAGCCTGCGACATCATCACAGAGGCGACTGCTCTCTTCGCTTTCAAGCGGGGCCGCCAGACGGCAGTCAAAAAACTGGCGCGCTTCCTGATGGGTGAACGCCAGCTGCTGGCTGCCCAGTTCGATCAATTGCTCACGCACCCGCAGGTTCGCGATACCGAGCTGCGGCAGGTTACGTGACATCAGAATCAGGGTCAGATTTTCAGGCTGATGACGCAGGAAAAAGCGCATCGCGTCGTGAATGACCGGGTTGGTGATCAGATGGTAGTCATCAACAATCAGCCAAAGCGGCTGCTGCCACTCCACCAGCTCGATAAAGAGCTGTGAAAACAGCGCATTGAGATTCACATATTGCCGCTTCTGCGCCAGCAGCTCACTGCGGGGACAGCCGCCGTGCGTCGCCTGTTGCAGTGCCGCGATCAGGTAATCGGCGAAGCGTTCCGGCTGATTATCGCCCTCATCCAGAGAAACCCAGCCCAGGTCGCTTTTCCCCGCCGCCCATTGCGATACCAGTGTGGTTTTACCGTAGCCCGCCGGACTGGTCACCAGCACCAGCCGATAGTTACCGGCAGCGGTGAGCTTTTGCAGCAATCTCTCGCGGATTACGGTGCCTTCAAGACGCACCGGGCGACTGAGTTTGGCGGGTATTAACATGGGCGCACGTTTCTCCATTTGTCGAGCGCATCATTATTTTACGCTTCGTAATTATTCCTTACACAGGTTCAGCATTTCGTCAGATGAATGCAAGCAAACCCATTAATTAAACTTTACAAAAGCGTGCGCAATCACACTCCTGCGACGATTTCGGATTAGCCTCATCCTCTCCACCCTCCCTATCCTCCTGCCCTAATTCTTTTCAGGAGGATGAGCAATGATTTCCGCCTGGGCAGACTGTCGGCACATTGATCCATTTTCTGTTTTTACAGGACATCAACCATGACACAGCCCGATTTCAACCCGACTCAGTTCAACGCTGCCCTGACCCGTCAGTGGCAGCGTTTTGGCCTGCGCAATGCGCAGGAGATGACCCACGCACAATGGTGGCAGGCACTCAGCGGTGCGCTGGCCGATATGCTGGCCGCACAACCCGCTCGCCCGGCCCCGACAGATCTCCGCCATGTTAACTACCTGTCGATGGAGTTTCTGATCGGTCGCCTGACCGGCAACAACCTGCTGAACCTGGGCTGGTATGACGCGGTTAACGACGCGCTGTCGGCCTGGAACATTTCACTGACCGACGTGCTGGAAAACGAAACGGATCCGGCGCTGGGCAACGGCGGACTCGGTCGTCTGGCCGCCTGCTTCCTGGATTCCATGGCGAATGTGGGGCAGCCTGCGACGGGCTATGGTCTGAACTATCAGTACGGACTGTTCCGCCAGCGCTTTGAACAGGGCGCACAGATTGAAGGCCCGGATGACTGGCAACGCGATTGCTACCCGTGGTTTAACCATAATGCTGCGCTCAACGTCAGCGTTGGACTGGGCGGTAAAGTGTTGACCGCTGCGGGGCAGCAGCAGTGGCAGCCGGCGTTTGAACTGGTTGGTGAAGCCTGGGATCTGCCGGTCGTTGGTTTTGAGAATGGCATCAGTCAGCCACTGCGTTTGTGGCAGGCGAAACATGCGCAGCCGTTTAATCTTAGTCGCTTCAATGACGGTGACTTTCTGCGCGCGGAGCAACAGGGCATTGATGCAGAAAAACTGACCAAAGTGCTCTATCCCAATGACAATCACCAGAACGGTAAAAAGCTGCGTCTGATGCAGCAATATTTCCAGTGCGCCTGCGCGCTGGCTGATATTCTGCGTCGTCATCATCGGGCCGGACGCAGCATCGAAACCCTGGCCGATTACGAAGTGATCCAGCTGAACGACACCCATCCGACGCTGGCAATCCCGGAACTGATGCGTCTGCTGCTGGATGAGCATCAGCTGAGCTGGGATCGCGCGTGGCAGATTACGCAACAGACCTTCGCCTATACCAACCATACCCTGATGCCGGAAGCACTGGAGTGCTGGGATGTCCGGCTGGTGCGCAGCCTGCTGCCGCGCCATATGATGATTATCAACACCCTGAACGCGCAGCTGAAAACAGCTGTCACGGCGCGCTGGCCGGATGATGAAGCAAAATGGGCGAAACTGGCGCTGGTGCATAATAACCAGTTGCGGATGGCTAACCTCTGCGTTACCAGCGGCTTTGCAGTTAACGGCGTGGCGGCGCTGCACTCGAAACTGGTGGTGCAGGATCTCTTCCCGGAATATCACCAGCTGTGGCCGGAGAAATTCCATAACGTGACCAACGGCATCACACCGCGCCGCTGGATCAATCAGTGCAACCCGGCGCTAAGTGCGCTGATCACCCGAACGCTCAACAAGCCGTGGCTGAACGATCTTGATGCCCTGCAGGGACTGGAAGCCTTTGCGGATGACGCCGCCTTCCGCGCGGAATATCGCGCCATCAAGCAGCAGAATAAGCAGGCGCTGGTCGGCTGGATCAAAAACCGTACCGATATCGAAATCGACCCCACTGCGCTGTTTGATGTGCAGATCAAACGCCTGCATGAGTACAAACGTCAGCATCTGAGCCTGCTGCACATCATTGCGCTGTGGCAGACGCTGGTCACCGATCCGCAGGCAAACCGTGCGCCGCGTGTGGTGCTGTTTGGTGCCAAAGCAGCGCCCGGTTATGCGCTGGCGAAAAACATTATCTACACCATCAATAAAGTGGCCGGGGTGATCAATCAGGACCCGCGCATCGGCAACCGCCTGAAAGTGGTGTTTATTCCCGATTACAACGTCTCCGTTGCCGAGCGACTGATTCCCGCCGCCGATCTCTCCGAACAGATTTCTACCGCCGGTAAAGAGGCCTCCGGCACCGGTAACATGAAGCTGGCGCTTAACGGAGCGCTGACCATCGGCACACTGGATGGGGCGAACGTTGAGATCGCTGAGCAGGTCGGCAGCGAGAACATTTTTATCTTCGGACATACCGTGGAACAGGTGAAGGCGTTAAAAGCCGATGGCTATGCCCCGGCGCAGTGGCGCAAAAAAGATCCGCAGCTCAATCGGGTTTTACAGGCGCTGGAAGATGGCACCTTCAGCCAGGGTGACCTCCACGCCTTTGACGCGATGCTGCACAGCCTCGGTCCGGAAGGCGGCGATCCTTATCTGGTGCTGGCTGACTTCCAGCCCTATCTGGACGCGCAGGCGCAGGTGGAACTGCTGTGGAGCGATCAGGAGGCCTGGACCCGTGCCACCATCCTCAATACCGCGCGCTGTGGCATGTTCAGCTCCGATCGTGCGATCCGCGATTACCAGCAGCGCTTCTGGCAAGCGAAACGCTAAGGAACGCGATGAAAGTTTTGGACGATTTTTCGCTGGCAGGCATCGCCGCAGAGTATATCAATGCGCACGGTAAGCCGCAGGCGATCCCGACCCTGACCCGCCAGCGTTTGCTGGCGGTGATGCAGCCTCCCCATCCGCTGAGCACGCCGCTGCCGCCAGGAGTCATTTTTCACAGCGGCGACCTGCTGAGTCTGTCGCCACAGCTGAGCGACGATGCCCACTGGCATCTTACCAGCGAGGCGGGTGAGATCAGCTCAGGTCGCTGCCAGCCCGCCCAGCCGCTGCATCTGCCGCCGCTGCCCGAAGGCTATCACCAGCTGACGCTGCAGCAGGGCGCACAGCAGTGGTCGTGCCGGGTGATTATTGCACCGGCCCGCTGTTATGAACCCCCTGCACTGCTGGCGGGTGAGTCGTTGTGGGGAGCCTGCGTGCAGCTCTATACCCTGCGCTCGGCGGAAAACTGGGGCATTGGCGACTTTGGCGATCTGCGCAGGATGCTGCCAGAGGTGTCCGCACGCGGCGGCGCATTTATCGGTCTTAATCCTGTCCATGCGCTCTTTCCTTCCTGCCCCGAGAGCGCAAGCCCTTACAGCCCGTCGTCCCGACGCTGGCTCAATGTACTCTACATCGATGTAGGCGCGGTCACTGACTTCCGGCAGAGCGCCACCGCGCAGGAATGGTGGCAGTTGCCGGAGACGCAGCAGGCGCTGGAGCAGGCTCGCGCGGCCGAATGGGTCGATTATGCGGCGGTAACCCGGCTGAAAATTCATGCACTGAGCCTGGCGTGGTCGCAGTTCACCCAGCGTGACGCCGCCGATTCAGAGGTACAGGCGTTTAATGTGTTTATCCGGGAGGGTGGCGAAAGCCTGCAGCATCAGGCGCTGTTTGATGCGCTGCACGCCGACCAGATGGCACAGGATAGCGGGCGCTGGGGCTGGCCAGTCTGGCCGGAGGCGTTGCAGAATCCCGGCACCCCGGCTGTGCAGGCATTTTTGAAACAACATCAGGATCAGGTGCGCTTCTGGCTCTGGCTGCAGTGGCTGGCCGCGAAGCAGTTTGCCGACTGCTGGGACATCTGCCAGCAGCAGCAGATGCCGATTGGCCTTTACCGCGATCTGGCGGTGGGTGTTGCGCAGGGTGGCGCAGAGACCTGGAGCGAGCGCGATCTCTACTGCATGGAGGCCAGCATCGGTGCGCCACCCGATATTCTCGGTCCGCGCGGCCAGGACTGGGGGTTGCCGCCCATGGATCCGCAGGTGATGCGGCAGCGCGCTTGGGAGCCGTGGATCGCCCTGCTGCGCGCCAGTATGCGCCACTGCGGCGCGCTGCGTATTGACCATGTGATGGCGCTGATGCGGCTGTGGTGGATTCCGGCCGGTGATAGCGCGATGCACGGTGCCTATGTGCACTATCCCATCGACGATCTGCTGGCGATTCTGGCGCTGGAAAGTCAGCGTCACCGCTGCATGGTAATTGGCGAAGATCTCGGCACCGTGCCGGAGGCGATTGTCGATAAGCTGAGGGACGGCGGGGTCTACTCCTATAAGGTGCTCTATTTTGAGCAGGAGTCAGCCCATGGTTTTCGTCCGCCCGCCGAATGGCCACGGCAGGCAATGGCGGTCGCGACCACTCACGATCTTCCGACGCTGCGTGGCTGGTGGCAGAGCGATGATTTGACCACCGGCGCACAACTCGGCCTCTATCCCGACAAGGTGATGCTGGCCGGGCTATATCAGGATCGGCTGCGGGCGAAGCAGGCACTGCTGCAGAGTCTGCATCGCGTTGGTGCCCTGCCGAAACGTGCCGGACGCGATGCACGTCGCACCGGCATGAGCAAGGCATTAAACCGGGCGATGCAGCACTATCTGGCTGACAGTCACAGCGCCCTGTTGGGACTGCAACCAGAGGACTGGCTGGATATGGCGGCGCCGGTCAATATACCGGGCACCCGCGATGAATATCCGAACTGGCGACGCAAACTGAGCGTACCGCTGGAAACGTTGTTCAGCGATCCTGCCACTGACACGCTGCTGCGTGATCTGACGGCACGACGTAAGCGGCTACTGCGCGACTGAAGGTTAACGCGCGACGCAGACTCTTAACTGACGCAGCCTGTTTTACATAATTTTCAGTTATTACAGCGTGCGGGCCGGCAACGGCTCGCACGCTGCTACTGTAATCAGCGCCTCTCAACAGTGATAAGATCACCCTGAGCACGAGCATCTGAAAAACACACCGGATGCTGTTCAGGATTTAATCAACTTAAGAATTTGTATTCGCCCATTCCTGAGATTGCTTTAACAGCAATGCCCAGTCGTCAGGTGGATAGCCGTTATGCAACATTCCTGAAAATACTTTATAGGCGTCACGCTTACTGCCATAAGCACGTTTGGTTTCAGCGTCATTCATCCATGCAAGGATGATGGTTTTATGTTGCTCACTGAATCTAAAGAACAAACGATACTGCATCAAAAACTTTGCACGGAACCAATGCTTATTTTGTTCTCCCAGCGTATCGCCCTGGCGAAACTTTGCCTGATGTGGATCGGTGCAAATCTCACTATTGATAACTTTAAACACAGCGGCTAAAAGCTTAGTCGTCGCTTTTCGCTGGTAACTTTCAGGATATTTAGCCCTGAGTAACTCCACTTCATTGGTCAGCGCAATCAGCTGCGATTCAAAACAGGGATGAACATAAACGTGCCATCCATTTATAACCGTGCTGTCTTCCATACTTAATTACTCATCGTCCATGAGTGGAGCATCCAAATCAACGTCCATACCTTCGGTCAACGATGTAATGCGAGTTAATAATCCTCGATCCAGCGTTTTAATATTTGCAGGCGTGTTGCGTATGTCAGCAGCAAGAAAACTCAGAAAGCTCGCCATCACTGGATCATCATCAGTCACCGTTTCCTGACGGGCAATAAGGACTTTGCCGCCCGGCAGAACAGCGTATTCGATATTCTCACCAGGTTGCAGATTCATCGCATCACGAACTGCGGCAGGGATAGTGGTCTGGCTGCGGGCTGTCAGTTTTGATGAAGCACGCAGAGAGATGTTTGCATGAGTCAGAGTTCCCATTGCGGATTCTCACTAGAAGAAACAAGGTAGCGCAACAGTAATGCAAGTGCATTGGCAATGCAAATGCATTGTTCGCGAATAAGAGCGAATGTTTTGTTACTAAGTCTTCATTAAAAGCTTCTGATTACGCTTTTCCGTATCGACTGAAAAATTGGCACCCTGTTTTATTTCCTGCCAGACATCAAACTCTTCGCGACTGATAAGCACAGCAGCAGAGCCGCCCCGGCGGGTGATAATCACAGGCTCACGCGCCATCACGATATCCATGATTTCAGCAAGATATTTTCGGGCCTGTGTTGTCGTGTAACTTCGCATTTAGCCTCCAGAAAAGTCATCCCTGAAACAGCTTAGTTAGCCTATATTCATCAAACGCTATTGCCCACAGCATGACTTACGCAATGCGTAAAACCACGCAAAAAAATCATTCAATCAGGATCTCTGCAACAAAAAAAAGGTGCGCCGCAGCGCACCAGATGGAACAACATCAGTATTGTCGGGGCAGCTTCACCCCTTGCCTTTAACACTACTGATAAAGGTTTGCCGCGCAGAAGTGGAACCCAGCCGCTCGGCTTCATCCAGCAGTTTCAGCGCCTTGTCGATATTGCCGCTGTTCACCGCCTCGGTGATCTTCTGATTAAAGTAACGCTCGGTGTCGCTCATGATCGGTTCCGCGCGGGCTTTGGGCGCGGGCGCTGCGGCGGGTGCCGGTGCTGCGCTGTACGCTGCCGCAGGTGCGGTATTGCCGACGGTCACCGCGCTCGGGCCGGATGAACCAAACAGCGGCCCGACCAGAATGGATGAGCCGGAGCTGGTCTGCATCTTCAGCTTGATCGTGCCTTCCCGGCTGTGGCGGGCGACGGGATCGGGGATATCCGGTACCGCATGACCGGTGCCCTGGGCGTAGGCCTTGGCCGGGTCAAGCAGCGTGGTGGTTTGCGTCAGATCGCTGTCGGTGGTGAACACCAGCAGGTAGATTTTTTGCTGACCCAGCGCCGGGGTTAGCTTCATCACCCCTTCCAGTCGATCTGCCGCCATCACGCCCGGCTTCTGATAGGTAAAGTAGCGGCTGGGGAACCAGGCCGCGGGACGCAGGTTTTCATCCAGCACCAGCACGTTCGGCGCGAAAACCTGACCGTTCGCCACTTCACTGCTCAGCGTCAGCGTCAGTTCGCCGATATTGGCGGGCAGACTGTAGGCCGCGACCGACCCGGCAATGTGTGGCGCGTTCAGCGTCTGGCCGCTGTTCGAAAGTGTCGTGGTCTGGGTCTGAGAGGCCGCCAGCGGTTGCCAGCTCAGACGTTGTAGCGATTCAGGTGCCACGACGGGTGCAGCGGAGAGATCCTGTGGCACCAGATTAACATCGGCCAGGGCAGGCAGAGTGTGCCCTGTCAGCAGCGCCGCACTCAGACAGAGTGCAGCCAGTTTTTTCATTTTCATTATGCGTACCTTATTACAGGTCGCGATGTGAACCAGGCAATGGCACACCACGACCAAATAGATCCCTCAGGCGCGACGCCGCGCCTGTCAGAAAAGGGTTACCACCAGATTTCCATCTGCGCGCCGAAGGTGACTTCGTCGTTGTTGCCACGGCTGTTAGTCAGGATGCCGTTGCCGCTGGTGTCCGCAGAGGCGAAGGTGGTGAGATCGCCTGAGTTATCTTTGTTGTAACCCCACTTTTCATCCCATTTGGCGTAGGTCGCGAACAGACGCAGTGCCGGACGAGACCAGATGCTGTCGCCCGCCTGCCACTGCTGCGCCAGCGTCACTTTGTACTGGCCGTTGCGCTCGTTAGCCTGCTGCGATTTGACGTTGTCGTAGCCCAGTTCCAGCAACGTGCTCATAATCGGCGTCCATTTGTACATCGGGCGCACACCCACGGTGTACCACTCGGTGCCGCGGTTGTTGTCCAGATCGATGTTCTGATACATGGCGACGTACATCAGGTCCCAGCGTTCCGCCAGCGAGATCGCGCCGTGATCGAGAATACGATACATGTCACCATTGTTATTCAGACTGGTACCCTGCGGCACGCCTTTGCCCTGCGAGGTCAGCGCATCAGTGGCGTACTGCAGCACGAACTTGTTGTAACCCTTCAGCATGCTCTGGGTATGTTCAGCCGTGAACATCCAGCCATCTTTCGACGCGCCATCCTCCAGACGGTAGTCGTCACGGGCATTGGCACGACCGTAATCGACACCCAGTTCCAGCACGCCATCCGTGTTAGTTTCCAGACCGGCCAGACGCACATCAAACACGTCGTTGGCAGTGCTGGTGGCGAAGTCACGGATACGATCGCTGGAGAAGGTATAAGAGCCGCCGGCTTCAGACGAACGGGTTGCCGCGAAAGAGAGCTTACCAAAGCCCAAATCGACATCTTCCAGACCCGCGCCCGGACCGGAGATATCCCAGTAGTAGAAGTCGATCATATGAACGTCGTGACGCTGATAGAACCGCTTACCGGCCCAGATGGTTGAACCTGGCAGCGCATCAATCAGGTTTTTACCTTTGACGTTGGCTTCGCGGAAAGCGGGGGATGTCGCTTCCCAGTCATTCTGCTGTGCCACGGAGTAAGCCACATTGGTGTCGAAATAGAAGCTTTTGTCGCCCTCTTTCCACACTTCCTGGCCTAATTTCAGTTCGGCGTAGGTTTCACACTCGTTACCCAGACGGTACTTACTTTGAGCGCCGGTCGCCTGAAAACATTGCTGCTCGCCACCGCTGCCGGTCCAGCCAATGCCGGAACGGGCGTAACCGGTAAAATCAACCGCCATCGTCGGGGCGGAGAGGGTGCCCACCGCGACGGCAACGGCAATGGGAAGTTTGCGCAGAGTTAACATTTTCTATCTCCTGAGGTCATTGCTTTTATTGTTTTTGGCAGGGCTATACACCCGGCTCCTGATACAGCCTGCGGCACGCGCTCCCGTCCTCGCGGAACAGGTGACAACGCTCGGGCGGCAGGCCAATACCGAGGATGGCGCCCTCTTTTACCAGCACGACGTCCTCCTGGCGGTAGACCAGGTTCTGACGGATAGCGGGAATCTCGATGTGAATCTGTGTTTCATGCCCCAGCTGTTCCACCACCTGCACTTCCCCTTCCAGGGTGACGTCGGCGATATCGCTGGAGAGCAGATGTTCCGGGCGAATACCCAGTGACATATTGCTGCCGACCTGGACGCCAGCACTGTCCACCGGCAGCCAGACCAGCTGCTGATTCGGCAGCCGCACCTGGACCTGATCAATGGCGGTGGCGGTCACTTTGACCGGCAGGAAATTCATTTTGGGTGAGCCAATAAACCCGGCGACAAAGCGGTTGGCGGGATAGTGATATAACTCAAGCGGCCTGCCGACCTGCGCAATGCGCCCGGCATCCAGCACCACGATCTTGTCTGCCAGCGTCATCGCTTCGATCTGATCGTGGGTGACGTAAATCATGGTGCGCTTCAGGCGCTTATGCAGACGGGAGATCTCAATGCGCATCTGGACGCGCAGCGCCGCGTCGAGGTTCGACAGCGGTTCATCCAGCAGAAAGACGCGCGGCTCCGCCACCAGCGTGCGGCCAATCGCCACGCGCTGACGCTGACCGCCAGAGAGGGCTTTAGGCCGGCGATCGAGCAGGTGCGCCAGTTGCAGAATCTCTGCCACCTGATTGACGCGCTGATGGATCTCCGCTTTTTTCACCCCGGCCAGCTTCAGGCCAAACGACATATTCTCCGCCACCGACAGGTGGGGATAGAGCGCATAAGACTGAAACACCATGCCGATGCCACGTTCGGCGGGCGGCACCTCATTCATGCGCCGGTCGCCGATCAACAGTTCGCCGCTGGTGATGGTTTCCAGTCCGGCAATCATGCGCAGCAGCGTCGATTTGCCACAGCCCGACGGGCCGACGAAAACAACAAATTCCCCTTCACGAATAGTGAGATCAATATCTTTCGACACCACCGTATCGCCCCAGGCTTTTGTGACATTGCGTAGCACAACGCTCGCCATGATCCCTTCCCTCTTAGCTGCACATTCGTGTCTGCCGGGCGGCAGACGGGTTCCGGGGCTCACTATGCGAGAGGAAACAGGGAGTAACATCCTCCGCCGCGACGCAATCTGATGGGGGAGGAGGCGGGAGGAGGAGAAATGCGGGCTGACTCGGCAGGCCGCGCGCTGCTGCGCTTTTTTGTGATCGCTGACGCAGACCTGCAGGATTTTTTACCGCTTCAGCACGCGCTTAAGGCGCTTTTTGCCTGTGCGATCACAGCGATTACGCCAGGGGCGTAGAGCGCAGGAGGATGAGATGCCGGTGTGGATCCGCACAATGATGCCGACAGAGCATTCACCACTTCCGCTAACAGGATGGATTTATGACGATGAAAACCGGAGCACGAATTCTGGCCCTTTCTGCCCTCTCTGCTGTGCTCTTTTCAGCAAGCGCGATGGCAAAAATCGAGGAAGGTAAACTGGTCATCTGGATCAACGGTGACAAGGGGTATAACGGCCTTGCCGAAGTGGGTAAGAAATTTGAGCAGGAGACCGGTATCAAAGTCACGGTCGAACATCCTGACAAAATGGAAGAGAAGTATCCGCAGGTCGCGGCGACCGGCGATGGCCCGGACATTATCTTCTGGGCGCATGACCGTTTTGGCGGCTACGCGCAGTCGGGCCTGCTGGCTGAGGTGACACCGGATGCCAGCTTCCGCGAAAAAATCTTCCCTTTCACCTGGGACGCGGTGCGCTTTGACGGCAAGCTGATCGGCTATCCGATTTCAGTGGAGTCGCTGTCACTGATCTACAACAAAAAGCTGCTGCCAACTCCGCCAAAAACCTGGGAAGAGATGGCCGCGCTCGACAAGCAACTGCGCGCCAAAGGCAAAAGTGCCATGATGTTTAACCTGCAGGAGCCTTACTTCACCTGGCCGTTGCTGGCCGCTGGCGGAGCTTACGCCTTTAAGCTGAGCGATGGGCACTATGATGTGAAGGATGTCGGCGTCGATAACGCCGGGGCGAAAGCGGGCATGCAGTTCCTGGTCGATCAGGTCAAAACCAAAACGCTGAATGCGGATACCGATTACTCCATTGCCGAAGCCGCCTTCAACAAAGGTGAGACTGCCATGACCATCAATGGTCCGTGGGCATGGGGCAATCTGGATAAGAGCGGCATCGACTATGGCGTCACAGAATTGCCTGCCTTGAAGGGAAAACCGTCTAAAGCCTTTGTCGGCGTGCTGAGCGCCGGGATCAATGCCGCCAGTCCAAACAAGGAACTGGCGAAGGAATTCCTGGAGAACTATCTGCTGACCGATTCCGGACTGGAAACGGTCAACAAAGACAAGCCGCTGGGTGCCGTGGCGCTGAAATCTTATCAGCAGACGCTGGAGAAAGATCCGCGTATCGCCGCCACCATGAGCAACGCTAAACAGGGCGACATCATGCCGAACATCCCGCAGATGGCGGCCTTCTGGTACGCGATGCGCACAGCGACCCTGAATGCGCTGGGCGGTCGTCAGAGCGTTGACGCCGCACTAAAAGATGCCCAGGCCCGTCTGAAGAAGTAATTCTCCCTTTTGCAGCCGGGGCAACCCGGCTTGAGTGATCGTTAAGGAAAACCGCATCATGTCAGGAAAACCGAAAACGCGCAGTCTGCTGCTGAAAAGCGTTCTCATCGCGCTCTGCTGTCTGCTGGTCGGCTATCTGCTGGTGCTGATGTACGCGCAGGGCGAATATCTTTTTGCGCTGCTGACGCTCATCCTCAGCGCGACCGGACTGTGGATTTTTGCCAACCGTCGCGCCTATGCGTGGCGCTATGTCTATCCTGGTGTCGCCGGAATGGCGCTGTTTGTGTTGTTCCCCCTCGCCTGCACTATCGCCATCGCTTTTACCAACTACAGCAGCAGTAACCAGCTTACCTTTGAGCGGGCGCAGCAGGTGCTGCTGGGCCGCACGTTCCAGTCGGGTGAGGCGGTGAATTTTTCACTCTTCCCGGCGGGTGATCGCTGGCAGCTGGTGCTGAACGATGGCAAAGATAATTTTGTCTCCCCTCCCTTTGCATTTGGCGCAGATCAGACGCTGAAAATGGCTCCCGCGGCACTCCCTGCAGCCGAACGTGCCACCTTCAGGGTGATCACCACCCACCGTCAGGCGCTGAGCCAGATCCGCGCCGAGCTGCCGGATGGCCGTCAGCTGCGGATGAGTTCGCTGCGTCAGTACTCTGGTACCCAGCCGCTTTATCGGGTTGGCGCGCAGGATGAGCTGATTAATCAGCAGAGCGGCACGCATTACCGCGCCAATCCGCAGACCGGTTTTTATCAGGCCATCAACGCAGACGATAACTGGGGCAACGAAACCCTGAGTCCCGGCTTTACCGTGAATACCGGCTGGAAAAACTTCGTACGGGTCTTTACCGATGAAGGGATTCAGAAGCCGTTCCTGGCGATATTTGGCTGGACGCTGCTCTTCTCGCTGATCACAGTGGTGCTGGCCGTGGCTGTGGGCATGGTGCTGGCCTGTCTGGTGCAGTGGGAAGCGCTGCGCGGCAAAGCGGTCTATCGGGTGATGCTGATTCTTCCCTATGCCGTGCCGGCCTTTATCTCGATCCTGATTTTCAAGGGGCTGTTTAACCAGAGCTTTGGCGAGATCAACGTGATGCTGAGCGCGCTGTTTGGTGTAAAACCCGCCTGGTTCAGCGATCCGACGCTGGCACGCACCATGCTGATTATCGTCAACACCTGGCTCGGCTATCCCTACATGATGATCCTCTGCATGGGGCTGCTGAAAGCCATTCCTGACGACCTCTATGAAGCCTCGGCGATGGACGGTGCCGGCCCGCTACAGAACTTCTTCCTGATTACGCTGCCGCTGCTGCTGAAACCGCTGATGCCGCTGATGATTGCCAGCTTTGCCTTTAACTTTAATAACTTTGTGCTGGTGCAGCTGCTGACCAACGGCGGGCCGGATCGCCTGGGCACTACCACACCAGCCGGTTATACCGACCTGCTGGTGAACTACACCTGGCGTATCGCCTTTGAAGGCGGTGGCGGGCAGGACTTTGGTCTGGCGGCCGCCATTGCCACGCTGATCTTCCTGCTGGTGGGTGCGCTGGCGGTGATTAACCTTAAAGCCTCGCGGATGAAATTCGATTAATAGCCTGATGGACCAGGCGCTAAGGAGTTGTTATGGCTATGGTACAACCCAAATCGCAACGGCTGCGTCTGCTGACCACGCATCTGCTGCTGCTGTTATTTATTGCCGCGATTCTGTTTCCGCTGCTGATGGTGATCGCGATTTCCCTGCGAGCCGGTAACTTTGCCACCGGCAGCCTGATCCCGGAGCAGATTTCCTGGGAGCACTGGCGGCTGGCGCTGGGCTTTAGCGTTGAACATGCCGACGGACGGGTTACACCGCCGCCCTTCCCGGTGCTGCTGTGGTTATGGAATTCGATCAAGATTGCGGCAATCAGCGCGCTGGGCATCGTGGCGCTCTCCACCACCTGCGCCTATGCGTTTGCCCGTATGCGCTTTACCGGTCGCGCCAGCCTGCTGAAAGGGATGCTGATTTTCCAGATGTTCCCGGCGGTGCTGTCGCTGGTAGCGCTCTATGCGCTGTTTGATCGTCTCGGCCAGTATCTGCCCTTTATCGGGCTGAATACCCACGGTGGAGTGATCTTCGCCTATCTGGGCGGCATTGCGCTGCATGTCTGGACGATTAAGGGCTATTTCGAAACCATCGATGGGTCACTGGAAGAGGCCGCCGCGCTGGATGGCGCAACGCCGTGGCAAGCGTTCCGGCTGGTGCTGCTGCCGCTGTCGGTGCCGATTCTGGCGGTGGTGTTTATTCTGGCATTTATCGCTGCGGTGACTGAAGTGCCGGTCGCCTCATTGCTGCTGCGCGACGTCAACAGCTACACCCTGGCGGTGGGGATGCAGCAATACCTCAATCCGCAGAACTACCTGTGGGGGGATTTTGCCGCGGCGGCGGTGCTCTCCGCGATTCCGATCACCCTGGTTTTCCTGCTGGCACAGCGCTGGCTGGTGAGCGGTTTAACCGCGGGCGGGGTGAAAGGCTAGACGATCATCATTGTACGTTGCCACTGCTTACACAACGCCTGTTGTGGTTGAATGATTCGGCGGCCTGCGGGCCGCCTTTTTTATCCTAATCCGCTTCTGACGCCAGACTGCCCGCCACTAGCGCCATCACCATAGCCGCTATCGCCTGCTGACCTTCAGGCTTGCTGATATCGCCGCGTGCCACCGCGCCTGCGATGGCATCCGCGCCCCCCAGCAGCCCCCACATGCCGGCTTCCGCAATACCGCTGCTGCCAGCAAAAGGCGCAAGCCAGCGCTGACAGCGGGCAATAAAATCGAGCTGATAGTGGCGTTTGACGGCGGCCAGTTCCGGTGAGGTACTGAGCGCGGACAGCAGTTCGGGTATTTCGCGCCCCTCCGTCATCACACAATCGACATAACAGGCCGCGAGCACGTCCGCTTTTTCTGGTAATTGCATCGGCGCGGCATCCATCGCCGCATTCATCCGCTCGCTCTGGCGGCGATCAAAATCGTCATACAACGCCGCCAGCAGCCCATGACGGGTAGTGAAATGGTCATACACCACCGGTTTACTGACGCCTGCCGCGTCGCCGACCCGCGCCAGCGTCAGCGCCTCGCTGCCTTCCGTCTGCATTATCTGCCACGCGACGTCTGACAACTGCCTGCGTCGGGCCTCACGTGACAGACGCTTACGGGGTGTTTTTTCTACGGTCATGTTTTTCCTGATGGGCGAACAGACGCTGGCCCAGAGCCTGCGCCAGCTGATAGTGCGACTCAGGATAACCTTCATCGCCGATCAGTAACAGCTCACTGGTCACCACCGGCGCACCGCAGTAGTCAAAGATGCCGTTTTCAATCTGATTACGCATGCTGGTGAAATAGCCGCGCCGCACAAAGGTTCGGGTGTCCGCCGCGCCAATGGCCAGCAGATGCACAGGCAGATGGCCAAGGCGTTTAATTACCCGGCCATCCTGTTCGCTGAAGGCCCAGTCCTGGATAAACACCCGGTCGATCCAGCCTTTGAGCTGTGCCGGGAATGACCACCAGTAAATCGGATAGACCAGTACCAGCGCATCGGCGCGGTCCAGTCGCTGCTGTTCCGCCAGCACTTCGGGCGATGCCATAGCCTGACCGTTGAAACGTCGATGATCATCGAGCGTGAAGCGTGGATCAAACCCTTCTGCCGCCAGATCGGCCTTTTCAACCGTGTGGTGCCCTGTCGAGATTATGCCCTGCGCCAGCTGGTCCGCCACGTGGTGGGAATGCGCATCCTGATTAGGATGGGAAGTCACTATGAGTGCATGCATCGTTGTCACCTTACCTGATTAGCCATTAAGCTACTAAAGGTAAGTTACTATTGGTAGGTTATCAAGCGGCAACGTCTGTTCTTCTGACTCACCGCATTTACGGTTTAAACGCGGCCGTCGCCAGCAGAGCCTTCTCCAGTTGATGAGGGTCAAACGTAAAGGGAAGATGCGCCAGGCTGGCGGCGGGAAAGTGGATTTGCTGCGCGATTTGATGCACGGTGTCGGCGTCGATAGCCGCAGGTAGCGTCAGGGGCGAGTGGAAACGGCGCAGCAGCGACAGCAGTTCCGGCTCGACCTGTTTGCCCTGCTGTTCAATCCAGGACTGGATCAGCAGGCTGAAACCGACCTTTTCGCCGTGCAGCCAGTGATGCAGTTCTGGCTGGTGCGTCAGACGGTCGTGGATAACATGGGCAAAGCCGGGCGTCGCCATTGCGTCCTGAATACTGTTCGCCAGCCCTGCCAGTACAATATTGGCTTCAATCACCTTCTCCAGCGCCGGGGTGACCTGTTGCGCTAGGTTATCGGCCACCGCCGTTTCACCCCACTGTCTCAGCACCGTCACCGCCTGCCAGGCGGCGGCGACTTTAAGATCCAGCGCCATCCGGTGCGGCGTCTGTCGCTGATAAGGTTCAAACTCAAACCATTTCGCCAGCGCGTCCACAATACCGGATCGCAGGTAGCGGACGTCGCTATGGGCAATCACTTCACTGTCCACCAGAATCCATTCCGGCATGGCGTTAAGTGGCTGACTGCGAAGATGCCCGCCCTGCTTGTTATAAATAATTGCCAGCGGAGACCAGGCTGCGCAGGTGGCAGCCAGCGTAGCGAAGTTGACCAGCCGCACATCCGGCAGGGCATCATTGACCGCTTTGGCACAGTCCAGCACCCGCCCGCCCCCGACGGCCAGAATCAGGGTGGCTCCGTGCGTCTGCACCCGCTGTTGCAGTGAAGCTATCGCCGCATCGGTGCATTCACCGGTCAGCATGTCGAGCTGCCAGCGAATGCCTGCCTGTTCCAGGCTGATGGTCAGTGCCGGATTCACCGCCTGCCAGGCGTGCGGCGAGGTGAGGATATGTATATGCGAGGTCAGCGGCCGGATAATCTCACCCACTTCAGACCGGAGTCCTGGCCGTTGCAGATAGCCTTTTGGCGACATTACACGAAACATCGCTGCCCCTTAACGCCGATAAGCCAGCGAACGCACCAGGCGGTCACCGAGTTTCTGAATCAGCATCACCAGCGCCAGCAGCACCACAATGGTGGCCGCCATGATCTGGTTATCGAAGCGCTGATAGCCGTAGCGAATCGCCAGATCGCCTAGTCCGCCGCCGCCGACCACACCCGCCATCGCCGAGAAGCCAATCAGCATCACAATAGTCAGGGTAATGCCCGCCACCAGCGCAGGGAGTGCTTCCGGCAGCAATACGCGGCTGACGATATGCCACAACGTGCCGCCCATTGAGACTACCGCCTCAATGCGGCCGCGATCGACCTCATCCAGCGCGTTCTCCACGATGCGGGCAAAAAAGGGAAAGGCGCCCAGCGTAATCGGGACAATCGCGGCGGTACTGCCGAGCGTGGTGCCGACCAGCAGGCGGGTAAAAGGGATCAGTGCGATCAGCAGCACCACAAACGGCAGCGCGCGCCCAGTATTGACCAGCGCATTGAGCAGTAGTGAAATCGCGCGGTTAGGCAGAATGCCCTGGGGACGGGTCAGGAACAGCAGCACGCCCACCGGTAAACCTATCGCAACCGTAAAGAGTGCCGCCAGCAGCACCATATATAACGTTTCGCCTGTGGCGTTCAACAGCAGTTCCTGAAACCGATCGCTACTCATGCTACGCATCGGGTTAATGCCTCTCGCTGATATTTTTCAATAAACGCCCGGTCCGCTTCGCCATCCTTCAGCAGCATTTTGCGCAGGCGTCCCTCTTCGCGTCCCATAATCTGGCTCAGCGTTCCGCTCTCGACCAGCTGGCCATTCTCCAGCAGCGCCGCACCGTCACAGATACGCTTTACTACCGCCATTTCATGGGTAATCAACACAACTGTGATATTGAGCTGCTGCTGAATATCGGCCAGCAGATCGAGAATCGAGGTGGTGGTTTCGGGGTCCAGCGCGCTGGTCGCCTCATCGCACAGCAGATAACGCGGTCGGGCGGCCAGCGCGCGGGCAATGCCGACGCGCTGTTTCTGTCCACCTGAGAGCTGCGACGGCCAGGCGGCCGCAAAGGACTCCAGCCCCACCAGTTTCAGCAGCGAGGTGACCCGCTGGCGGCGCGCCGCCTTAGGCACACCCGCAATCTCCAGCGCCAGATCGACATTGTCCTGCACGTTACGGGAATGCAGCAGATTGAAGTGCTGGAAGATCATCCCCATCTGCTGGCGCTGCTGACGCAGCTGCGCCAGGCTCAATGTGGCGAGATCCTGACCATCTATCTCAATCCGCCCGCTGGAAGGACTCTCCAGCCGGTTCAGGCAGCGCAGCAGCGTACTTTTGCCCGCCCCGCTCCGGCCCAGGATACCAAAGATGGTGCCCTCTTCGATGGTCAGAGAGATATCGTCTAACGCTGGCGCAGGTGCGCCAGCGTAGTGTTTGCTGAGATGACTGAGCTTAATCATGCTGCTGGTCCGCAACCGGAATCACAGAGCCCTGATAGGTTTTACGGATGAACTCTGCCACCTGCGGCGAGCGCAGATCTTTCGCCAGCTGAATCACTCGCGGATCTTTCGCCAGTTCAGGCGTGGTCACCAGCAGGTTGGCGTAAGGGTTATGCGCCGCGGACTCCAGCCCCAGCGCATCTTTTGCCGGATTCAGACCCGCTTCCAGGGCATAGTTGCCGTTGATAATGGCGGCATCAACGTCATCCAGTGACCGTGGCAGCTGCGGTGATTCGATCTCAACAATTTTAATTTTCTTCGGGTTTTCACTGATATCTTTCGGCGTCACCAGCGTCGAACCCGCCTCGCCCTGCGCGTTAAGTTTAATCACCCCTTTGTCCTGCAACAGCCAGAGTGCGCGGCTCAGGTTGGTGGTGTTGTTCGGCACGGCAATGCTTGCGCCCTCTGGCAACGCTGCCAGCGATTTCACCTTACGCGAGTAGATCCCCAGCGGCTCAATATGCACACTGGCGACCACAGCAAAGGTTTTTCCCAGCGCTTTCTCCTGATCTTTTAAATAAGGCAGATGCTGGAAGTAGTTGGCATCGACATCCCCGGATGCCAGCAGTTCATTGGCATTCACGCCCCCGCTCAGCTCAACAATTTTGATATCCAGTTTCGGATCCAGCGTTTTGACATACTCAAGGATTTCCGCATGCGGCAGCGGATCGGCCGCCACGCGCAGCGGTGCCGCCTGTAAACTTTGAGCAATCAGCAATGAAAGACCAGCCAGAACCAGAAAGCGCTTTTTAATCATCATCATTTATCTCTTATCGTTATCAGTCGTAGTTTTTAGTGGGTGTTGTGTTCGGGATAGAAACGCTGGGCAACTTCCGGATGCGAACGCAGCCGGCCTTTAAGGTAATTCCAGCCAACTTCTCGCAGGAGCGGGTTAAGCGGATCGCTGCTCGGTCCCTGCGCCAGCTCAGCCAGCTGCGGGGGAAGCTGATAGATTGGCACGACGGCGTCGAGCTGTGCGCCAAGGAAGAAGGCGATGGATAAGCGCTCATTGTTCTGCTGCGGCGACACCACGCGGTGTACCGTCGCGCGCAGATAGCCGTTGGTCGCCAGCTCCAGCAGTTCGCCAATGTTGACCACAAACGCGCCCGGCAAAGGTGAGGCATCAATCCAGTTGCCCGGCGTCACTTCAACCTGCAAGCCCGGCTGGTCGTCCTGTAATAACATGGTCAGGAAACCCGAATCCTTATGTGCACCTACACCCTGGCGTGATTCACCCTCGGTGCGGCCCGGATAGCGGATCAGTTTGATGTGTTCGTTGGGATAGTCGCCGTAAAGGTTATCGAAGGCGTTACGTGGCAGGTTCAGCGCTTCGGCAAAGGCGCGCAGCAACTCCAGCGCCACGGCAGTCATCTGCTGCTGCCAGCGGGTCACCACCGTCTGCAATTCAGGCAAGGCTTCAGGCCACTGGTTCGGCCCCTGCATGCGTTGCCAGGTCGGGGAATCGGCGGTGACGGGCAGCGCTTCGCGCTCTGCGCCAATATCGAACTGCTCACGATAGTCGGGCTGGCTGCGGGTGATTTCCACGCCCGCCAGGTTGTAACCACGAAAATGCGGTGAGTTGGCCATCGCGACCGCCGTTTTGTCCGCCTGCGGCAGAGCAAAAAACGTCCGTGCGACCCGCTGAACCTCATCCAGTAATTCACGGTCGATACCGTGATTAATTAAGTAGAAGAAACCGACATCACGCGCGGCCTGGCTTAATTTTTCCAGAACCTGTCGCTGCTGCTGTTGATGACCTGACAATAATGCGAAATCAATGACCGGCAATTCTGATGGGGTTAACGCACTCATGATTAACACTCTGTTGGCATAGAATCGTTTTACCTTGCCATTTCAGTTATGCGTTAACTACCAACTAATCCTGCTATGGATATGCGGCGGATGGGAATATCCCACCGCCCCTTAAGTCCCCGCCCGCAGATTACTCTGTGGTCGGGATCACAAATTCCGGTGGCGACCACGCTGTGATTTCAGGCAGGGTCTCGTGGTAAAGCGCAATCTCTACAAAACAGGTCTGCGCGCTGCACCCCTGGCCCAGTCGTGAACTGCCGCGATCCTGGGTCAGCACATTAGGGTTGCCATGTTTATCCAGCGGCTTGCCCTCCTGCTGTTCCAGCGGGTCATACCAGGCCCCGGTCGACATCTGCACCACCCCCGGCAGGATATCCTGTGTCAGATGCACGCCCGCCAGCAGCGCGCCGCGTCCGTTAAACACTTTCACGATGCTGTTCTCCTCAATGCCACGCGCAGCCGCATCCTCAGGGTGCATCCAGAGCGGCTCGCGCCCGGCAATTTTGGTGGCCCGGCTGACCCGGCCATGATCGTACTGGCTGTGCAGCCGGGTTCGCGGCTGGCTGGAGAGCAGATGCAACGGCCACTGCTGCTTCTCCTGCTGCTGAGCCTGATATTCCGGCGGATACCAGAAGGCAAAGCCGGGCGCTTCTTCATAGCCAAAGTCAGCCACCCGCTGCGAAAAGAGTTCGATTTTTCCCGATACCGTGCTGAGCGGGGCCGACTCCGGGTTATCGCGAAACGCTTTAAGGAGGATCTGTGGTGTGTCAGGCGCGGGATATTCCACCACGCCCTGTGACCAGAAGGCCTCAAAGGGCGGCAGTTCGATGCCCTGCGCCGCTGCGCGTGGCCGGGAGTCTGCGTAAATGGCTTCAAGCCACTGGCGCTCACCGCGTCCCTGAGTAAAGGCATCAGCAAAACCGAGCCGCTGCGCCAGCTCAGCAAAGATGGCGTAATCCGATTTTGCCGCCCCAAACGGCGGCAGATGCTGCGGCATGGCAATAATAAAGCCGTCGTTGCTGGCGCTGCCGATATCCTCGCGCTCCAGCGAAGTGGTGGCGGGCAGGACGATATCGGCAAATCTGGCCTGCGCCGTCCAGAACTGCTCATGCACAATCACGGTGTCCGGCTGCTGCCATGCGCGTATCAGCTTGTTGATATCCTGATGATGATGGAAGACGTTGCCGCCAGCCCAGTAGACCAGCCGGATGTCGGGATAGGTTCGCTGCTGGCCGTCAAACGCGTAGAGACCGCCGGGATTAAGCAGCATGTCAGCGATACGTGCCACCGGTATAGTCTGCTGTACGGCATTATGGCCGGCAGGCAGCCGGGGGCCAGAGAACTGTCGCCGGGCGGCACCCGCCAGATTGGTTGAGGCGTAACCAAACCCCAGCCCGCCGCCGGGCGTGCCAATCTGCCCCAGTAGCGCAGTGGTGGCGACAGTGGCCCAGAACGCCTGCTCGCCCTGCCGCGCACGCTGCACTGACCAGGCAATATTGACCATCGTTTTGTGAGCCGCCATCTGCCGTGCTAATCCGCGAATCTGATCGGCTGCCAGCCCGGTTAGTGACGCAGCCCATTCGGGCGTTTTGGCGATGCCATCGTGTTCACCCAACAGATACGCCGCATAGATATCGAAGCCTACGGTGTAGCGCGCCACAAAGGCCGCGTCATACAGGGATTCCGCAATCAATACCTGCCCGATGGCCAGTAGTAACGCCGTATCGGAGCCGGGCTTTATCGCCAGCCACTCCGCATCGGCCACCCCGGCGAGATCGTTTCTGACCGGACTGATGTTAATAAAGCGGGTGCCATTCTGCCGCAGTGTGGTCAGCCAGTGAGCCAGCGCATGATCGTTAGCCCCACCGCCATTGACCTGCGCATTGCGCAGCGGCAATCCGCCAATCGCCACAAACAGCTCACAATGCTCCGCCAGTACCGGCCAGTGAGTATGGTGACGTTGTAACTCATCCAGATTACCGATGATGTGCGGCAGCGTGCGTTCACCGGCCGCAATGCTGTAGGTATTGGTGCTGGCGGTGTAGCCGCCGTAGTGGTTAAAGAAGCGGTGCAGCTGGCTCTGGGCATGATGAAATCGTCCGGCGCTGGACCAGCCATATGAACCGGCATAGATCGCTTCATTGCCGTGCCCGGTTTTCACCCGCGCCAGCTCTTCAGCCACCAGTTGCAGCGCCACTTCCCAGCTCACCTCGACAAACGGCTCTTTACCGCGTCCGCTGCGTGAAGCGCTTCTGTTCTGCAGATAGCCGAGCCTGACAGCCGGATTTCTGACCCGGGTTTCACTCTGCACCGCGCCCGGCAGCGACTGACCGATAGCGGACGGATTACGGTCCCACGCCACCGGCCTGACCGACGTCAGCGTGTCACCGTCGGTGGTGACGTGATAGGTGCCCCAGTGCATTACCGCTAAATCATTCTTCTTCATGGTTTACTCGCGTCGGATACGACGTGAAATACGCGTACCCAGGGTTTGCAGAAGCTGGACAATCACAATGAGAACCAGCGCAGTGGAAATCGTGGCAAAGGCGTCAAAGCGCTGATAACCGTAAGTAATGGCGAGGTCGCCAATGCCGCCGCCACCCACCGTGCCCGCCATCGCCGTGGCGCCCAGCAGTCCGATGGTGGCAGTGGTCAGGGCCAGCACCAGCGAGGAAGCCGCTTCCGGCAGCATGAAATACCAGATGGTCTGCAGCGTAGTAGCCCCCATCGCGTTGGCTGACTCCAGAATGCCTTCGTCGACCTCCAGCAACGCGCTTTCCACCAGCCGCGAGATATAAGGCGCAATAAAGATCACCAGCGGTACAATGGCCCCCGCCGTGCCAATCGTGGTGTTCACCAGCAGGCGCGTCAGCGGCAGGATAGTAATCAGCAGAATAATGAACGGCAGCGAACGGATGATATTCACGACAGGGTTCAATAGCTGATGCACCAGACGCTGGGGCTGTATCCCGCCCGGACGGCAGACCACCAGAATAATGCCAAGCGGCAGCCCCAGCAGCGAACCAAAGCCCAGCGACAGCCCCACCATAATCAGCGTGTCCTGCATCGCCGTCAGGAACTGATCGCCGGTTACAGCCGTTTCAAAGAGTTCAGACATCACTGATTTTTACTCCGGTCGCGGTGAGAAACTGAATCGCCGCCTCGCGCTGCGCGGGTTCGCCTTTGATCTGCACAATCATGAAACCCAGAATGGTGCGCTGCACCTCCGTCATGCTGGCGAACAGAATATTCACCTCCACCTCATAGTTGCGGATCAGCTGATTGATCACCGGCTGCTGTGCCGTGCTGCCGACAAACTCCAGCCGTAACGCGTCGGCTGCCGGATGCTCGCTGAGCAATTCAAGCGTCTGCTGTGGCAGGCGATCGTGAATGACCGACTGCACAAAGCTGGCGCTCACCGCCTGCCGTGGTTCGGCGAACAGCGTCAGGACATCGCCCTGTTCAACAATGCGACCGTGCGCCATCACCGCCATCCGGTTGCAGATCTTCTGCACCACTGACATCTCGTGGGTGATCAGCACAATGGTGATGCCGTAACGCTGATTGATTTCCTGTAACAGCAGCAGAATCTGCACCGTGGTCTGGGGATCCAGCGCCGACGTCGCCTCATCGCACAGCAGAATGGCAGGGTTGGTCGCCAGCGCACGGGCAATTCCGACGCGCTGTTTCTGACCGCCGGAGAGTTCGTCCGGGTAGCTGTGGGCTTTGTCGCTGAGGTTCACAAACGCCAGCAGTTCCGCTACGCGGGTGGCGATAAAATCTTTACTCCGCCCCTGCAATATCAGCGGGATGGCCACGTTGTGAAATACGGTACGGGCATTGAGCAGATTAAAGTGCTGAAAGATCATCCCAATCTGCTTTTTGACGTCAATTAACCGCTTTTTGCTGATCCCCTGTAACGCTTCACCCTGCACCTCCACCGTGCCGGTCGTCGGCGTTTCCAGATGATTAATCAGGCGCAGCAGCGTGCTTTTTCCGGCACCGCTGGTGCCGATAACGCCAAAAATATCGCCCTGGTTGATGCGTAGATTAATATCCTGCAGCGCCTGCACTTCTGACCCGTTACGTGCAAAGGTTTTGCTGACCTGGTCAAACGCGATAGCCGCCTGACTCATTTGAAATAGTCTGGCAACAGATAGCCCGCATATTGCGCATTACTGGTGATATACGCTTTGAATTCCGGCGAGTGATAGCCGGCAATAATGTCACGGGCAAACTGAGCCTGCTTATTTTTACCCGCTACCGTTACTACGTTAATAAACTGGCTGGTTGGTGCCTCCAGTTTCAGCGCGGAATTGAGTTTCAGGCCACTGGAGACCGCGAAGTTACCCTGAATAACACCATAATCCACATCAGGCAGTGCGCGCACCTGCTGGGCATTATCCATCTCTTTCAGCACGATTTTGTAGGGGTTCTCCGTAATGTTTTTCTGCGAGAAGGTTGCGGCGTCGCTCTCAGGGCTGATTTTCAGCCAGCCGATACTCTGAAGTAGCAGCGCAGCCCGATACTCATTTGAGGGCTGGTTCGGCACAGAGACCGTGCTGCCTGGCGCAGGCTGCGTCAGCGTTTTTGCGCGTTCAGAATAGAGCCCCATTGGCGGGGTCGGCACCTGCACAATACCGACGTTATCAATGCCAAGCCGATCGTTAACCGACTTCAGATAGACCGGATGCTGCATGATATTGGCGTCAATCGTGCCGCGATGAACAGCATCATTAACCTGTATGCCATCGCTGAAATCCTTATATTCCAGCGTATAACCCTGCTTAATTAGCAGAGGTGCCACGCCTTTTTCAAACTGCTCTTTATACGGACCCGGATTAAAACCAATGCGTATTTTTTTCTGGTCTGCGGCTTGCGCAGCAGAGGTAAAAATTGAAACAGCCGTCAGTGAAAAAATAATTCCCCGTGAAGTAATGCGCATAATGCTTCCTGATTCATTATTGTGAGAGCAATCGATTTAATCACAGCCCTTACAATCAGGAACAGGCAAAACCGGCCCCGACTTTGGCTTATTTATGCTAACGATAGTCACAGGCTGAATATCCAGATGGCGGCAATCTTCAGCGTTATTTCTGCTAAAGAAATGAAACCCGGCTGTGTCATTCTTTTCCGCTTCACACTCTTTATTGCGGGACGGTTATGGCGGAGTTTGCAGCTTCAGATTTGGTCGCAGGGCTGGAAGAGAATCTTTTCAGCTTACTTGAGAAGCAGGCAGCAGAACTGGATGCATCGCAGTTACCGCTTATCGATCTCTCATCGGGCAGCCCACGTCAGCCTACGCCGCCTGCGGTCATCGCCTCCTTACAGGCTGCGGCGGCGCGGCCGGAAAATCATGAATATCCCTCCTTCTGGGGAAAGCCCGCCCTGCGTCAGGCTATCGCAGACTTTTACCAGCGTCACTATGGGGTCATGCTGGATCCCGATACCGAAGTTGCGCTGTTTCAGGGCGCGCACATTGGCGTCAACGGCTTTCCACGCGCCCTGCTCAACCCGGGCCAGGTGTTAATCTCCACCGATCCCTGTTATCCAATCTATCGCTCAGCAGCACGCCAGGCCGGTGCCGATTTTTATGGCATCCCGGTGGAGGCGCGTAACGCTTTCCTGCCCGATTTTACTCAGGTGCCGGATGAGATTACCGCGCGCGCCGGTCTGGTTATGCTCAACTATCCCCATAATCCCACCGGCGCACTGGCGACGTCCGCGCTGTTCGCCGACGCGCTGGCTTTCGCCCGCCAGCACCCTATTCCGCTGATCCATGACTTCGCCTACGCTACGCTAGGCAGTGAGCCGGACGAGCAGCCGCTAAGTCTGCTGGCCCAGCCCGATGGCAAAGAGTGGGGGGTGGAAATTTACACCCTGTCGAAAAGCGCGTTGATGGCAGGCTGGCGTGTGGGCTTTGCTGTGGGAAACGCCTCGATTATTACGGCTTTTAAAAAACTGCATACTCACAGCTACAGCACGGTGTCTGGCGCGGTGCAGGATGCCGCCATCACCGCCTTGTCGCTCTCTGCTGAGCAACTTAACCGTCTGGCTGATCCTTATCACCAGCGTCGTCGCGTGGTACTCGCCAGGCTGGCAGCGATGCACTGGCCGGTGCGCGCTCGTCAGGGCACCTTTTTTCTCTGGCTGCCTGCGCCACCCGGTTTTACCGGCGAGGAGTTCGCCAGCCTGTTACTGCAAGAGTGTCATCTGCTGGTGGCACCAGGTCACGGCTTTGGCCCCGCCGGGCGGCATTATATTCGTATCAGCCTGACCGCCAGCACGGAACAGCTGCTGCAGGCGCTGGACCGCATTGACGGGTTGAAACTGTTTAATGAGCGCAGGCGTGGCTGATGAAATCAGAGCCAGACAGCATCTAAGCCATAAACGCGGGATATGACCAAATGTTTGTGAGCGTAAGCAGGCATGATTAAGTGCAGTGTGCTGACTTTGTCAGCAAAGGCAGTTATTTCGACTGAAAACTTGCAAAACCTTACATTCGTAGTCTAAGGTTTACCGTCTGCGGTTTTTGCCGCTTCACTTAAAAATTATACGGCTTCTTATAGCTTTCATTTCCACGGTTTCTTCTGAACATTATTTGCGGCTGCGAAAGCTATAAGACTCCTTCATTGACGTACCTGAGGAGAATATGGACACCAGAAACACATCGTCTGAACACCCAAAGAAACATTTCTGGAACAGAAAGCCCAAAGAGCTGACTGTTGACGACATTACTGTCATCGATAACGACATGCTGAAGCGCGCAGTTGGCGCAGCGGCGCTCGGTAATGCGATGGAATGGTTCGACTTTGGCGTATACAGCTATCTTGCCGTCATCATCGGCAAAGTCTTTTTCCCGGATGCCAACAACGCGGTGCAGCTGATCGCTACCTTTGGTACGTTTGCCGCCGCCTTCCTGGTGCGTCCGATTGGCGGTCTGGTGTTTGGCCCCCTGGGTGACCGCATTGGCCGCCAGAAAGTGCTGGCGATGACGATGATCATGATGTCGATCGGGACATTCTGCATCGGGCTGATCCCGGCCTATTCGTCGATAGGGATTATGGCCCCGATTCTGCTGCTGGTCGCACGCCTGATTCAGGGCTTCTCGACCGGTGGTGAATATGGTGGTGCAGCGACCTTTATCGCGGAGTATTCCACCGACAAACGCCGTGGCTTTATGGGCAGCTTCCTGGAGTTCGGTACCATTGGCGGTTACCTTCTGGGTGCCAGCCTGGTCACGGTGATGACCACCGTGATGTCGAACGAGGCGATGATGTCCTGGGGCTGGCGCGTGCCGTTCTTTATTGCTGCGCCGCTGGGTCTTTTCGGCCTCTATGTCCGTCTGAAGCTGGAAGAGACGCCGGCATTCCAGCAGCACATGGAAAAGCAGGAAGCGCTGGAGCAGAGCAAACCGCGCCTGACACTGATGCAGATGCTGAGCAAGTATCGTGCGCCCATGCTGAAATGTATCGGTCTGGTGCTGCTGTTCAACGTCTCCAACTACATGCTGACCTCGTATATGCCGAGTTACCTGACCGGCGTGCTGGGACTGCCAGAGCTGAGTGGTCTGCTGCTGGTGATGGTGGCGATGTTCGTGATGATGCCGCTGACGCTGCTGTGGGGGCGCTGGACCGATCGCATTGGTCGTCGTCCGGTGATTGGCTTTGGTGCAGTAGGCCTGATTCTGCTCGCCATTCCGAGCTTTATGCTGATCGGGTCAGGTAACATGTGGGCGGTATTTGGCGGCCTGCTGATTCTGGGCGTGCTGCACACCTGTTTCAGCGGCACCATGCCGTCGACGCTGCCAGCGCTGTTTACGACGGATATTCGTTACAGCGCACTGGCTATCGGTTTCAACCTGTCGGTGTCGCTGTTCGGCGGTACGACACCGTTGATTACCGCGTGGCTGGTAGATACCACCAAAAACAACATGATGCCGGCCTACTACATGATGGGTGCAGGCGTGATCGGCCTGCTGACCATTCTGACGGTGCGGGAAACGGCGCGTCAGCCGCTGACCGGTTCATCGCCTGCGGTAGCAACCAAAGCGGAAGCGCATCGACTGATCGATAAGCTGCGTAAACGGCAAAAGCCCGCCACGACCGCGGCTAAATAACGTTTCTGACACCCTGCTCTGCAGGGTGTTTTTTTATCTGGCAGACGCACGCTCTACCCACCTGATTTTACTGCCCTGAAACGCGCAACTTTCGCCCGATTGCCACACAGCGCCATGCTGCACCAGCGGCGGCGATGCGCTTTGGTGCGATCGTAAAACCACAGGGTGCAGTCGGGATGTTCACAGGCACGGACTCTGCTGAAATCTTCCTGCGTGAGCAGCATTGCAGCCTGTTCTGCAACCTGTCCCAGCCGTTGCCTCACGTTCTGGCTGGCGTAAACGCGCCGGATAGTCAGCGAACCCGACTCCACGCTCAGTTGCAGGTGACTCGTTGCCTGGCCCAGCCAGACATTCAGCGCCTCAGTACTCACATTCTCACCTGCTTTATGCTGCTGCACAGCGTCACGAACAATCTGACGTAACTGACGAGCGGCCTGCACCAGCGCGCCCGGCTCATACTGCGGCGCAGATCCGTCGGTTAGCAGTCCGGCCTGTTGCAGCCAGGCTTCAACATCCTGATCGCTTTGCCAGAAATCGTATGGCCGCCCCTCTGCGATAGCTTCGGTGTTGATAAAATCCAGCGCCGGATGATCGGCCAGAAACCACGGCCCCTGGCCGGAGTGTGATTGCGTTTCCGCCATGATGTCGCCCTCATTATTGAAATCTTCTGACGCTACTGTAACCGATAAAAAACCAGATGAGTAGTTACAGACGGCCTCATGTAACCACTAAATATCAATTTGACAGGTTACATTATCACTGCATAATAAGCCCTTGTAACCCTATAAATGCCATTTAACCAGTTACAGGAAAATATCATGAATACACACTCTGTTTCTTATCGTTATCAGCAGGCCGACGGCGTTAATGTTTTCTATCGAGAAGCGGGCGATCCATTACTGCCGGTACTGCTGCTGTTGCATGGCTTTCCCACCTCTTCACATCAGTTCCGCAATCTGATCCCGCTTCTGGCTGATAAATTTCATCTCATCGCACCCGATATGCCGGGCTTTGGCTTTACTGAAGTGCCTGCTGAGCGCAACTATTCCTGGACCTTTGACGCGCTGGGCCAGACGCTGACCGCCTTTGTCGATGCACTGGGGCTGGAACGTTATGCGATGTATGTTTTCGACTATGGCGCACCTGCCGGTCTGCGACTGGCACTGGCTTACCCCGATCGCGTCAGCGGGCTGATATCACAAAACGGTAACGCCTATCTGGAGGGATTAGGAGAGGCCTGGGCACCGGTCCGCGCCTACTGGGACGATCCCAGCGAAGCAAATGGTCAGGTGATCCGTGACGCTATCCTGACGCTGGAAGGGGTGAAGTGGCAGTATCTGCATGGGGTAAGCGATCCGCAGCAGATCGCACCGGAAACCTATACCCTGGATACTCTGTTGATGGAGCGCCCCGGTAACAAAGATATTCAGCAGGCCCTGTTTCTCAATTACGCCAGTAACCTGAAACGTTACCCGGAATTTCAGGCGTTCTTTCGCCAGCAGCAGGTGCCAACGCTGGTGATCTGGGGCAAGCACGATCCGTTCTTTATTCCACCGGGCGCCGTGGCCTGGCAGCGTGATAATCCACAGGCGGTGGTCGAGATGCTGGACAGCGGCCACTTCGCGCTGGAGACACACACGCATCACATTGCGTCGCGCATCCGCGAGATGTTCAGTGGCAACTGATTCGTAGCGCGCAGAGGCAGGCTATTCAGCGCTGCCTCTGCAAACGTGCAGGTCATTCATTGCTAAAGCGGCCAACGGTGCTGGCCGCGCCCAGCGCATGGCCTTTCAGCTGTGCCACCAGCTCGGCCTGTGTTAACCCTGCTTTCAACTGACCCACCGGCAAATCGGTGGCGATCAGCACAAAGTTATAGTGATGCAGGCCGCTGCCTGCAGGCGGGCAAGGTCCATAATAGTGCAGTGTCCCGGGTGTATTTTTTCCGCCGGTGTAGTCCTTGCCCTTTGTCAGCGCCCCCTGCGCGAACGACGAACGGCTGACCGGAATGTTATAGGCCACCATATGAGTCACGCCCAGCCCTTTGGCCCCGACCGGATCGGTCATCAGCAGGGCCAGACTGCGGGTGCCCGCCGGAATCGCAGACCAGTTGAGTTCGGGAGAGATATTCTCACCGGTGCAGGAAGGATTACTTTTATTGGCACCGGCAAACTTTTTGTCCAGTAGCGCATTATCGCTGAAATCCTGTGATTGCAGCGTAAACACCGACGCTGCCAGCGCGGTTATTGGCAAAACGGCAAGCACTGTTGCACAGAGTAATTTTTTCACCAGCCACTCCTTATCAGGTTAGTTCCGGATGCATTGCATCACTGCCTGCTTACTATAACGGCTTTAACACGATTAGCCCGGCTGACCGGCCGTTTAAATATTGCGAAACGGCAGATCTATGATCGCTGTCGCGCTGGCTGAGGGTGCTGACGCGTTGCCCTGAGACACATTACCCGATATAAGTTAACGCCTGCGGCTGAGTTTTCGCCAGACACCCCGTCACTGTCACCGATAAGTGGACACTATGCAGATTGAAGATCTCCGGATTTACATCGCCGTAATACATGCTGGTAACTTCACTGCAGCCGCTGAGCAGCTGATGTTATCGAAGCAGTATGTCAGTCGCCGCATGGCCGCGCTGGAAGCATCGTTAGGCGTACGTCTGCTGATACGTAACACCCGCAAGCTGTCAGTGACGGATGCGGGTCTGCTGTTTGCGCAGCATGCTCAGCGCATTCTGGATGAGATTCAGGAAGCCGAACTGGCGGTGTCGGAGCAGCAGCAGGCGCTGCGCGGTACCTTCCGCATCAATCTGCCGATGTCGTTTGGCATGAGCCACCTGTCACCGCTGATTGCGGAGTTTCTGAGTCATCATCCGGCACTGCAGTTTCAGATTGAGCTGGCGGATCGCTATGTTGATGTGATTGGCGAAGGCGTCGATATGGCGATTCGCATCGGCACCCTGGCAGATTCCACGCTGATTGCCCGTCCGCTGGGTGAATTGAAACGGGTAATCTGCTGCAGTCCCGGTTACCTGCAGCGGGCCGGCACGCCGCAGCAGCCCGAGGAGTTGCTGCAACACGCCTGTCTGCGCTACGGACGGGAAGGTCTGAATGGCTGGGAACTGCAGGTCAATGGCAAAGCGAAATGGCTGGCGGTTCAGGGCCCCATGGTGAGTAACAATGGCGAAGTGCTGCGTGATGCCGCCCTGGCGGGACTCGGACTGGTCTTGCTTCCCGCTTTTATCGTAGAGACAGACCTGCAAAGGGGTGAACTGGTGACGGTGCTGGACGGCTGCCAGCCGCCCCCACTCTCCCTGAATGCGGTTTACCCACAGCACCGTCAGCGCAGCGAAGTAAACCGCCAGTTACTGGCCTTTTTACAGACGCGTTTAGCGCTGTGATTGAGCTAAAGCGTTTTTAATGCCGCAAAAACGCGGGCGACGGCAACCGCACCGGGATCGGGCACGCCATTCAGGTTCGCGCTGTTGAGATAAGATGATCGGCCCGCCTTTGCTTTTCCCATGCTGGCGGTTGCATCACTGCCGTGCTGCGCCGCATCTGCTGCGGCTGCCAGCGGTTTGCCCGCCACCAGCGCCTCAATAGCGGGCTGGAGCGCATCAATCAGTGTGCGATCGCCCGGTTTAGCCCCACCATACTGCTTCATTTTTTCCAGACCCTGCTGTAAGGCGACCGGCAGGTCATCTCCTTCCGACAGGTGCTGCGCCGCGGCGGTGAAGAAGATGGCCATCAACACGCCGCTGGATCCGCCCATGACCGTGGCCAGTCGCTCACCCGTTACCGCGAGCAGGTCGTGCAGAACATTCAGTGGCAGCTGGTTATCTGCGCATTCACGCTGGATCTGACGCGCGCCAGCAGCAAAGGTCGAGCCGGTATCACCATCACCCACCTGAGCATCGAGTTTATTCAGCTCGCTTTCACTGGCGATCAGCGTTTCACAAATGCGGTTAACAAAGGCTGCGACTACCGGATTTTCTGAGGGTTGCACCGAATGCGCTGTCGCCTCTCGGGTCGCGTTAACCGGCTGAAGCGATGTGATCTTAACCGCCGGAACCCAGCCGGTCACTTCAACCGGGGCGCAGATCGCCGCTTCGAACAGCGGCGTCAGCGTCATGCAGGTAACGGAAAACCCTTTCATGTCCAGCGCGGTCATCAGCGGTGCCGGGCCAATCAGATAACGGCTTCCCCGGCTCAGCGGCGACTCAATCAGATCACGTGTGACCAGACTCATCTCCAGCGCCGACATCCCGCCAAGGTTATTCACCAGCAGCGCGCAGGGCAGATCCTTGTCTGGACCTGGCATCACCTTCTCCAGCAGATGCTGCACAATCTGCTGACTGTTCTGAGTCGGCATGACGTCAACGCCCGGCTCACCATGAATCCCCAGCCCCATTTCCACGCTGCCGTCGGGCACCCGCTGGCCGGTCTGTTCTTCCGGCAGATGACAGCTGGAAAGCGCTACCCCCATGGTGGCGATAGCACGACTGGCAGCCTCTGCGGCCTCCGTTACCGCCGTCAGATCATCACCGCGTTCGGCGACAAAGCCTGCCACTTTATGCACCAGCAACGTGCCTGCCACGCCGCGTGGCTGAGGATTGTCCGGTAAGGCTATATCATCACCGACAATCACCATATTGACGCTGAATCCTGCCTTGCGGGCTTTTTCAGCCGCCAGCCCAAAGTTGAGTCGATCGCCGGTGTAGTTTTTCACAATCAGCAGACATCCCGCGTCACCGGTAAGGTTGATGATGGCGTTATAAACCGCATCAACGCTGGGTGAGGCGAACACATCGCCACAGACGGCCGCCGTCAGCATTCCTTTACCGATAAAACCAACGTGCGCCGGTTCATGGCCGGAACCGCCACCGGAGATCAGTGCGACCTGCTGTTTTTTCCAGTCTCTGCGCATCACGATGCGAATGTGGGGATCGACCTGCAGCCGCACCAGATTGCGCCACGGACTGGCGTAAATCATGCCATCCAGCGCGCTGTCGACGAGTTCATCATTTTTATTCATTACGAATCGGGTCATGTCTTCATTCCTCATGGACGGACAGGTTTGTAATAAAGAAGTGTTGCACACAACTGACGATGGGCATAATCCACCGCCTCTCACCGCATACCCACCAGACGAAAGCCCTGCCTGAATGAATTGCGCGCAGTACTTTTTACTAATTCATTGATTTTTATCAAATGTTCTTACCTGAAACTGAGAGGTTATGCGCAGAACCTGAAAAGCGGATAACGGATCGTAGAAAACCATTTTTAACAGAGGATGTTTTGATGACCCAACGTATGATTCTGAATGAAACCGCCTGGTTTGGTGCTGGCGCATTACGTCATTTGCCTGAAGAGGTACAGCGTCGCGGGATGCGTAAAGCGCTTATTGTCACTGACAAAGCGCTGGTTGCGGCCGGTGCGCTGAAGCGGGTAACTGACCTGCTGGAACAGCATCAGCTTGCCTGGGCGGTCTTTGATGAGGTCGTTCCGAATCCGACTATCCGGGTAGTGCAGCAGGGCGTTGCCGTGTTCAGGGAATCAGGTGCTGACTACCTCATCGCCATCGGCGGTGGTTCACCGCAGGACACAAGTAAAGCGATCGGCATTATTATCAACAACCCTGAATTCGAAGATGTTCGCAGCCTGGAAGGGGTTAGCCCAACCCGTCATCCGTGCGTGCCAATCATCGCAATTCCGACCACGGCAGGCACGGCGGCAGAAGTCACTATTAACTATGTCATTACCGATGAAGAGAATCGTCGCAAGTTTGTCTGCGTCGATCCGCATGACATTCCAAAAGTGGCGATTATTGATGCGGAGATGATGGCGAGCATGCCCGCCTCGCTGAAAGCGGCCACCGGTATTGATGCCCTAACTCACGCGATTGAAGGGTACATTACGCGCGGTGCCTGGCCCCTGACTGACATGCTGCACCTCAAAGCCATTGAAATTATCAGCCAGTCGCTGCGCGAATCGGTGGCGGGAAATATTGTTGCTGTTGAGCAGATGGCGCTGGGGCAGTATGTGGCCGGTATGGGCTTTTCCAATGTCGGACTCGGTCTGGTGCATGGTATGGCACATCCGCTGGGCGCTTTTTATAACGTGCCGCACGGCGTGGCGAACGCCATTCTGCTGCCACAGGTGATGGCGTGGAACGCCCCATCAACAGGCGAAAAATATCGCGATATTGCCCGTGCGATGGGCGTGAAACAGGTCGACACGCTGACGCTGGATCAGGCGCGGGAAGCGGCTGTCGCTGCAGTTCGTCAGCTCTGCCGCGATGTGGGTATTCCGCGTTCGCTGCGCGAGGTCGGCTTACAGGAGGCGGATATCCCTGCACTGGCGCAGGCGGCGCTGGATGATGTCTGCACCGGCGGTAACCCTCGTACCCCGGATCTGGAAGCGGTGATGGCACTCTATCGTCAGAGTTAAAACGCGTACGCTGTTTAGTCATGCACTGCCATGTCTGGCCCGCCCACCATAGCGGGCTTTTTTACGTCAGGGTAACGGTCAGTCAGCAAGCGTTCGCCAGGGGATGTAAAGATAGGATGGCGGCATCAGCAAAGGTTCGACCCACATTTCCCGCCACGGTTTCAGCCTGAAATCGCCCGTTATCATCATCGATGTCAGAGCGTAAATCAGCCATATTGACCGATAATTTCTTTAGATGCTTAACCCTGATTCACTTGATCTGGATCACAAAAATCCGCATCATGCGCAGCGAAAACCATAATGACGCTGCGGAGATATCAATGACACTGTACCAGGGTATGCTAATTTTTTATGCCGTTGTTGCACTGGTCGCGACGCTAATCACTTTCTTCATCGCCAAAGATAAGCTGAGCATCAAACTGCTGAGCGCTTTTCTGGTGGGTGCCACCTGGCCGATGAGTTTTCCTGTTGCGCTGATGTTTGCGCTGTTTTAATTGACATTATCCCCTTAGCGACCACACTCAGGTAAGACGTCCCTGACCTGCCAACCGCCGATCACCGACGTGACCTTGCTCAAAAGGGTTAATAAGGAGCGGATATGCGCGTATTCAGTGTGATGATTCTGGTTTCTCTTCTCAGTGCCTGCAGTGCCCCGTGGCACGCTGAAAAAACGGTTCCCGCGGCCGAAACCCGTCAGCAGACCTGCCAGCCCGGATCTAATCCCAGCCAGAACGACTGTGGTCACTTCCCTGAGCCTGAGTTCCACTAATCACTCATACAGCGATCGCGGCGGCGAGATCGCATTTACGCTATTTCATCATATAACAAGGCTTTACAGGCCGCTAACCGGTCAGTAAAGTAGCGCCCAGACATCAATTCTGATGCGTAAGCGTTAACGTCAACCAACGCCCCCGCAGCACTGCTGCATGTGATGATCCCTGCCATGATGCCAGTACAACAGCAAGCTAAACCCCTCGCTGCGTTTTCCAGCGCCAGCTTTTTTTTGTTCGTCCTGCTGCTCACCGCAGCAAATCTTCGGGCACCGATTACCGCCGTCGGGCCGGTGCTGCAGGATGTCCGCCAGACCTTTGGCCTCAGCGCCAGCGAAGCAGGCCTGTTTAACTTTATTCCACTGATGCTTTTTGCCCTGCTCGCCCCGCCTGCCGCCTGGCTGGGAAATCGGGTCGGGCTGGAGCGCAGTTTGTGGAGTGCACTGTGCCTGATTACTGCTGGTTCACTGTTGCGCTGGTTGCCTGCTGAAGCGGCATTATGGAGCGGAACGCTGCTGCTGAGCGCAGGTATTGCCGCGGCCAACGTACTGCTGCCGCCCCTGATTAAGCGCGATTTCACCGCCCATACCGCCAGATACATTGGCCTTTATGCCGCCACCATGTCGATTACTGCCAGCCTCGCGTCGGGCATTGCCGTGCCGCTGAGCGAGCTCTCAACGGCGGGCTGGCGACTCTCACTGGTTGTCTGGGCGCTGCCAGGGCTGGTTGCGCTGCTCGCCTGGCTGCCGCTTTTACGTCAGCGGCAGTCATCTTTAGCGTCGGCTGAAGCCCCTGTTGCACATCGTCATGCGTGGCGCTCAGCCGGTGGCTGGCAAATCGCCCTGTTTATGGCACTGCAATCGCTGGCATTTTATACCCTGATCGACTGGTTTGCCGTGTTTGCTCAGGATAATGGCTTCACTCAGGCGCAGGCTGGGTGGCTGCTGTTCTGGTATCAGGCAATTGCAATCGTTGCTAATCTGGCCTGTATGGTTGCGCTGAAGCGGGTAAAAGATGCCCGGCTCACCGCATTCATTGCTTCCTCGGGTATTTTCCTCGGTATGTCAGGTCTGCTGCTTAATCCGCAATGGGCGTTGATCTGGCTGACACTGGCCGGACTGGGTGCCGGGGCTTCACTGGTGCTCTGCCTCTCGCTGTTTAATCTGCGCGCCACACATCACCGTCAGGCCTCACAACTTTCAGGCATGGCGCAATGTGTGGGCTATGCGCTGGCAGCCCTGGGCCCGCTGTTTTTTGGCGTGCTCCATGAACAGAGCGGTAACTGGACGCTGCCCTTCAGTGTGCTGGCACTGCTGAGCCTGTTACAGATGGTATTGGCTCCGCTGGCAGCACAGTCAAAACCCATCAGCTGAAAATGCGGCTCAGCGACTCACAACAGATGACTGGCCGGTCGCAAATGCATCACGCATTGCCGGCCAGCGTAAACCGACGGGAGAAAAGTGCGTGTCTGAACTAAATAATGCTCTGCTGCAGGAGGTCCTGGATCAGGTGCGTCCGCTGGTCCATCGGGGAAAAGTCGCTGACTATATCCCCGCGCTGGCCGATGTTGCGGCCGACAATCTGGCCATTGCCGTTTGCCTGCGTGACGGCACCCTCTTTCAGGCGGGCGATGCGGAGACGCGCTTTTCTATTCAGTCGATATCCAAAGCGCTATCGCTGACTGTGGCACTGACCCGCTATGACGACAGTGAAATCTGGCAGCGGGTTGGCAAAGAGCCATCAGGCCAGCCATTTAATTCACTGGTCCAGCTGGAGCTGGAACAGGGCAAGCCACGTAATCCGTTTATCAATGCCGGTGCGCTGGTGATTTGCGATCTGCTGGAAACCCGCCTGACGGCGCCACGCCAGCGAATGCTGGAAATTGTGCGCCAGCTTAGCCAGCAGCCCGATATCAATTATGATCGCCACGTTGCCCGCTCTGAATTTGAACATTCTGCCCGCAATGCCGCGATAGCCTGGCTGATGAAGTCGTTTGGTAATTTCGATAATGATGTCACCAGCGTCATGCAGACCTATTTCCACTATTGCTCACTGTCGATGAACTGCGTTGAACTGGCGCGCACCTTCATCTATCTGGGTAATCAGGGTAAAACACTGGATGGCAGCCAGATGATTACACCGCGTCAGGCGCGGCAGATTAACGCACTGATGATCACCAGCGGGATGTATGATGGCGCAGGCGAATTCGCGTGGCGGGTTGGGATGCCTGCAAAGTCGGGCGTAGGTGGCGGAATTATTGCCGTCATCCCTGGCGAGATGAGCATTGCCGTCTGGTCACCCGGGCTGGACAGCGCAGGTAATTCGCTGGCGGGCACTGCTGTGCTGGAATTGCTGACGGAAAAGCTGGGGCGCTCGATATTTTGATACTGAGCGCGCAAATAACAGGCTCGCCGTGATGAAAAGCGATGGAGTTCCCATGATTCCGGCAAGCTGATTTTATATTTTCAGTGCAGTACGCTGGCGATTTGAGTCGTCAGCGTTAATCAGCGCTCAAAAAATTCTTAGCGCGAAATCTGTGCCAGCTCCTTTACAAAGGTTTTGGCGTTTGAGACTTTGCCCGCCTGCACAATGCAGTTTACCAATGCTATCACCTGCAATGAAGAGTGATCGCCTGCCATCAAAATAGATACCAGCCTGTCCATCAGTTCTGCCAGATCACGTTGCCGGATATGTTTCTGCAACAGGGTCAGTGCCGCCATGCTGCGGTGTTGCATGATCTCATCGTCAGGAATCGTCGTGACATCCACCAGCGGAAAACTGTGGCTGTAAAGCCTGTCCGCCAGCAACGGGTCGTCGAACTCATCCAGCCACCGGGTCGAATAAGGAAAGGGAGTGCGTCTGCTCAAAACAGTATGGGTATCACCCGCGGCAATCTCTTATGCCCAGCTTCAGGATGGCGCTGCAAGCAGCCACTGCATAGCGCATCAGCCGAAATGCTATATGTTTGTCAGGTGATGACTGATGCTCAATGAGTAAATGGATCTATCCATTGCCAGCGGTAGTCTTAAGACTGTAAAGCACATCGCTAACGTACTGCCGAAGGTCATCCTCGACAAACGCCCCCGACTCCAGCTTCAGTGTGCTGAGATCACAGCGTTAGCACAACTCTGGCGGCAGGTGCAGCGCCAGGAAATCCCGGGCAATATCCGGCTGAGTCAGAAATTGCCGGAATGTCGCATCATGAGGCGTGTGCGTGCTGTTGTTCTTTTTCACTGACCAGACTGCTTTCTGTTCCTGAAGCGCTGACAACGGCTGATTCAGCAGGATAAAAGGCGCTAAATCCTGTAGCGCACGAACGTTTAAAGACCGGATGGAAATAACGAAATGAATACTCTGATGATTGAACCCCGTAAAACGCTTTTCCTGAATTCTACGAGGTTGCTCTGAATATTAACGAATTGCAGGCCTCAGAAAGCCATTCGACCCAGCTCAGCTCACCACATTAACCGGCTCGCCCTGAATAAAGGCCGCAATATTGGCCATCACACCCGTCACCAGATTCTCTACGCCGCTGCGACTCGCCCAGGCAATGTGCGGCGTCAGCAGCAGATTGGGCAAATCTGCCAGCAGCGGGTTATCTGCAGAGGGTGGTTCGCTGCTCAGAACATCCAGCGCCGCGCCGCCAATCAGCCCCTGCTTTAATGCCTCAGCAAGATCGGCCTCGTTAATGAGGCCACCACGCGCGGTGTTAATCAGCAGCGCATGCGGTTTCATTTTCTCCAGCGCCTCGCGATCAATCATCTGACGGGTGCTGTCACTCAATGGGCAGTGCAGCGAAATAATATCGCTGGTGGCCAGCATCTGCTCAAAGCTGACATAGCCCTCACGCACCCGATCACTGCCTTTGCGCTCCGCGTACTGGACCTTCATTCCCAGCGCCTGGGCCAGCCTGCCGACCGCCTGACCGATATCACCTTTGCCCGCGATACCCAGCGTGGCGCCGCCAATATCCCCTATTGGCTGACGATGCAGACAAAAGTGCTGCGCCTGCGGCCAGTCGATGCGGGTATTAACGGCATAAGCCATCATGTGACGACGCAAGGCGAAAATGGCGGCGATTACCGCCTCCGACACGCTCTGAGAAGAGTAGCCGGGTATATTACTGACCACGATGCCGCGGACGCGGCAGGCCTCTGTATCAATACAGTCATAACCGGTTGCCGCAATACAGATAAAGCGCAGTTCAGGAAGCTGCGCCAGGGTGTCGGCACACAACGGCACCTTATTGGTAATCGCAACCGTCGCGCCCGTGAGCGAAGAGACAATGTCACTGACCGGTGTTTGTGCGCGAATCTCCCAGTCAGCCTGTAGTTGCCCGGTCGGCAGAGAGACAGGCAGTGTGTCACCATCCAGCATTACAATTTTCATCTTCATTCCTTTATGGGTTCGGTTAAATGCAACCGACTCATTAATGTTATTTGTATGTATTTAACGAGTAACATCTAAGTTAAATGATGCTGGAATTAAAGTGAATATGTTCAAAGAGTGCGAATTTTTTCGGAACAGATGCCACTTTATTTAACCCTTTTATCCCCTTCGCGTTACACTGCCGCCCGTAATTTTCACCCTTGCGCCCGTTACAATCATGCAGAAATCTTCACTCAGACATCGACTCACTGCCGGTATTGCGATACTGGCCGTGCTGCTGTTGTTTGTCGCCCCGATGATTTCAAAGAATCTGGCTGAGCATCACGCCACAATGCAGCGTGTCTCCGCTATGAGCGCAGAGATGCCGATGATGCATCATCACAGCGAAATGATGTCAATGGCGGACCATGGGATGATGATGGATCCTGGTTTTGCCTGTGGTTACTGCGATTTACTGGTGCATGTGCCGCTGATGCTCTGGGTCTTTATCCCGTTCATCTGGTGGATGAGCCTGATCAGCCGCACCCCGCCGCCCTTTGCGATTAATCCGCCTCCGTGGCGATGGATGTTGCGTCTCCACCGACCACGAGCGCCGCCCGCTTTCACGTCACACTCACTGCTTTCTGATTCGATTGCGTGACAACGTCACCCAATCGCCTTTGTCTTTTGAAAAGTGTGGAATGCTATGTCCTCTTCTCAGGAAATTATCCCTGCACCGCGCGGCACGCTGTTTAATCTGTTTCGCCGCCTGCATTTTTATATCGGTCTGTTTATCGCACCGTTCATTTTTGTCGCCGCGCTCACCGGCACGCTCTACGTTCTGACGCCGCAGCTGGAACAGGCTATCTATCACGATGCCCTGACCACCGATGCACAGGGCCAGGCACAGCCGTTGTCAGCCCAGATTGCCGCCGCACGTGCGCGTGCGGGTGAGTCTGCACGTATCTACGCCGTGCGTCCCGCACCGGGTCCGCATGATACAACCCGCGTGCAGTTTGCTGAGCCTCAGCTTGGCCCATCGGAATCACGATCGCTGTTTATCGATCCCTACACTCTGCAGGTGAAAGGCGATATGACGGTGTATGGCACCAGCGGTGTGTTGCCGCTGCGCATGTGGCTGGATCAGCTGCATCGCGGCCTGCTGCTCGGCGATTTTGGCCGTAACTACAGCGAGCTGGCAGCCTCATGGCTGTGGGTCGCTGCGCTGGGTGGGATCATCTTATGGTCCGGCACCCGGCCATCACGTACCCGTAAGAAAGTGCGCAGCGGATTTGCGGCAACGCGTCACTGGCACGTTACGCTGGGTCTGCTGCTGGCTATCGGGCTGGTGTTCTTTTCGGTAACGGGACTGACCTGGTCACAGTGGGCAGGCAACAATATCGAAAAGATGCGCAGCGACTTTGGCTGGAAAACGCCGCAGGTTAATACCGCACTGAACGGTGACGCACCCGCCGAAGCAGCCGATCCGCATGCTGACCATCGCGGTGCGATGGAAGGCATGACGATGTCCGGCATGACCATGCCAGCCAGAATCGCCGCGCCAGTGGTTCTCAATCAACCGAATGCCAGCTGGGATCAGGCACTGGCAGCAGCACGTCAGGCCGGACTGCACGCCGCGAAACTGGAGCTGCGTCAGCCTAAGAACGCAGAACAGGCCTGGACAGTTTCGGAGATTGATCGCAGCTGGCCAAGTCAGGTTGATGCGGTTTCAATCAATCCGGCTGATTTCAGCGTGGTCGACCGCGTTGAATTCGCCAGCTTCCCGCTGGTGGCAAAACTGACCCGCTGGGGCGTGGATGCGCATATGGGGGTACTGTTTGGTCTGCCTAACCAACTGATTCTGGCCCTGTTCGGCTTTGGACTCTGTGCGATGATAGTGCTGGGCTACCGCATGTGGTGGATTCGCCGCCCGGCGGTTCCCCAGCTCAGCCCATCGCAGACGCTGTTGTCCGCCTGGCTTGCACTGCCGCGCTATGCACAGGGCACCAGCCTGATAGTGACGCTGGCGCTGGGTTATGCGCTGCCTGTTATGGGCATCAGCCTGGTTGTGCTGATCCTGCTGGATATTCAGCGCTGGCGCAGCGCGCAGGGTGCGTCGGTCATCCGGGAAGAAATTGCGCCAGATAAGCAGTCGCCGCTGGCTATCGTCCAGTCACGCTTCGCCGGAAAGCGCAAAGAGATGCGCTATTTTCTCCGCAGCGTCACGGTGCTGGCGCTGATTGTGATTTCAGTGATGGCGAATGCGATGATTGGCGGCGTGATTGACCAGTATCAGATCCCTTTCAGCCACTGGTCACTGACCATGTATATCACCCAGGCGATGATGATCCTGCTCTACTCCACGGTCTTTACCGGGCTATTGTCGATCCCACTCTGGTATTTCTTCCTGGGTGAGAGCGACGAACAGGGCAAATGAGCAGATGACACACCGCGTTATTTTTTATTCAAAATAACTGACGAAGCCGGGCAAATCATCCGGCTTCTCATTCTGCGCCTGAGGTCTATGATCGTTGTTATGCCTTCCTTTATCTGAGAACTCATCATGAATATTGTGCGAGCTAATTCTGAACAACTCTTTGAGTACGGTCCTTTTACCGTTCGTCGTCAGCGGCCTGGCGAGGCGCTTAGCCCGTTGCTCATTGTTGACCTGATGTCGCTGAAACTGGATGCCCGGATCCCGATGCAGCAGCATCAGGACGAAGAAGTGTTCACCTACCTGTGGCGCGGTTCAATGCAGCATCAGGACAGCAACGGCGAGCGTACTCAGCTCTCTGCGAAAAAGGTAATGGTGGTGAATGCCGGTGAGGGTGTTCAGTACGAAGAATCAGTGCCGCTGTATGAAGCGGAACTGTTGCAGGCCGTTATCCGGCCTTCACTGCCGGGCGGTGAAGCGATGACTCAGGTGCTGGAGCGCGATCAGGGCATTATGACTAACGGCTGGACCGAACTGGCCGGGCCGGAAGAGTCTGATGCCCCGCTGGAATTGCGCCAGGAAGTCTATATCTACGATACGCTGCTGGAGCGTAACCAGACGGTGGACGTGCCCTCGATGCCGGGCTTTGTGGCTTATCTCATCGTGCTGGAAGGAATTATTCGCATCGGCGATCAGCGACTCAGTCGCGGCGATGCGGTGAGTGAGCTGGATAGCAGCATGGAGGTTACCGGCGATCGGGATGCCAATCTGGTCTGCTTCCTGGTGAAGCCTGATAATGTTGCATAACAAAGCGCGGGATAATCCCGCGCTTTTCTTTTGATGGGCGATTTAAAGCGTTTTACGTTGCTGCATCGCCTGCACCCGCTTATAGACATGATCAAACTGACGTACATCGTCGCGTAGCCAGTGGCGTTGTGTCAGCGGTGCATCATCCAGTGCCTGCGGCAGCGGCACGCCGGCCAGCGATCCCCGGCAGCAAAAGGCGCGCGCCAGCGTCGCCGTAGTGATGCCAATGTAGCGGGCAAACTCAGGTAAGGTCATCAGTGCAGTGCTCATATTCCACCTCCTGCTAACAAAATATTCCCTGCATTTTCAGCCCAAATCTTTAATGCTTTTATTGATCTGAAACATAGATATGGTACTAATCTTCTGCCTGCTGATGAGATAGCTCGCCTCGCCTGCCGTAAAACGAAAAGAAGTGAGGACCCCGTGCGCCATTATGGATTGATGATAGCCCTGCTGTTTTCCGGCTTTACAGCTGCTCATACCCTGACACCCGGTCAGCCTGTCCCGCCGGTCTACATTGCCGACAAAGGCGAAATGGTGCTGAACCAGGGTGACATCGATTATCAGCGCTGGAACAGTCAGACACTGACCGGAAAAGTGCGTCTGGTGATTCATGTTGCTGGCCGGCTTTCTGCGAAAGATCAGAGTGCCTCCTTAATTAAAGCCATTCAGCAGGCCCAACTGCCGCGTGACCGCTTCCAGACTACCACCATCGTAAATACGGACGATGCCCTGCCCGGCAGTGCCATTTTTGTGGTGCGCAGCATCGCCTCCAGCAAAAAAGCAGTACCCTGGCAGCAATTTATTATCGACAGCAGTGGCGTCACTGCGCATAGCTGGCATCTTCAGCCGGAAAGCGCGTCTGTCGTGGTGATTGATCGGGAAGGGATTGTACGCTTCGCTAAAGATGGCGCATTATCGGATGAGGATGTCACCAGCGTGATGAAAGCGCTGCGCGCATTACTGGGCTGATTCAGGCAATATAGTGGTCAGGACGGTGCGTTAAAACGCGGAATGCTGCTGAATTCGCCGACAATTTTATCACTGTGAGCTACGCTTAGTTGTAATGGATTTACCCGCCGTTCTTTGAAAACCTGCCAACTATGCTGTGGCAGTCGGGGACGATTATTGAAGATGGCATCGAATCATTTCGACCTGCTGTGACTTCCTCTGTAGATAAGGACAGCCATGATGACGGTCTGTGCAGAACAACACGTCAATTTCAGCCATAGTGATGCAGCCACCCTGTTGAACGACATTGAGCAGCGGCTTGATCAGCTTTTACCGGTGGAGAGTGAACGTGATTTAGTTGGCGAGGCAATGCGCGAGGGTGCGCTGGCACCGGGAAAGCGTATCCGCCCGCTGCTGCTGCTGCTGGCCGCGCGCGATCTCGGCTGTAGCGCCACCCCTGCCGGGCTGCTTGATCTCGCCTGCGCGGTTGAGATGGTGCACGCCGCCTCCCTGATTCTGGATGACATGCCCTGCATGGATGATGCGCAGTTGCGTCGCGGACGTCCGACCATTCACTGCCAGTATGGTGAACATGTCGCGATTCTGGCCGCAGTGGCGCTGCTGAGTAAGGCTTTTGGCGTGGTTGCAATGGCTGAAGGCTTAACGGCAGCTGCCAGAGCTGATGCGGTCGCGGAGCTATCTCACGCTGTCGGCATGCAGGGTCTGGTGCAGGGTCAGTTCAAGGATCTTTCAGAAGGTGACAAGCCACGCAGTGCCGACGCCATTCTGATGACCAATCACTACAAAACCAGCACCCTGTTCTGCGCCTCTATGCAGATGGCCTCTATTGTGGCGGAAACGCCAAAAGAGGCGCGCGAACAGCTACACCGCTTCTCGCTTAATCTCGGTCAGGCCTTTCAGCTGCTGGACGATCTCACTGACGGCATGGCGGATACCGGCAAAGATGCCCATCAGGATGAGGGGAAATCGACGCTGGTCAATCTGCTGGGGCCTCAGGCGGTTGAAACGCGACTGCGCGATCATCTGCGCTGTGCCAGTGAGCATCTGCTTTCGGCCTGCCAGGACGGTTATGCCACTCATCATTTTGTTCAGGCCTGGTTTGAGAAAAAACTCGCTGCCGTCAGTTAAGGATGCTGCATGAGTCACTTCGCGGTCATTGCACCGCCCTTCTATAGCCATGTGCAGGCGCTTACGCATCTGAGCCAGGCCTTAATCGCACGCGGACACCAGATTACCTTTATCCAGCAGACGGATGTCAGCGCACTACTTACTGACAGCCGGATAGGGTTTTTCCCGCTGGGTCTCGCCTCGCATCCGGCAGGCAGTCTGGCGCATACCCTTCAGCTGGCGGCGCATCCTCTTGGCCCATCAATGCTTAAATTAATCAATGAGATGGCCCGCAGCACAGAGATGCTCTGCCGTGAACTGCCGGTGGTGCTGAACACGCTGGCAATTGATGGCGTGATCGTCGATCAGATGGAGCCAGCCGGTGCGCTGGCGGCAGAGTCTCTGAACCTGCCCTACGTCTCTGTGGCCTGTGCGCTGCCACTTAACCGTGAACCCCATTTTCCGCTGGCCGTGATGCCGTTTGACTATGCTAACACCGACCAGGCACGCGAACGCTATCGCGCGAGTGAAAAGATCTATGACTGGCTGATGCGCCGTCACGATCGCGTTATCGCCCGTAACGCCCATGCGATGGGATTAGCACCACGGGAAAAGCTGCATCACTGCTTTTCACCCCTTGCGCAGATCAGCCAGCTGTTGCCGGAACTCGATTTTCCCCGCCAGGCGCTGCCCGACCATTTTCATTCGGTCGGTCCGCTGCGTGCAGCGGTAACAGCGCCTGCCGCGTCGCAGCCACGTTATTTCCCACATGGCGACAGACCACGCATTTTTGCTTCACTTGGCACGCTGCAGGGGCACCGCTACGGCCTGTTTAAAACCATTGTTCGCGCCTGTCATGAGATCGACGCGCAGTTGCTGCTGGCGCATTGTGGTCGTCTGTCACCGTTTCAGGCGGAAAAACTGGCGCAGTCCAGCCATGTTCAGGTGGTCGATTTTGCCGATCAGGCTGCCGCACTGGCGCAGGCCGATCTGGCGATAACGCACGGCGGCATGAATACGGTACTGGATGCTGTTAACTATCTGACGCCAATGCTGGCGATTCCCCTGGCCTTTGACCAGCCGGGCGTCGCGGCCAGAGTGGTCTGTCACGGTATAGGGCGTCGCGCGTCACGCTTCACTACCAGCCACTCAATGGCCCGTCAGCTTCAGACTTTGCTGGCTGATGAAAGCTACGGCCAGCAGATGAAAACGCTGCGCACTGCGCTCTGTCAGGCGGGCGGCACCACCCTCGCAGCGGATATTGTCGAACAGGCGATGCAGACCCGCAAGCCGGTACTCCACAGGAGAGATTATGTCGCGGTATGATCTGATTCTGGTGGGCGCGGGGCTGGCTAACGGGCTGATTGCTCTGCGCCTGCGCCAGCAGCGTCCGTCACTGCGTATGCTGCTGATTGATGCAGAAAGTGAGCCTGGCGCGCATCATACCTGGTCGTTTCATGCGGAGGATCTCACTGACACGCAGCATCACTGGATTGCTCCGCTGGTGGTTCATCACTGGCCCGGTTATGAGGTGCGCTTTCCGCAACGCAGTCGCAACCTGAACAGTGGCTATTTTTGTGTGACCGCAGCGCGTTTCGCGCAGGTGATCCGCGATCGGTTTGCGCCGGATCTGCTGCTGAATACCCGCGTGGCGAGCATCGCTTCACGCCTTGTCACGCTGGAGGATGGTCGGGTGCTGGAAACTGACGCGGTGATCGATGGACGCGGCTATCAGCCCGATGATGCGCTGCGCATGGGCTTCCAGGCGTTTGTGGGTCAGGAGTGGCAGCTCAGTGCGCCCCACGGCCTGACCGCACCAGTCATTATGGACGCGACCGTGGATCAGCAGTCAGGCTATCGCTTTGTCTACAGCCTGCCCTTTTCGGCGGATACGCTGCTGATTGAAGATACCCACTATATTGATAACGCCACGCTGGGAGGCGATCGCGCCCGTCAGAATATCCGTGACTATGCTGCTCAGCAGGGCTGGCAGTTAAAGCAGCTATTGCGTGAAGAACAGGGCGCGTTGCCGATTACGCTGACCGGCGACGTGGACGCCTTCTGGCAGAAACGCGATCTGCCCTGCAGCGGCCTGCGTGCCGGGTTATTCCATCCTACCACCGGCTATTCGCTGCCGCTGGCGGTCGCGCTGGCTGACCGGCTGGCGCAGATGCAGTCGTTCACTTCTGAGACCCTGCACGCCACCATTCAGCAGTTTGCCAGTCATTCCTGGCAGCAGCAGCGCTTCTTCCGCATGCTAAACCGGATGCTGTTTCTGGCGGGTCCGGCAGACCAGCGCTGGCAGGTTATGCAACGATTTTACGGCCTCCCCGAAGGTCTGATTGCCCGTTTTTATGCGGGAAAACTCACTGTGTCTGATCGGCTGCGCATCTTAAGCGGCAAGCCGCCGGTTCCCGTACTGGCTGCGCTACAGGCTATTATGACTCCTCACCGTCAACAGGCGATGCAATGAACAGAACGACAGTAATTGGTGCAGGCTTTGGTGGTCTCGCGCTGGCCATTCGCCTTCAGGCGTCAGGGATCCCTACGCGGCTGCTGGAGCAGCGTGATAAACCCGGCGGCCGCGCCTATGTTTACGAGGATCAGGGCTTTACCTTTGATGCCGGCCCCACGGTGATTACTGATCCCAGCGCTATTGAAGAGCTCTTCACCCTGGCAGGTAAAAAACTCTCTGACTATGTCGAACTGCTGCCGGTGAAGCCTTTTTATCGCCTCTGCTGGGAGTCCGGCAAAGTCTTCAGTTATGACAACGATCAGCCCGCGCTGGAAGCGCAAATCAGCGCATTTAATCCGCGTGACGTAGAAGGCTATCGTCGCTTTCTGGCCTATTCCCGTGCGGTGTTTGCAGAAGGTTATCTCAAGCTCGGCACCGTGCCATTTCTGTCATTCCGGGACATGCTGCGCGCCGCCCCTCAGCTGGCAAAACTGCAGGCGTGGCGCAGCGTCTACAGCAAAGTGGCGAGCTATATTGAAGATGAGCATCTGCGTCAGGCGTTCTCTTTTCACTCGCTGCTGGTAGGCGGAAATCCATTTGCCACCTCGTCAATCTATACCCTGATTCATGCGCTGGAACGTGAATGGGGCGTCTGGTTCCCGCGTGGTGGCACAGGCGCCCTGGTACAGGGCATGGTGAAGCTGTTTCAGGATCTGGGCGGCGAAGTGGAGCTGAATGCCAGCGTTGCCCGGCTGGAGACGCAGGAAAATAAAATCATCGCCGTGCATCTGGATGATGGCCGGGTCTTCCCGACCCGCGCGGTTGCCTCTAACGCTGACGTGGTTCATACCTACCGCGAACTGCTGAGTCAGCATCCCGCCGCTGTGGCCAGGGGAAAATCCCTGCAGAACAAGCGCATGAGCAACTCGCTGTTTGTGCTCTATTTTGGCCTGAATCATCATCACGATCAGCTCGCGCACCACACAGTCTGCTTTGGTCCGCGCTATCGTGAATTGATTGATGAGATCTTTAATAAAGACGCCCTCGCAGAGGACTTCTCGCTTTACCTTCACGCGCCCTGCGTGACCGATCCGTCACTGGCACCCGAAGGCTGCGGCAGTTATTACGTGCTGGCACCGGTGCCGCACCTCGGCACCGCCGATATCGACTGGGCCGTGGAAGGTCCTCGCCTGCGCGATCGCATCTTCGACTATCTGGAACAGCACTACATGCCAGGCCTGCGCAGCCAGCTGGTGACGCATCGCATGTTCACGCCGTTTAATTTCCGCGATGAATTGAATGCGTATCAGGGCTCGGCATTCTCGGTCGAGCCGATTCTGACGCAAAGTGCCTGGTTCCGGCCCCATAACCGCGATAAGACCATTAAAAATCTTTACCTGGTCGGCGCGGGCACCCATCCTGGCGCGGGCATCCCAGGAGTGATTGGTTCGGCCAAAGCCACCGCAGGATTGATGCTGGAGGATCTGGCTTGAATAGTCCGTCACTGCTCGATCATGCCGTTGAAACCATGGAAGTGGGCTCGAAAAGCTTTGCCACGGCATCGAAACTGTTTGATGCCAAAACCCGACGCAGTGTGCTAATGCTCTACTCATGGTGTCGTCACTGTGATGATGTGATTGACGATCAGGTGCTGGGATTCAGCAACGATACGCCGTCACTGCAATCTGCTGAACAGCGCCTGGCGCAGCTGGAGATGAAAACCCGTCAGGCCTATGCCGGATCGCAGATGCATGAGCCTGCCTTTGCCGCCTTTCAGGAGGTAGCGATGGCGCACGATATTCTGCCTGCTTACGCTTTTGATCACCTGGCGGGCTTTGCGATGGATGTCCATGAGACCCGCTATCAGACGCTGGACGATACGCTGCGCTACTGCTATCACGTGGCGGGCGTGGTGGGTCTGATGATGGCGCAGATTATGGGCGTGCGCGACAACGCCACGCTCGATCGCGCCTGCGATCTCGGTCTGGCCTTTCAGCTAACCAATATTGCCCGCGATATTGTTGAAGATGCTGAAGCGGGACGCTGTTATCTGCCCGCTGAGTGGCTGGCAGAAGAGGGGCTGACGCGGGAGGCGCTGGCGGACCCGCGCCATCGCCAGGCCGTCAGCCGCGTTGCCCGCCGACTGGTGGAGACGGCAGAACCTTATTATCGATCGGCATCGGCGGGGTTGCCCGGTTTACCGCTGCGTTCAGCGTGGGCCATTGCGACGGCAAAACAGGTTTATCGTAAGATCGGTATGAAAGTAGTCGAAGCGGGTGCACAAGCGTGGGATCAACGTCAGTCCACCAGCACGCCAGAGAAACTGGCCATGCTGGTGGCAGCATCCGGTCAGGCAGTTACTTCCCGGATGGGACGTCCTGCTCCACGCCCTGCTTACCTCTGGCAGCGCCCCGTTTAACGCCGTGACGTTCCCTGAGCGTCGCCTGCAGTTTTGACAGCGGCGGCGCATAGAGAAAACCAAATGAGACACAATCTTCCTTACCCCGTACCGCATGATGCAGTCGGTGCGCCATGTAAAGCCGGCGCAGATAACCCCGGCGCGGCACATAGCGGAATGGCCAGCGCTGATGGACCAGCCCGTCATGCACGATAAAATAGAGCAGACCGTAAAGCGTCATCCCTGCACCGATCCACTGTAGCGGCCAGATGCCTGTGCTGCCCAGATAAATAAGTAAAATCGACAGGCCCGCGAACACCACCGCATAGAGGTCGTTAACCTCGAACCAGCCCTTATGTGGTTCATGATGTGACAGGTGCCAGCCCCAACCCCAGCCATGCATGATGTATTTGTGCGCCAGCGCAGCCGTTATCTCCATGCCGATAACGGTGACCAGAACAATCAGGGCATTCCAAATCCACAACATAGCTTCTCCCGAACATGCATCCTGCAAAGTGGTACAGAGGAATAATTTTAACAGAGATTAGGGAAAACCGCGGGTCATGGTTAGCGGGTTTTAACAATTGCTGCAGGAGACGGGGCGTAATGCGCAGGGCTGATGACACATGCAGCCAGCATCACGCAGCATTCGTCAGTGATGCACAGCCTGTGCCTGTTAATTATAAACGAGATTGAACGTCACCGTGCCGTCCGCTTTTCCCGCCATCACCTGCCCGCCAGTCTGAATATATTGCGCGTTAAACGTCATCGACGCCGCCTGATTGGGAGAAGAAACTGTCGTCAGCACCGGCAGCTGATCGGTTGAGACATTCAGCGGCACGCGCTGACCTTCCGGGACCTGCAGGCCGGGTCCATAAGTCAGCGCAATGCCTACACCGGATGCTGAGTTGCTCTGAGGCGTCAGGCTGATGGCATCTTTATCACCTGATGTAGCCATACCAAAGAAACCGACTTTTACGGCTGCACTGTGCTCACACATCACCTGAATCCGGAAGCGCTTCTCGCTTCCTGCCCGGCTGCCGATACCGGTGAATTCCGTCTTACTCACCTTTCCCATGTCCACATTAATAGCGGACTGGGAGGCGACCACAGAACAGCTGCCATACTGCACGGTAAAGCTGGAGAGGAATATTTGCGGCTTGTCGTTGATTGGCTGGCTGCTGGCTGCACTGTCCCCGACCTTCAGGCTGGCATTGCCAATGTTCACCTCACCGACAGATGCGGGTTGATCGCCAGGGTTAAGCGGCGAGCGCTGTCCGGGAATTTTATAGAACACCACATAGGACTGAAGGGTTATGTCGTGGGCAGAATTTAACTGTGGGCTGGTCTGGGAGTTGCAGATCGAGCTGGTTTTACCTTTACCGGTGGTATCAGCGAAACCGCCACCGCAATAAGACGGCTCCTTGAAACCAATAGCGAACCCGATGCTCTCAACGCCTGGAACACGGTATATCGGCGTATTGTGCCCGCCCGCGATATTGGTCTGTAAGCCGGACTCTTCAGCATTAATCTCAAACCCCATATCTTTGTAGTTATAGCCCTGCTCACCGCTGTTTTTATTGCATGTAAAAGCATTGCTGCTTTGCAGGGGCATCTGCGCCGAGATGGGGGTGCCATCGGCTGCGCCCGGCACATAGTTGACGTTATGCACCTGCACGACCACCTGGCTGACGCCCTGACAGGACTCCTGTCCCAGTGCAGGTAAAGCACATAATGTCGGGATAATCAGCATCATCCCTTTCGCTAAACGCAGAACTGATTTCATCTTACATTCCTGTGAATTACTGGCAAACCGCAGAGACGAGTCTGACCGGATTGGTGCCGCTGGCGGCAGGCAGGCGGAACGGCGCGCGGCAGCTTTTCTCCCCCCCCTCTTCCTGCCATTTCACCTCGATAACACCCTGGGCGGGTACACCACTCAGATAGAGTTCGCCTTTTTCAGCGACGATGCCGCTGGTGCTGCTGTTTTTTCCCTCTTCGGCGAGCGCGATCTGCCCCGTCGCCCCGAAAGGTGGGAAGGCATCCTGCCAGCTAAGCGTGAACAGCACCCGATTACCCACGTGGGTGGCATAGTCGGTCATCACAATCGCGCCGCGTGTCGGGATAGCCGTTTGACCATCCAGTTCGACGTCAACATTGTCGGGCAGCGTATCCGTTTCCAGTTCGATGGCATTTTCATGATAAGGCGAAAGTGACGGCACAATCGCATAGCCGCGACCATCGGTGACCACATTGCTGCTGCTCTGAATGCCCACATCGGCCGTACCCGGCACACGCACAATCGCGAAGGTGTCGCCCAGCGGCTGGCTCAGCGTAATGCCGTGTGCATGTGCGACGATGCCGCCCGAGAGACCATAGTTAAACTGAGTGCTGTGGCGATCATGACTGACCCCAGCACTGAGGCTGCCGCGACTGCCACGATAGTCCAGCGAGCCGTTGCTGTTCAGATTTTGTCCCTGGCTGTTGTGGCCCTGCTGCAGGTTGTAATGCAGGTTGTTGTCCTGTAACGCGCTACCCGACAGGCTGACCTGCTGCGAAACATTCCCATCATTGCCGGAGTTCATGCTGTAGCTGACGGAGCTGTCTGGCAGCAGCGCGATGAAGGGAACAGAGACATTAAAAGAGACCGCGCGGTCAGCCTTACGGACGCTGGTCGAGTCGGTGTAAAACCAGGCGATGCCCCAGGAAATGGCTTTGTAATTGCTGTAAAAACCCAGATGCAGGGTGCGATCTTCACTCTTTGAACGCCAGTAGCGCTGCACATAGGCAGAGGCGCTAAGGCTGCCGTAGTCACCCATTTCCTGAGAGACCATTATTTCTGACCGACTGCGTTTGTTAGCCACGTAGCGGGTCGGGCTGGTCATCGCATTGGCTTCGCTGAAGGCATAGAAACCACTGGAGGAGTAGCGATAGCTCGCCATGCTGAAAGTCGTATTGGTGGAGGCGAAATTTTTCTGATACTGCGCGCGGACTGACTGACCACTGCTGCTCTGGCCTTGCGCTAAACGGGTTTTAGCCACGGTAACATCGGTTCCCAGCGAGCCAAAATCGCCAAGACTTTTACCCAGACCGATCGCCACAGCGTGATAATTCTGCGCCATCTGAACGCCACCAAAGGCGGTAAAGTCATGCGGCAGTCCGTAAAACAGTGTGGACTGCACAAATTCAGGTGAACGTAGATTGTTGCTGCCTGAGTAATGATAACGACCGCCGCTGACGCTGTACTTCATATGCCCCTCACGCAGCATATAGGGCACCGCCGAGTAGGGCTGGGTGAAGGTTCGCACCGTGCCATCGCTTTCATGGATAGTGATATCGAGATCACCGCTCTGCGCCGTGGGATAGAGATCTTTGATTTCGAATGCGCCCGGTGCGACTACAGTTTCATAAATCACGTAGCCATGCTGACTCACCGTGACCCGCGCATTGCTGTGGGCGATGCCGTGTATCACCGGGGCAAAACCACGCTGACTCTCGGGAAGCATGGTGTCATCAGACATGATCTGCACACCGCGAAACTGCACGCTGTCAAAAACGTCGCCAGAGGTGTAGGTATCTCCGACCCTGAACTGGCTTTTCAGTGTCTTAAGATCCCGCTCCAGATAAGTAGTCTGGGATTGCCAGTGACTGACCAGATCACAGCGCCAGGTGGCCGTGTTACGCAGTCGCCATGCGCCAAGATTGGCCCCACTGCGCAGGCTGAGCAGCGTTGAATTCCAGCGGTCGCTTTCATTACGGCTGCTGCTTCCGGTGAGGTTATAATTTACAAAAGCGGCCGATACACCCTCATCCCAGCGCGAAGGATCGACATAATCGCGATCTTTTATTTTCAGGGCAATCTGGGGAATGGAAAGATTTAACTGCTGGTGCGCGAAATCAAAGTTGGCCGCAGCATCGGGTATGAAATCACCCAGCTCCTCAACCGTCTTATCTTTCTTCAGATTTCTGAACGCAGAGAAGCCGTTTACGTTGACACCAATCGCTGAAAGTTCTTCCGCCGTCAGTTGCGGAACAAGCCCGTTTCTGCCCTGCACAAAAGTGACATCGCGGCTATTAATCATCCGGTTGTTGAGCAGCAGCGTGACATGATAGGTACCCGGTTGCTGGCCGCCTTCATGGGCGAAATAGTGGAGATCGGCGGCGTTATGCTGATCGGATGAAAATTCCAGCGCCGCCGGATTAAAGTAGTCATCCGCACGCGCACCACGCAGCGGGCAGAACATAAGCAGCATCAGACCTGGAACGCCTGCAAGCCAGGAGGAGGCGTAAAGCGGTTTCGCGTGCTTTTTCTTCTCTGTATTGGCCTGTTGAGTGACTTTCACTGTTGATGCCCCGGATTCAAATCAAAATAAATGACTAACGCGTACGTTGTTCAGTGATGCCGCCAAAATCATTAATGGCCGACCATGTCACTGCGCCTGAATCAGCGACGTTCCACTGACGATCTTCACCCGGGCCAATCATGCCAGGATCCTGAATGGCGTGATGATTAACGCTTATCGAATAAAAAGAGACAAAGTAAGGGGTTGGGTTATGTGCAATCAGCTGCCTGCCTTCATGGCGAAACGAGAGTTGTTGCCAGGCATCAGCCGGATTTCCCGCCAGGCCTTTGGGCCGATAAAAAAGTTTAAATTTCGATTTGATATTAACCTGCAGCTGGTTGCTTTTATCGCGTGGCGCAGGCGAAATAGATTTCACATTGAGCCAGAATACCGATTCACGATCTTTCGGCAGGGGCATTCCCAGATAATTAATCCTTAACAGATTCTCTTTTCCCGCATCGAGGCGGAAGAGTGGTGGCGTGACAATAAAAGGCACGCGGGCGTGATCATCTGAATTAAAATTCTCTATCCAGGATTCAATCAGGTAGGGGATAGTTTCATCCTGATTAGTGACAGAAAGCGCTGCCTCCTTTTTTCCTTCAACAAAAATAATACGCGTCCCTCCCATCACAACACCTGCATGAGCAGCCATGCTCAGCATACACGCAGAGAAAAGCGAAATAATTCTTATTACTTTAAACATAGTCATTTACGCCGTTGATATTCAGGAGGGAAGCAGGGTTGCCCCTGCTTTTAATCAGTTATAAACCATTACAAAATTTGAAACTGAGTTGGCGGGACCGACTGCAATTTCAGCACCATCACTTTTATAATCGGCAAAGAAATTCAGGTCGGCAGATCCCCCATCTGAAGACTTAACCACGTTGACCGCTTTGGAAATGGTACCGATAGCAATCGGTGTGCTGCGGTCAGCTTCGTAGAGTTTGATGCCCACGCCAGTTGCGCCACCGTCAGTCACTTTCAGCAGGGTATTGTCGCCGCTATCTTTATCGCCATCGAACAGCACGGCCACTTTAGTGACCGATGCCGGGCAGTCTTTGACTGAAATAGTGAAAGGGGTTTCGGTGGTTTCGCTGCGGCTTTCGAAATAAGATTTCGCCCACTTACCTAAATCAACGCTCTGATTTTTACTGGCAGTTGAAACGTCACAGGAAACATCGGTAATTTCACCGGTAAATTTCACTTCGCCACCTGCACCCTGAGTACCGGCGGCGGTTCCCGGATTAGGCACAATGGGTGATGGGCCGTCAGCTGCGGCTAATGCCGATCCGGAAATCATAAGGCCAGCCAGTGCCACTGGCAGAATACGTTTTCTGATATTCATCAAACCTGTCTCTTTTCAATACATGCAAAGCGGCTGGGATCAGCCACCTGATGGATAAATATGCATTTATAAAATGCGCCAACATAACAACCCGGTGTTTATTATGTTGGGACTATATTAGCGCTGTGCAGCTATATAAAAGATAAACAGGTCGTTTCGTTACATTCCCAAATAATCCATTAAACGCTTTTCATGTTCTGGATCAATTTCCGGTAATTTAAGAAAAGGATTAGTCAGCCGGTTAAACATCCCTTTTTAATAACACATTCACCTATACAGCCCTTTATATTTACTTTAATTATTTATAGGTTCCAGAATGGGAATATCTTTTTCGCCAGCAGCACATACGTGTCGCTCAACAATAGCCTGCAACAATTATTCATTACGATGAAATAGCAAGCCAGTGCAACTTAAAGCAGATCGTGATCCATCGGCGTGCGAAAAGCTTGCCGTGCGGCAACCATCAGTTGACTGGCTGTTACAGTGGTGGGGAGTCGAAGCAGAATTTTACTTGCCTGCCAGTAACAGAGCACCATGACCTCATCCTCCTCTTTTTCAGCCAGCTCATGCAGCCGGGCGCGCAGTGATAACACGTCAATACTCTGCTGATCATCCAGCATGTCAGAGATTGTCTTGTTAATAACGCGATGGAGAATTTTCCAGGTAAGATCGGTATGCAAAATTAACCTCTTCTAACGCTTATCGGCCCCAGGCAGACGATTAGCATACAGTTAACAGAACTGACTTTCTCATTCGGGCGAGCAAATTCTGCAGATAACTATAGCTGCGTTGCAGGGCCAGCAGTTGAGAATGCCAAAGCCGATAATTCTAACGATTAATGGCCCTTGCTGTCGCCTGTTACGCGCGTCTCAGCCGCTGATTGCTGTTTTTTGTAACAATTACGGCTGATTCTCAACTGGCTGATGCGATGAGGATTTGCCAGGGTAAGGACACTTTCCGTTCCGTTTATCTTAAAGGAGTTTTCGATGAGTCAGCATGCTGATGTCCTGATCTGGGGCCACGGTCCCGCAATCTTTGAAGTCTTTCTGGAACCCACCTGCCCTTTTTCGGTACGCGCGTTCAATAAATTTGACGCGTTACTGGCGCATGTGGGTGAAGAGAAGATGACCCTGAAGATTCGCCTGCAATCACAGCCGTGGCACCTCTATTCCGGCGTGATTGTGCGTTACATCCTTGCCGCCGCCAGCGAAAGTAAAGAGGCGGCAAAGAAGGTAATGCAGGCAGTCGCCGATCATCGTGAAGAGTTTGAGTTCACCGATCACTGTACCGGCCCGAATCGCGATGCAACGCCGAACCAGATTCTGGCCCGCCTCAGGGAGTACAGCGGCGTGGATGCCAGCGCCGCGTTTGATCAGCCCGATCTGCAGAACGCGATTAAATGGCACTGCAAATATGCCCGCCAGAATGGTATCCACGTTTCACCGACCTTTATGGTGAATGGTCTGGTGCAGCCCGACATCAGCAGCGGTGACGACATTGAACACTGGGCGAGCTTTCTGATGCGTTAGTTTTTGTGCGCGGCTGTGGCTGGCCGCGCCAGAGTATGCCTCTCCTTTGCGATCCAGCACACACCAAAACCCAATATCATGATAATTAAGCCTGTTTTCCCATGAGCAGGCCGGGTAAGCTGTAACGCGCTTAGCAGCATATAAACCGCTGCTGCTTTATCTTAACGGCGACACTGGCCTGCATTTATTCCGGTCAGGCGCTTCTTTCATTAAGGATTTGCGGATGTCGATGACGCTGGAACAACTGCAGGACAAATATCCGGGTGCATTCACAGATGCATTCGGTGATTCCCCGGAATTAGCTAACGAGCTGGCAACGCTGATTATTGCCGGAAAAAAGGTAGCCACCTGCGGTTCGTTACAGAGCTGGCAGGATCAGGAAGTCCTGCCACAGCCGGGCGGCTACACCATTGTTCTGAACGGCGAAAAACGGCCCGTCTGCGTGATCCGCACTACCGGACTGTTCCTGACGCGCTTTGATCGCGTGACGCCCGAGATGGCGATGCTGGAGGGCGAAGGCGATCTCAGCCTCGACCACTGGCGGCAGGAACATCAGCGCTACTTCGAACGTGAAGGCTATTTCCACAGCGAAATGGAGCTGATCTTCGAAACGTTCCAGCTGGTCGAGGTGATCTAAACCCGAACCTTACAGCGTATTTGCCGCCATCAACGCCAGACGCGTAACACCACGCGCGGCGAGGTTCTCAGCCGCCTGAGCTGCACGCATGCCACTGGCACACACCAGTACCACACGCTGATCGGATGGCGGCTGCCAGGCTGCTATCTGCTGCGGCAAAATCCGTAACACCCGTCCGGCCACACTGACCGGCGCTTCTTCGGGACTGCGCAGTTCCACAATGCAATCGTCCTCACTGAGCATCAGCTTATCGATAAACGGGATGCCCGGCACGTCGGGTTCAGGTGCATCATCAAAGCGAAATTGCCTGATGTGCCAGTCCACAAAGTCGCAGTGAATCATGCAGCCGAGCGGCGACGGCGTCAGTTTCAATAACACACTCAGCACCATCTGGGCCTGAATTGCACCCAGCATCGCTACCGCAGGCCCCATCACGCCCGCCGTATTGCAGTTTCCCGACGCTATCGGCAGTTGAGGAAAGAGCGCACGATAGCCAGGCGCACCGCCGCAGAATCCGCCGACATAGCCTTTGCGACCCAGCACCGAGGCGCAGATCAGCGGCAGACCACGCGGAGAGCAGGCGTCGGAGAGTTGATAGGTGATGGCGAAGTTATCCGCCGCATCCACCACCAGATCGACCCCCTTCAGCGCCTGCGGCAGTTGGCTGGCGCTCAACATCTGAGGATGTACCTCAACGTGGCAGTCAGGATTACGCAGCGCCAGCTCGCGCTGAGCACAGATTGCTTTCGGCTGGCCCACATCCCCGACGCCAAACAGCGTCTGCCGGTGGAGGTTGTGCAGCTCGACCCGATCGCCATCGTAAAGACGAATAAATCCGATGCCCGCTCCGGCCAGCAATGGCAGCAGCGTCGCGCTAAGGCCGCCCGCACCCACTACCAGCACCCTTGCCCCGCTCAGGCGCTGTTGCCCCGCTTCACCAATCTCCGGCAGCATCGCCTGTCGCTGATAACGCGTCATCGCTGCTCCTTAACTGAACTGTGCCAGACCAAAAATGGGCGTAGAAGCTGACGCCATGTCGCGTTGCTCCATCAATCCTGCCTGAAACGCCTCGTACCCGCCGTGGATCGCGGCGGCAAAGGCACCCGCCATGCGCACCGGATCGCGTGCTTTCGCTACCGCCGTGTTAAGCAGCACGCCATCAAAACCCATCTCCATCGCCTGTGCCGCCTGGCCTGGCGCACCGATGCCCGCATCAATAATCAGCGGCACACATTTAAACCACGCACGCATGGCGCGTAGTCCCTCTATATTGCGCAGCCCCTGGCCGGAACCAATCGGCGCGCCCCAGGGCATCAGCACTTCACAACCCGCTTCCAGCAGTTTCTCGCCAACGATCAGATCTTCGGTAGTGTAGGGAAAGACCTGAAAGCCATCAGCACAGAGGATTCGGGCCGCTTCAACCAACGCAAAGGGATCGGGCTGCAGCGTGTCGGCATGACCAATCACTTCCAGCTTAATCCAGGGCGTGTCGAACAGTTCACGCGCCATCTGCGCCGTCGTCACCGCCTCTTTCACCGTGTGGCAGCCTGCGGTATTCGGCAGAATCCGTTTATTGAGCTGCTGCAACAGCGTGCGAAAGGCACCGCCTTCGCTGCCTTCACGACGCAGGCTGACGGTAATGATCTCCGCACCTGACGCGTCGATTGCCTGATGCAGAATATCGGGTGATGGATAGCCGGCGGTGCCGAGCAGAAAGCGTGATTGCGGGGCAAATTGATAGAACATGGTTAACCTCCCTGCATCGGTGACAGGATTTCCAGCTGGCTGCCCGGCTCAAGCTGCTGGCTGGCATAACGGCTGCGCGGCACAAACTCACCGTTCAGCGCAGTGGCGACGGTGCGCGGGTCAATCTGCTGCTCCGCCATAAGTTCCGCCAGCGTGATTGCGCTGGTTTCAATCATGCGTCCATTAAGTTGAACTCGCATGAGTCATCTCCTGAGTGAGTTGCAGCATGAGTTTTTCAGCCATGATCGGGGCCAGTAAAAAGCCGTGGCGGTACAGCCCGTTTAACGAGAAGCGGCCATTTTCATAGCGGACTTCCGGCAGGTTCTGACGGTAGGCGGGACGCAGACCGGTGCCACTCTCCACGATGCGCGCTTCAGCCAGCGCCGGATGCAGGCTGTAAGCCGCGCTCAGCAACTCCATCATCGCCCTGCCGCTGATCGGGCTGCTGTCGTGACTTTCGACCATGGTGGCTCCGAGCATGAAGTGGCCTCCGGCACGCGGCACCAGATAGCAGGGAAAGCGCGGATGCAGCAAACGGACCGGACGGGAGAGCTGAACATCATGCGTGCGCAGGATCAGCATTTCGCCCCGCACGGCGCGCAGAGCGGGCTGCTGATCAAGAGCATGGATGCCGCGGCAGTCGATGATTGTGCCGCCGGGTTTGCCGCTGTGAAACGGTACGCCAGCCTCCTGCAGTGTGGCGCGCAGTTGCTGCAGTGCGCCGCGCGGATCAAGATGCGCCTCTGCAGCAAAGAACAGGCCACGGGCAAAGCGATTTTCCAGCGCCGGTTCGATGTCACCGGGGGCGACCCACCGATGCTGCTGCGTCATGCTGGCGAAGCGCGTCAGTTCACGGCTGTCACGTGGTGGCGCAACCACCAGCGTGCCCTGCTGCTCAACGCCATCAACGCGTTGCGCCCACCAGCCCGCCGCATGCTGGCCCCATTCGATCACCTGCGGCGGCGCGCTTTCCGCTTCGCACCAGGGCGCAAGCATACCGCCCGCCCAGTGCGAGGCGGCACGACAGTCCGGCTGCGTAATAATTTCGACGGACTCTCCCCGCTCCCTGAGCAGTGTGGCGACGCACAGCCCGGCGACGCCGCTGCCGAGCACCGACCAGCGGCTCATGGTGTCCACCGGAGAGGAAGAAAGGGGTTCAGGATGAGATAGTTCACTTTGGCCTCGTTATCAGTTAACGAAGACCCGTGATACGGAGGGAAAAGGCAGAGACGTCGCGAACGCGCCCCTGCGGCAAGTATCGGATGCGATACCCGTCTTCCTACGCCAGTATCAACTGGGTCAGGTTCTAAGGGTCGCTAAGCCGCGCACTGCGCTATTAGCCTCTCAGTCTCTCTGGCGAGACTCCCCTGACGGCTTTAGTTGTAAGTTAAGCGGGCAGCTTCGTCAAGCCGCGTGCGTGAAGACGCGCCAGAAATTCGGAGGATATGTGCAGGCGTTTACTGTGAGTGCAAAGGCTATGCATTCGCATATGAGAAAAGAGAGATGTGTTAAACGGCAGGTGCTCTAAAGCGCCTGCAGCGATTGTGTCACCACGTCGGTTATTTCACGAATACGCAATTCAGCGCGGCGATAGTAGGTCCATTTCCCGACTTTGCTGGCTTCGACCAGTCCCGCATTGTGCAGGGCTTTCAGACATAACGAGGTAGCGGGCTGTGATAAGCCCGCCTTGTCCTGGATGAGGGTGGCACAGACGCCATACTGAGCGAAGGGATAAAGCTGCGAATAGCCCGCAAACGCTTCGTCAGGATTTTTAAGCCACTTCAGTACTGCCACTCTGGTCGGGTTGGACAGTAACTTCAGGGCATTTTCGGGGGACATGCCGCCTCACATAAGATCAGGATTCAAAAACAGGATAGTCAGTATAGCCTTTCTCAGTGCCGCCATACAGGGAGGCGTTGTCGACCTCATTCAGCGGATAGCCCGATTTAATGCGCGCAGGCAGATCGGGATTCGCAATAAACGAGCGGCCAAAACCCGCCAGGTCGCCCCAGCCGTTATCCAGCATACGCTGTGCTTTTTCCGCCGTGTAGCGACCGGAATAGATGATCGGCGATCGGAATGCTTCCCTCAGCGCAACCCGGAAACACTCTGGCATATCCGGGCTATTATCCCAGTCCGCTTCGGCAATAGAGAGATAACCAACTTCCAGCTCATTCAGAAGCTGAGCGGCGCGGATGTAGGTTGCGTGGGGATCGCTTTCAACGAGGCCAAGATAGACGCGCTCTTCGTCGGTACTCGAAAACAGCGGCGCAAACCGCACGCCAACACGGTGGCTGCCAAATACCGAGCTGACCGCCTCAACCACTTCACGCAGAAAACGCAGACGATTCTCTGCTGAACCGCCATATTCATCCGTACGGAAGTTGGTGTGCTCCGAAATAAACTGGTTAATCAGATAACCGTTGGCGGAATGCAGTTCCACACCGTCAAAACCCGCCTCTTTTGCATTTTCCGCTGCGCGTCGGTAAAGCGCCACGATCTCTTTTACTTCCGCGTTGGTCAGTACCCGTGGTTCGCTGGGTGCGGTCAGTATCCCGGCACCGGGTCCGGTTTCAATAAATACCCGGACGTTATCAGCCGCGATGGCTGAAGGGGCAACGGGTGCCTGTTTACCGGGCTGAAGCTCATTGTGAGAGACGCGACCAACATGCCAGAGCTGACAGAAAATCGTTGCGCCTTCCTGATGTACCGCCTCTGTCACCTTTTTCCAGCCAGCGATCTGAGCGTCGCTGTGGATCCCCGGCGTCCATGCATAGCCCTGCCCGCGAGGTTCAATCTGGGTGCCTTCGGTGATCATCAGTCCCGCGCTGGCACGCTGGCGGTAATACTCCACCATCATATCGCCGGGAATATTGCCCGGCTGTTCACTGCGACAACGCGTCAGCGGCGGCAATACAATGCGGTTACGAAGCGTGAGATCGCCCAGGTTCAGGGGGGTAAAAAGTGACGGCATAACAAAAGGTCCTCTGATGTGTAAGAGGCGCCATTATATTTACACATTTAAATTTGTAAATGTGTAATCAGTGCTTTTTGTTTTAGTCGGGTTTATCAGAGTGTCTCATCATACTAAACAGCCTCATCGTAGCAATCCTGCCGACGCGACGCTCAGGATGGCTTTATTGTCACGAAAGAGCCGCCAGCCGCAGGTTCATCACCTTTTAAGCTATGTATTTATCAGCGAACGCCTGCCACTGCTGGCGATAAACCTCCAGCTGTTTAAGTGCGTCATCGATTGAGGGTTGCGATTTGTTGCCCGGATTCGGTGTGGAACGAATCACATCAGCAAACGCACTGAAAATGGCGTTCATGTCACTGCCCGATTTTGTCGCTTCGAACATCCTGGCCCGTTCATTCTGTGGCCGCGCGGTGCCGCTCTTTACCTGGTTGAGATAATCACGCGCATCCGCCACGATTTCGCGGGTGCCATATTGATGCGCAATATCCAGCCTCTGCTGTGCTCCCAGCAGCGTGCGCTCTTCGCGTAATGCCACTTTACCGTCGATCATCTCATCAACAATGCCCGTCGCCTGCTCCCACTTGTCCTCCGGAACATATTTCTCAATAAGTTTGTGCAGTTTCACCTGCGTTAACGTTATTGCCATCGCTTCAGAGGTATCGCTGTTATCGTACTGATTTTGTCCCACCTGACCTTCAGCGAGCACCTGATGAAGTGCGCCCGCAAACTCATCCATACTGGCCTGGGTGTTATCTGTCGTCATGTCCACCAGGGGCCGGAATGTCCTTGCATCCCAGTTAGTATAGGGATCATTGAAAAGCGCATAGCCGAGGTTAAACGTGGGTCCCTGATTAGCGGATCGACTTGTCAGCAGACCTTTCAGATTTATATCCTGCTGTTCAGCTGAGACAGGATCAGCTACGACCTGCATCAGGCGGTCTCTTGCCGCCTGAGAGATGTTAACTACAGCGTCAGGAAGCGTTTTTCCGGTAATTGACTCGGTATTGACGCCTGAAGATGGTTTGATTGCACCGGAAGTAGCATAGCTATTTGCCACGCCGTCTGTAAGTCCATTGATTAACACCATAATGCCCTCTACGGTTTGATGAATTGAGTAATTAATCGGCAGGATGTAACAAAACTTTACCGTGAAAAATACAATCCGTAAGGCGGGTGACTTCTTTGAAAATCAGATCATCAGGTTCGCTTTGGCATAACTTTGATTCATAATGCCTTCAGAAACCCTTATTTTCGCCTCCTGCAGGTCAACACATTCCATATAAGATTAAAACCTTGCGAAATGCATAGAAAAGCATCATGTCAGCAGGCCGTTATTCCTTTCAGACAAGGCAAATTCAAAGGACATATTATGAATAGTGCACTGACTTTAGAGGCGCTGGGACCACGCATTTGTATTATGGGTCCTTCAAACAGCGGTAAATCCACCTTAGCAGAGGCTATTTCCCGCAAAACGAATTTACCTGTTGTTCATCTTGATCAACTTCACCATCTTCCAGGTAGTCAATGGATTCCCAGAGCGCCGGAAGCATTTCGCCATTTGCATGCGGATGCAGTGAGTCAGGAAAAATGGGTGATGGAGGGAAATTATACAAAATGCATTGAGGAACGATTTGCTCATGCCACGGGATTGATTCTTCTGGATGTAAAAGTGACCGTGGCACTGCTGCGTTATATTCGCAGGTGTTATTCATCCACACCGCGAATAGGGGGTCTCGGCATCAGCAGAGAGTCCGTAAGCCTGGAGATGCTTAAATATATTGTTCGTACTGCCCCGCAGAATCGTAAGTACCATCAGACGCTTTACGATCAGGTCAGATTGCCAAAAGTTCTGCTTAATTCTCCGCACGAGATTAAAGCCTGTTCAGAATACTGGGGCTTACAGTTAAAAAAATAAGTAAACCCACACCGCTTCGATAAATCACCCATCTATAAGCTCGTCAGCAAGTCAGCGCGATAACCTGTTGGTGTACGCCATGACATTATCAGGGTTGCATCGCCTGCTGCCGCTCCGGCTCATCATCTGATCGTTCCTCGTAAGGAGTCCAAACGGATGACGCTCCGTCATCATTAGCCGTAATTAGTTACGGCTGAAGACCAGTTTCAATCCTGCCAGCGCAAAGCAACAGGCTAGCAGCGCATCCAGCCCGCGACGAATTCGACGGTAAAAAGCGCTCATTACAGCCGTCGAAAATAGCAAAGCATAACCACCGAATACAACCATGCAGATCGCCGCACAGCCGCAGATAATCATTGGTAACGTCGAGGTGACCGCTTGGGGTTTAAGGGCAAATGACATAATCGCCACCCAGGTCAGAATCGCTTTGGGGTTGCCGATATGCATCAGGATACCCTGACGGAACAGGCTGCCATAAGCGACCCGGGTATCGCTGGTTTTAAACTCTCCGGCTTCCGTACGGCGTAACGCAGATTTACCGGCTTTAAACGCCAGCCAGAGCAGATATAATCCGCCGCCAATTTTCAACGCAATCAGCAGTTGAGCAAAGGTTGTCAGTATGGTCAGCACACCGCAGGCTGCCAGCAGCGCCCAGATCATCGACCCACTCACGACACCCGCAGCCAGCGCCAGCGCGGCACCTCTGCCCTTTTTCATCGCTGTCCCCATTATCGCCATATTGCTCGGTCCGGGACTGGCCGTGGCAACAAAATAGGTCGTAAAGATCAGGATTAACTCGTGTGAAAGCGCCATATTTTTCTCTGCGAAGCGGGATTATCAATATGTTATATCCGCTGGCAAAGAAATTTACTATTCATTAACACATTGCCGGTTTTTACGGAGGAGGCTTAATAAAAAGGGCAGGCATCAGGTACGGCAGCGATAAGCTGTATTCACTGAATGACAGGGGCGCGTTAACGGCTATACAGACCTTGTTTTCCGAAAAAGCGGGAGGAACATCGATCTGCCTGACATCCCTCGCGATTTGTGACCTAATTTCATAATGGTCACTTTAAGTCAATCAGGGTCAGCGACGTTAAGGGAACAGGATCTGCCGATACCCATCTGCGGCTGAATCATAGATCCACCTGGCTTGCCGCCCCAAAAATGCAAGGTGAACAGGAACCGTTTTCATTGCCCGCAGCCTCGGATATTCTCCTGCTCAGCTGCCACAACCTTTTGTTATGACTCCTTTACAGTGACATGCCTTAATTTGTTGATGATAAAAATCCAGCCATAAGTGACCATTGACTTAATTAGTCACAAGAATGAGAATGCGTAAACTATCCTGTTACCGCTTTAAGGGAACTTATGCTCAGGCTTAAATCCGCCACCCTTGCTGTTTACGTGTTGCCGCTGGCTTTGGTGGCCTGCGGTGAACCTTCCACCCGCGACGATCCCCGAACGCAGGCTCCTCTGGTGCGGACTGCAACCGTGGTAAGCGCGATAGATCGATCCCACGCCTTTACCGGCGTTGTGGTCGCCCGGATTCAAAGCGATCTCAGTTTCAGAGTACAAGGCAAAATCCTTGAACGTCTGGTGGATACCGGTCAGGCGGTCAAACGCGGTCAGCCGCTGATGCGTCTGGATCCGATTGACCTGACACTGCAGTCTCAGGCTCAGCAACAGGTTGTGGAGGCAGCGCGGGCACGGGCTAAGCAAGCCACACAGGATGAAGCGCGCTATCGAGGCCTTGTCACGACGGGTGCCGTATCGGCATCAGCCTACGACCAGATAAAGGCCGCTGCCGATACGGCCAGAGCCGATCTCAGAGCCGCACAGGCACAGGCCAGCGTCGCGCAGAATGCAACGGGTTATGCCGTGCTGCTGGCCGACGCCGATGGCGTTGTCGTAGATACGCTGGCAGAACCGGGTCAGGTGGTCAGTGCCGGACAGGCGGTTATCCGGCTCGCCAGAGCCGGACAGCGTGAGGCCATCGTACAGTTACCTGAGACGCTCAGGCCTGCGCCGGACAGTGATGCTCAGGCGACGCTTTACGGCTCCGGAGATAAACGGGTGCCCGCCAGGCTGCGCCTGCTATCAGATGCCGCTGATCCGGTGACGCGAACCTTTGAAGCGAGATATGTACTGGAAGGCGCGCTGGCTAATGCACCGCTGGGCTCGACCGTCACGCTTAACATCGCGGAAAACGCCAGCAAAGCTGCGGTAATGAACGTGCCCTTAGCCGCGCTCTACGATCCGGGTAAAGGGCCGGGCGTCTGGAGCATTTCAGGTCAGCCCGCAACCGTCTCATGGCGCCCGGTGCAGGTGATTAACCTTGGGGATGACAACGCCGGCGTTGTCGGAAAACTCAAGCCGGGTGAGCAGGTCGTTGCGCTTGGCGCGCATCTGCTCCATGAGGGTGAAAAAGTGCGCACGGCTTCGCACGGCAACGCGCACAGTGCGGGGAGTCATCCATGAGCAAGGGACGTTTCAATCTCTCGGCGCTGGCTGTACGTGAGCGATCGATTACCCTCTTCCTGATCATTCTGATTACTGTTGCCGGTATTCTGTCGTTCTTCGAACTTGGGCGAGCGGAAGACCCGCCTTTTACTGTCAAGCAGATGACCATTATCACAGCCTGGCCGGGTGCTACTGCCCGGGAGATGCAGGATCAGGTTGCTGAGCCGCTGGAGAAGCGTCTGCAGGAGCTTAAGTGGTACGACCGCAGTGAGACCTATACCCGTCCGGGTCTGGCGTTTACCATGCTGTCACTGCAGGACAGCACGCCGCCTTCACAGGTGCAGGAAGAGTTCTATCAGGCGCGCAAGAAAGTTCGTGATGAAGCCAGCAGCCTGCCCGCGGGTGTCATCGGACCGATGGTTAATGACGAGTTCTCTGATGTGACTTTTGCCTTATTTGCGCTTAAGGCCAGGGGGGAGCCGCAGCGTCTGCTGGCAAGGGATGCTGAATCGCTGCGCCAGCAGCTTCTGCATGTAGCCGGCGTAAAAAAGGTCAACATTATTGGTGAGCAGAGTGAGCGAATTTTTATCTCGTTCTCTCATGACAGGCTGGCCACGCTCGGCATTTCCCCCCAGGATATCTTTTCTGCCCTGAACAGTCAGAACGTGCTGACCCCGGCCGGTTCGATAGATGCCAGCGGCCCCCAAATCTTTATTCGTCTTGATGGCGCCTTCGACACACTGGAAAAAATCCGCCAGACGCCTGTCGTTGCCGGGGGCAGAACACTGCGCCTTTCAGACGTCGCGACGGTTGAGCGAGGCTATGAAGATCCGGCGACTTTTATCGTACGTAATCAGGGCGAGCAGGCGCTGTTGTTAGGCGTCGTTATGCGCGACGGCTGGAATGGCCTCGATCTCGGTAAGGCACTGGATGAGGAAACGGCCAGAATTAATGACGGCATGCCGTTGGGTATGACGCTGACGAAGGTCACCGATCAGGCCATCAACATCAGTTCAGCCGTAGACGAATTCATGATCAAGTTCTTTGTCGCCCTGCTGGTGGTCATGGTGGTCTGCTTTGTCAGTATGGGCTGGCGGGTTGGTGTAGTGGTCGCCGCAGCCGTGCCACTGACACTGGCTATCGTGTTTGTTGTGATGGAGGCTTCCGGCAAGAATTTTGATCGCATCACCCTGGGTTCGCTGATCCTTGCCCTGGGTTTGCTGGTCGATGACGCCATCATCGCGATTGAAATGATGGTGGTCAAAATGGAAGAAGGTTATGACCGCATCAAAGCCTCTGCCTATGCCTGGAGTCATACGGCGGCACCAATGCTGGCGGGTACGCTGGTTACCGCTGTGGGCTTTATGCCGAATGGTTTTGCACAATCTACCGCCGGCGAGTACACCAGCAATATGTTCTGGATTGTCGGCATCGCCCTGATCGCCTCGTGGATAGTGGCGGTGGTCTTTACGCCTTATCTTGGCGTGAAAATGCTGCCGGAGATCAAAACGGTGGCGGGAGGACATACCGCGATTTATAACACCCGCCATTACAACCGATTCCGTCATATTCTGGGCCGTGTCATCGCAGGCAAATGGCTGGTGGCCGGTTCGGTGGTTGCTCTATTTACGCTTGCCGTGCTCGGCATGGGGATTGTGAACGCACAATTTTTCCCCACCTCTGACCGCCCGGAAGTGCTGGCAGAAGTCCAGATGCCTTATGGAACGTCAATCGAGGAGACCAGCCAGGCGACTGCAAAAATCGAAGCCTGGCTGCAGAAGCAGCCGGAGGCAAAAATCGTCACATCTTATATCGGACAAGGGTCACCGCGTTTTTATCTGGCCATGGCTCCCGAACTGCCCGACCCCTCGTTTGCGAAAATTGTTGTGCTGACGGACAGCCAGGAAGCGCGTGAAACACTCAAGCACAGGTTACGCGAAGCGGCGGCTCATGGACTTGCAGCAGAGGCGCGCATCCGCGTGACACAACTGGTGTTTGGCCCCTACTCGCCCTATCCGGTGGCGTATCGCGTCATGGGGCCGGATCCCGACACGTTGCGCGCCATCGCAGCCGACGTAGAGGCAGTGCTACAGGCCAGTCCGCTAATGAGAACAGTTAATATGGATTGGGGGCCAAAGGTGCCGACGCTGCATTTCACGCTTAATCAGGATCGTCTGCAGGCCGTGGGACTGACATCGAATGCGGTGGCAGAGCAGCTTCAGTTCCTGCTTTCTGGCGTTCCGATTACCTCAGTACGTGAAGATATCCGCTCCGTACAGGTTATGGGACGTGCGGCGGGTAACATCCGGCTCGATCCGGCCAGAATAGCGGGCTTTACCTTAGTCGGTTCCTCAGGTCAGCGTATTCCACTCTCTCAGATAGGCGACGTTGATGTACGCATGGAAGATCCGATTCTGCGCCGCCGCGATCGCACCCCGACGCTGACGGTGCGCGGTGATATTGCTGAGCATCTGCAGCCGCCGGAGGTCTCAAAGCAGATGCTCAAAGCGTTACAGCCCATCATCGATTCACTGCCAGCGGGCTACCGCATTGAACAGGCAGGCTCGATTGAAGAATCTGGCAAAGCGACCAAAGCAATGGCACCGCTGTTCCCGATTATGATCGCCATGACGCTGCTGATTATCATTCTGCAGGTGCGTTCGATGTCGGCGATGGTGATGGTCTTTCTGACGTCGCCTCTGGGACTGATTGGTGTGGTGCCGACGCTACTTCTGTTTAACCAGCCGTTTGGCATCAATGCACTGGTTGGACTGATAGCGCTGTCGGGCATCCTGATGCGCAACACGCTAATCCTGATAGGGCAGATTCACCATAATGAGCATCAAGGACTCTCGCCTTTTGATGCGGTGGTAGAGGCAACGATACAGCGTGCGCGTCCGGTGCTGCTGACGGCAATGGCTGCCATTCTGGCCTTCATTCCGCTGACGCACTCCGTATTCTGGGGAACGCTGGCATATACCCTGATTGGCGGTACGTTAGGCGGCACCCTGATTACGCTGGTATTCCTGCCGGCGATGTACGCGATATGGTTCAGAATTCGTCCGGGTCAACTCCGCTCCGCTGACGCCCCCTGAGCTGAACGTAACCTGAAACGGGCGTGAACGCTGAACCCGACAGCCTGGCGGATTACGTTACAAAGGTTTCAGACCAGGGAATTTGATCGTGATGTAAGAGGAGTGGGATGAAGAGAATAATAAAGAGACGGATGGCGGGAAAGATAAAGCAACACTAAGGGCAGTTCAGTCCGGTTTTAAATCGCCTTTCAGGCCTCTGAAACCGGACTGCGTCTGCTCAGGAAAAGATTATTTTCCCAGAATTTCCCGGCGGACAATCTCGGCACCCGCACTCAACGCATGCAGTTTGCCATTGGCAACCTGGCGCGGCAGAGGAATCATGCCGCAGTTGGTTGAAGGATAGAGATTTTCAGCATCCACAAACTGCAGCGCTTTACGCAGCGTGCTTGCCACTGCTTCCGGCGTCTCAATTTCATGAGTCGCTACGTCGATAGCACCGACCATGACTTTTTTACCGCGAATCAGCTCAATCAGATCCATCGGAACGCGCGAGTTCTGGCACTCCAGTGAGACGATGTCGATAGCCGAACGCTGCAATTTTGGGAAGACCTCTTCATACTGGCGCCACTCTGTGCCCAGCGTTTTCTTCCAGTCGGTATTGGCTTTGATACCGTAGCCGTAGCAGATGTGAACGGCGGTTTCACACTTCAGACCGTCAATAGCACGCTCCAGTGCGGCAATACCCCAGTCATTCACTTCATCAAAGAAGACGTTAAAGGCTGGTTCGTCGAACTGAATAATATCAACGCCTGCGGCTTCTAACTCTTTCGCTTCCTGATTCAGGATTTTTGCGAATTCCCAGGCCAGCTTTTCACGACTTTTATAGTGATTGTCATAAAGGGTATCGATCATCGTCATCGGACCCGGCAACGCCCACTTAATAGGACGATCGGTCAGCTTGCGCAGGATTTTTGCATCTTCAACAAACACCGGCTTCTGACGTGAGACTTCACCCACTACGGTCGGCACGCTGGCGTCATAACGATTACGGATGCGGACCACTTCACGCTTCTCAAAATCCACGCCGCTGAGGTGTTCAATAAACGTCGTTACAAAGTGCTGACGGGTCTGCTCACCATCGCTGACGATATCAATGCCGGCGCGAACCTGGTCGTCCAGACAGAGACGCAGTGCATCTCTTTTACCGTCAACTAACTCTTCATCCTGCAGTTTCCAGGGTGACCACAGCACCTCTGGCTGCGCAATCCAGGACGGTTTAGGCAGGCTGCCCGCAGTGGATGTCGGTAATAAAGTTTTCATAGCAGGTGACCTTTTGTTTTTAATTAATCAAAGAACGGATTCAGCAGACCATTGTGCGAGAAGTGTCTGATTAGGCTTGATGAAATGCGCCTCAGTAAACTTACCCTGCTCAACGGCCAGACGGCTACGCTCTTCGCGATCGTAAACGATGCGGGTTAATGAATAATCCTGATGGTGCAGCGTTGGCTGATAGCACTGTCCGGCTGCAGAATTCGCGTTATAAATTTCCGGGCGATAGATCTTCTGAAAAGTTTCCATGGTGCTGATAGTGCTGATCAGCTCCAGATTGGTGTAATCGCTGAGCAGGTCACCGTGGAAGTAGAAGGCCAGCGGCGCAACACTGCCCTGCGGCATAAAGAAACGCACTTTCAGGCCCATTTTTCCAAAATAAAAATCAGTCAGCGAAGGCGCATCCTGCTGGTATTCGATGCCCAGCACCGGATGCATATTACCGGTACGCACATAGGTATTTTTGCTCGACACACTCAGACAGATGACCGGAGACTTATTGAAGTTTTCTTTATAGGCCGCTGAGTTGACGAAACTTTTAAAAATGTTGCCGTGCAGCTGGCCAAAATCATCCGGCAGACTGAATTCTGTCTGCCCTTTATTGTGCTCTGTCAGCACCACGCTGAAATCATAATCACGTACGTAGGATGAGAAGTTATTGCCGACAATCCCTTCGAAACGTTCACCGGTTTTGTGATCGACGATATGGGTCTTCAGAATCTCAATCGCCGGGAACGATTCGTCGTTGCTGCCAGGACGAAGATTCAGCTCAGCAGAAATAATCTCAAGTTCGACAGCGTAACGGTCGCTTTTTGGGTTGTCCCAGTGCGCCAGCGCGTTAAACCGGTTGTCGATCATCGCCAGCGCGTTATGCAGGTTTTCCTGGCGTTTTTCACCACGCGCCAGATTAGCGAAGTTAGTCGTCGCCCGCGTATTTTTCGAAGGGTTATAGTTTTCGTCGAAACGAATGCGCTTAAGGGTAAAGGCTACGTTGTTCATCGCTATCGGGTATCCTGGTCGCTGATATGATTTGTTGCTTCAGGGTTATGCAACTTCGCTATCCCTTAACAAGCGTTCATATGACTCAAAGTTATTAACAATTCTTACTTTATGCCTCAACATCCGGTTGAAAAAAAGTGATTAAATTTCAACGAACATGAAGGAAATTCATGTTGAGGCGGAAAAGCGGGGAATTTTTCATGCGGCCAGCGTGCCTGAAAATATCTGGAGTGAAATCAGGACTTTTTAAGACGCTACGGAAATAAATAATTTTAATATAAATCAATAAATTATTATCACCCCACCACATCTGCAAGGCTTTTGACGGTTTCGTACTCAGACACGCCAGACATCTTTTTATTCACCTTAGCGGAAATCAATCGATTCCAGCCTGCAGAAAATTGCTGCTAAGGGCACGGCCCTGACAGGGGATCACCTGTGCCCTACACATTTGCTAAATCTTATAAAAATTATCGCATGTCACTTTATGCGCGCCTGATTTAACTGAGAGCCGGCTGGCCGCTTCTTTCATCAGTTTCCCCAGTCCGCTCTCACACTTCGCCTGCGTCAGACGTGACGATGGCCCGGTGAGTGCCAGCGCAGCGAGCAGCCTGTCATCTTCCCCAAACACCGGTACGGAAAATGCCGCAATGTGCGGATCGCGCATCCCGGAGGTAAACAGCGGAAGTTCAGGTACAGCATCAAACAGGGGTTCGTGCTTGCCCCAGTAGCGAAGCACCTGCCCGATGGCAGAGTTATCCAGCGGCAGAAAGGTGCCGGGCAGACGCGTTTCACGCAGTCCTTCAGAAGGCTCAGCTCTGAACAGACAGAGTCGCTGATCATTTTCAATCACATACCATGAGGCGCTTTCACCCGTCGCGGTCGCCAGAGCGTGAAGCTCAGGCTGAACAATGCTGGCCAGATGGAAAGATTGTTCATAGAGCTTGCCCAGATAGAGCAGCCTCGGCCCCAGGGTATAGACGCCATTGTCACGGCGAATCACATAATTCATGCGCTCAAGTGAGTTCATCAGGCGATAGACCGTCGTTTTGTGATAACCCGACAGCTGCGCCAGCGCGGTAAGCGTCAGCGACTCCTCGCCAGGTTTGAAACAATCCAGCAGCGCCAGCGCTTTTTCTACGGCAATTACGCCTTCATTCCCCATGGGTACGTCCTCCTGTATGCGACGGCAGGCAGTTTACCGCGCAATTTGTGATTCACATCGTATTTACATCACAAATGAGTGCTTAACACTGGTGCGATGCGAATTAACATCGATATAGTAGTTTTATATTGTACAACTAAGTTGTATCTGGTAAACCGAAAGAGGAATAATCTATGCCACATGCAGAGAATACCTTCATCAATCGCGACATTATCCGTGTCGCACCAGAGCTTGTTCAACAGGCGGCTCAGTTCCAGGCTGCGATACTGGCTGATGTCGCCGGTCGACGCGGGACGCTGCATGGTCGCGTCAAACCAGTCGCCTCCACGATGAAAGTCGCTGGTCCCGCTATCACCGTCGAGGTCCGGCCCGGCGATAATCTGGCGATCCATGCTGCACTGGCTATCGCCCAGCCGGGCGACGTAATTGTGGTTGATGGCAAAGGCGATATCAGCTGTGCATTAATCGGCGAGATTATGTCGGCCCAGGCTAAAGCCTCCGGCATTGCGGGGATTATCATTGATGGCGCGGTGCGTGACGCCGATGCACTGAGTACGAACGGCTTCCCGGTGTTTGCTGCAGGTCTGAATCCCTGTGGCCCGACCAAGTCTGTTGCGGGACGGGTCAACTATCCGGTTTCTGTCGCGGGCGCTGCCATTCAGCCCGGCGATCTGGTCATCGGAGATAGTGATGGCGTGGTGATTCTGCCGCGTGAAGAGATCCCTGCCCTGCTCGAGCTGGCGCAGAAAAAACTGGATTTCGAGACCGGGCGTATTGCCGCCATTCGTGATGGCGACCTTCGCGCGCCGTGGCTGGAGAAAGCCCTTCTTACCGCTGGCATGCTGGCGGATGGGGAGACGCTCTGATGACAACCCAACTTCCCGTCATTCTGGTCACGGCCAGCGATCTGGCTCCGCAGGCCGTCAGCCTGCTGAACGCGTTCAGCCTGGTTTATGCAGGCAAACAGCCGGACGAAGATACCCTGTTCAGACTCTGCCAGCAGCATAATCCGGTAGCGATAATTGTTCGTTACGGAAAAATGAATGCCCGCATCATGGATGCTGCGCCTGCCCTGCGCGTGATTTCCAAACACGGCAGCGGTATTGACGTTATCGATCAACAGGCAGCCGCGGCACGCGATATTCGTGTGCAGTCTGCGCCGGGTGCCAACGCAGCCGCTGTAGCCGAGCATACCTGGGCGATGATTTTGGCCTGCGCCAAATCCGTGATAACGCTGGATCAGCGCATGCGTCAGGGGCACTGGGACAAATCCACGCATAAATCTGTGGAGCTGGAAGGCAGAACCCTGGGTCTGGTCGGGCTTGGTGCAATTGGCGGTCGCGTTGCCCGCATTGGGCGGGCGTTTGGTATGAAGGTGCTCGCCTATGATCCTTTTGCAAAAACCTTTCCTGATGAGTGTGAGTCCGCCTCACTTGACGACCTGCTGCAACAGGCAGACATCATTTCGCTGCACTGCCCGCTGACCGGACAGACACGCCAGATGATTAATGCAGAGAAACTGGCGTTGTTTAAAAAAGGCGCCATTCTGGTAAACACGGCACGCGGCGGTCTTATTGATGATGACGCGCTTTTAGCGGCACTGAACAATGGCACCGTCGCCTGGGCCGCACTGGATAGTTTCCCCACTGAACCTCTGACGGCACCGCATATCTGGCAGCATGTTGAGAATGTGATTCTGTCCCCCCACATTGGCGGCGTCAGTGACAACTCCTACGTGAAGATGGGTACGGTGGCGGCCAGTAATATTCTGAACGTTCTGGAATCTCTGAAAAATGAAAGCGCGGTGTCCTGAGCCATCTCTGTAGCCGACTAAACAGGCTTTATCGCTATGTAGTCGGCATTTTTACAGATTTGAGTCTCTGCAATCACTTAAAGCGTTAAGAAGCTATCATTGATGCCAGGGGGTTATAAATAATGCGTGTCTGCTTTTAGCGAACAGCTGAAGTCAGACTGATAACAAATCAGAATTGACTCCACCACCCTGGTATACGATCGGGAGTTCATTTACACATTTTCCAGACTCATAAATCCTGATATAACCCGTTGACGTCAACTTCGCGGACTTTTTCCGAATGAGGGATTAAGTCGTCGAGCTGCTTGTAGCGCTCACTCAAGCGTATGAAGTCAATCACGTCACAAATTCCTTTTTAATGAGGTCTGCAGGCTGAGAGTTTGAACCATTAAGCATCCCCTGACTTTATGGCACGTGACAGTTTTAACGAAAATGCCTGTTGAAGTTGATGCTTAGCTATTAGATTCGATCCTGCCGCGAGCCATTCGCTCAGGGCAGGATAGCCTCAGTACGGATCCCTGTCGGCAATAACGATGAGAGGATGCCACATCCAGATGAAAAACAAAAAACCGCCTCATGACAGATAACTTTCAGAGCCTGAATTTATTTTCCACGCGACGAGCCATGGCCTTTAAGCTTGATATTAAGTTACGCTTAATTTAGCTGGTGAGCCAAAGCAATATGAGTTTGATGGAAACGTCGAAGGCCGCATTAAGGATGAATACCTGAAAGAAAAGGGGTTCAGAGATATTCTTCATGTGCGGAAAACAATGAATAACTGTCAGCAGACTAATAATGCCTGCATAGTCAGGTGATCTCAGAATCACCATAAGCGCTCTTAAAATATGGAAAATTATATAAATTGAAAATAAGAAGTTAAAAAAACGATATTATTAACTCATCACTACTTATGATAACGCTGGCAGGCTAACCACTGAAGTGCTTTCAGACAGACTCACTGCAGTAGCTATCAAATGAAGAGCAATGTTGCTAGCTTAATGCGTATTTTTACATCCATTACTTGACTGGAGTAACTGAACAGGAAATTTTGCCCCTTAAAACACTAAGGGGCAATAAATTAATGATGGTTATTTGACTTATTTCGTATTCTGGTATTTTTATTATTTGAATGCTTTTTGCACTCTGTACGCAAGACTTTAAAAATCACATAATCTTGCGTGGTTTTCCCTGGTGTTGCATTGGTCTTTGACCGCCTGACCGCTATGCATTGAAAGTGCTAAGCAGTCAGGCACATTTTTATTATAAGACCTGTACGATATAATAAAAGCTGTCCTTAAGGGCAGGGGTGATAGTTTCATCATGTGATTATTTAGGGGGAGTTAATGAGTTCTGCTATTGATTTTTTTTTGCGTGATTATGATGAATTGTCGGTTGAACAAGCGAATGAGTTATACCGGCTGAGAAGAAAAACATTTCGGGATCGGCTCGACTGGGAGGTCGAATGCATTGACGGTATGGAAAAGGACCTTTTCGATAACAAAAACACAACTTACTTACTGGGTATGCACGCCGGTAAATTGCTATGCGGCGCACGATTCATAGACTCGACGCAGCCGACGATGATGAGCGAAATTTTCCATAAATACTTCTCAGGTGTATGTAGTCTCCCTACAGATATTCCCTGCTGTGAAATTACTCGCCTGTTTTTAGACAAAGAAAGACGTGATGCTGCAAAACTGGATGGTTTACCCGCCAGTAAAGCATTATTTCTTGCAATGATTATTTTTTGCATGAAGAAGAAATATTCAGGGATGTACGCAGTGGTCAGTCGCGGCATGTATGCCATATTTCGCCACGCCAACTGGAAAACAGAGGTCATTCAAAAAGGGATTTCTGAAAAAGGAGAAGTTATCTACTATATTTTTATGCCTGCTAACAGTAGCGTCATTGAGGATATCATCATTAAGGACAAACACTCTGAATGGCTTCGTGAGAAGCTACAGCACTTACGCCATCTTTAAATAAGTATCTGGCTCAGTTTTCCAGTAAGCGGAGTTCTGCGCCAAGTTTTATAGCGTGTCTTGCGTTATTAACACCGAGTTTTTTCATTACATTACCCATGTGGAATTTTACCGTGCGCTCTGCAATGGATAAAATAATAGCAATCTCAGCATATGTTTTCCCGTCACTGACCCACTTAAGAATCTGTCGCTCTCGCGGTGATAAAAAGGCATTTTTTTTCTGCTGATGTTGACTATACAGATTGAGCGTCTTCTGGTGCAGATGAATAAGGAAACTCATGAATTTTGGCCGATGTTTATCAATGTCAAACTCGAAATCCTTCTTTCCAATAACAGATAATACAACCAGGTTATTCAGGTAGTCATGCAGAGGAAATGTCTGCCCCCGATATATGTTATATTGAAAACTTTCGTTGAAAATCCTGGTGAGATTGTAACCTTCTGACAAAATAACTTCATTCTCCCAAAAGTAGTCTTCAACGCAGCGCAAGCCGCGGATAATGACGGGATCGATAAACTGATATTTTCTTTCAAGGTAAACATCAAACCACGCCGGATTGTTATTGATAATCTGCATCTGCGAAGGGTCTTTTTTATTCATAATAGCGTATGCATAGATAATACCCGGGTAATCCTCGAAGAATGCATCCAGTTCCTCCTGGATCAACGAATTTATCCTTTGGTCGTTATAGTATGTATCCTTCACGTCAGCTGTTACCTTCAGGTTGAGTGGTTTAGAAGTATAATCTGGTTCATGAACTGCTGTGAATCGTATTTTCACCCAACTCACATATCCGAAGGACAACATCATACAGTAATATCCCACTCATTTCTGCCTTAAGAAAGCGAGGACAGGAGTGGCTCATGAGATTGTTGATGGGTATCGGAACGTTGACATAACACCATGATCAACAGGAATAACCGAATAGTTTTTGACGGTTATAGGTAATGCATGCCTGTCTGAAGCGACAACAGCAACGTTTCCTTGCAAATCCTTAGTAAGGAAAGGCTGGAGGATCGTGCAGGGGTATGGATCTGTCTTCAACGGGCGGGGAATTGTGATCATGAATTTTCATCAGGTATTGACGCCTGACAGACTTCTTTTAAGCGAAGTGCTTCTTAGATTGCATCCTGTTTTTCTGATCCTAAACTCTTGCTAAATTTCTCTTAGCGAATACTTCCCTGCTTGCTTTATGTCACCCGCATTTTAAAAATTACCTCATGGAATATATCTACTTCCTGATGGTTGTAATATGAATGTTTCAGCCCACCGGGGGTTTTCTCTTCACTCCTGCTCTGATGCAGGCTTTGAGCCATCGCTTTTAGAGGGTGCGAGGCTTTAAACCCACTTGTATGATGAGGTAATAGAACTTACCGTTCAAAGCGAAAGTCTGTGACAGAAAGCCTGATCTCGTCTCTGCTCAATTAATCCACTGACGTCTTAAAATCAAAAGATGAATATTCAAAGGCTATTCAAAACAGTGCTCTTGTGTCAGTAACGCTGAAAGGACTCACCTGCAGACGCAATGTTCAGCATCTGCAGATGATATTACGTTATTTACTGACTGGCGAAGCGTGCGTGTCAACTTCGATGTTTAACTGTTTTCTGCGACCCATAACCAGCACCGCAATACCGCCGATGCCACAGAGGATTGCCAGTGGCATCATTGCCAGCGTATGGCTGCCGGTCGCCTGATTAATGATGCCGTAAACGTTGACCATTAATCCTCCGCCAATCAGGTTCGCCATCGCACCGATAGCGGCCAGACCCGCAGCAGCGGTAGTGGATGACATCCATCCCGATGCCAGCGCCCAGAAAGGTCCTTTCATTGAGTAGGCACCCATTAATACCAATGACAGGATGACAACACTGCCGGTCAGGCTGTTAGTGATAAAGGCGGAGAGCAGACCACCCGCAATCAGGAACAGCGTTAATGCGGTATGCCAGCGACGCTCGCCGCTTCGGTCAGAACTTCTGCCCCATACAACCATCAGAATGGATGCCAGACCGTAAGGAATCGCATTGACTAAACCGGTGGAGAAGTTATCCAGCCCGAACGATTTCAGCAGTTGCGGAGACCAGACGCTCAGCGTTGATCCCGCCGCAGAAGCACCCGCATAAATCAGCGCCATCACCCAGATATGCTTGTGACGCAGTAACTGCCATAGCGAGATATGACCAATCGCTTTTTTCTTCTCGTTTTCTGCCTGAATAGTTGTACTCAGCCACGCTTTTTGTTCCTGATTTAACCAGCTAGCGTCAGTCGGACGATTACTGAGTAAAAAGAAGGCTGCAATCCCCAGAACCACCGCCGGAATACCTTCCAGGATGAATAACCAGTGCCAGCCACGCATGCCCAACCAGCCGTCGAACGACAAAATCAGGCCGGAGATAGGCGACCCTATAAAGTTCGCTGCCGGGATTGCCACCATGAAGGTTGCAATCACACGCGCACGGTACTTGCCCGGGATCCAGTAAGTCAGATAAAGAATCACGCCAGGGAAAAAGCCTGCCTCGGCTGCACCCAGTAAAAAGCGCAGTACGTAGAGCGTATTGGCACTTTCAACAAAAGCAGTACAGACCGAAATAATGCCCCACGACACCATGATGCGAGAGATCCAAATCTTTGCGCCAATTTTCTGCATGGCGAGGTTACTGGGAACTTCAAACAGGAAGTAACCCACGAAAAACAGGCTGCTTGCAAAACCAAATACCGCTTTTGACAACCCTAAATCTTCGTTCATCTGTAATGAAGCCATTCCGATGTTGCCGCGGTCGATGATGGCAATCAGATAACAGACAATCAGAAAGGGCAAAATGCGCCAGACCACCTTCTTAACGATCTGCTGCTCAATATCGGCAGAGAATGTCGTGATGTGCTGTTTTTCAGACATGATAATCCTCACAATTTTGTCATCGGTTTAGGGCAGTGGAGAAACCGCATTATTGTACGATGTACAACAGTAATGTACTGAGTAAAACTATTATCACGATAAAATCTTACCCCTGCCTGACGATGTAATCAGGTTGTGTTAGTTGTCACAAAAAAGTATTCATCTGTTTTCGTTTATGTGATGGGCATGTCGTTAACGGGTCGGATTCAGCGATCTTTTTCCGAGGTACCAATCAGAGAACAGGTATGGAGGAGAAAAAATAGGATGTTTTGAGGTTCAGTGGCTAATGATTGCAACACGTGCGACGACCAACGGTTTATGTCACTGATTCCCCGGACCGAAAACGGCGAGTTTTGCCCCAGGCTATTCGATAACGTAATGACTCGCGGTGTAACGATGGAAACCACAGGGGTCATTATGAAATACAAAATCTCCGGCCTGAAAGCCGAGCCGTTTGCTCATCTTTTTGGACAAAGCGAAAGCTATCTGAAAAATCATAATGCTATACGACAAACGGTAGAGTGCTATCCGGGTTATCCTGACCGTATCTCATTGTGTGATATCCCCGTCGGTGAAACCGCTTTGCTGATCAATCACATCTATCAGCCTGCAGACTCCCCCTTTTTTGGCACTCATGCGATTTATGTCTGGGAGGGATGCACCCGACAAGGCATTTACCTGAATGCCTTACCCGAAGTGATGCAAAGCAGAATTCTGTCACTGCGGGCCTTTAACAAGGAACATTTTTTAATAGTGGCAGACATAGCTGAAGGGAAACTTGCTGAAAACCTCATAGGCCTTTTGTTTAGCGATTCACAGGTGAGTTATATCCAGATACATAATGCGAAACAAGGATGCTATTTATGTTGTGCTGAGCGTTGTGAATGACGAGTCAACTCAGATGTATCTGATGTGTTGCAGAATCCTCTTCTGGCCCTGAGGTGCTGGCTTTTACAAAGTCTTTATCACCATGCCGACTGCGGCCAGCATCATAATGAATCCGGCTGCACGGAAAATGCGTCGTTGCGCTTTTTCACTGGTGAGAAGGTGGCGTATTCTGAGCGCAGCAAGTATAAAAACCGCGCCTACACCCAAAAGGACAATCACGGTTAGCGGTACCAGAATTCCTCCCCACATCTTCAATGATGCATTATCCCGAGAGATTACCAGAGGCAATATTGCCAGATAAAAAGCGATGGTTTTAGGATTTCCCAGCGTGATGGTCAGCCCTGAAAACCAGGCTGAAGCCAGTTCTCGTTTTGTCGCTTTCCGGGCAATGTTTATAGTCTGAGGCTGGTGACACCAGAATTTCCATGCCAGCATACATAGATAGAGTGATGCAGCCCAGTTAATCAGAGCGAAGAGAGAAGTATAGGTATGAGCGATCACCGCCAGCCCAAATACCGCTATAGATAAATAGATTAAGTCTCCGAGAATAAGGCCGGCCAGCATCGTAAAGCCCGTCACCGCCCTACCACTTACACTGCGAGCGACTAATGCAGTCATACCCGGACCCGGAATTACGGCAGCTAAACCGAGCGCAGCCGTATAAGCTATTATCTGAGCGGCATCTGACATGATGATTCCTTTTAGTATCCAATTTCAGGAAGATCGGTTTGATATAATGTCTTAAACATATCTGGCCTGAGTGAAAACGGAGTAACTCAGGCAGTAATAGCCTTAGTTGTTTTTTTTAATCCTTTTTTGCCCGTGGTGCGCGTATCTGGCTCCATTATTAAGCTTGCCTGTTTTAATGATATTAACTGCCATGCACCGTCCGTTATTTTATCGATGTAACACTGCGGGATGCACATGACTCAATCTGCATGGGTGCCTGAGAAATATGGCGTATCCCATGCGCCATTTAAAATAAAAATGCCAAAACAGATTAAATGCAGATTCATATCCCCCCCAAAACTGTGTGTAATAACTGTTTAGATAGTGAATTTATTATGCAGAAATGATGCGGAAAATTGTTACCTATATCAATTACTAAATGCCGCTTTTAAGGTAAAAACAACCCTTTAATGCTCATGAAAAGAAAGGAATTTCCTTATATGGCCCTTAGCCTGACAGATATGAAAATCCTTAAAATTTTACAGGATGATGCTCGCGTCACTAACCAGGTACTGGCAGAGAAAATAAACCTTTCAGCTTCTCCCTGCTGGCGCAAGGTCCGCAAGCTCGAAGAAGATGAAGTTATTCAGGGCTACCGTGCGGTTCTTGATCGCAAAAAAATTGGTCTGGATGTGATGGTTTTCATTCGGGTCGTCATTGACAGTCATAGTGAGGCGGAGGCCAGAAAATTTGAAGAAGAAGTGACCGCGCTGGAGGATGTGGTTGCCTGTTATAGCATCGGAGGGGATGCCGACTTTCTGCTACAGGTTGTGGCATCAGATCTGGACTCTTATGCTGATTTTGCCATGTCAGTGGTACGCAGATTGCCAGGCATCAAAGAAATGCAGAGCATGTTTGTGCTTAAAGAAATCAAACCACTCGTCACTTATCCGATTAAGAAAACCCCTGAATAAATATCATTTCAGGATTTTCGCAAAGCACACCGCCTCTTTGCGATTAATGTAGGGTCCATAATTATCAATCCGTTCATAACCCTTTCTCAGATAAAAATTTACAGCCTTATGGTTAACAGAACGCGTTTCAAGCCAGATTTGGCTATAACCCACACTAAGGGCAGCGTTTTCCAGGAAAGTGAGCAAAGCACCACCAATAGCCGGGGAACTACGATCTGAGAACATCCTTTTGAGTTCGGCAATATTTCCGGTTAACGGTCTGATTGCGCCACACCCTACTGCTCTGCCCTTGTCGTTTCTGGCAATTACCCAAAGCGATCTCATATCATTCAAAGAGTCCATGGTGAAGTTACTGTTGCCGCCATCACCAGTAATCGCCGCAAGCTTAGCTGACAGTTTACTTACCAGAAGTTGTGACTCTGCTGAGCGAGGATCTGCTTTTTCGACCGTTATCATGCTGATACCCTTTTTGATGATTACAGTCAGGATAAAAGGAGATGAACCCAAATGCATCACGGTCATTTTCCGCCAATCCCGATACCGACCACAACATCAACCAACCCCGCACTTCGCATCTATAATTCAGTGTCCCAGGCCCATGCGCGCGATCCGGCCACCAGCTCTCTCATCGTATGGGTGTCTGAAAATCGTGGTGTCAGCGATACCTCGATTTTCAATGCCATGATGAAGCCCGCCGGATTTAACAAGCTCATCATTTACAGAATTAAGGAAGCCACATGATCTTATCACTCGAAAATCAGGTTGCACTGGTTACCGGCGCTAGCTCAGGTCTCGGCTATGCCTGCGCAGAAGCACTTGCCAAAGCAGGTGCCGGTGTGGTGGTTAACTACCATAGCCAGGCGGAACCTGCCGAAGAGCTGGTTGAAAAAATCCGTGCAGACGGTGGACGCGCCATTGCAGTAAAGGGAGACGTATCAAAAGAGGCTGATGTAGAAAATCTCTTTGCCCAGACGATTGCTGAATTCGGCAGGCTGGATATCCTGGTGGCTAACTCAGGGCTGCAGAAAGATGCGCCTTCCATTGAGATGTCGCTTGCAGACTGGAATACCGTTCTGGACGTGAACCTGACCGGGCAGTTCCTTTGCGCACGGGCTGCGCTGCGTCAGTTTCGTGACCAGGAGCACCGCCCGGAGATCAGTCGGGCTGTAGGTAAGATCATTCATATGAGCTCGGTTCATCAGCTCATTCCCTGGGCCGGACATGTTAATTACGCCGCCTCAAAAGGCGGAGTTGATTTGCTGATGAAAAGCCTGGCACAGGAAGTAGGCGAAGATCGCATACGCGTAAACTCAGTCGCACCCGGCGCTATCGCGACTGCCATTAACGAAGAAGCGACCCAGGGCGAAGCGGGTAAAGCGTTGTTAAAACTTATCCCTTATGGGCGTATCGGTGAGGCGGAAGATGTGGCGAATGCAGTGGTCTGGCTGGCCAGTGATCTTTCCGACTATGTTCATGGCACTACACTGTTTATCGATGGTGGGATGAGTCTTTATCCCGGATTTCGCGATAATGGTTAAGTGATGTGTCTGGAATGATATTAACTACCTGGCGGTAAGAGTGCTGCTCTTCCCGCCAGGTGCATTCAGCGATTGCTCGCGCCGCAGATATCGAACCAGACACTCAATCTCGTGATCCAACGCCGTTATCCGCACTGTGCTAATGTTGACGGACAACAGGTTCCGCTCTGAGGATTGCATCATGTCTCCCTTTTATCAACTCTCTGCCACCAGCCTGAATGGTCAGCCAATCCCGATGGCCGACTATGCTGGCAAGGTGGTTCTGGTGGTGAATACCGCCAGTCATTGTGGATTCACGCCACAATATGCAGGGCTTGAAACACTCTACAAAAAGTATGCCGCTCAGGGCCTGGTGATACTCGGTTTTCCCTGTAACCAGTTCGGTAAACAGGAACCGGGTAGTGCCGATGACATCGCGCAGACATGCCACATCAACTATGGTGTGAGTTTTCCTATGTCAGGAAAAGTAGACGTTAACGGCACCGGAACGCACCCGATTTTCCGTTACCTGAAAGAAGAATTACCCGGCGTGCTGGGTGGCCGTATTAAATGGAACTTCACTAAGTTCCTGATTGGGCGTGATGGCAAACCCATCAAACGATTTGCCCCGACCACTACGCCGGAAAAAATGGAAGCTGCCATTCTGGCTGCACTTTAAGAGGGTGAGAGTGGGGATGGGCCATTAATGTAGAAGATGAAATTAACGATGTTCAGAGCCCGACATTTATTATTCTTTGTGCTCTTGTCAATTTGGAACTTATCTGCCGATATCAGCGAATACTCAGCCTTTACTCGCTTCGCAACCTGATACCTGCGAAAGCTTCAATGGGCAAAGTGATTTTGCTGATGGTCAGAATGGCGTCACAGGCACGATAACCCGTGACGCTCTCAAGGGTATTTTATGCAATCATCCCGCCATCAATCACCAGCTCGGTGCCACTGATATAGCTGCTTTCATCTGAAGCCAGGAACAGTGCCGCAGCCGCCACCTCCTCAGGATTTCCCAGCCGCTTTGCCGGGATCCGGGCGGTCAGCGTCTGCCTGACTTCATCGCTGGCCCGGTCAAACATCGGGGTATTGGTCGGACCAGGACTCAGCGTGTTGACCCTGATGCCGCGCGGTGCCAGCTCACTATTCCAGGTGCGGGCATAAGACCGTACCGCGGCCTTGCTGGCGGAATAGCTGCCATAACCGGGATTCGCTATCGCGCCCGCAACGGAACCCACCAGCACGACACTGCTGCCCTCGCCCATCAGCCGCACTGCGTGCTGCACCGTCAGCACCATGGCTCGCACATTCAGATTAAAAGCGCGATCGATGTGTTCTTCCGTGGTCTCTTCCAGGCTGGCCGGTTCTGACACACCTGAAGCGTTGACGAGGATATCAAGGCGACCCGCTCTGGTGCCCAGGGTTTCGAACAGACGCGCAAGGTCATTTGAGCGGGTGATATCGCCCTGGATGGCCTCGACCTGACCGCCGATCAGTGCGACTGCCTCAGCCAGCTGCGCTTCCCGTCGGCCGATGATAAAAACGCGTGCACCTTCCTCTGCAAAACGGCGAGCGACAGCAAGACCGATACCGCTATTACCCCCGGTGACAAGGGCGATTTTTCCACTCAGTTTCATCATTGCGACTCCGGATAGAGGTTAGACACCTGATGGTATATTTATTATATTTAGTGTCAATTACGCACCTGATGTACACCAGATATCCTAAAGGAAACCTCATGGCAACTGATATTACCCAGCTACTGGCCGAGATCAACAGCACGCGCCCTGTCCTGGAACAGGTAGCGAATAAGTGGTCGGTCTTAATCCTGACTGTATTATGCTCTCAGCCCTCACGTTTTAATGCCATCAAACGCAGGCTCGACCCCATCACCCATAAATCTCTGACAGAGGCCTTACGCCGGCTGGAACGCAACGGACTGGTAAGCCGCCGTGTGATTGCTTCATCGCCAGTGGCGGTCGAATATGCGATTACGCCGCTGGGCCGGACATTGCAGGATCCTTTCGTCGCGCTGGTGAACTGGGCAAAGCAACATGGAGGTGCCATGGAGCAGGCGCAGGTGGATTATGATGAAGGGCGGGATAGCGAAGAATCTGCATGAACTTAGCCTGAGCGACGTTCCTGCATGTTGATAGCGTAGGGTGATGCGCAGATAAGTGCAGGATAACCACTTAAGGAGTGGAAGCGGAGACGCGCCATCATATACAACGGCTACTCCGCTGCTGGCTCAAAAAACTGATAAGAACCATCACGTCGTGCTTTAGCCTGATACATCGCCTTATCTGCATTCTCGAATAACATTTTAGCTGTTGCTGTCCCGAAGCGGGCAAGGCTGATACCAATCGCTGCGCCGATGCGTACATCCATGCTATTGATGGCGAAAGGTGCATGCAGACTGTCAATAATCCGCAGGGCAATAGCTGACGCGGCCTCGTGATTGCTGCATTTAGCAGCCACAACAAACTCATCACCACCCAGTCGGGCAACGGAGTCGCCCGGACGCATACAGTGCTGCAACCGTTCACTGACCTGCTGCAGCAGGGCATCGCCTGTTGCATGACCCATCAGATCGTTCACCGCCTTGAAGCCATTCAAATCGATAAACATCACTGTGGTGTAGGCCTGATCGTCTGCCTGCGCCAGCATGAATCCCACCTTCTCGTTAATCCAGGCACGATTGTGCAGCCCGGTCAGCGTGTCCAGGGTTGCCAGCCTCTCAAGATTACGCATCCGTTCTTTGTCCCGCGTGATGTCGCGCGACACCAGCACGGCACCAATATTTTTTCCTGAACTGGGATTGATGACGCCACAGGCTTTGGTACCCAGTGAGATGTAATGGCCGTCGCGATGCAGTTTACGCACCTCAACGACATCCGGCAGTACCCCGCCGCTGAAGATGCATCCCAGCGCTTCGGTAGCTAACTCGCGGTCATCGGGGTGCAGGAAATCCACGACCAGTTGCCCCACAACCTCTTCGGTTGTCCAGCCTATGATTTCGCTGTAAGAGGGAGAAATTGATACGTATCTGCCCTCCGCGTCGCAATGGGCGATCAGATCGGTACTGTTTTCAATCAGAAGACGATATTCCGCCGCCGTGCGCAGTGCATCTTCCAGCGCTTTACGCTGCCCGGTCACATCCAGAATAAAGCCGTTGTATTGCAGATGGGAGGTGCCAGGCTGGCAATCCGGCAGGCCGGAAACAAGAACCCGACGCGTCCTGCCATCCAGACAATGAATCGGCACTTCAATATGGAAAGGCCTCAGCAATTCCAGGGCTGCAGTCAGTTGCAGTGCGATCTTTGCATCGTCGTCAGCCTGCGCCAGTCTCAGCCATGAACTCAGCGTCACGCCTTTAAGCTCAGGTATCAGACCCGCAGGACTTTCCTGACTGGCGATGCAGATCCCCTGAGCATCCGTAGACCAAACAGCGGTAAAAGAAGGTTTGATCATTGGATTCATGGTGGCCGACTCCGACGTTGCTGACGATGTTAAATAAGTTCAATACACGTCGCTACAGACCTGATTATAACCGTTAATGCCTGCCTGTAGCTGAGGGAGGCTATGGATAAGGGTTCAGTATTGCGGGCCGTGATAAATGCTGGTGGAAACTGAGGCCTTACCGGCAGCAGTTTCTGAGGTGCCTTCTCCTGTGGCATTACGTAAAGCTGTCAGGTTGCAGTGTCAGAAGTATGAGTCTGTGTATATCGGCTCATCGGGACATAATCTTTAATCACGGCTTGTTGTCTGATGGCTGTGAACCCTGGAACCGGCAGAACATTGTTCCGACAGTAAATCCCTGCGGGTTTTGGGGCGTCACTCAGTCATGTCATTCCGGCTGGCTGAATGGCGGAGGGACTGATAGCCAGACTGACAAAGACTAAGCTGCTGACAATTAATTGCGCTTCACAATTTGTTAATTTTTTTACTCGCAGATAATGTGCTGTCAGAAAGAGCCATCTGAGCCATTCTGAAAAGCCCTTCAGGGCAGTGAGGATTTAACACCCCGCAAGACGTATAAAAAATCTTTTAATACAGAATCATAATAGCACCTGGCCTTTAAAAACTGCTTATCGTGGCGCATTTCCATCCTCAAGGCAGCAGTAAAAAGCCGGTCGAAAATTTCTCTCACCTCTTGTGCAGCTTAATCTTTCCTTAAGATTAATCCTATAACATCTCCGCTGTATTAGCCCATGCAGGGCTTATCCGGAGAATCACCCTATGCAAAATAACAACACAGCTTCTCACGCTCTGAGTAAAGTTCCGGCCGTTACCGCGGCTTTCTGGTTGACTAAAATCGCTGCAACCACCCTGGGTGAAACCGGCGGCGATGCGGTGACGATGTCGATGAATCTCGGTTACCTGACCGGAACACTGATTTTCGCCATCATCTTTCTGGTCGCTGTCGTAGTGCAGATCAATCGCACCAGCTTCAACAAATGGATCTACTGGTTCACCGTCGTGGCGACGACCACTGTCGGTACAACGATGGCGGACTTTGCCGATCGCTCACTGAACATGGGTTATCTGGGCGGTACGCTGCTGCTGAGCACTCTGCTGATCCTCTCTCTTTTTCTCTGGAAAATGACCTGTGGAACGGTCGCAGTGAGTTCGGTAAACAACGCTGTTACTGAGAGTTTTTACTGGGTCACCATTATGTTTTCTCAGACACTGGGAACAGCATTGGGTGACTGGACGGCAGACAGCGAAGGGCTGGGTTACGATGGCGGGATCCTGCTGTTTGTTGGCGCGCTGGCGATCATCTGGGCGGCAAGTCGCTTTACTTCCCTTTCACGCACCGCGCTGTTCTGGGCAGCCTTTATCCTGACCCGGCCACTGGGTGCCGTTGTCGGTGACTTCCTGGACAAACCCCTTGCTTCAGGCGGACTGGCGCTGAGTCGCTATGGCGCCTCGCTGACGCTGGCACTGATCATCATCGCTTTTCTGGTGGTGCTGCCACAGCGCGCGGCAATGAAGACCGCCCCCGCGAATTAAAAAGCACGACCGGAAGAATTAAAGGTAACGCTTCTTTTTAAACCTGGTCAGGGCCGCCAGTGATGGCGGCTATTTTTTATCTGATCTGTCATCGTCCGTGCAGGTTGTTAAATTCAGGCTGGCCGCTCCAGCGAGACGATAAGCCCTTCATGCGCAGCAGAGAGGACGGGCAGACTTTCTACTGGCTCCTGCATTTTCACCCGAAATGCTGTATTGCTGGCATCAAGAAAAACGGTTCTCAGATGCCGGTTGCAGATAAACCAGATTTCGTCACGGTCATTTGAAAGAATGTAGTAAGCATCTGAGGTTTCAGAGGGGTTAAAGCAGCCCAGTGCGCGATAAGCGGTCTGCGGGGTAAAGCCACTGGAAAGCGGCAGCGGCCTGGGGCCATGCGCTAACTCTTCGATCCTGAGGTAAAGTCCCTGTTCAAGCCACAGCATAGTGTCACATCCTGGATGTAGAGGAATCGGGCTGAGCATGCCGGCTGGCTTACAGGTAGTAAGAATGCCCGTTTACCGACCAGCTCAGGCAATGGGTAATTTTTCTGACATTCAGAAACGTTATCCTGATCTGAGCATAGCAGCGAGGTGTTGTTATGCTTTTTTATCTTTGCCTGGCTCCCCGCTACTCAAGCCGGCTGGCAATCAGCCGCAGTTGTTCCGCAATCTGCTTTAAATCACGCTGCTGCTGTCCGGCGATACCGGTCGAGCTGCGCACCACCAGCTTTGCCGGCAGAATCGAGGAGGAACGCTGCTCGTCCTGCTCACTGGCCAGCAACAGACGGGCAACCGCCTCTTTGCCCTGCAAATCGAGATCCAGCGACACCGTGGTCAGCGACGGATGGAAAAAGGCACTTTCATAAGTGTCATCGTAGCCAATCACCGAAATCTGCCCAGGCACGGCCACACCACGCTGATGCAGCGCACTCAGCACACCCAGCGCCATCTGATCGTTGCCCACCAGCAGTGCACTGAACTCTGGCGCTTCACGCAGCAGTTGCAGCACGCCATTGTAACCACTCTGCGCATCCCAGTTACCGTGGCTGATGCTGACCGGCCTCAGACGGTAGCTTTCCAGCGTGTCGAGCCAGCTCTTTAACCGCAGATTGGCGGAGACCGACTGCTCAGGACCCGCCAGCAGGGCAAACTCGCGATGCCCCTGCTCATAGAGGTATTTGACGCTGGCGCGGGTGCCGTCAGCCGGGTTAAACGAAACGTTAAACACTGCGCTGTAGGGATCAACATCAAGGAACAGACAGAGAATATCGTCGTTCTCCTGCACGACCTGCTCAGCAGCGCTGCTCTCCAGCGGGACATTGATGATCACTTTATCCACCCGCTGAGATTTAAGTTCATTGATGCAATCCTGCAGACTTTGATTGACGTTCTCATCAATCATGGCGATCAGCACCTGGTAGTCCGCAGCATTCGCATAACGTTTAACCGCAGCGGCCACCTGTGAGGGCGCATGCAACGCCAGCGAAGTCGTTACCAGACCCAGAGTTGTACTCTGCTTGCCCACCAGCTGCTGAGCCAGGCGGTTGGGTACGTAGCGCAGGGTTTCAATTGCGTGTTCCACCTTGCGCCGCGTTGACTCCGAGACGTTTGCCGACTTATTCAGAACCCTTGATACCGTCTGATACGACACGCCAGCATGACGGGCGACATCCTCTAAGGTGGCATTTTTTGATTTCATAATTCGCATCCCTGATTACCGATGGCGGAATGTTATCACAGCCCTGATGTCAGCCAGACTACCGCAGTCACATTGCGCGAATAAAAAATAAAAGTAATACCTTCACATCGTAAAATTTGGTGATCTGATTCACTAATCGTTACAGATTCCGCCACTTTATTTGCAGTAAATCACACATTATCGCGATTTTGTTTGTCACTCATCTGACAAAAAGCGTTTACTGCCGCTGTCATGTGAACGTATTACAAATAAAAACTGAGGATAACATGGAAACAAGGTTACGAACTGCTGCTGTGGCGCTTGCTGCGGCCCTGACCTCCCCGACGCTCTATGCCGCCATTGACAACATCGATTTCCATGGCTATCTGCGTGGTGGCGTTGGCGTATCACAGGATGGCGGTATTGAAGAGTATCAAAAGAACAAGGTTGGCCGTCTCGGCAATGAAGCCGACACTTATGGCGAGGTTGAGCTGGGCAGCGAAGTCTACAAAAAGGATGACGTCAGTTTTTACGTCGACACCATGGTCAGTATGTTCTCCGACGGCTCAAACGATAACGAAACTACCTTCGGCGACGATGCGCAATTTGGCCTGCGTCAGCTCAACCTGCAGATCAAAGGACTGGTGCCGGGTGATAAAGATGCGGTGATCTGGGGCGGTAAACGCTACTACCAGCGTCACGATCTGCACATCATTGATACCAAGTACTGGAACATCTCGGGTTCAGGTGCCGGTATCGAAAACTACACGCTGGGTCCGGGCGCGATCTCCTTTGCCTGGATTCGTGGCGATGCGAATGACGTGGATTACCGCGTCGATGGCGACAACGACGTCAACATCAACTACCTCGATCTTCGCTATGCCGGCTGGAAACCCTGGAACGGCGCCTGGACCGAATTTGGTATTGATTACGCCATGCCAAACACCACCAACAAACAGAAAGAATATGGTGGCCTGTATGACGCAGATAACGGCGTCATGCTCACCAGTGAAATCAGTCAGGACATGTGGGGCGGCTACCAGAAGCTGGTGTTCCAGTACGCCAACAAAGGTCTGGCGCAGAACATGATTTCGCAGGGCGGCGGCTGGTATGACATGTGGAATGATACTCAAAACGCCACCGGCTACCGCGTGATTAACACCGGTCTGCTTCCGATCACCGACAAGTTCTCACTGAATCAGGTCTTTACCTGGGGATCGGCGGACGATGTCACCGCACAGACCCGCAAAAGTACCCTGCTGTCGCTGGTAGGGCGTGGTCAGTATCAGTTTACGCAGTATGTCCGCGGCATCGGTGAAGTCGGTAGCTTCTGGCAGAAAGATGAAAACAAAGTGGGCAGCGACTATAAAGCGGCAGGACAGAAATATACGCTGGCGCTGGGTCTGGCAGCCGGTCCCGAATTTATGTCTCGTCCGGAACTTCGACTGTTTGCCTCTTACCTGAATGACTCAGAGGATGGACACAGCTTCAAAGACAACACCAGTAATAACACCTGGAACTTCGGCGTACAGGTTGAAGCCTGGTGGTAACCGCGCAATCTCCTCATTGTGATCATTATTGAGCTCTTATGCAGGGGCTTATTTGGATAACCGGCGACGGTTATCCATTTTTTTATTCATATTTCTCGGGCGTCTGTTACTCCGGTTTAAAGAAACGTTCTTCCAGCAGCTGACGCAGCTGGTCGGACTGCTTACCAAAGATCGCATGCACCTCATGCCCCAGAATCACCACGCCAATCGCCCCCGCCTTCTGCAATCCCGCCGTATCCACCGCTTTCAGCGATGTCACCTTCACCCGCAGCCGGGTTAAACAGGCATCCACCTGCTGAATATTGTCACGTCCGCCAAAACAGTTGACCAGACGCTCCAGTAGCGCGCTGTCTACCTCAAGCTCTTCCACCGTCAGCGGCTGCCGACTGAAATATTGCTTAAACGATTTGAGACTCAACATGTGGTTCTCCTTCAGATAATAAAAAGGCGGGCAACTGCCCGCCACTCACGAGTGATAAACGAAAACGCGGGGCAGAATGCCTGGGGCTGCTCACAGAATATACACGCTTCCTGCGCCTATCCTGCAATCAGCCTCTTAAAACCTGCTCTATATCAACAGTTATATGCAGACCTTCCAACAGACAGCTCCCAATCCATAAGCGATGGGGGCATATGCCTGTAGCAAAGCATCACACCGCCCGGATAAAAACGCCGGAAGCGTTTTTGAACAACGCGATGCGTTGGCCCGCTAACGGGCGCACCTCAGGGATGAGATGCGTAATTGCCCCTGCTGAGCGGACATGGATGCCGTCTTTAGCGTCTTTACGGAAGGCATATGCCCCCTGAGCCAGTGCTCAGACTGCCAGCAATCGCCAATGAATTAACTCCTGAGCCTGTACTCCCCCCCTACTCCATTGGCCCACTCAGAACCCGACATCCCCATGGCCCAAGCGTCAGCAATTCCCCCACACCCGAGCCATCAATCAAATCACTCACCCCGACAGGCAACGAGACCTGCTGCGTCTGACCGGTAAAGTTCTGCACAAACAGAAATGCCTGTTCACCATCAGTTCGCCGCTGAACGACAACGCCTGGCGGCAGCTCAGTCGCCAGCGCACGCGGTAACCCAAGCTGCTTAATGAGTGCACCATAAAAATCCCGATGGAACGGCAGATCATTACGTGACGCAATATACCAGGCTTTACCCTGACCAACCCGATTCACCGTCACCGCCGGGGTTCCGGCATAAAAATCACTCTCGTAACTGGCCAGCGCCGTGGCCCCTTCGAGATGAATATGCTCGCAAAGCTCCCGCGCCTGATATGGCCCGCTCAGACCCAGCTCATTGCCGCGCACCCCGCGCACGCCGTTAAACTCCTCATCGGTCAGACTATCGATCTCTTCTGACCAGATGCCGAGCAGCGGCCGCAACGGCCCAGGGAATCCTCCCAGATAACAGAGATCGCTCTCATTCACGATGCCGCTCCAGTAACTGGCCACGAAATGCCCGCCCCGCTCAACATGCTGCTCAACCCGCGCCGCAAAACCGTCGCGTACCATATACAGCATTGGCGCTATCACCAGATCGTAACCGCTGAGATCGCTGTCGCCGTTAATCACATCTACCGCAACACCCTGCTCCCAGAACGCGCGGTAGTGCTCGTTTACCGTACGCTCATAGTGCAGACCAAGATTGCGTGGGCCCTGCGCGTTATCCATTGCCCAGCGACTCTCCCAGTCGAAAATAATCGCGACGCGCGCCTCAACCCGACTGCCCATTACCGGCGTCATGGCCGCCAGCATCCGGCCCAGCTCACTCACTTCACGCCCTGTTCGCGTATCAATATGGCCGACATGATCAACCACCGCGCCGTGAAACTTCTCGACCGATCCCCGACTCTTGCGCCACTGAAAATATTGCACCGCGTCCGCACCATGCGCCACTGCCTGCAGCGAAGAGAGAATATGCATCCCCGGCTTCTTCAGTTTACTGGTCGGCTGCCAGTTCGTTGAGCCAGGCGTCGACTCCATCAACACGAAAGGCTTGCCCTGCTTCAGTGTGCGCATCAAATCGTGGTACATCGCGGTATAACAGGCGAGCGTGGTCTCATCCTTCTCGTTATGCCACATCGGGTAGCTATCCCAGGAGATAAAATCGAGCGCCGGTGCCAGCTTCCAGTAATCGTAGTCGTAGAAATATTCCATGAAATTAGTGGTCGCGGGCAGATCGGGATTGGCCTGCTTCAGCGGCTTAATCTCCTCCCGACAGAAGTCAGTCACCTGATCGGTCATAAATCGCCGCCAGTCCAGATTCAGACCATGAATCGACATCTCGCCCTGCGGCGCAGGCGACACAATCTGTGACCAGTCTGTGTAGGTATGACTCCAGAAGTCACTCCACCAGGCGAGATTCAGCTTCTCCAGCGTCTCATAACGACGCTGCAGCCAGCCGCGAAAGGCCTGCTGACAGCGATCGCAATGACACTCGCCCCCATACTCATTAGAGATATGCCAGCCGACCACCGCCGGATGATGCGCGTAACGCGCGGCCAGGCGGCTATTCATCGCCTGCACTTTCTGGCGATAAACCGGCGAGGTCATACAGTGGTTATGACGGCCACCGTGCAGGGCAGGTACGCGATCGCGCCCCACGCGCAACACCTCAGGATACGCCTGCGACATCCAGGCCGGCCTGGCCCCGCTCGGTGTGGCGAGAAACACGGAAATCCCCTGCAGCCAGAGCGTATCGATCACCTCATCCAGCCAGCCAAACTCATAGCGCCCCTCTTCCGGCTCCAGCTTCGCCCAGCTGAAAATACCCACCGACATCACGTTGCAGTTCGCCTGCTTCATCATCGCGACGTCGTCATCAATAATGCCCGGCTGGTGCGCCCACTGTTCCGGATTGTAGTCAGCACCATGCAGCAGCCGGTTAACCCGGGCGCTCAGCGGGGGAAATTTATTCATACCTGGTCCTCAGAGGAAGAGATCAGCGTTAGTGCTGATAGTTAATGAAAAACCTGTAGCGAAGGCAGCGCCTTGCCGTGACAGTCAAACAGTGCCTGGTTCTCTCGGGCGTTACCCTGTTTCCATTCGTCGTGGATATATTTCATGCCGACGGGCGTAGCCCAGGTATTGCCGGGCGCGGGGATCCACGCCGGTTCCCAGTAGACCACACCCTTGCCGCGATGGTCCGGCACTGCCAGCACCGCTTTAATCAGGTCATGCAGATAGGCCGCCTGCCCCGCGACCGTGCCGGGATAGCCGCCTGCCTGCTCCTCTTTTGCCTGGAAACTGTTCTCAGCGTTGTCGCAGTTTTCCAGCGTGTAGCCATAGGCGGCTTCCACCACCATCACGTCTTTGTCATAGCGCCGGGAGATATCATCCATGTTGGCTTTCAGAGCGCTAATCGGGCCGTTCCAGTAGGTGTACATCGACAGACCGATCACATCGAACGGCACATCACGCTTAACGATTTCATCGAACCACCAGCGGAAGGTATCGTTTTTAGTACCCTCGGCCAGATGCAGCATGATCTTCACCTGATGCGGATCGCTGAGGTTCTCGCGCACCCCGCTGATGCCCGCCTTCAGCAGGCCGGCCAGCCGATCAAACTCGCCGCCGTTCTGGCCCCAGCTCTTGCCTTCCGGCCAGAGCATGCCGCCGTTAAGCTCGTTGCCAATCTGCACGATATCCGGCATGACGCCATCTGCTTTAAAGCGGGCGATGGTGTCGCGGGTGTAGTCATGCACCTGCGTTTCCAGCTGCGAAAAGGTCAGTGACTGCCAGGCTTTGGGCTTGAACTGCTTGCCCGGATCGGTCCAGAAGTCGCTGTAGTGAATATCCAGCAGCAGCTTCAGGCCCGCTGCTTTAACCCGCTTCGCCAGCGCCAGCGTAGTCGCCAGCTCGTTGCCGCCACCACCGTAGGTGTGACCGCTGCCGTCAGTGGGATCGACCCACAACCGCAGCCGGATAGTGTTGATGCCGCTGGCTTTCAGAATGGCGATAGCATCCTGCTGCTGGTTGTCCGCGTTGTAGAATTTCGCGCCCTGCTTCTCCAGCTCTGCCAGTGAAGAGATGTCCGCACCTTTGATAAAATCGGCGGGCCACGGCCCGGCAGAGCCGATGGCAGGCTTATCGGCGGCGAGCAGCGGCGTCGCCCAGGCCAGCGCCAGGGCGAGAATCAATGTTTTGGGCGTCATGATTTATCCTTTAGTACTGCCTGAAGCCAGGCCAGAGACGAAGTATTTTTGCAGAGCCAGATAGAACACGGCTACCGGCACAGCGATCAGCACGGCTCCGGCCGCATAGGTGGTGTAACTGGCACCCATTTTTTGCGACACCAGATTGTAGAGTCCAATCGGCAGCGTGAACTGTTCCGGCGTGCGCAGAATGGTGCTGGAGAGAATGAAATCGCCCAGCGGCCCCGTGAACGAGAACAGCGCAACGACCGCCAGAATCGGCTTCGACAGCGGCATGATGATCTCAACAAAGATGCGGAAGTTGCCCGCGCCATCCATGCGCGCTGACTCATCGAGATCTTTGGGTATCGAATCGAGATAGCCCTTCATCAGATACGTGTTCATCGGAATCATCCCGCCAACGTAGATCAGCACCAGCGCCAGGTGGCTGTTGATTAATCCCAGCAGCTGCGACAGGACGAAGATCGCGATCAGCGCTGAAAACTGCGGGATCATCTGCAGCAGCAGAAACAGCATCAGTCCATTCTGCCGTCCCTTAAACCGAAAACGGGAAAAAGCGTAAGCGGTACAGCTGACGCTGATTAATGTCAGCACCATGGTCAGGAAACTGATTTTCATCGAATTCCAGTACCAGGTCAGGTAAGGCACCGTGCCGTTAAACAGGTCGCGATAATGCTGAAGCGATGCATTCTCCGGAATGATCGAACTGCTGAGCAGGCTGTTACCTGCATTCAGTGATGCTCCTACCGTCCAGACCAGCGGATAGATAATGATGGCCGAGACGGCCAGCACCACCAGCCAGGTCAGCGACAGGCGTATCCACCTTTCGCGTTTAATACTGCCGGACTTCGCCATAACTGCTCCCTTACGCCATCTCATCTTGTTTAAACGACCGGGTCGCGCGGAACTGCCACAGCGCCAGACCTACCACGAAAATCGACAGCAGAATGGTAATCGTGGCGGCGATAGCATATTGCGACGACGACATGGTGAGCTTGTAGATCCACGACACCAGAATATCGGTGCCTCCGGCATTCGACCCCGCCACCGCCGGACCGCCGTTGTTAAACAGATAGATGATGTTGAAATTATTAAAGTTGAAGGTGTATTGCGTGATGATGATCGGCGCAATGGCGTAGAGCACCAGCGGCAGCGTGATGGTTTTCAGCCGCGTCCAGGCGCTGGCACCGTCCATGATCGCCGCCTCATAGAGATCGTCCGGGATCGCCTGCAGCACCCCGGTGGTCATCGCAAACACAAACGGGAAGCCGAGCCAGGTCTGCATCATAATCAGCGCGGTTTTGGTCCAGAATGGATCGGTCATCCAGGCTTTCGGTGCAATGCCAAAGAAGTCGAGAATTGCGTTGTTGATCACTCCAAAGCTGTCGTTGAACATCCCGGCGAAGACCAGAATGGTGACAAAACCCGGCACTGCCCACGGCAGGATAAAGATGGTGCGGATCAGCGGCTTAAAGCGCAGGTCCTTCTGATTGACCAGAATCGCCAGCATCACGCCGACGGTACACTGTAGTGTGGTCGCCAGCAGCGTCCAGACCACCGTCCACTGCAGCACATCGAAGAAGGTGGAACGCCAGATCGACAGCGTAAAAATGTTGATGAAGTTTTTGAATCCTACCCAGTCCACCAGCTTCGCCGGCGGCGTGTGATAGAGGTTGTAGTTTGTGAAGGCGATGGCAAAACCAAAAAGAATCGGAAACACCACCACGAAAACCAGCAGAATAAACCCCGGCGAAATCATCAGGTAGGGGAAGCCGTCGCGCAGCAGCAGCTGATACTGCTGACGCACGCTGTTAAGGGGTTGCCCCCTGTCGCGCTTAACGCCATTGACCCAGGCATCGCGCACCGACAATCCCCAGACCGCCACGCCAAAGGCGGCGATCAGCACGCTGATAATTCCCTCCGCCAGCAGGAAAATGGAGTTATCGCGCGGCACCGATTCACCCAGCGTGTATAGCCCCCAGAATCCTTCTCGCAGAAAATCGTGGAAGACGCCGGTAAAACTGCTGAGCAGAATCAGAAAGCACAAGCCTTTCGCCCACTGGCGGTGATAAAACTGGCCGAAGCCAGGCAGCAGTGCCAGCAACGCACCGGTCGTCGCATGACGACGCGGACGCTTAGCGGTCACCAGATGTTCATCGGAAGATATAGCCACACTCTGATCCTTATCCTGTACGGTTATCCCGTGAACCAGCATTACTGGTTGCTGGCCTGCATCGCTTCAATCTGCATGGTGATCTGTTTCACCGCGTTATCCAGCGCCGCTTTTGGCTCCTGCTTGCCGGAAACGCTCAGCTCCAGCGCCGCATTGGCCGGGCCCCACACTTCCTGCATCTCCGGCACACCCGGCATGGCTGAGGCTCGCGCCGCCTGCACCGCAACCGCGTTGGCTTTCTCATCATCTTTGATAATCGGATCGTTCATCAGCGCAGTAACCGGTGGGATCTCCTGAGTCTTCTGATAGCGCTCTTTCACATACTGCGGCTGGTTGATAAAGGTCAGGAACTTCTGCGCCAGCGCCTGATCTTTACTCCATGTCGACACCACATAGCCTTTCACGCCCAGGAAAGAGCTCATCGGTTTGCCGTTAGGCAGCAATGGCAGGGGTGCCACGCCGTAGTTGATCCCGGCAGCCTGATAAGGCTGGAACGCCCATGGCCCGTTGATCACCGCCGCCGCTTTCTTCTCGGTAAACAGCGAGTCGATGGCATTCAGGCCGTTGTCGCCCATGATGCCGCCAGGCAACAATCCTTCGCTGAAGAAGCGCCTGAGATAGGTCACCGCTTCCACGCTACCAGGGGTGTTCAGCCCGATATCGTTGGTGTTAATCACACCTTTTGCGTCTTTACCAAAAATGTAAGACCCCGTTGGTGCCATCACGCCCCAGCTGTAGTAAATCTGGTCAAACTTCGCCAGCAGGCCATACTGTTTTGCCTCGCGCTGCTTCTGCGAGAACGCGCGATACTCATCCAGCGTTTTCAGCGGCGCGGGCAGCAGATCTTTGTTGTAGATCAGCACCAGGGTTTCAACCGCCTTAGGCACGCCGTAGACCACGTTATTCTGTGTGAACGCGGCCATTGCCGAAGGCGTATAAGCGCTCTGCTCTGCCGCATCGATTTTCAGCGGAGCCAGCAAGCCCTGCACTACCGCGCTGCCGAGCTGGTCGTTTGGGATCACCAGCACATCCGGGCCAATTCCGGCCGGGCCATCCAGACGCAGCTTTTCAATCTGCTGCGCAAACGGCATCTCCTGCACTTTTACGTCAATGCCGAACTGTTTCTGAAAATCGGCGATCGCCGTTTTGATGCCGTCCGATTTCTTAATGTCTTCCCAGACGGTGAGTTGCTGAGCGGCCCAGACGGATTGATTAAGCATCAATGCTGAGAGGAGTAGCGTAACGCTGATTTTGATTTTCATTACCGGCCTCGTGTGAAGGTATGACATTTTTAGCTGCCATTTGCTGATGTTCTTTTTATAAACACATGCTGATTGTGCATATGAAGTATGAGTAACGTATCGCATTTGAGTCATACGCTACGCGGAATAGGTGCTGCGCTCCAGCCCGTTTGCACCAATGTGTGATCGGTATTACAGAAATCAAAAACAGCGATAGGGCGTGCCCGGACGGAACGTTATAGTCAATGCAGGCACCATCAGGCCTGACGTGGAATCTGACCCACTGTTATACGTCGTACATTTTAGCCACCAGACTCTTTGCCATGAGGTTCAGCATGTCCAGCATCAGATTGAGAAATGTCACCAAACGCTTTGGTAAAACAGAAACGCTAAAAAATATCGCACTCGATATTGAAGCTGGTGAGTTTGCAGTATTCGTCGGTCCATCAGGCTGCGGAAAATCCACGCTGCTGAGGCTTATTGCCGGACTGGAAGAGATCAGTGACGGTGAGATTCTGATTGGCGATGAGGTGATGAATGATGTCGCACCTTCGCATCGTGGGGTGGCGATGGTGTTTCAGTCTTACGCGCTCTATCCCCATATGACGGTAGCGGAGAATATCGGTTACGGCCTGAAGGTCAACGGGCTGCCAAAAGCGCAGATTCAGCATCAGGTTGAAATGGTGGCGAAGACGCTGCAGCTGGGGCAACTACTGGATCGTAAACCTAAGCAGCTTTCCGGCGGACAGCGTCAGCGTGTCGCCATTGGTCGCGCGATTGTGCGTAATCCCCGGGTGTTTATGTTTGATGAGCCACTGTCGAACCTGGATGCAGAGCTGCGTGTCGATATGCGGCTGCACATCGCTAAGCTTCATCAGGAGCTGAAAACCACCATGGTTTATGTGACGCACGATCAGACGGAGGCGATGACGCTGGCCGATAAGATTGTGGTGATGAACTACGGCAAGGTGGAACAGGTCGGTTCGCCGATGGAACTCTACTACAACCCGATCAACCGCTTCGTTGCGGGTTTTATCGGCTCGCCGAAGATGAACTTCCTGCCCGCGCGTGTAGAGCAGTGTGGCCCTGGCGGGCTGGTCGCCCTGATCAATGACGGCGAACACCGGCTGCAACTCCCCTCACCCATCCGCCAGCTGCAGTCAGGAGATGAGATCACCCTGGGTATCCGGCCGGAACAGTTGCAGATCAACGGCGATGCGCCTCTGAATATCGACTTCCACTGCGAGGTTGTGGAACGGCTCGGCAATAATACCTATCTGTTTGGTCAGAGCCACGGCCACGACGGCTTTAAGATGCTGCTGCCGGGCGATGTGCATTTCCGCCCTTATCAGACGCTGCGTCCCAGCTTCCATCCGCACCACTGCATGGTGTTTGATGCCGACGGCGCACGTATCAGCGCAGATATTGCGATGCCGCAGGTGCGTGCGGCCTGAGGTTTTATAAATCTGGCAGGCTGGATATGACATCGACAGCCTGCCCCTGGCAAACATAGGTCTGGTCTGCCGTTTCCTGCAAGATTATCCCGTTCACGCCAGCCTGCGGGTAGCTGGCTGGTATTACTGATGGCCAAAGCAAACACTGACATCCGGCTTTACCGGTTAACGGAGCAGACCTTGATTAAACGGAACCCTCTTTTTCAATGACCAACACGCGGGCGACACCCTGTGGACGCGCAATGTGTTCTGTACCTTCGCTGGCATAAAAAATATCACCTGTGTTGAGTATCCTGCTTTTGATATCACCGTTTTCTTTGTATTGCATCTCAACACACCCATCCATAACAGCAAAAACCTCCTGTCCGTCATTGATGTGCCATCTATAGGGTTGATCGGTCCAGTGAAGTTTCACGCTGATATTATCGAAGCTGGCAATGTGTTGAGCATCCCAGGCTTTAGAGCCGGTAAATGCTTTACTGCGATAAAAGTTCATCTTTTCTCCCTCAACAGACATGATTTAACGTCATGAATAGCTGAGAGCGTTGATGGGTTCCATACGCTGCCCGTATGTTGTCCTGATTTGTCCCTGCGTTGTCCATTTGAGGGTAAAGCCGGGATGCAGGATCAGAGAACGAGGCCGGGAAATCGAATGCGCTTAGAATCAGGGTGTTTCGAAGTCAGAACCCTGTTCTTTATCAGATGACTGCCCGATGATCTCTGTGCGTGGCAAACGCTCTCTTACGGCATATCTCAGGCCCGGGACGGAGCCGATGTCCGCTCAGTGCCAAAGGCGGACGTTTTTCCGGTCTGTTACAGCTGATTCAGACATCATGACACAACCTGCGGTAATTATCGGGTTCAATCCCGTAACGCTTCATTTTGTTATACAGCGCACCGCGTGAAAGATTCAGCGCGATGGCAACCTGACGCATATTGCCCTTTTTTTCCATCAGACAGAGTTCTATTAGCGTCTTCTCGCCATCCTTCAGACTAAAACTTTTCACGCTCTCGCCTGGTATATCGGAAATGGCACAGGCGGACAGACGAAGCTCCTCAGGTAGATCTTTATCACTGATATCGTCCGTTTCGGTCAGGTTGATGGTTCGTTCAACAATATTTTCCAGTTCACGCACATTTCCGGGCCAGTCATAGTTTTCCATCATCTGCAGCGCCGAACCGGAAAGTAATGCGCGTTCACGATTGAGTGCGCGGCATATTTTTTCGCAGAACCAGTCAGTCAGCTCTTTAATATCTTCTTTTCTGACTCGCAAAGGTGGAATGGGCAGACTGATCACGTTCAGGCGAAAATAGAGATCACGACGGAATGAGCCATTATCAATATCTCTTTTCAGATCGCGATTGGTTGCAGCAACAATACGCACATTGACTTTTAGTGGTTGCTTCCCGCCGATGCGCGTCACTTCACCTTCCTGCAGTACTCTCAACAAACTGGCTTGCGCATCGAGCGGCATATCACCGATTTCATCAAGGAACAGCGTTCCTCCATCTGCCAGTTCAAATTTACCCGCTGAGCCACCACGTCTTGAACCGGTGAACGCGCCATCCTCATAGCCAAACAGTTCGCTCAGCACAAGATCACGAGGGATTGCGCCACAGTTAACAGCAAGGAACGGACCGGCATTGCGATTACTGCCATTATGGATGGACTGAGCAAATAGCTCCTTGCCGGTACCGCTTTCGCCTGTAAGCAGTACAGTACTATCACTGCGTCCAGCGTTACGTGCTTTATTACGCGTATCCTGCATTATGCGTGACTGGCCGAGAATCATGTCAAAGGTATAGCTGGCACTACTGCCAATAACACGACGCGTCATATCACGTATACGGCGGTTATCACGCATAGAAATGACGCGGCCACCTTCAGGTGTGATAACAACGGAAATCACACATGTGATACGCGAAACAGGGCCAGGAGAAAGAGTAATGTTGCGATCTTTACAGGCTGGCAGCTCTCTGAATGAACAATCATCCGGCATGAATACTTCATCAGCATCACGGAAGCGGACATCTTCCTGTATACCTAATATCTGGCGGGCATAGCGGTTTAACTGCCGAATTGTGCCTCTCTCACTGACAACCAGAACGCCTTCATTCAGCGATTCCATTACTGATTCCTGCTCATTTACTAAATGACGCAAAATCAGCTGCTGTGAAATTGCCTCTGCAGCAGCCTGAACGGTTCCCAGAGTATGGTAGTGAAAATAGCCAGGATTGGCAGTTAATGTCAGCACGCCCAGCATAACGCCATTTTCATCCCGGATGGGAGCCGCAGCGCAGTGTTTGCCACGAATACGCAGCGCTTCTTTATAATTTTCTGCGCTCAGCATATAGACCAGTTTGTTCTCTTTAATGCAGCGACCGGTGCAGTTGGTACCGGATATTGCCTCGCTGAGAATACTGCCTACTGGCGTTAAATCCTGGCCACAATAGTGCATCGTTACACCATTAGCGTCAGTCAGATTGATGTGACCATCAGGATTATAGGCGAGCAGATTACGCATGATATCGCGCGCTATGGCGATTAATGCCGAGTTCCGTGTCATGACTCTGCGAAGTTCGTGCTCTGCGCATAACTGGTATTCGAAGCGATAGGCATCAATACCTTCTTCATGGCTACGTATCCATGATGCGTGAACAGCCGGGCGTAAGCCTTTCGGTACATTTCCCTGCTCGAAAGCTTTCCAGGCTATCCCCAGTTCTTCTATGTATTCGTCAAATTTCTGCGCATGGTTCAGCCTGGCGATCAGCTCCCATTCCTCGTCCCACGTTTTTTCGTTTTTATGGTTCATACGTTTCATTATCTAATATTTTGAATATGTCCATTCTATAGACATGTTATGGAGACATGTCCTTTTTATAAACACTTTGTGATCGTCATCTTTTTTTATTCCCATATAAAACAGCGATGTGTGAGTTGGCACATTCATTGCTAACCAGAAAGGTCTTACCTACAAATACAAATCATAAAAACCACCGTGGAGAAATATTGAAATGTCTACACGAAAGCATAATGTGCCTTACCTCATTTTCATCTGTGCCATCGCATCAGTCAGCGGGATCATTCTTGGCTATGACGCCTCTGTTATTTCAGGCGTTATCGAACCACTGACTGAACATTTATCGCTCACGCCTGCTGAAAGTGGATGGGCGGTTTCTAACGTTATTTTGGGATGTGTTATTGGTGCCTGGGGTGTCGGGCGCCTTACTGACCATATTGGCCGTAAAGCGACATTAATCATTACTGCAGTTCTGTTTGCCATTTCAGCAGTCGGCGCGGCTCTCGCCAATGACCTTACCTGGTTCGTTATCTATCGCATGATTGGCGGTCTGGCCGTGGGAATGGCCTCTGCCGTTACTCCACTCTACATCGCCGAGGTGTCTCCGAAAGATCTGCGTGGGCGCATGCTGGGTATGCAGCAGATGCTGATGGTGAGCGGCCAACTGGTGGTTTACGTGGTGAACTATCTGATTGCCAAAGGGGCGGCTCACGAATGGATTGTATCGATGGGCTGGCGCTGGATGCTGGCGTCAGCACTGGTTCCCTGCGTCCTGTTCCTGGTGATGGCCTTCTTTATGCCAGAATCGCCACGCTGGTATGCGATGCATAACAGAAAAGAGAAATCACTCAAGGTGCTGACCTCTCTTTCCAACGCAGCACATGCTGAACGCTTATACGCCGAGATCCGTAGTTCTATTGATGTTGATTCCGCCTCAACCAGTGCGCCATCGCAGCGCGGCATCCTTAAGGACAAAAAGGCATCTTATATTCTGTGGATCGGTTGTGCCGTTGCCGTGCTTCAGCAGGTTTCCGGCATCAATATCCTGATGTATTTCGCACCATCGCTGTTGCAGAACGTGACGGGTAATACACAGGACTCTCTGTTTCAAAGCATTTTTCTGGGTCTGGCTTTGTTAGCGGGTGTCAGTATTGCGTTGGTTGCGTTTGACCGCGTGGGCCGTATTCCGTTACTTCGCTGGGGTGCTTTAGGTTGCGCTGCCTTCCTGTTCTTCACTTCCTGGGCCTTCATGAACGAAGCCAAAGGTTACCTGCCGGTGGTTGGCTTAGTGGGATTTATCTTTGTATTCGGCTTGTCATGGAGCCTCGGTGCCTGGCTGCTGATATCAGAAATCTTCCCGAACCGTATGCGCGCTGTAGCGATGGGCTATGCCTTCTGTTCCCTGTGGATTTCAAACTTCATCGTTACTCAGAGCTTTCCAATGATGAACCGCAGTCCGGCACTGATGGAGCATTTCCACGGCGCCTTCCCGCTGCTGCTATGCGGCGGGTTCAGCGTCATCGCTTTCTGGTTCGTTGGCCGCTTCCTGCCTGAGACAAAAGGTGTATCGCTGGAGCACATCGAACCGCTGATGCTTTCTAAATCCCGTCGTTTTGGACATGAGCAGCAACCGCTCGTTACACCAGAATCGGTATCCCAAAAGTAAGCCTTAAATACCCTACATATTGAGGAGAGTCACATGTCTTTAAAAAATATTGTGCGCGTTGGTCTGATTGGCGCAGGTCGTATGGGCAGTTTTCATGGTGAAACGGTTGCTCAACGTATTCCAGGTGCCACTTTAGTAGCAGTTGCAGATCCTGTTCCAGGCGCCGCAGAGAAACTGGCCGCTAAACTGGGCGCACAAAAATCCTATACCGACCCGCAGGCAATGCTGAATGACCCTGACATCGACGCAGTCGTTATAGCATCGCCAGCGCGTACTCACGCTGAGCTGATTGTAGCAGCAGCAAAGGCGAGTAAAGGCGTTTTCTGTGAGAAGCCAATGGCTGTGACTCTGGAAGAGGCAGATAAGGCAATCAACGCCGCTGAAGAAGCCGGTGTTACGCTGCAGGTTGGCTTCAACCGTCGCTTCGTGAGCGGTTTTGCTGCTGCTTACGAAGAAATCAAAGCAGGTAAAATTGGTGTGCCGCAGCTGCTGCGTTCAACCACACGCGATCCAGGCCTGGGCGATCCTGCTCCAATCCCACACTGGACCATTTTCCTGGAAACCCTTATCCACGACTTCGACATCCTGCTTCACCTGAACCCGGGGGCGAAACCTACCCAGGTTTATGCCGTTGCCGATGCTTTAGTTCGCCCTGATTTTAAAGACCGTGGATTGCTGGACACCGCCGTAGTGAACATTCGTTTTGATAACGGCGCAATAGCTACTGCTGAAGCTAATTTCCAGGCAGTATATGGCTACGACGTGCGTGGTGAAGTGTTCGGCAGCAAAGGAATGCTGCAGGCTGGCAATATGAACGTGAACAACTGCGTGCGGTACACCGCTGAGGGTATCTCAATCGATACTGCACGCCGCGATACCGATCTGCTGCGTGATGCCTATGTAGCAGAGCTGACCGACTTCGTGCGTTGTGTTGCGACCGGTGAAACCCCGAAGGCAACGGGCGAAGATGCTCGCAACGCGTTGGAAATTGCGCTGGCATGTATTGCCTCTGTTCAGCAGTCTCAGCCGATCACTCTGTAAGGATTACTCATGTCTGACTATTCATTATCCGTATGCGCTGAAATGGTGTTCCTCGAACTGCCATTCATTGAGCGCGTGGAACGCCTTCACGCCATGGGCTTCGGCGTGGAAATCTGGGACTGGACCCAGAAAGACATCGAAGCGCTGGTGAAAACCGGTGCCCGCATTACTTCAATGACCGGCTATATCTCAGGAAACCTGACCGACGACGAAGAGATTGCACAGCTGCTTTCCAGTGCCAGCGAGTCAATTGAGGTTGCCTGTCGTCTTGGCTGTCCGTCACTGAACCTGCACGGAACCGGTTTGAACAATGTCGGCCTGCCTGTGAAACCAGTTGAAGTAGTAACCGGTGACATGTGGCTGAAGGCGAAGAAAACGCTGGATGAGCTTGCAAAACTGGGCGAGCAAGCCGGCAAGGTGTTCACTCTGGAGAACCTGAATACGGCCGTTGACCATCCGGGTACGCCTTTCGCCAAAGCAGACGATACGCTTGCGCTGGTTGCCGCAGTGAACAGCCCATACCTGAAGATGAACCTTGATATTTATCACGCGCAGATTGGTGAAGGAAACCTGATTGAGCTGATTCAGAAAAGCGAGAAGTACATTGGTGAAATCCAGGTCGCTGACGTGCCGGGCCGTAAGGAGCCGGGAACGGGCGAGATCAACTACAAAGCCGTTGCCCGGGCGCTGCAGGGCATCAACTACCACGGCGTGGTAGCACTGGAAGGTTGGGCATCAGGTGATTCTGTGGCGGCGCTGGACGCTTTCCGCGAAGCGTTCACCCTGTAATCCCTGCCCCCCGAGCCTCGCAGGACCTGGTTAGCATCGCTTCGCAGCTCATCGGGAGCGGTGCTTTTTATTTTGAAGGATAGAAATATGAGCGTATCAACGCGTATTCTTGTTGGAGTGAGTCCACTGTCCTGGACCAATGATGTACTGGCAGATCTCGGCGGCGATATCCCGCTAGAAACCTGCCTGGAAGAAGCCGCAGCAGCTGGTTATGAAGGGATTGAGTTGGGGCGTAAATTCCCGGGAACAATTAATACACTCCAGCCGATTCTCTCCAACGCAAAGCTCAAGCTGGCATCCGGCTGGTTTAACGGATTTCTTGCTGAGCGTAGCGTCGAGGAAGAGCTTGAAGCTGTTCACAATCACGCATTACTTCTCAAGTCTCTTGGGGCGAAAGTAATGGTTTATGGTGAGTGCGGTGTTATGCCAGGCAATTCTCCTCTGGATGAGCCATTATCGCTGTCTCCAGCTTTAGGGAGCATCAATCTTGAGCAGTATGCGCAGAAGGTAAATAGTCTGGCTGCGTCACTGTTGAAAACTTACGGCTTGCGTCTCGCTTACCATCATCATTTGATGATGATTGTAGAAACTAACGATGAGTTGAAAGCATTCCTGGAAGCGACTGATGATGTAGTAGGTATCGTGCTGGATTGTGGCCATGCGACAACCGCTGGCATAGACATTAGCTGGGTGCTGGAAAACTACGGCAACCGGGTGGCACATATCCATATGAAGGATGTGCGTGGAGATGTATTAAATAATGTGATCAACAATGATTGGAGCTTTAATAATGCTGTCAGAAACGGTCTGTTCACCATTCCTGGAGATGGCATCGTCGATTACACGCCAGTAATTAATTTTCTGAAACAATCAAATTATAGTGGTTGGATAATTATTGAGGCAGAACAAGACCCGGTAAAAGCACCGCCATTAGAGACGGTCAAAAAAGCGCGAGCATGGGTTAAAAATGAGATTGGAATCTGAGTCGCCGTTAAAAATTAGCCATCAGGTTACTATATAGGGTCATCTGGCGCTGATTAAGCGCCTTTTTTAATATGAAATAAACTTGCCATTATGCCTGGTGCTTACTCTAATAAACTAACCCTGGATGATTAGCATCGATCGTTGGATGAAAAAAGGATGGTGCCTGGCGACTGTTAATTACCCAAGCAATTATTAATACAATGCGTTATTTTTGAAGCCACCAGAAGGCAGTGAGCATAATTTTTAGCTACCGTTTTCACTTAAAACGCATTTAAGACCCTATCGGACTGCTTTGTGCTGAAAGTTAAACCGGAAATACAGGCTGGTGTATTCATCTTTCGTCAGCTTTATTCAGGCTTTCGGTGCAAAAGTTCGTAACCAGATACTCGGCGTACCGCTCCGGTGGACGACCGGTAATGGTTTCCACAGTGTTGCTGACCAGCGGCGATAAAGGGGCGCCGTGGTAACTTCCGATTTCATCTTTGTCATCGGTGTCTGTCTGAGCAGCTATTCAACATAGCTGTCAGGCGTAAGGTCTGGCACATCAGCCGCACAACCCCAGACCGAAGCAAAGTGAACAGCAATCTGATCGAGGGTCAGCCTCTCCGGGTACGGTTAGCGGGAATATACGCCCTCCGAACGCTTGAACGAGCAGCAGTGCGGCTATATCCTCAGGTGTAATCGTCGCGATCGATATTCCCCGGAGGCAGACCATACTGTCTGCATCTCGCTCATATGGGACATCCATAATCAAATCTCCTGACACTATGAAGATTGAACATGACAATGTCCTCATGGAACAAAAGCCGTATCATGGGCCAGAAGCGGACATGGGTTATTTAATTACTGCACTGCTCATAAAATAATTCCCGCAACAGAATATATTCAATCCTTATGGACATCCTGACTGCAAAGGCGATTACGGCACACATCCAGAATTTCATCAGCCAGTGCTGAGTTATCAGGGCAGGCACGAGATAGAACCAGGGCACCAACAAGATGTGCAATATTATCAATCAGTTCAGCGCGCGTTACATTTTCATTCCCCAACACTGCGAGCTGACGTTCAATCCCGGCCGCAAATGCCGCCTTCATTGACTCAGACTGACGCGCAGTATCGGTGCCTAGTGCCGACATCACACACCCGTTCCCCATATCATCGCGGTGTTGTCGGGAGAGGTAGTATTCAATAAATTTTTCCCGGCTCACACCAACCGTACTTTCTGCCGATCGCGTAAAACCACATCTCATGGCCTCCGACATCAGGTCAGCCTTGGAACTAAAGTGCTTGTAGAACCCGCCGTGTGTTAATCCCGCCGCAGCCATCAGTTCCGCGACGCCCACGCCATCGTAACCGCGCTCACGAAAAAGTTCTGAGGCCGTTTCAACAATGCGTGTCCGGTTTTCCCGAACCTGCTCTTTCGACACTTTCATGGTTTCCTGCCCCTCTTAAAAATTGAGTTTAAGTATACATTGATGATGACCATAATCAAACGGGTTGACTTTATTGATTATGATCATCATCATTATATTGACACCACAACCCACCATTAACGGGCGAATAAGCATGACGAATCAGACATTATTTCAACCCTATGAACTTGGCTCACCAACACTGGCCAACCACATCGTGATGGCACCGCTGACACGTAATCGGGCCGGAGCGGGGCTGGTACCGGGCGAACTGGCGGCGACCTACTACGCCCAGCGTGCCACAGCAGGATTGCTGATCACTGAAGCGACACAGATCTCCGCACAGGCGCAGGGCTATCAGGATACGCCGGGGATCTACACACAGGCTCAGATCGATGGCTGGCGTAAAGTGACTGACGCGGTGCATGCCAAAGGTGGGCGCATATTTGTACAGTTATGGCACGTAGGACGAATTTCGCATGTCGATTTACAGCCGGGTGGGGCTGCACCGGTCGCGCCGTCTGCGATGCGCGCCGGGACGAAAACCTTTGTGAATAATGGCTTTGCTGATGTTTCTGAGCCACGTGCGCTGGAGTTGCAGGAAATACCGGGGATTATTGACGATTTCAGAAAGGCATCGGCCAATGCCATTGCCGCCGGATTTGACGGTGTAGAGATTCACGGCGCGAATGGTTATCTACTGGAACAGTTCCTTAAAGACGGCGCCAATCAGCGAACCGATGAGTACGGTGGCTCTATCGAGAACCGTGCGCGCCTGCTGCTGGAAGTTACAGCGGCTGTTAAAGATGAGATCGGTGCTGACCGCACCGGCGTGCGCATTTCACCAGTTTCCCATGCTAATGCCATTTCATGCAGTGATCCGCAGCCATTGTATGACTACGTCGCTGATGAACTTAATGCATCAGGCATCGTGTACCTCCATGTAGTTGAAGGTGAGACGGGCGGCCCGCGTGATGTTTCACTGTTTGATTACGACTCCCTGCGCCGGCGTTTTAAAAACACCTATATCGGCAACAATGGCTATGACCTGGAACTGGCGTCCACTCAGCTTGCGCAAGGCAAAGCCGATCTGTTCGCGTTCGGTCGCTTGTTCATCTCCAACCCGGATCTGGTCGAAAGGCTGAAGACGGGCGCGCCTCTGGCCTCACTCAATCCTGAAACCCTTTATGGCGGTGGCGCAGCGGGATATACCGATTACCCGTCGCTGACTGAGGCCAGCAAGTAAAGCCCTACATACATCGCACATTGCAGATTCTTTTTACACATTAATAAAGAAGATCAACTTATGACTAAAGCTTCAGTTCTCATCACAGGCGCATCCACGGGTATTGGTGCTGTTTACGCAGAACGGTTTGCCAGCCGGGGCCACGACCTGGTGCTGGTCGCGCGCGACAAAACGAAGTTAGAAACACTGGCCGCGCGTCTGCGACAGGAAAATGGCATTTCTGTCGACGTTCTGCCTGCCGACCTCACGCAAACGCGTGATTTAGCCGCGGTCGAATCCCGTCTGCGTGAAGACACACGGATTGGCACCCTTATCAATAACGCGGGTATCGCGCAGTCTGGCAGTTTTACAGAGCAGACGCCTGATTCGATAGAAAGCCTTATCGCGCTTAACGTCACCGCCCTGACCAGACTGGCCAGTGCCGTGGTGCCACGCTTTGTGCAAACGGGCGAAGGATCGATCGTCAATATCAGTTCCATCGTCGGACTCGCCCCGGAATTTGCCATGACGGTTTACGGAGCAACCAAAGCCTTTGTGCTTTTCCTGTCTCAGGGAATGAATGTCGAGCTGTCATCTAAAGGCATTTATATCCAGGCGGTGCTTCCTGCCGGCACTTATACGGAAATCTGGGACCGCGCAGGTATCGACATCAGTAACTCGGCAAATTTCATGGAAGTGGGCGAGTTAGTGGATGCCGCATTGGTGGGCTTTGACCGCCGTGAACTCGTCACCATCCCGCCTTTACGTAATGCTGCCCACTGGGACACCCTTGATGCTTCGCGTCAGGCGCTGCTTACAGACATCAAACAGGATGAAGCCGCTGAACGATATAAAACACGGTAATCAATGAGGTGCACTGTGCAGAACGGTCTTCCGGCTGTTCTGCGCAGCGGTAAATCCGACATAAATCCCTTACAGCCTGTCGTCTCATCCGCGATGAGAAACCTCAAACACATCATTAAGGTCTTATTCAGCATGATAAAAAAACGTGTTGCACTGGTTACCGGTGCGTCCTCGGGTATCGGCGAAGCGACTGCCCGTAAACTTTTAGCCGCTGGATTTACTGTATATGGCACAAGCCGGCGTGGTTCACAGGCGGGAAAACAATCGTTTCCGTTACTTACGCTGGATGTGACCGACGACGCCTCTGTCGGGGCCGCCATTGAGGAGTTACTGGGTCTGGAAGGGCGTATCGATGTTCTGGTGAACAATGCGGGCTTTGGGGTCGCTCCGGCGGCGGCGGAAGAAAGTTCTGTTGATCAGGCCAGGCACATTTTCGACACCAATTTTCTGGGCATCGTCAGGTTGAGCCGGGCAGTAATCCCTCATATGCGCCGTCAGGGCAGCGGGCGTATCATCAATATTGGTTCGATACTCGGCATCGTTCCGTTGCCGTATGTGGCACTTTATGCGGCCAGTAAGCATGCGGTCGAAGGGTATTCGGGCGCACTGGATCATGAACTGCGCACGCAGGGCATCAGAGTTTCTGTCATCGAACCGGCTTACATGAAAACACAGTTTGAAGCCAATAATATCGAGCCGGACGTCAGGCTTCAGGAGTATGACCAGATTCGGGCTAAGCTGACGAAAGTAGTGAACAAGGCAATGGCTGAGGCGGAAAGTCCAGAGGTGGTGGCTGACGTGGTGGTTAAAGCCGCACAGACTTCACGTCCAAAGATTCGCTATACGGCAGGAAAGCTGGCTGGTCAGTTGAATTTTATTCTCAGGTTCGCCCCTGCGTCATTCCTGGATAAGGTGGTGCGCAAAAGTCTTCAGCTTGATGCAAAACAATAAATGAAGAATAAGACGATGAAAGCATTTACGTTTAAACGCTACGGTAAATCCCCTGAGCTGGGATTTGAAAACATCGATTATCCAGCCCCTGCTGCTGATGAAATCCTGGTTAAAGTTTACGCCGTGGGTCTGAACCCGATTGATAACTTGATCCCAACCGGAATATTCAAGCCGGTTTTGCATTTCAAGCTCCCCGCCACATTGGGTAGCGACTTAGCTGGGGTTGTGATCGCAGCGGGGAGTCGCGTGACGCGTTTCAAGCCAGGCGACGAAATTTTCGCCAGCATTTTCGACACGGGAACGGGTTCTCTTGCTGAATTTGCTTTAGTGACTGAAAGCGCTGCGGCCATGAAACCCGTAAACCTGGATTTCGTCCAGGCGGCTTCGCTCCCGATGGTGAGCCTCACATCCTGGCAGGCGCTGACAGATCGAGCCGGGTTGCAGCCAGGCCAGAAGGTTTTCATCCCGGCAGGTTCCGGGGGGATTGGCAGTTTTGCTATCCAGCTGGCCAGACAATTTGGTGCAAAGGTGGGAACGACTACCAGTACAGACAATGTCGAATGGGTAAGTCATCTTGGCGCAGATGAAGTTGTTGATTATAAAAAACAAGATTTTGAAAAACAGTTGAGTGACTACGATGTGGTTCTCGGCACTATCAGAGGCGACTCAATTGAAAAGTCTGCCCAAATTCTCAGGCCGGGCGGGAAGATTGTTTCTCTTGTCGGCCCGTTAGATACTGCGTTCGCCCGGACTCGGGGACTAAACTTTCTCCTGCGTTTTGTGTTCGGGCTGATGAGCCGCAGGATTTTGCGTCTTACCAGAAAGCGAGGCCTGACCTATTCATTTCTTTTTGTCCGGCCTGATGGCGATCAGCTTACTCAAATCTGTAAACTCGTAGAAACTGAACAAATCAAGCCTGTGATCGACAAGGTATTTACTTTCGCGGAAACAAAAGAAGCTCTTGCCTACCTTGGGCAGGGACATGCGAAAGGCAAAGTCGTCGTTAAGATACCGAGTGACAGCAACTGAGGTCTGCATCTGCTTAAGGAAAATCGCCAGAGTCTCTTGCTTCGGACAAGAAGCGCAGCATGAGCGCATTTCTCTCACAGCGTACCTTGCCACGCGCGCACATAGGTTCTGTGTCAGAGGCATCAAAAACGAGGCGCAGGGGCTGCTTTTGCTGGATGCGTATAGTGCGACGCGCAAGTCCATTCTGTGCCAGAAGCGGACATTGGTCAGTCGGCATTGAAGTAAATACCCCACATTGCCCAGCCCTCTGTCCGGGCTGGCAGTCGTGAATCATCGAGCGCTTTAAAAACAGCGTCATCAAAGTCCGCGGATCGCTGAAGGTCATTTGTACCAATCGTGATATACGTCAGCACTTGATTACAACCTCTCGCCGTTTGTCTGAACAGATATTATACCGTTCATAGCAGCGATGAAGATTTACCTGATGCGCTAATTTCCGTTTCAAATCATCGCACCGGCCATCAAAAGCACCTTATTAATGGCTGCCGCTGGCATGCCTCTGTTAATCAATAAGCAACTTCGCTGACGGTTACGCTCTCTGCAGGGGAACAACGACCGAAGCCCGCTTCTCGATCAAAACAACCGTAACCGCTGGCACATTCTCCAGGCAAAAAGCCCGCTGTGTGAACACAGCTATTCAGCCACATTTTTCCCTTTCCCAAACCTGACACTATCCGCACCGAGGCGTCTTTTTAACATTCTGATACGTCTGTTCGATGGGAAAAATCACAGGAAATTTAAAAAACCGCCGGACTCTGCCGATAACCTCAGATATCGAAACTCTGTCCGCAGGAAAAACATTCATGTCACCATCCGACACCCATAGTAAGCAGCAGGAAATTAGCGAAATCACGGCGCGTGCTGGCTCCATCCTGCGGCAGCTTCGCGACAGTCTGCAACAGCTAGGGCTTGATAAAACCATTGCAGAGGTGGCGGGAAGTATCCCCAATGCCCGTGAAAGACTGGGTTATGTGGTCACTATGACCCGTGAAGCCGCAGAGGGCGTCATCAACAGCGTGGAGATCACGCAGCCTCTGCAAACCGAACTGGGCGAAAAAGCGGAGAAGCTCACTCAACGCTGGGATGCCACTTCCGGGAATCCGTCGGACAAAGAACAGGATCAGGCATTAGCTGCTGATACTGTTGCCTTACTGGATGAGGTCCCCCGCATCACGGGTCTGACACAACAGCAGTTGCACGCGATTATGATGTCACAGGGCTTCCAGGATCTTACCGGACAGATAGTCCAGGCGATGATGGCCGTGCTGAATCAGGCTGAGCAGCAGCTGATACAGGTCATCCGTGATAACACTGGTTCACATGGCACGACCGAGCGCGCAGCGCCGTCTAAACCCGCTTCCTCATCAGAAACCCCTGCCAGCCAGGATGATGTAGACGACCTGCTGGCCAGTCTGGGAATGTAAGCAGATATAAAAAAGCAAGGCTGAGAACGCATGATTGAGAAGAGGAAGGTCGGCGGCAAGTCAATCTGACTGAAAGCCAAAAATCCTCTTCATGCTCAACACCCGCTTATCTGCCATAAAACCGGCAACAGTTTTCACCCGGAATGACCTTATGCCTGAGCGGCTTTATAACGTTTTTCCAGCTTGTTCAGAAATTCAAAGAGTACCTGATTCCTTTCGCTGTAATCATGCGCCCGAAGTTTTTCCGGCGTATCAACGAAGCGGTATTCTGCAGCACGGCTCAGATCTTTGTCAGGATGCGCGATCAGCAGCTCAACAACATCCGGCGTCAGTTCCATATGGCACTGGAACCCAAACACATGGTCGTAATATGAAACGATCTGGCGCGGGCAGCCTTCGCTGAAAGCAATCATTTTTGCTTCCGGAGTAAGACCCGGCATGCCGTTATGCCAGTGGCGACATCAAGCGATTTCGTAAAATGAGAGAACAACGCATCCCTTCTGCCCTCTTCAGTCAGGGTAATCGGAAATTTGCCAATCTCTTTTTCCGGGCTATGGGCGAACGGCGCATCGAGCGCTTCACCGGTCAACTGTGATCCCAGGCAGATACCAATCACAGCCTTACCGGTTTTAACAGCGGAGGCAATCAGCGCCTGCTCACCTTTTGAATCGAAGTGCGGGCACGCTTCAGATGTTGTGGCTGGATCTTGTGGACCGCCCATAATGATTAGAAAATCGATGCCCTGAGCGTTGGCTGACAACGCATCACCTGCGTATCAGTGTGAGTAAGTCACATCATGACCCTGATTTCTCGCCCATGTTTCTTATGCCCTGGTGCTTCGAAACGTTCATGTAAGTAAAGTGTACCCGCATTAAGACAGGCTCCTGTTATACCTGGGATAATCTGGCGATAAACATTCTCTATCCCGTGAACTCGCACGCCGGATGATTCCGATTTAAGTATCATAGTGGCAGGGTCTGAATCTGAAATGCCAGGTAGTATAGATAAAGCGCCGGGACATGAAGACTTTACTGGCTGGTCTGGCACGGCTATAAGCTATCAACGTGGATAAATCGATCCTCCCCAACATCATCTTGAGTGGCAATAACGCTATGCCGTCAGGAGGTCATGCTGGTTGAAACGGAAAACAACCGATGGGTTATCCCCCTCAGCGTGCATTGTGGCTGCCACCTCTGCAGATCCATAGTTACAATTTGCTGTCTCATACCGATCTGAGGGCTGTCTGTTTTAGTTGCAGCCTTTTCGCAGAATGCACCAATTTTACGAAGAGTGACCCGGTACACGTCATTACGGCGCTGCCCCTGGTGAAAGAACTGATAACAGGTCTGTTCAGTGAGAACGACAACAGACCGAGTCAGCGCAATATGGCCCTGTTGCTTCTGGAAATACTCAGCGAAACTCAACCATTAACTGCAGTACTTCCAATGCCAAATGATGAGCGATTATTCTCTGCTGTCAGGGAACTACTGGTTAACCAACGCTGAGAAGCATCGATGAGTTTTCTCGCTTTTATAGCGGCGATGTCAGAGCGTACCTTTTCGCGATTGTTTATTAAAGGTACGGGCTGTAGTTTCAACACCTGAAAACAAAGAGCAATGATTTACGTTTCGCTGGATCAACTCGCGAATGGCATTCCAATCAAAAAGGCCGCTTATGAGCCTGGCATTTCATGTCCGGCGTCCTATAGCGCTGCTTTCCGTTCCATTCTGAGTTCAACACCGCGTGATTTTTTGCCTTAATCTGTGAATCAATTTCCGCCTTTCAATTAAAACAGACGCAGGTAAAAGACAGTCTGTTTACGCTGAAAATGCACTTCGGTTAAAACAGGGGCGTTCCTGAACGGCTCTCGCTTCACTGACGGTGAAGAGACGCACGCTGGCGCTTTTTTTGAATATCCTGATACGTCTGACAGAAGGAAATTACGCCGGGCTTCGCGACAGTCTGCAACACACGGGGCTTGATAAAACCCTTACTGATGTAGCCGGATGTACGTGAACGCCCGTGTAAGGCTGGGTAATATGATCGCTATAACCCGTGCAGCAGCAGCGTCATCAACAGCGTGGAGATCATGCAGCCCCCGCCACCAGGAATCTGCGCTGGGGGAACGGGTTGTTCTGGCTGTGAGCAAACCTATTATTCAAGGTCAGCTTTGTGCCAGTAGGAGGTGTAAAAAAACAGGATTGTTTTGAGCGGTCATAGAAGGTCACCGTATTACATTTTTATGTGGTGACGGAATGCCCCGCCTGAGTCCGATGGAATCATTGCTGCCTCACAGGGATTCTGCTTTTTTAACAGTTATTTTATTCATTCAGGCTAGCGAGTATCTGCAGATAAAGTGCGTGCTGTTCGGCAGGAACCGGAGTGATGAACTCTCTCAGCCATGTTCTGGCTACAAAAATTTTATTGAGGCGCTCGTCGTGGCAGTTATCTGTTGCCATGTGTCCCAGTTCAATCAAAAGGGAATTAATATTTATCTCTTTTTCAGCGAGGGCCAGACGTAGTGCGGCCTCGCTAATAATTGTCTGCCCTTTATCTTCATCTCGTAGTGGCATAGTCTCCTCCTCAGGTTAAATTCATTAATACATTTCCAATCCACATGCCACACAAAATATCATTTTACTAAACATTCAGAGATTGATTGAAGTTGAGGATTCCAGCATATTACCTGTCCTGTGTTTGCAGCTAATCTGTTTAGCTGATTTATTTCTTCAGGACTACTGCTGCAGGCCTGCCTGTGACAGTTTATCGTCATAATCGCACCATACTTTAAGATAAAACCGGCGTTTTTTAATTTTTACAATAAAATATTTATACGTTCTTAAAAAGCGAAATTATCACGGTAAAAGTGTGATTGAAGCCTTCACAGGTTTAATCTCATTCTGCTATCGATAATGGGTAGCCCAATACAAGATTTATGATATTTAGCTATATTTATCATAAGCTTGCGTGGTTTATTTTGGATGCACACTGTGGGTGAGCATGATGAATGCAAACGTGCGCATTTCTCTACACGCACTTATTTACATTTCCTTTCATGCACAAGTAAAGATGCTTATTAATTGTCTGTCCGCTAAAACAAGGTTGATACCAAACCATAACCGCAATGACAATCAATCCAGGTAGTGTCCAGCACTAACCAAAGCGGGATGACTCATTAAATCCTTCCTGAAAACATCTTTTTAAATGCATTCAAAAAAGGTGTAAACAAAGCATCTTTTTTACCGATACCGTATTGAAGCCTGAGGTTATTTCAGGAGCAGGGTATTATTTAACACTGGGATTATTAAAATGAATATTATAAAAAAAGTTACGGATTTAAAAATAGGGGGCAAACTGGCACTGGGATTCACACTGGTCATCCTGGCCTCTGTTATCATAGCGGCGCTCGCGTTTCGCTGTTTTTTAAGTATTCAGGAAAACTCAGCCAAGCGGGATGTTACCGTTCAGATGCTGGACACGCTGGCAAAAGCCAGGCTTAACCGCACGCTTTTTCAGTACACCCGGGATAAAAAGTTTATCGAGATTAACGGCGAGGCGATGAATCAGCTGTTTGCTTTACGAACCAGTCTCGATAAGTACTCGTGGTCAGCCGAAGGAAGTGAGAGGCTTTCTCTCCTGGGCGTGGTTCTGGCGCAGTATCAGGAAAAACGTCGGGCCTTTCTTGAGAGCAGTGACAGGGCTGCACTCGCGTTTAGTCAGATAAACACGATGGATCTGGCCTCACTGGCTGAAAAACTGGCTTCCAGTCAGGCTTCTGTCCCCGCAGGGATTGCTGCGCCCCTGCTTTCTCTCAGTTTCAAAACAGAGCAGGCAGCGTTTTATATCCAGGCCTTTATCAGAAAGCCAGAGTCTGTCGCGCTGGATAAATTCACTGGGATCAGGGACACGATTGCTCTGCTTGTTAACCAGCTCAAAGGCGATTCTGACAATGCGCTCGCTGAAATACTGGCGGAAGTGGACCAGAAAACTTTATCGGGTTCCGCCCTGTTAAATAATTATCTCCTTTCGGTGCGGGCAGAAAGCCTGGCTTCAGAGGAAATGACCGCAGCGGCAGGCAAACTGAATAGCGCCATCACAGGACTCGCGTTCTTTCAGTCAGAGATGGCTCAGAAGTATATCCACACCGCAATCTGGCAGATTGGTTTGGCTACCCTCGCCTGTATTATTCTCAGCCTCATTATTGCCTGGCGAATGACGCGGAGCATCACCATCCCGCTGAGAGAAACGCTGTCGTCTGCAAAACGTATTGCTGAAGGTGACCTGACGTCAGAAATAACCAGCTCCCGCACTGATGAGCTTGGCGAGCTGATGACTGCCGTGGGCACCATGAACCAGAGCCTGCGTAACATCATCTCGCGGGTCAGGGACGGCGTGAATAACGTTGCCCGCGCCTCCTCTGAAATTGCGGCCGGTAACACCGATTTGTCGTCACGTACCGAACAGCAGTCGGCTGCAGTGGTCGAGACGGCTGCCAGCATGGAAGAACTGACATCCACGGTTAAGCAAAATGCGGAGAACGCGCATCACGCCAGCCAGCTGGCTACCGACGCGTCACACAATGCCAGCCGCGGCGGGAATATCATCAGCGACGTGATTAGCACCATGGGGGGAATAAGTCAGAGTTCAGGCAAGATTGGGGAAATCATCTCCGTTATTAACGGCATCGCTTTCCAGACGAACATTCTTGCGCTAAACGCCGCAGTCGAGGCGGCCCGGGCTGGCGAGCAGGGGCGCGGATTCGCTGTGGTTGCCGGTGAAGTCCGCAACCTTGCGCAGCGCAGTTCGCTTGCTGCAAAAGAAATTGAGACGCTGATAAGTGAGTCTCTAAGCCGGGTAAGTAACGGTACCGAGCTGGTTAACCGTGCTGGCAATACGATGGAGGATATCGTCAGGTCTGTATCGCAGGTCAGGGACATCATGGGTGAAATTGCCGCTGCGTCGGACGAACAGAACCGCGGGATCACGCAGATTGCGCAGGCCATGACGGAAATGGATACAACTACTCAGCAGAACGCTGCGCTGGTTGAAGAGTCATCCGCAGCGGCCAGCAGCCTCGAAGAGCAGGCGCTCGAGCTTGAGAGAACCGTTGCCGTGTTCCGTGTGCCTTCTTCCGGATTGCTGACGCCGAAGGTTCAGGCGGTCACGCCTGTGTTAAAACCTCAGTCGTCCTTCAGGACATCAGAAACCAACTGGGAAACTTTCTGATATCCATCCGGCAGCCAGAGGTGGGTTTAACCTCATCTGGCTGTTTCCTTCCGTAAATTATATCGGTAAGGTGACAAGCCTTTTTATGACGCTGAGTCAGTCTGGGCTGCGCCCTGCTGACTAATACGCACTGATATCAGCCGACACATCTGCTTGTTACCTATGATTTCTTCCGAATGTTCGCTTCTGGCACGAAGCGGACGTTGTGCAGGCCAATGTCCGCTTTGAGCGAGGAGCGGACGTTTCACTTTTGACAGCTTAAGGTTTCCAATAGGTTGAACATAACTTCACATGTGCAACTTCCGCTTCTGGCACAAAACAAACTATGAGCAGACTGATGCCAGCTGAAAGTAAGAAGCTTATAAAGCCACTCCCGATATCACCTAAAGTGTTTACTTTACTTTCTGTATCGAAGCGCATCGATAAGTAGGGCGAACGCAGGCGTCTGCTGTCGCCGGCTGGGATAGTAGAGGTGATACCCGGGCCAAATGGGACACCAATCTTCCAGCACTCTGATAAGACGTCCTGTGACGATTTCTTCCTCGACCTCATCTTCAGGACAGTAACCCAAACCTAGTCCGCCCATTACCGCCTGGAGACCAAGGCTATTGGTATTGAAAATAAGCTGGCCTTCCGCGCTGATGCTAACTTCCTTCCCGCCCTTCTGAAATTCCCATGGGAGCAGGTTGCCGTAAGTGGGAAGGCGCAAAGTGATGCAATTGTGTCGGGCCAAATCGCTGGGCGTTTGTGGCTCTGGATGGGCAGCAAAATAGGAACGTGTACCGACCACCGCCATCCGCAGGCCGGGCGCGATAGGCACCGCGATCATGTCGGATGCGACCTGATCACCCAGGCGAATACCCGCGTCAAAGCGGTCGGCAACAATATCGATGAGCGCGTGATCAACACTGATTTCGACGCAAATGTCAGGATATTCGGAAACGACCCGAGCTACTGCTGCATAGACGATCGTGCGTGCCGCATGTTCAGGAGCGGACAATCGGATGGTGCCCGAAGGTTGATCTCGTGAAATGACGATTGATGCTACCTCCATTTCGATCTCTTCCAGTCGAGGGGCAAGCGAACGGAGTAGTCGTTCGCCAGCTTCAGTAGGCGATACGCTCCTGGTGCTTCGTGCAAGGAGGCGCACACCAAGCCGCTCCTCCAGTCCCCGCATCGCGTGACTCAAGGCCGATTGAGAAACCCCCAATTGGGCGCCTGCTTTCGTGAAGCTACGCGCCCGGGCGACGGCGACGAATAAGGCCAAATCGTTCAAATTCAGGCGAGGCATTAATGAGATTTCCTCATAGGTCTTAGCATATAACACCGTATTATAATGAACCCATTCGCGCCATATAATTAACGTGGACAGATACTTTCGTTGATTATAATAAGGTTTTAGAATGAAAAAGCCCTTACTTGGCCGAAATGGCCCTGAGGTTTCAGAACTGGGCTTTGGTTGTATGAACCTGAGCCGGGTATATGGTCCTGAGACTGATCGCAAAGAAGCGATAGCGTTAATCCGTGCCGCGCATGAGCATGGGATTACGCTCTTCGACACTGCCGAGTTCTATGGCCCATACACCAACGAGGAGGTCGTTGGCGAGGCGCTGGCACCAATCCGTGACAAAGTAGTGATCGCCACGAAATTCGGTTTCGATCTTGCACCCGATGGCTCTGTTCGAGGCCTCAATAGCCGTCCAGACCATATTCGGGAGGTCGCAGAAGCGTCGCTTCGTCGGTTAAAGACTGATCGTATTGACGTGTTTTACCAGCATCGGCTCGATCCTGCAGTCCCAATCGAAGAGGTCGCAGGAACACTCAAGGATCTCGTCGAGGAGGGCAAGATACTTCACTACGGGCTATCCGAAGTCGACGGCGAAACCATTCGCCGCGCGCATGCCGTTCATCCCCCTGCAGTCGTCCAAAACGAATATTCAATCTGGACCCGCGATCCTGAACCCGATGTGCTGCCGACCTGCGAAGAGCTCGGCATCGGATTCGTGCCCTGGAGCCCGCTGGGTATGGGCTTTTTTGGCGGTCAGATCAGCGAAGACACACCTACCAAAGAAGGCGACATGCGCGCAGGCTTTGCGCGATTCACTCCGGAAGCACGCTCACATAATCGTCAATTATTTGATGTCGTGCAGACTGTAGCGACACGAAAAGACGCAACGACAGCGCAGGTTGCGTTGGCATGGCTGCTGGCGCAGCGTCCCTGGATCGTGCCTATCCCCGGCACCACCAAGCTCAAGCACTTCCAGGATAATTTAGGCGCGATCCGGTTGACCCTGACCGATCAGGACATCCGTGAAATCGACGAGGGCTTCCATTCCCTTGGAGTACATGGCGAACGAACTGCGTAAGGATAAAACAATGCAAAAGCGTGTACTTGGATCAAGTGGCCTTGAGGTCAGCATCATTGGCTTCGGCTGCATGGGGCTGAGCCCTACCTATGCAGACTTTCTGCCGCTGGCGGCGGGAGTCTCGCTCATTCGTCAGGCGGTCGAACGGGGCGTCACTCTCTTTGATACAGCTGAGGTCTATGGTGGGTCCGAAAATGAGAAGATGGTGGGAAAAGCACTTGCTCCTGTTCGCGATCAGGTGGTTATCGCTACCAAGTTCGGGTTCGACATCGATCCTCATACCCGCCAGATCCAGGGCCTCAACAGCCGGCCAGATAATATCCGCAAGGTTGCGGAAGCCTCGCTGAAGCGACTCGGTGTCGATGTTATCGACCTGTTCTATCAGCATCGTGTTGATCCAAACGTTCCGATCGAGGAGGTAGCCGGCGCAGTCAGGGACCTCATCGCTGAAGGAAAAGTCAGGCATTTCGGTCTGTCTGAACCCAGCATTCAGACGCTTCGTCGCGCGCATGCAGTGCAGCCGATTACGGCGCTACAGAATGAGTTTTCGCTCTGGACTCGCGATCCAGAGACGAACGGTATTCTCGACGCTTGTGACGAGCTCGGCATCGGTTTTGTGCCCTACAGCCCATTAGGAAGAGGGTTCCTGACCGGCGCCATGGGGAAAGAAACGCAACTCGCTGACAGCGACTTCCGTAAAGCTCTGCCGCGTTTCACAGCAGAAGCAATGGAGAAAAATCAGGCTATTGTTGATCTACTCAAACGGATTGCTGCCGATAAAAACAGTACACCGGCACAGATAGCGCTCGCATGGCTCCTTGCCAGGCGGCCATATATCGTTCCGATCCCCGGTACGACCAAGCTGCACAGGCTGGAAGAAAATATTGCTGCCGCCGAGGTAAAACTGACGCAATCTGAGTTGACTGAGATCAAACGAGCGGCGGCTCTTGTTTCAGTTGAAGGCGAACGCTGGGCTCCGCTAATGATGGATTGGGTCGATAAGGATACGCCACTAACCAATGCAGATAAAAAAAACTGAGTAAGTAAGCTTCACTATTTTTTCACTGTGTAGCATGTCAACGTCCGCTTCTGGCACAAAGCGGACATTAACATGCGCATCTGTCCGCTTTGTGCCAAAAACGAACGTTAACGTTTTACTCCTTTGAATCTTATTTCAGCGATTCCGCCAGCGTAACAACCCACAACTCACTGTCCGACTCCGGTTTCTTCAGTGGCTTCAGGCTAATGGTCGTGGCAACCGGCTTGTCATCAACCTTAAGCGTCCCCTGCTCCGTCACCCGATAATCCTTACGCTTCTTACCTTCAACCGGATCCTGCATCACCGCTTTCACGCCAAAGTCATTATCATTAGTGATCGCCAGCGTTTTATCGTCGATCAGCGCCAGCCCTTCGGCTTTCTCCTGTTGCCAGCCGAGCTGACGTAAATCAACCACCCGCTTTTTAGCGGCAAACTTAATGCCGCGTTTCAGCAGCGTTTTCCCGTCGTCAAACTCCGGGTATTCACCGGGCTTATCAAATGCTGAAAGCTCGGTAGCCGGGCTAAGATCCACCTTATAGACAAGGTTGCGCATCGCATCGTTTTTATCGGTGCCCTGTTCTATCAGCAGGATATGCTGATTGTCGATCGCCACGATATCGCCAATTTTTGCGTCACTGTTTTTACTGTAAGCCTCGCTGTCGATAGGGTAACCATACATCGCGGTTTTCCCGGTCGCCGGATCGAAACTCACCAGGCGGGTAAAGCGCGCCTGCTTTTTGCTTTTACCGTCGATATTAAGCGTGCTCTGCACCGCGGCAATGATACGCCCATCGGGCATGCGGGTGATCCCCTCAAAGCCACGGTTTGGCTGACGCCATTTGAGTATGTTCGGCAGACCGCCTGCGATGGATTTCTCCCCTTCGGCTGCCTGCGGCCCGTGAATGGCCAGGATTTTACCGCGCTCATCTACGTTAATCAGGAACGGACCATACTCATCGCATAGCCAGTATCCGCCCTTGCCATCCGGCGTAATACCTTCTGTATCCAGACCACGGTTGTCACCCTGCAGCGCTTTCAGCGTATCGCTTAGCGCGACTTCATTAGTTGATCCAATGACGCCATCCTGCAACGGCAAGCCGTTTATATTGCCCTTATCGTCATGCAATGGTCGGGCATCCGTGGCCTCGGCTTTGCCGTTCTGCACCCGAATATTCATCAGCAGTGGAGCGAAGTCCGGCGTGACGAATATTTTTGATTCTTTCTTACCGACATCAGGTGAGTCGGCATTGGGTCCGCGATCGGTGACGGTAACAAAGGTCAGCGCCTCCCCCTGCTTACCGGTAAACAGCAAACCGGAACCAATACCCACCGGCAGACCCTGAGGAAATGCGCTGGCGAATGCCCCGTTGTAGCTCACGCGCGTTCCTTCAGGGAAACTGACGACGTAGCTTTCAACTTTCGGCTGTGCCGCTAATGTTGATAAAGAGAGTGCGCAACCGATAAGCAGAGAAATCGCTTTTATTTTCATATTTTTATATCCGTTAAGGAAAGCCACGAGCCTAAAGAATAAAAGTGACAGAAAAATGAAATCACCGGGAAACATTGGCGGTTAACAGAGTGATTATTTTCCCGTGAGCTCAGTGGGATGGACCTGTCTGTTCAGACAAAACGATCAGGATTATGACATCAGTAAACGCAGGTGCTCTGGTCAGCGATGCTCATATTCAAAAGAGTGTGGCGGATCGCGCAGCGTTCCCCCCTCGTATTAGATTGACACTGTTATATCCCGCAAAAGATGTTTACATTTGTTCAGCAAAATTATCGGCCGCTCAGCAAAGCGTGAGCGTAGGGAAGAATCGTGGTTATCGTCATCAAACTCACACCGCAAACAGAGGCAGAGATTGTATGAGGGAGATTGCACCTGATGGAATAACCGGGATGCCATCACGAACGGCAGCGTATCTTTGCCGTCAGATTGCTGGTCTGGTCAACGTCGGAAGACTGAGCCCGGAAACCTGCCAGCGCATCTTTGTTTTCTGTGGTATCAGGCCGTCACATGCGCAATGGCGTCAGTTTCTTATCCCGATGCTTAGCTTTCTGGGGTTGCTGTCACTGGTTGCCGGGTCGGTATTTTTTATTGCCTGGAACTGGGCCTGGCTGCCGAAGATGGCGAAATTCGCCCTGACCGAACTGCTGATCGTCGCGCTGGCGGTAGTGGTCTGGTGGCGCTGGTACAGCACGCTGGCACGCAGCGCATTGCTGGCAGCAGGATTAAGTTTCGGTGCTCTCTTTGCGCTTTACGGACAGATTTATCAGACGGGTGCGGATAGCTGGGAGCTATTCCGGGCCTGGTTATGCATTCTTCTGCCGCTGGCGCTGATTGCCCGGCAAAACAGCCTGTGGTTTTGCAGCTGGCTGGTCGCTAACCTGGCGTTCCAGCTCTATTACACCGCCACGTTGCCGACGTCACTGCTGGAGCTCGCCGTGTCTGACAGCTTCTTCTGGCTCCCGACGACAGTGCTGCACGTCTATCTGGCACTGCTGGCAGCCTGCCTGATTATCAGGGAATTTCTGGCCTGTCGGGCAATAACGCATCATCCTGAGAGCTGGCTGGCAAGCCGCTGGTTCTCACGCGTCATGGCCGGATTTTTACTGCTGCTGCTGACCGGCATCGTGGCCGGAAATATCTCTGACGGGCACGGTGCTAACCACTTTACGTTAGTCACGGGCGGCTGGGTGGCCACCCTGCTGGCAGGCTATTACCTGTACCATTATCGCCATGTTGATCTCTGTATGCTGACGCTGGGCATCGCCAGTCTGACGATTGTGGGCTGCGCACTGATCATGCAGTTATTCCTTGTGGCCTATGTTACGGCTGACCTGTATCTGACCGGCGTCCTGATGATTTTCTGGGTGGCGGCAAATGGTTCGATCCTGCTGAAGTGGCAGCGCAAACTGGCTGAAAAGGGACCGCTCGATCAGGCTCCGGCCAGGCTGACCTTCCTGGAAGATGCCCTGCGTCATCAGGGCCTGCTGAGCGACGCACAGATTAGGGAGATTCAGCAACGCGGTCACGCATCCAATCTGCCCTGGTATCTGAGGCTGGCGCTGAGCGTCGGAGGCTGGGTCGCCGCGCTCATCACTCTGTTACTGATGGCGCTGGTGCTCTATAGCACTGACCTGCTCGACGACCCGAATGCTGTGACCCTTATCGTGCCTTCACTGGTCCTCGCCGTGATTGCCCGCGGCCTGTTACGCAGCGATCGTGACGGTAAGTATCACCTTGGGCTGGCATGGGCCATTGCGGCGACGTGTGGGCTGGTTATCGGCGTTGTGTTACAAATCCAGAGCGATGACGTCAGCTTTATGATGCTGAGCTCACTGTGCGCATTACCGATTCTCGCGGCGATGGCGGTGGCGATGCCGGACCGCACTTACCGCTTTATGGCCATCACTGCCCTGACTTTTTTTCTGGTGCTGGCGGGCTATTTACTTTCCCTGCTCTACCTGTCGCCAACGGCAGGCCACGTTGCTGTTTCCCTGCTGGTGGCAGCGGTGATGTTTTTGTGGCTGTGGATTGTCAGTCATCAACTGAGATTACTGGCAGGACCCTATGCTGACGCCGTGCATCCCCTGCTGTATGGCATCCCGGCGGGTCTGATGGTGCTGAGTTCACTTGGCATAAACGCGGCGGTTCTCATGAATTTACTCTGGTCTTCTGCGCAGTTTTCTATGCTTCAGCCTGCGACAGGCACCGGTATTGCGGCAGGCTTAGTGCTGAGTGCGCTCAGTCAGAAAAAGAGCAGTCAGCCGCTGTTTTCGATCATCACGCTGCCCGCCGCCGTTATCTGCGGGGCTGCCGCCCTTTATGCGCCGGGTATCGGGCTGGGATTGTGGTTAATTCTGATGGCACGTTATCAGGGAAGTCCGGGATTGCTGGTGGTCAGTGGCGGGTTCATGGTGCTGTATGTCATTGGCTGGTATTACTTCCTGGAAGTGCTGCTGCTGCATAAAGCGCTGTTGCTGCTGGCTGGTGGTCTGATTTTGCTGGGGCTGGCGTGGGTCGTCACAAAAGTGTTACCCGCACAGATCGGAGGTACGAGTGAGAACGCGTAAAAAGAGCCGATGGCTGACAGGCGCGGTGATAGCGCTGGCGCTGGTGACCGTTAATGTCAGCATCTGGCAAAAAGAGCAGTTGCTGAAACAGGGCGCGGTCATGATATTACCCCTTGCGCCGGTTGACCCGCGCTCCCTGATGCAGGGTGATTACATGGCGCTGAATTATGCCCTCACCCGACCGCTGGAGCAGAACCTGTATCAACAGGCGGTGGCCTGCGGCGCAACCCGGTCAGCGCCATGCCTGCCCACCAGCGGAACTCTGATTGTGGACCTCGATGCGCAGCGTCATGCAACTCAGGCCCGGTTTGATCAGGGTGAGCCGCTACAGACGAATCAGCTACGGGTAAAATACCATCAACACGCCGGCTCGCTGACCGTCGGCACCAACGCTTATTTCTTTCAGGAAGGTCATGGCGAGCGTTTCACGCAGGCACGATACGGGGCATTTCGCGTGGGGAGCGACGGCACAGCACTTCTGACGGATCTGCTTGATGAACAGGGAAAGGTGATTCAGCCTTAGCTATGCAAGACGCTCACTGAACAGCACAAAACAGGCTGGCAGACGGCCTTGATAGCTTTTACTAAAAGGGTTTCTGTAACAGCGCATCACGATGCCTTCGCAGGTCTGCGGCCATCGGATTAATCAGGTAGCCTGAAACGTCAGTCAGAAATACCCTTAGCGATAAACAGATTTAAATGGCAAAAGGTCTGATATGAAGTCGATAAATCTGCACAACATTTACCGTTCTGCAAATGAGAATACCGTTGGGATGTGGCGGGAAAATGCAGGCATTGGCGATATCAGGCAAGGAAACTACTACGATCCGGTAAAACTCGCTCTCGCAGCAGGCAGTCAGCCGTCTGTATCCTCTGATGTCTCACGTCTGCTGCGTGAACTGCAGCAACTCACCCGAGATGATCAGCTTGCCGATGTTCTGCCAGCAGACGGTTTTCATTTTACCTTCTTACCTCTGACCCTGCCGCTCTATCACGAAAACGCGCCGTTGCCTGAAAAAGTGGATCAGCTGACGGCTATCTGGAGCGGATTTGAGGCGAAGAAAATCGTTATCAGGGATCTCCGGCTCGTTGCGTTGCCCGGTCAGTTGTTGCTCGCAGGGATCCCTGAACGTCCTGCCGTAGCCATGCGTCAGTCATTCTGCGAAAAGGTGCTCGATTCTGACTGGAAAAATGAGCTGATGATGCGTCATTCGGGCAGCCCATTACCGGCCCCCTTCTGGCATAGCACCCTGCTGCGCTACAACGCGGCTTTTTTACCCGCAACCTTACGTCACTATTTTCTGGAACGTCAGGCCGTTGATTTTGGGGAGGTAGCCGGAGAACTGACGCTGGCAAAGATCAACTACAACTGGACCAAATGTTATCCATTACGGGTTAACTGATGCGATGTGATTCCCTGTCAGAAACGATTTTTAGCCTGCATCTATGTGAGCTTACTTATAGCCGCATACGTTCAGGTCCGTTTTTCTCTCAAACCCTCCGTCAGCAGACTAAATCAGGATCTTTTCGTTTACCTGGCTGTTCCCGTAAACTACAGGACGCAGGTTTTAATTCATGAGCACGAAAAGAGGATGATAAAGCCTGCCAGGCAGAGCCGTTCCATTATTGTCTGTGACTACTCCTCGATTCTGTTCTCGCAACCAGGGCTGACGGCTCAGGAAAATACCCGCTTATCACACCAGGAAATAACATGCTTTTAGCGAATGTACCTTTTACTGCAATCCTGACTCAATCGTCATTCCGGGCATGAGTCGTCAGCTGTTTGTTTCTCTGGATGGCCCCAAGGGAGCCGGTAAAACCACGCTGCTGGAGGCCATCACGCAAGTGCTCAGGGCAGACAACCTGAAAGTGATCCGACTCAGCGAGAAAAAGAGCGATCCTTTCAGGTCGGAATCCATGGCGCTGGTTAACCGGCTCGCCAGAGATCCCTCGGCAGATCTGGAATGGGAAATCTGTCAGCGCTTTGCTGTCAGCCGCGCCTGGATTTCACAGAACGTACTGGCTAAACAGCCGCAGGACAGCGTTATCCTGATGGATCGCTGGTATCCATCGGATGCCGCGTTTCGCCGGATGGTTCCGTTTACAGAGATTCTGCAGCTAAACCGTGAGCACAACGTCCGCGCGCCAGATCTGCATGTCGGGGTGGTCACTGCGCCCGAGGTATCCTGGGAAAGAGCCGCAGCACGATCGCGTGGCCTGGGAAGTACGGTAATTCACCGGCTGGAAGAACATATCGCCTGCACCCGCGCGTTTGAGCAGGAAGTTGCGAATAACGGCTGGTTTTTATGCCGCAATGAAGGGAGCATTGATGAGGCAACGATGCAGGTGGTGGCTGAAATTAACAGCATGCTTTACCGCTCCTGAATAGCAAAACATAAAACTCTGTGGGCGCGTTATCCTCTTTCCTCCGCAAATCCGCGCGCATCGGGTTGTGCAGAAAAAACCCTTTATTTTACTTGTCTGTAATCAAGATAAGTCAGATTACCGCTGGCACTGGCATCCCGCTTTCCCCTATAAAATTGCTTTATTTTTTATATAAGGCACAGGGAATTGCGCTACGCATCAATACCATTCAATCATAATCAACCGGGCTGGCCTGCGGGTGAGCACAGTTTTTCGCCACAGCCAGCGTTGCAGGGCGATATCTCTGCAGACTGGGTCATCGTCGGGGCAGGATTTGCAGGCGTCGCCTTTGCGCGCCGTCTGGCAGAAATCAATCCGAACCTGAAAATCATTATCGTCGAAGCTCATAGCACGCAGCAAAGCGCATCGGCACGTAATTCCGGCTTCGTTATCGGCCTGCCGCATAATATTGGCAGTTCAACTGCTGAATTAAAGAAGGCAAACGCATACCGGAACTTGCTTCAGGAAGGCATTCGTCAGCTGGAGCAGGTTATTTCGCAGCATCATCTTCAGTGCGACTGGGAACGGGTCGGCAAATATCACTGTCAGGCTGAACATGGTAATGACGCTATTTTAAAGGAGTATGCCAGCCATCTCGATCTGATGAACGAGCCGTGGCAGATGTCAGACAGTGAGGAGCTGTATCATAAACTCGGTACGCGCTTTTACAGCAAAGGGATTTATACACCGGGCTGCGTGCTGGTTAATCCAGCACAGCTGATTGCTGGCCTGAACGCGTGTTTACCTGAGAATGTTCAGCGCTTCGATAACACACCCGTGCTGGGGATCCGTTACGGCAGCACGGCTGAAGTGCTGACACCTTTTGGGGTGATTAAATCGCCAAAAGTGATGCTGGCCACCAACGCACTATCACCGGAGCTGCGTCCGGGACTTTCGCGTCAGGCTGCCATGGCTACCTTCGCCAGCATCACCGATCCATTGACGGACGAACAACTGGTTACCCTGCCCCCCATGCAGAGCTGGGGACTCACGCCGGTTAACGCCATTGCCGGAGCGACCTTTCGTTTTACCTCAGATCGCCGTTTCCTGATTCGCCAGCATGTCATACCCGCGCTCAGGGGACAGGTAAATGCGGCCCGGACTTATGAGGCGACCCAACTGCATGAGCACTTATTTAAGAAAGTCTATCCAACGCTGGGCAGTGTGAAGATAACCCATACCTGGTCTGGCACCATCAGCGTCACGCGTAACGGCGCGCCGGAATGGGGTATGCTGAACAAATTTATTTGCACGGCGTGCGGCTGTAACGGCGCAGGCATTTCAAAGCAGACCGTGGCAGGCACGCTGCTGGCGGATTTCATGATGAAACAGGATAACCCGCATATTGCAGATATGCTGTCGCTGGGCAAAGCCAATGTCATGCCACCCTCGCCAGCGCTGGATATCGGCATTGCCCTGTCGCTGATGAAAGAGCGATATCTGGGCCGTAAGGAAGTTTGATTTTTATAAAAACGGGCCTGAACAGACCGCTTATGAGGATATTTATTCAGGCCCGCCTTTTCGTTAAACGGTAGAAGATCTGCAGCATCATCAGGCTATTAACTGGATTAATAGCAGCAGCCGACAAATTATGCCCTGGACATTCCCTATTCCCGGAGGTATCGCTGAAATCAGCCCATCGGGTAAGCTTGTTGTTGGTAACTCAGAAGCTTACGTTGCTGCAGGCCTTGCCGGCCTGGGAATCATGCAGGGAATGAATGTCTTCCTGCAACCTTATATCGACCGCGGGCTGTTAACAGAGGTGTTACCTGACAATCCTTCTCCTGAACGCAAATTGTCGCTTCTTTATCCGCATCGCCACCTCTCCCATAAAGTGCGTGTCTTTACCGAGTGGCTTGAAAACCTGTTGTAAGAGATCGCTTAAGGGGAAACGGCTGAAGTCTTTAGCAAACTGATACGCTGACCACAAAAGTGGCAGCCAGAGATAGTAATCACAGGTTTAAGCACAAGCCTGCTCATACTGAGGGGATTGTCAAATTCACTACTTTTAATCTGGCACACCCGCACGCATTGATTTTGCAAAAGAGAATAAACAAGCACTGACGCTATTTTTTCTATAAGTTCCGATTCACATCCATGGCAGCTATCCAATCGTTAAGTAACACGACCCAGTCAGGTTTAAAATCGCGTTTTCTTAAACGAACCGGCGTGATCGGCATCACAAATTAACCACATAAACCGCACAAAGTGTAGCAAAAAGTTCATTTTTACTTAACATTGTCAGGGGTGAAAATGAGCCTCTCGTAAAATAATCAGGTTATTAACGGTATTAGACAGATGTTTTAAAGCAGTTATTTACATTATCACGGTCATCAACTACTTAATTCAGAGTTGCTGGCATATAAATTTTATTAACGCTTACTGATTATTTCAGAAAGAACTTTTTTGGCTTATTCCCGCAAGGTTATGGAATACCTTTATGCCACGATTTAATGTCAGTCAGCCCGTATTGCCCCGCGCCGCGTTCATACTGCTATTCTCGCTTTATATCGCTGTTTTCCTCAATTTCCCTTTTTACAAACAGGCCTGGTCACTTATCGCGCCAGACAGGATAGGCAATATTCTGTTTTTCCTTTCCATGCCGATTGTCGCGTTGTGTGTGATAAATAGTGTGGTAACGCTGGCCTCCTTTTTCTGGCTGGACAGAATAACCCTTGCGTTATTTATCGTTGTCGCTGCCATAGCCCAGTACTTTATTCAGCACTATGGCATCGTTCTTGATCGTTCAATGATTACCAATATGGTGGACACCACACCCGCTGAAAGCCTGGCACTGCTGACGCCGAAGATGATATTAGTCATTTTCTTTACCGGCTTCTTTATGGCCGCACTCACCTTCTGGCCTGCTTTTAGAAAGTCGGTACCGGTGTGGAAGGGATTACTTCAGCGCGGATTAAGCCTGGTTATTTCAGTTGCATTAATAGCGCTGATAGCGATGTTTTTTTATAAAGACTATGCATCACTGATTCGCAATAACCACGAGCTGTTGAAATCCCTGAGCCCCTCTAATTTTATTGCTGCCTCGCTCTCTTACTATAATCATCGCGAGCGGGCGAATCTTCCTCTGGTGAAAATAGGTGAAGATGCGCATCAACGCCCCCAGATGCTTAACGGCCCGAAAAAGAACCTGACGATTCTGGTCGTAGGCGAAACGTCCCGCGCCGCTAATTTTTCTCTGGGCGGTTACCCGCGCCCTACCAACCCTTTGCTGACAGAAGAAGATGTTGTCTATTTTCCTGACGTCGCATCCTGTGGCACCTCTACGGCGGTCTCTGTCCCCTGCATGTTCTCAAATATGCCGCGCAGGCACTACGATGATGCGCTGGCCAGTCATCAGGAGGGATTACTGGATATTATTCAGCGAGCTGGCCTGAGCGTTTTGTGGCATGAGAACGATGCAGGATGTAAAGGTGCCTGCGACCGGGTGCCTAATCAGGATATGACAGCGCTCAATCTTCCGGAAATGTGCATCAAAGGCGAGTGCTATGATGAGGTGCTTTTTCATGGGCTGGAAGCCTATATCAATCAGCTTAAGGGTAATGGCGTGATTGTGCTGCATACGATTGGCAGCCATGGGCCGACCTATTATCACCGTTATCCGCCGGCGTTTCGCAAATTTACGCCGACCTGTGAGACGAAACAGATTCAGGAGTGCTCTCAGGAGCAACTGATTAATACGTACGACAATACCCTTCTCTATGCGGACTATATTGTCGATAAAGCGATTGAATTACTCAAAGCCCATCAGGAGAAGTTTACAACCAGTCTGGTTTATCTGTCAGATCATGGTGAGTCACTGGGCGAGAAAGGCGTCTATCTGCATGGCCTGCCCTATGCTATCGCACCTGAATTTCAGACTCGCGTGCCGCTGCTGATCTGGCTGTCACCCGATTACCAGCAGCGTTATGGCGTGGACTACACATGCCTGAACCGGCTGGCGACTTCGCAAAAACATTCTCAGGATAATCTTTTTTCAACCATGCTGGGCATGACCGGCGTTCAGACCCGCGAATATGTCGCAGCAGACGATATACTGGCGACATGCCGGAATCAGCTCGCCCAAAACAAAAGTGATAAAGCCCCTGACAGGGCGCTGAAACAATGATTATTTCCGTGATATCACCTCGCACTGAGCAGACGTTCCTGACTATCTCTGCCAGGCAAAAGAGCAGGATACGTAATGCCGTCATTCCTGTGCTTACAGCATGAGCGTCTCAGCGCAATGTCCGAACCGGCAGTCATGGCGGATAAGCGGCCCTGCATTAATGAATGTCAAGGCTATCCGGGCTATCCTGACGGCCGGACGGCCGGACGGACCACCATATTTCAGTCAGCTTTAGAGGCGGTGGTTCAGTCATAAAGTGATCACAATATGAAAACACGGCCCCAGGCCGGGGCACGCATGAATGGCCTTGCAGCAGGGGGTTACCCTGCTGATAAAGGTTAAAGCAGCGTGACTTTGCCCTGGAAAATCACCGGCCCGGACGGCCCGCTGAGTTTAGAACCACCCACCGGTTCCAGACTTACCGCCAGTATGGTCTTATTATCCAGCTCCCCGGAAGGCAACTTAAAGGCGTTACTGTCACGGTGATCGATCAGTCCCAGTGATTGTGGCGGAGCACTGCCCTCAATCAGCCACAGCTGTAAGTTTTTATTTTCGGGCAGCGTGACGTTCAGTGCAGAAACCTGAATTAATGACGCGCTCTTGTCCAGACTCACGACAAACTGTGTATCTGGCTGCGCGCCGCTGAGTACCGCAATCGGCTGCAGCGCGTGTGTGGCATCGGGCTTCGTCACCCAGCTAAAAACGAGGATGCCGGTCATTGCCGCGGCGAGGCCCCAGCCGAGCCATAATCCGGGATGCTGCTGTTTGCGTTTTTTTCCGGGGAGGCCAGGTTTCCGCTCAAGATCCTGCGCAATCTGCTGCCAGAGTTCAGAAGGCGGTGCGACCTCCTGAGTCGTCTGGTCAATGCCACTGAACGCGTTCTGCCAGCGCACCACCTCAGCGGCAAAGGCTGCATCGTCATTAAAGCGTTTATCCAGCCGTTGCCGGGTGTCAGCGTCCGTTAGCCCAAGCACATATTCCGCGGCAGTGAGATCATCATTTTCCTGACCAGTCATAAGCCTATGCACTCCCGAAGATGGGTTAACGCGCGACGGATCCAGCTTTTTACCGTGCCTTCGGGCTGGCTCATGGAGAGTGCGATCTCACTCTGTGACAGGCCACGATAATAGGCGAGCGAAAGGCTTTGTCGCTGTTCTGACGGTAACTGCGCCATACAGTGCTGAAGGCGGCGCGCCTCTGCAGGACTGTCGTCAGAGAGACGTGAACGCTCAAAGCCCGCTTCCGCTTCGCTGATTTCCTCTATCGAACAGCATCTGTTCTCGTGTTTACGCAGAAAATCGATCGCCTTGTTTCTTGCAATGTGACTGAGCCAGATGAGCGGTTCACTGCGCTTGTGGTCGTAGTCGTTTGCCGACTGCCAGATTTGAATAAAGGTGTCGTGGAGGATCTCTTCTGCCCAGTCGCGCCGTCTGACCATACGCAGAATAATGCCGTAAAGCCGGGGTGAGAGGACGTGATAGAGGTGCGCCAGCGCAGATTTATCGCCGCAGGCAATCTGGTTCATTAAGTCAGCCTGAATATGAGGCACAGTTTTTGTCATCGGCTTCCCTGTTAAAGGTGTAGCCACAGTATCAGTGGCTACACACAGTATAGGTAACGCTTTACGGCATCAGCACGGTATCGATAACGTCAATGACGCCGTTACTCTGATTCACATCATAAGTGGTAATGTTAGCGACATTGCCCTGAGCATCTTTAAGCTGAATGTTGTGCGGGCCGTTTGCCATCACCCACAGGGATGCGCCATTTACCGTTTTCAGCTCCGCTTTGCCTCCACCCGATTTGATTTTTTTCTCCAGTGCTTTCATATCCAGTTTTCCTGCGACCACGTGATAGGTCAGAACGCTGGTGAGCTTCTGTTTGTTCTCTGGCTTGAGCAGAGAGTCGACGGTGCCCTGCGGCAATTTTGCAAAGGCGGCATTGGTCGGCGCGAAAACGGTAAATGGCCCCTTCCCTTCAAGTGTCGGAACCAGACCGGCAGCCTTAACAGCTGCGACCAGCGTGGTGTGATCTTTCGAGTTAACAGCATTCTCAACAATATTTTTTGACGGGTACATGGCAGCGCCACCGACCATGACCGTATCGCTGTCCATGGATGCCGCATAGGTGGTACCGCTGAAAACTAATGCAGAAAAAAGCAGAGTTGGCAGGAATGGTTTCATTTTCACTTCCCTCATTGAGTTTGCAGACAGGGCCGATGTGCCCTTATCTGTTAATACGAATGAGTGAAGAAAACGGATGCAAAAATTTTTAATTATTTTCTTCCGGCATCCGTTTACGGCACGAACAGATTATTTTTGTTGTGGCGGAATGCGGGCAATCACCTTGATTTCAAAATCAAATCCCGCCAGCCAGGTGACCCCTACCGCTGTCCAGTTAGGATAAGGCGGCTGCGGAAAAATGCGCTGCTTCACCTGCATGATGGTTTCAAACTGGTTCTCCGGATCGGTGTGGAACGTGGTGACATCGACCAGGTCGTCAAAAGTGCAGCCTGCCGCAGCGAGCGTGGCCGCCAGATTTTCAAACGCCCGTTCAACCTGAGCAGCAAAATCGGGTTCGGGCGTGCCGTCAGCACGACTGCCCACCTGACCGGAGACAAACAGCAGATCGCCTGAGCGGATGGCAGCAGAATAACCATGCTGCTCATACAGGGCATGACGGTTAGCGGGGAAAACAGGTTCGCGCGTAATCATAGTGGTTCCTTTCATAGCGTCAGTCTGGAAAGCAGGATGCGGCGTACACAGGATTGATTTAATATACGCGGCGTATGTCACATTAATCATGCATACGCCTCGTATGTCAAATAATATACGAGGCGTATGTGAAAGGAGAGCTTATGGCCGCTAAACGTCGCGCTGAAACAATGGAAGAGAACCGTGCAAAGCTGATTGCAGCAGCACGCACCGCATTTGCTGAAAAAGGGTTTGTGGCGGCATCAATGGATGAACTGACGGCCAGCGTGGGCCTGACCCGTGGTGCGCTTTACCACAATTTCGGCGATAAAAAGGGACTGCTGGCGGCGGTCGTGGCACAGGTTGATGGTGAGATGGCGCAGCGGGCTAAAGCAGCCGCATCTGGCGTGGCAGATGAGTGGGAGAAGCTGGTGGCAGAAGGCATTGCCTATATTCAGTTAGCCATGGAGGCCGAAGTGCAGCGTATTGTGCTGCGCGATGGCCCGGCGTTTCTGGGCGATCCCGCGCATTGGCCCAGCCAGAACAGCTGTCTGGCAGCCACGCGCGAAACGATTGTGAAGCTGATCGAAAGCGGAACGATCAAGCCGGTAGACGCCGATGCCGCCGCGCATCTGCTGAACAGCGCAGCGCTGAATGCCGCACTCTGGGTCGGCTCCAGCCGTGACCCGGAAAAGGCACTGCCGAAGATGATCGAGGTGTTTATCCAGCTGACGGGCGGCCTGCGCCAGAGTGATTAATCCTGAACATGGCTTCAAACAATAGCCATCAGTGCTGAAGCCAGATTGCATCATCCCGGTTGCTTTAGCCTGCATTGCGCTCAAAGTGGCTGTTCACAAAGGCACGACAGCGCGGCGAGATCGGATCGAGGAACACCTGTTCCGGTGAGCCCGACTCCTCAATCATCCCCTGATGCAGAAACACCGCTTTGTTCGATACGTCACGCGCAAAGCCCATTTCATGAGTCACGATAATCATGGTGCGCCCTTCTTCTGCCAGACTGCGGATCACCCGCAGTACTTCACCCACCAGCTCCGGATCCAGCGCAGAGGTCGGCTCATCAAACAGGATCGCTTTCGGCTGCTGCGCCAGCGCCCGGGCAATCGCCACGCGCTGCTGCTGTCCGCCGGAAAGCTGCGACGGCCAGGCGTCGCGTTTTGCATAGAGTCCCACTTTATGGAGCAGCGCTTCTGCTTCTTCAATCGCCTCTTTATGGCTGCGCTTCTGCACATGAACCGGTGCTTCAATGATGTTCTGCATCACCGTTTTATGCGGCCACAGGTTGAAGCTCTGAAATACAAAGCCGAGCTGCATTCGCATCAGCTTGATGCGACGGCGCTGCTCGCGGCTCAGTTTTTCGTCGGCGTTATCCAGCGTGACGTTCACCTCGCCGACCGCAATTTCGCCTGCCTGTGGCACTTCAAGAAACGGAATGCAGCGTAGCAGCGTACTTTTGCCTGAGCCGCTGGCACCGATCAGCGAAATCACATCGCCATCCTGCGCAGTCAGGCTGATGTCGTGCAGCACTTCGTGTCCCGCATAACTCTTTCTGAGATGACTCAGCATGATGGTGGGTGCGGTCATGAGCGTGCTCCAAAATAGTAAGGTGATAAGCGTCGTTCCAGCATCGATACGCCTTTGCTGACCAGCATGGTGAGTATCAGATAGATCACCGCTGCGCTCAGGAACACCTCCAGCGCCCGGAAAGTGGAAGAGACTATCGAGTCGGCAATGCCAGTCATCTCCATCAGGCTGATAGTGCTGACCAGCGACGTCGCTTTGATCATCGAGATGATCTCATTGCTGTAAGCCGGCAATGCCTGCCGAATCGCAATCGGTAAAGTGATGCGAGTAAAGATTTTATACGACGACATGCCCGAGACTTTAGCGGCCTCCAGCGACTGCTGACTGACGGCACGCAGCCCGCCGCGCAGGATCTCCGAGGTGTAGGCGGCATCATTCAGAATCAGCGCCAGCAAGCCGCACCAGTAGGGATCGCGCAGCAGCGGCCAGAACAGGCTTTCCCGCACCGCCGGTAAACTGCCAAGACCGTAATAGACCATAAAGATCTGTATCAGCAGCGGCGTACCACGAAACAGCCAGACGTAGAAGCGACAGAAAACGCTGCCGACACGCGTCATGCGCAGCAGGTTAAGCAGCAGCGCCAGCACGCCGCCGCCAGACAGTGAGAGCAGCGCCAGGTTGATGGTCAGCGGCAATCCTTTCAGCAGCGCCAGCAGCGTCTGCTGTAAAAACATGATATCCACGTGGACTCCTTATCCCTTCACGCGCTGTTGACCGCGCATCGCAAACTTTTCCACGTAGCGGAAAACCATATCGGAACAGGTGGTGATAATCAGGTAGATCACCGCACCCACGCTGTAGAAGAAAAAGGACATCTGGGTGGAGTTGGCTGCGGTGGAGACCTGGTTCATCGTTTCCACCAGTCCGGTGACCGAGACCAGCGCCGACTCTTTGATCACCGATTGCCACTGGTTGCCCATGCCGGGCAGCGCAGTGCGTAACGCCTGCGGCACGATAATGCGGCGAAACATCATCAGCCGCCCCATGCCGGTCACGGTCGCCGCTTCCAGCGTTCCGCCGGGAATGGCGTAGAAGGCGCCACGGAATACCCCGCTCTGATAGGCACCAGAGATCAGCCCGATGGCAATCGCGCCCGCCACAAAGCCGTTCACATCGAACGGTCCCTGGAAGCCCAGCGCGGTGCCCACGGTTGAGACCACCTGTCGTCCACCGAAGTAGAAGAGGTAGATCACCAGCAGTTCCGGCACGCCGCGAAACAGTGTGATATAGCCTGCCGCCAGTCGCTGCTGCCAGCGCGAACCGGCAATCTGTATCCAGCAGAGCACGCTGCCCAGCAACGCACCCAGCAGCCAGGCGCATATCGATACGCTGACGGTAACGGCGGCGGCATTAAGCAGCACGCCACCCCAGCCCTCATCCCCGAAGCCCAGTATCTGCCAGTCAATATTCATCAGCATCAGCGGTTACGCTTTCGGCGCGACATCTTCGCCAAACCATTTGATCGACAGTTTGCTCAGCGTCCCATCTTTGATCATGGCGTCCAGCGCCTGATTCAGCACCTGCTGCAGCTCACTGTTGCCTTTACGCAGACCAATCGCCGAGCCTGCGCCCAGCACGCCACCGGAGAAGCCATAGCCGCTGCTGCTGATCGACTCAGCATGTTTTTTCACAAAGGCGTTGAGGTTGGTACGAGACGCCATGACGGCATCCACCCGGCCATTCATCAGGTCGGCGAAGGTTTCAGGACCCGCCTGATAGGTGCGGATAGTGGCAACATCGCCCAGGTATTTTTGAAGGAAATCCGCCTGAATGGTGGCGACCTGCACCGCAATGGTTTTGCCTTTGAACGTGGTTTTCAGATCGTCGATTGCTTTTTTCATGCCGGCGTCATCATTCGCCGTCACAATCGTGCCGCTGCCTGGCAGCGTGGCCAGCGGGCTTTTTTTCGCAGTCACAAAGCTGGAGACGCTGACGGTGTACTGATGGGTAAAATCGATCGCTTCAGCACGTTTTGGCGTTACGGTCACCGCATCGATCACCGCATCATATTTACCGTCGATAAGACCTGGGATCATGCCCGACCATTTCTGGGCGATGATTTCATATTTAAAGCCAGCACGTTTAGCCAGTTCCGCCACCATATCCGGCTCATAGCCGACGATTTTGCCGCTCGGTGTGGTCTGGTTGAACGGAGGATAAGCCGCTTCAGTCGCAAACTTAAGGGTGCCGAAATCTTTCGCCTGGCTGAACGCGGAAGTGGCGAGCAGCGCCACGGTCAGAGAAGCCGTGAACAGGCGGTTACGCATCATCATATAAACCTCATTTATTTATTATTAAGAGAGTAAATCAATTGCAAGGCGGGTCAGCGCCTGCGTCCCGGCGGTAATGCTGCGTTCGTCCGGCTGATAGTCGGAGTTATGCAGGTGATCGTCACGGCCCGGCGTGGCCGATCCAATATGAATCTGGCAGCCCGGTACCCGTTCCGTGAACAGTGAAAAATCTTCGGCACCAAAGCTGGCGCTGGGCTGCGCAATGATGGGCTTATCAAACTGATGCGACAGAATCTGTTCCAGTGAATCGATCAAACGATCGTCATTCATCAGAGGCGGCACGCCGCGCTGGAAGTTAACCTCCACCCGTACGTTTTGCGCCAGCGCCACCCCTTCGCACATCCGTTTAAACGAGGCTTCCATAGCAGCGCGTACTTCCGGCGACTTAGTCCGGATGGTGCCCTGAAACAGGCAGCTATCGGGAATGATATTGTGGGTGGTACCACCCTGAATGTGCCCGATGGTTAGTACGGCGGAGTAAGCGGGATCGCGTTCACGTGAGATGAGGGTCTGTAGCTGGCTGATGAGATGCACGGTCGCGATAATCGGATCGGTGCCCATGTGAGGACGTGCCGCGTGGGTCGATACGCCATGTACCGTAACGTCGAATTCATCACTGGAGGCGGTGCTGGCCCCGCGCGTCAGGGCGACTTCCCCCGCAGCCAGTTCAGGCTTGTTATGCAGGGTCACGGCCCAGTCGATGCCATCTGCCGCGCCGTCCGCAATCATCGCCTCAGCGCCACTTTCTGGCGTCTCCTCCGCGGGCTGGAATATCAGCCGGACCCGGCCTTTGAGCTGCTGACGATAGTGCGGCAGGATCGTTGCCACACCCAGCATCGTTGCGGTGTGAATATCATGCCCACAGGCATGCATTTTTCCGGGATAGCGGCTGGCAAACGGTAAACCGGTCTGCTCATGGATTGGCAACGCGTCCATGTCGGCGCGCAACAGCAGCGTCTTACCCGGCTCTGCGCCGTCGATATCCACCACAACACCGCTGCGACCAACGCCGGTGCGGGGATTGAGTCCCAGCGCCTGCAGATACTCTGTGACCAGGCTGGCGGTACGCAGCGTATCAAAGCCTAATTCCGGATGCGCATGGATATCACGTCGAATCGCCACTAACTGCGATTCAAGTTCATTAACTCTGGCTTTTATTTCCCCGGCCAGTCGTGCTTTTTCCTGATTCATAGCAGCCCCGGCAATATGCGAGCGGCACTTTGCTGCCGACCGCTATTTTAATCTTATCCTGATGGCGGACGTTGATGACCGTTTATTTATTCACAGCACGCGACAGAAAGCAACGCGCAACAGCCTGCTCTACATGCTTAAAAAATCAATAAGATAGTGTTATTTATTGGAAACCTGTATGAGATAATAGCGGAGCAGCAATAATATTAATAATCCGCCACACGACATTACTTTCCCTACTGTCACTGAGGTGATATTGCGCTTTTATCCGGAGAGGGAACAAAGAAGTCTGCCAGTATTTCCGCTAATTTCTCGGGTTGTTCGTCGGGAATAAAATGGCCGCAGTTGAGAACAGTTTCACTGCTTACCTGATGCGCTACGGTGCGCAGCGGGGTGGCCATATCGGGTATCGATCCCTGGTCGGCACTGACAGCCAGCAGCGGTAAAGCCAGTTTGCCTGTTAACGCGCGCTGTCGATTCTGTTCTGCCGACTGTGCAAAAGCGCGGTAAAAAGCCAGTCCGGCCCGCAAGGCTCCGGGCTGCTGAAAAACGCGCAGATATTCACGACGGGCTGCCGCATCGATGCGATGTGGATTAGCTGACTTACGGTTAAAAAACCAGTCCAGGTAGATCGCCTCTCTGCCAGTGATCAGCGCTTCCGGTAAATCATCCACACAGTGAAATCCAAAATGCCAGGTTTTCCAGGCGCTATCACCCACCATTGGCAGTAAGTCAGGCAGTGTGATGCCGGGAATGCCGCCATCCAGCAGCGCGAGACGCCTGACCTTTTCGGGATGGCCTGCCGCCAGTGACCAGGCTACCCACGCCCCGATATCATGCCCGGCCAGATGAAAGCGTTCGATACCCAGCAGGTCCAGCAGCGCCAGTATGCGCTCTGCCACGCTGTCAGTGTCGTAACCACTGGCTGGAAAGTCAGAATCACCCTGCCCTGGCAGGTCGGGTGCGATCACGTGAAAGCGGCTGGCAAGCAAGGGAATAACCTCCCGCCAGGCATAACTGCTTTGCGGGAAACCCGCGAGCAAAACCACAGTCTCAGCGTGTTCACTGCCTGAGCTGAGGTAGTGCAGCCGCTGCGCGTCAATATTAATGAAGTGGTGCTGGTAGAGTGGATATACGTGCATAAAACCTCCGGAAAATAAGGAAACGATCACTTCCTTAATGAATAAAAAATTTAGTCGAGTAATTTCAGCGCCAGGGGGATGATGCTGACATCGGGCCGGGTCGCAGCAACTTTACCGGCTACCCGCATCCCCAGCACGATGCAAAGCATTAACGAAGCGGTGGCCTCTCTGTCCAGTGCGGGATTGATCGAACCATCCTGCTGACCCAGGCTGATTATCTGCTGCAGATTCTGCTGGTTGCGTATTAGCGCCGCGCTGACGGCTCCGGCAAGTTTCTCATCCAGAGTTTGCAGCTCCACGGCGCTGACAGCGACCAGACAGCCGCGCTCACCTTCGACATCGCGCACTGAATCCACATAAAAATTGAGTAGCGCCGCCAGTTTCTCACGGCCATTTTCACATTGCGCCAGCCGCGCGGCTAAACTGCTGTTACGCATTGAGAGATAGCGAGCAAAGACGCTTGCAAACAGCGTGCGCTTGTCGGTAAAAGCTTTATAGATGCTGCCGGTAGTGAGTTGCATTGCCTGGCCCAAATCGCCTATCGAGGTGGCGTGATAGCCCTTTTGCCGGAATACCAGCATTGCGCTGTCCAGTGCCGCATCGGTATCAAACGCCCGCGGTCGTCCCCGTTCTTTAAAACGGTTATCGTTCATCGCAAACACCATTAGAGAATGATCATTTCCTTTAAGATAGACTGATTTGTCCCGCAATGAAAATCTTTTTCCCAGCCGCTAAACAATGCATTATGACGCTGATACGCATTTCATAACCTTTCTCCAGCCCTTCCCCCCTCTGACCTGACGCAAGGCACTGAAGCTTAAGCCTCATCTATACTGCAGCTTATCTTTGCTGAAGGAGCCCAATCATGGGACTGAGCTGGTTTACCCTGTGGCCGCCACTGGCACGCGTGCTGTTTATCCTCGCCTGTCTGACCATTATTCTCACCGGCCTTTATCTGGCAGCACCGCTGATCAATCAGGTTCTGCTGGCGATGTTACTGGCCATCATGCTTGATCCCCTGATTACCCGGCTGGAAAACAAACGCATACCGCGCATCGTCTCGTCACTACTGGTGATTATGCTGATGCTGTTGATCATGGTGGTCACTATCCTCAAGTTAACCGTGCTGACCCCCGATTTGATGCAGCTCAGCCGCCAGGCGCCCGTGCTGCTGGCGGCCCGGCTTGAACAGCTGACGCTGGCCTTTGCCCGCCTCGATATCGGTATGACGCCCGACCAGTTGCTGACCTTTGTGGATGCGGGGGCAATAGTGCGCATCGTCACTGCATTTCTGACGCAAATTCCCGGCGTCATCTCCTGGTGGATCATGGTGTTCCTGATGCTGTTGTTCATGCTCTATGAGATGCCGCTGCTGAAAGCGGCGCTTCAGCAGCGGGTCAGCGGAAAAAATCAGGCCTTTTATCTGGCGCTGCAGGAGGGAATTGAGAGCGTTATTGTTTATGCCAGGGTGAAAACATTGACCAGTATTCTTGGCGGGATCATCGTGGGTTTAGGTGCACACCTGATCGGACTGAAGTTTGCCTTTTTCTGGGGCGTGTTAATGTTTATTTTTAACTACGTGCCGGTGCTGGGTTCTTTCCTGGCCGCAATTCCGCCAGTGATCCAGAGCTACATCATGTTTGATTTACAGGTTGCGCTGGCGGTCTCAGGCTTCTTTATGGTGCTGAACCTCTGCCTGAGTTCGGTGATTGAACCTCTGCTGATTGGTAAACGACTCAATCTGGCGCTCACCACACAGCTGCTGGCGTTTCTCTTCTGGCAGGCATTACTGGGGATTACGGGCGGGATACTGGCTATTCCTCTGACCTATCTGATTAAGAAGGTCCTGCTGGCGAGCAATCCGCAGCAGGACCCGGAGTCAGAGTTAACTCAGTGACGCCGTCTTCACCCGCCATGCGCGGGTGAGGCGTTTCTCAATCTCAACCACAATGAAGATCGCGATGCTGACAATTAGCGAAATCAGCCAGTAGTTAATTGACAGTGGGCGCGTACCAAACAGCGTATTCATTAATGGCACATAGATAATGATCGCCTGAAGAACAATCAGTACCAGCGTCACCAGCCAGATTCCGCGGTTTTTCAGCAGACCGCGATCCAGTGAGAAGCCATCAGAATTACGGCAGTTAAGCATGTAAGCCCATTGCGCGGTGACCAGCATCTGCAGGAGGACGGTGCGGATAAACTCAGCGCTGTAGCCGCGCGGTTGCAGCCAGGCCTCCAGCACAAAGGCACTGATGGAGATTAGCAGGCCGACAAACACCACGCGCCAGATAGCATAAGCATCCATTACATGCGCTTTCACATTACGCGGTGGCCGGCGCATCGCATTGGCTTCAGCAGGTTCAAACGCCAGACCAAACGACAGCGTGGCCGACGTCGCCATGTTCATCCACAGGATCTGTACCGGAGTCAACGGCAGCAGATTGCCCATCAGAATCGCGATAATAATCAGCAGGCCCTGCGCCAGGTTTGTTGGCATGATAAACAGAATGGTTTTCCTGAGGTTGTCGTAAACGCGACGTCCTTCTTTCACCGCCGCAGCGATAGTGGCGAAGTTATCGTCGGCCAGAATCATATCGGCCGCCTCTTTTGTCACCTCGGTGCCTTTGATGCCCATCGCAATGCCGACGTTGGCCTGTTTCAGCGCCGGTGCGTCATTCACACCGTCGCCGGTCATGCCGACGATCTCACCGCTCGCTTCCAGCGCTTTCACCAGACGCAGTTTATGTTCCGGGCTGGTTCGGGCGAAGATGTCATAGGTTTTTGCGGCGTCGGCCAGTTCGGCATCGCTCATGTGTTCAAGCTGGTAGCCGGTGATGGCGGCCTGACTGTTGCCAATACCCAGCATCTGACCAATCGCCATCGCGGTTTCCTGATGGTCGCCGGTGATCATTTTGACGCGAATACCCGCTTTCTGACACTCGTCGATGGCGGCAATCGCTTCCGGGCGTGGGGGATCCATCATGCAGGCAAGACCCAGCAGCACCATGTCACTTTTCAGATCGGCATGGTCCAGCGCGGTAACGGGTGCAGATGTTCGCTTCCAGGCGGCGGCTACGGTGCGCAGCCCTTCGCTGGCGTAAGTGGTGATGGCGGCATCCCAGTAAGCGCGATCAATCGGCTCGGCGCCCTCCGGTGTTTGCTGCTGCTGACACAGCGTCAGCAGTACATCTGGCGCACCGGTCAGCAGCACATAAGATTCGCCGCTGGCATCACAACTGACCGCCATATATTTATAGAGGGAATCGAACGGCAGCTTGCTCACCACCTCAACCGGCTGAGGTGTCGTCTGGCCCTTCGCCGCCAGCACCTTCAGCGCGCCTTCAGTCGGGCCGCCAACAATCGTCCAGTGACCCTGACTTTCCTGACGCAGCTGGCTTTCATTACAGGTGTCTACCGCATGCAGGAACTGCTGAAACAGCGGATCCTGGGCCGCAGAGAGTCCACTTGCGTCGCCCTGCTCAGCAACAATCTCCCCTTTGGGTTCATAGCTGTTTCCGCTGACGCGCCAGCGGCTCTTCGCCAGCACTACGGCTTTCACCGTCATCTCATTCATGGTGAGCGTGCCGGTTTTATCGGAACAGATCACGGACATCGCGCCCAGTGTTTCGACAGTCGGCAGCTTACGGATAATCGCTTTAGTGCGCGCCATCGACTGCACGCCCAGCGACAGGATGATGGAGATGATAGCGGGAAGACCTTCCGGCACGGCCGCAACCGCCAGGCTGATCACGGAAAGAGACAGCTCACCCAATGGAATGTCACGCAGCAGGTAACCGAAGATAAACAGAGCGACCATCATCAGCAGGATGATGAAAAAGATCGCTTTACCCAGTTTGTCGATCTGCACCAGCAGCGGGGTTTTAGCCTCTTTTATGCCGCTGATCATTTCGTTGATATGGCCCAGTTCCGTGTCACCCCCACTGGCGATGACCACACCTGAGGCGGTGCCGGAACTGACTGTGGTGCCGGAAAACGCCAGATTCAGACGGTCCCCCAGCGATTTTTCACCGCTCAGCGTGTCGATTTTCTTCGACACCACCGTTGATTCGCCGGTAAGTATCGCCTCTTCAACCCGCAGGTTATTAACTTCAAACAGTCTCAGGTCAGCCGGGATTTTGTCGCCGGGTCGTAACATCACCACGTCACCGACCACAATATCGCGTGTTGCGACGGTGACCTGTTTGCCGTCCCGCACCAGCATCGCTTCACTGGCGAGCATGTTCTGAATGCTTTTCAGCGATTTCTCGGCATTGCTCTCCTGAATAAAGCCGATTAGGGCATTGATAACGGCCACGCCGATAATGACAAAGGTATCAACCCAGTGGCCCATAAGCGCGGTGATCACCGCTGCGGCCAGCAGAATATAAATCAGCACATCTTTAAAATGGGCGATAAATTTGAGCAGCGCTGATTTATCCGCTTTTTGCGGCAGCGCGTTTGGCCCCTGTTTATGCAGACGTTCCTGTGCGTCAGCAGTCGATAATCCTGCTGGAGAGCTTTGCAGGTCAGAAAATATCTCGACTACACTACGCTGATACCAGGGGCGCTCAGATAAAGCTAACGCTTTATCCTGCTTATCATTATTTAGCATATATAAACCTCGTGCCATTTAGCGATGAATTAAAGGCGCAATTAAAAGACATGCATTTTGCGGGGAGCCGCTCCCGCAGGTAATGACCGATATCATATTTAGGTAAGAAACGTCTGATGAATAACATAAAATGGCTAAATTAAATCTAACCTATATTATGAGAATAACAACGTTGTTTTTGTTTAGGTAAGGTTTAAGTATGCTGATGCAGTGTGCTTCGGCTTGTACTCTGGCTCGCAAAAGGAAACTCTGATGAAAAAACAGAGCATTATCATGCTTTGCGGTTTCGTTATTCTCGCGGTCACCGCAACCACATTAGTCGGCTTACTGACCTGGCTGGTGGTCTCTCATATGGCAGCGTAACCCGATCCAGGCGAAGCGGCCCTGCCGTCTCGTTAAAATAAGATTACGAATATTAAAAAATATTTTTATCCCGGTGGCGATAAGCACCAGGCTAATGACGCCTTAACGCTTATTAAACCGCAGTGAAATAGCTGATGTTAAGGCGAATAAAATGATTAAACGCAAGGTTATTCCTGTTTTTCTCTGTTGCTTATTTATGACAGCATGCGATGAAAAAAAAGAACCGGACGTGCCACCACCCCGCGTAATAAAAGTTTTTACCCTTGAGCCGGACATTGCGCAGAATATCCGGGTATTTCCTGCCCGTATTCAGGCTGGAGATAATACCGACCTGGCTTTCAAAAGGGCGGGCCAGCTGGTACAGCTCGACATCCGTGACGGAACGCCCGTGAAAGCGGGTCAAATTCTTGCCACCCTGAACGACACGGATGCGACACTGCGGGTGCGCGATCGTCAGACCGCGCTACAGCTGGCGGAGCGGCAATTTCAGCGCTTTAACACGCTGGCCCAGCGCAGCGCCGTTTCAAAATCGGAAATGGATGTGCAGCGTGCTAACCGTGATGCCGCCGCTACCGCACTGAAAATCGCGCAGGAAGAGTTACAGTTCCTGACCCTGCGCGCGCCGTTTGATGGGGTGATTGCCAGAGTACAGGCGCGTAATCATCAGGTCGTAGCCGCCGGACAGCCGATTGCGCTGCTGACCCGGGCCGATCTGCTCGATGTTATCTTCACGCTGCCTGAAACCCTCTTTACCAGCCTGGACATCCAGAATATTCACTATCAGCCGGAGGTGCAGTTTAACGCCCTGCCAGGCCGCTTTTTCAACGCGCAATATAAAGAGCACACCAGCCAGACCGACGCTGCCACGCTGACGTACCAGGTGGTGCTGACCATGCTGCGTCCCGATGATCTGCCTGGCGTTGCCGGCCTTAGCGGCTCAGTGCGCGTTAAGCTGCATAACCTGCCGAATGCCCCAGCGCAGCCGCGGCTGGTGGTACCGGCGGCTGCGGTGTTCAATCCCGATCGCAGCCCCACTAATCAGCCGCACGTCTGGCTGGTTGAGCAGGATGGCGAGGCTCTGCGCATTAAAGATCGCCCTGTCGAAGTAGGTCGTCTTACCGCGCAGGGCATTGAAATTATCAGCGGGCTGCAGCCGGGCGACCGCATTGTTGCTGCCGGTGTGGGTGAGCTGCGTGACGGTGAGGCGGTGCGCATCTGGCAGCGTGAGCGGGGGTTATAATGCGTATTCAGGAGCACTTTCTTGATAAACCCATTCGCATCTGGATGGTTATTCTGCTGCTGGGCGTGGGCGGCATTTATGCCCTGCTGAACATTGGCCGCCTTGAGGATCCGCTGTTTACCATCAAGTCGGCGGTGATTGTCACCCACTATCCTGGCGCGTCAGCCCAGCAGGTCGAAGAAGAGGTGACCCTGCCGCTGGAGAATGCGCTGCAGCGCCTGCCATCACTGGACAATGTCACGTCTATTTCAGGCAACGGCTTGTCGCAGATTACCGTCAATATCCACACCCGCTATCTTGCCGATCAGCTGCCGCAAATCTGGGATGAGCTACGTCGCCGCGTCGGCGATGCGGCCCGGCAGTTTCCTCCAGGCGTGCAGGCTCCACTGGTGAACGACGACTTCGGCGATGTGTATGGCTATTTCTTCGTTATCCACGGCAAAGACTTTACGAACAGCGAACTGCGTAACTATGCCGATCAGCTGCGGCGCGATCTCGTACTGGTGCCGGGCGTGGCGAAAGTCGCGGTAGCGGGCGTTGAGCAGGAGGAGGTCCGCATTGCCCTTTCCGCCAGCAAAATGACCGCCTATGGTATGACGCCGCAGCGCATCGCCGATCTGCTGAACCGGAATAACAGTGTTGCCAGTGCCGGCACGCTGCGGGTCGATAGCGAATCCATCCGTTTTCACCCTACCGGCGAGCTAAAGACACTCGACGACCTGGCGAATCTGCCCATTCTGCCTGCGGGCAGCGCGCAGAACGTGCATCTGCGCGATATCGCCACCCTGACACGTGGCGTGACCGATAATCCGGCCAATATCTACTTTGCCGATGGTGAAGCGGCACTGGCAATCGGCATTTCGTTTGCGCCTGGCGTCAACGTGATTGATGTTGGCGACGCGCTCTCCGCCCGGATAGCGCACTATCAGCAGGATACCCCCGCCGGGATCAGCCTGAAGGTGTTCTACAATCAGGCGCACGAGGTGAAACAGTCTGTTGATGGCTTTATCCTCAACTTTCTGATGGCGTTGGCAATTGTAGTGGGAACGCTGCTGCTGTTTATGGGCCTGCGCAGCGGCATGGTGATTGCCGCATCACTGGCGCTTAACGTGCTCGGCACACTACTGATCATGTACCTGTTTAAACTGGAACTGCAGCGGGTATCGCTGGGCGCGCTGATTATTTCGCTCAGCATGCTGGTGGATAATGCCATCGTCGTCGTCGAAGGGGTGAAGATCGATCATCAGCGCGGACATCCTTTGCAGCAGGCGATTTCCCGCATGGTACGCCGTACAGCCCTGCCCCTGCTGGGTGCCACGATTATCGCGATACTTGCCTTCGCACCGATTGGCCTGTCGCAGGACTCAACCGGCGAATATTGTAAATCGCTGTTCCAGGTGCTGCTGATTTCGCTGATGCTGAGCTGGGTAACCGCGCTGACACTGACCCCGGTATTTATTAACTGGAGCGAGAAACGTCGTGGCGCAGCAAAGCCCGCCAAAACTGACCTCTCCGATCCTTACCAGGGCATCGTTTTTCGGCTCTACCGCCAGGCGCTGGGCGGCCTTTTGCGTTTTCGCTTGATCACGCTGGCGACGATGGTCGCGCTGCTGGCACTGTCGCTGTATGGCTTTACTCTGGTGAAGCAGAACTTTTTCCCCTCATCCAGCACGCCGGTCTTTTTTACCGATCTCTGGCTGCCCTATGGCACCGATATTCACTACACCGCAGATACTGCGGGGGAAATAGCCCGGTTTATTAATCAGGATCCGGCTGTTACGGCAACGGTGACCACAGTGGGTCAGGGTGCACTGCGTTTTACCCTGACGTATGACGCGGCGCGCCAGTACAGCAACTTCGCACAGATTATGGTGCGGGTTAAGGATGCCCGGCAGCTGGATGCACTGGCGCTGAAGACCGAGCATTATATTCAGCAGAACTTCCCGCAGGTGAATCAGCGCATCAAGCGCATTCAGTTTGGCAGCGCCAGTGACAGCGCGATTGCCCTGAGAGTAACCGGCCCGGATCCGGAAGTGCTGCGTCACATCGGCAGCCAGCTGGATGCGATTTTTCTGGCGGATGGATCGACGTTCCCGGTACGTAATGACTGGCAGGAGCGCAGCAAAGTGATCCGCCCGGTCTATTCGGCACTGCGTGGTCAGGAGCTGGGCATTGATAAGCGCGATATCGATCAGGCGCTGAGAATGAATTTCAGCGGCGATGCCGTGGGCATTTTCCGGGACGGATCGCGGCTGATGCCGGTGATGCTCTATCCGGCTGATGAAGAGCGGCAGAGTGTTGATCACATCGAAAACATTCAGCTCTGGAGCGCTGCCCTGCAGCACTTTGTGCCGCTGAGCAATGTGATTTCTGACTTCCGGCTGGAGTGGGAAAACCCGCTGATTATGCGTCGTGACCGTACGCGCGTGCTGACGGTGCAGACGGATCCCGATCCCGCCTCAGGCTTAACATCCGCGCAGGTAGTGGCACGGGTTCAGCCGCAGATCGATCAGCTTAAACTCCCGGCGGGCTATCGACTGGATTGGGGTGGCGAACTTGAGAGCTCACGAGAAGCACAAAGTGGTCTGCTGAGTTCGCTGCCGGTAGGCTTTCTGGCCATGTTCATCATTACCGTGCTGATGTTCAACTCGCTGCGTGACGCCGTCGCAATCTGGATCACCGTGCCGCTGGCGATGATTGGTGTGACCTGTGGCTTTTTGATCACCGGTATTCCCTTTGGCTTTATGGCGCTGATCGGGCTGCTCAGCCTGTCAGGGATGTTGCTCCGCAACGGGATCGTGCTGATTGAGGAGATCCGGCTGTTCCGGCAGGAGAAGCCGTTGCAGCTCGCGATTATTGATGCGGCGACGTCGCGCCTCCGCCCTATCCTGCTGACGGCCTTTACTACCGTACTTGGCCTGCTGCCGCTGTTGCGCGACGTTTTCTTCCAGAGCATGGCGGTGGTGATTATTTTTGGTCTGGGATTTGCAACGGTGCTGACCCTGCTGGTGCTGCCGGTGATCTATCGCTGCTTCCACGGACGGGAGGCGCACGGTGAATAAGACCGGGCTGGCAATGCTGAAGACGCTGGCCTGCATCACCGCCGTGTCGTTTTTCACGCTGTATCAGAGTTACGACAGCTACCATTACGACGTTAATCTGACGCTGAATGTGCTGAGTTTTATCTCGACCATTGCTACGCCGCTCTATTTTCTGCTGAGCGGCTATCTCGACGCGGGCGAGCTGCACACACCCGCATGGCAGCTTGGCAAAATTCGCCGCATTATGCTGATTTTTATCTTCTGGTTCAGCTTTTTCTGGTTTGCCGGGATGCACCACAAAGGCTACCTGATCCAGCCGTGGTTTGTGATTGCACTGATTGTCATTTACATCTCGCATCCGCTAATCGACTGGCTGATTCAGCGGCCTGGCGCAATGGCAGCAGGGATTTTATTGTTGCTGGTGCTGGCCTTTGCTTATGACCTGCTCGCCAGCCTCTATCCGGACCAGCGGGCCTTTTCGCTGCTGCCACAGTACCGAATCTGGACCTGGGTACTTTATTACCTTACGGGCCGACTGATGGCTGCGCCACGGGTGATGCAGTTACTGACATCACCCAGAGTCATAAAGGTGAGCCTTCTACTGCTGCCCGCGGTGTATCTCTTTACCTGGCTGTATGAGCGCTATTACTTTATCGCGCGCTTTCTGGCGACCCACAATGATGTGGTGCTGACCGGCTCACAGGTTTATCTGCTGGTGGTGCTGATCGTGATCAGCGTTAACGCTATCCGGCTGCCGGATAAAGCCCAATGGCTGACCTCATTTCTGACCACACTCGGCAAGACCATGACCGGTGTTTATATCCTGCATTACCTGATTTTTGGTGTGCTGGCAGCCGCTATCCGCATTCAGACTCTGGGCGATAAACTGCTGGTCATCGCCCTGACGCTGATCATCTCGATGGCGCTGTCACTTCTGCTGTTGCGCATCCCCGGCGTCCGTAAGCTGATCAGCCTGTAGTCGCCGCGCGGCCCGCTCAGTTGCTGCACGGCGCGTAGCAATGAACTCAGCCATTTTCGCCCGTGCCTGCGCCACCTCCGCGGTCTGCGCGGTCTGCGGCGAGCCGGAGGAAAACGGTGGTTCGGGGTCATATTCCATCTGCAGCTGAACGGCTCTGGCGACGGCGTCTCCTGCGATTTCCGCCACCAGCGTCAGGGCAAAATCGATGCCGGAGGTGACGCCTGCGCCGCTGATACGGTTGCGGTCACGCACCACCCGCTGATTCACTGGCTCCGCGCCCAGCAAAGCTAGTTGATCGATGGAACTCCAGTGTGAGGTCGCTCGGTATCCTTTCAGCAATCCGGCAGCGCCCAGCATCAGCGAACCGGTACAGACCGAAGTGACCCATTGCGCCTGGTCAGCCTGCCGTCGCAGAAAATTCAGCGTTTCATCATCCGACATCAGGGCAATCTGTCCTGGCCCGCCCGGTACGCAGATCACATTCAGTAATGGACAATCGTCCAAGGTGGTAGTCGGTAATATCGACAGGCCGCGATCGGAGCGTACCGGCTGACGATTTTTCCAGATCAGATGGCACTCCACGCCGGGCGTGCGTGCAAATACCTCCCACGGGCCGGTTAAATCGAGCTGGGTAACATCAGGGAAAAGTAACAGACCAATCTGTAGCGGACGATTCATGCGTAAACTCCGGCGGGTGATGAGTGACCATCATGCCGTGATGCCCGGTCAGATAGCAATCCTGGGCGCTGGAGGCGCTTTACAGTGATGTCCGGGGAAGTCGTGTAAAGCAGCATCAGGCCACGCCGAGAAAACGCAACAGCGCGGTCATCGCTGCCGCCCCCAGAATAATGACAATCAGTGGAGCCCGACGCCAGGCCAGCAACAGGGCAAACCCCACGCCCGCCACCCGTGCCACACCGGCAAAATGCTGGCCTTCAAACAGCGTGGTGGTCGCCGCGACGGCCAGCAGTAACACCGTGGCAGCGTCGGAGAGCATCTGCTGAGTGCGCTCGCTGATAGGCAGACGATTTCCCAGCCTGACACCGGCAAAGCGCATCAGATACGTTCCGGCGGCCAGCATGGCGATGCCGGCAATGATCATTCCCTGATGCGTCATTTGCGCGATCTCCATGTCAGCAGGCCAAGCAGCGAGAACAGTACTGGCATGCCCGCCGGAACCAGCGGCGTCGCCAGTAAGGAGAGCAGCGCGCCGACGGTGGCGGGGATTCTGGTTCGCCGCTGGCGCAGCGCCGGGAAGATCAGAGCAATCAGGATCGCCGGAAACACCGCATCCAGCCCAATCATTGAGACATCAGGAATAAACTGACCAATCGCCGCCCCGGTCATAACACTCACCGGCCAGATTAAGCCGATACCGAGGCCGCACAGCCAGTACGCGCTGCGACGCTGGGCAAGCTGTGGTTGTGAGATACCAAACACCACGCTTTCATCATTCATAATGTGACAGCCAAACCAGCCCAGGGAACCCTTTCCCACCAGATCTTTGACCGCAATGCCAAAAGGGAGATGACGTGCATTCACCAGCAGGCCCGCAGCGGCCGCGGTAAAGGGACTGCCGCCGCCAGCCACAATGCCGATAAACAGAAACTCAGACGCACCTGCCAGCACCAGCGTTGACAGTGCCAGCGGTACCCAGAGCGGAAACCCGTCGGCGGAGGCCAGCGAGCCATAGGATAAACCGACAATTCCATCAGCCAGGCAGACCAGAAAAATCGCTTTGATCACCCCTTTGTCCAGCAACTGCATTTGCGGAAAAAGCATTTCTCTGTCTCATAATGAACGTATAATCCGATATAATGAACACTGCAGCGGCGTTTTACAAGCCGAACAATTCGTTCGTTATAAAAAACTTTTCGTTTATCAGGAGTGCGTTTGAATACCCCTATCAGCATCATTGCCAATGCCTTAGTGCGTGAACGTCAGCGAGCCGGCCTGTCACTGGCCGAAGTCGCGCGCCGCGCCGGTATCGCCAAATCAACGCTCTCACAGCTGGAGGCGGGTAATGGCAATCCGGGCATTGAGACGCTGTGGTCACTGTGCGTAACGCTGAATATTCCGTTTTCACGGCTGCTGGAGCCGGATGCGCGTCGTCTGCAGGTGATCCGCCGTGGAGAGGGCCTGACAGTAACCGCCGATCTGGCAGACTATCAGGCGGTTCTGCTGGCATCCTGCCCGCCTGGCGTCCGGCGTGATATCTATCTGCTGGAGGTTCAGCCTGGCAGTGAGCGCATATCGCAGCCCCATATTCCCAATACTATAGAGCATATTATTATTGCTAAAGGTCGGGCGCTGGTGGGGCCGGTGGAAAGCGCCGTAGAGCTGGATGTGGGTGATTACATTACCTATCCGGGCGACGAGCTGCATATCTTTCGGGCGCTGGAAGCCGATACGATGGCGCTGCTGGTGATTGAGCACAGCTGATCACTATTCAGGGAGCTTCTGCAGGGTTTCTGCGGGCGTGAGGTGAGTGATTAGCTGCACCTCACTGCTCAGCCTGATCTCCGGATAGTGCTCGCGCATCCCTTCCAGCAGCACCTCATCAGGCCATTTCTCCTGTTTTCCCAGCATTGCGGCGACTTCGCTTAAGCGCAGCGTGTCGACCTGCGTCACCGACACGATTACCGCGTCATTTTCATCCTGCTGATTCACCAGTCTCAGCGGGCCAATGGTGATATGGCCCTCCTGCCAGCGAATCGTCGAGGTTTTCTCTCCGCACCTGACGGCTGGCATCAGACGCGGAACAAGCGTGAGTTGTTGCATTTCCGCTCCTTTTAAACGCTCTTTGATACCCGAAACAAAAGCACAAATCCGGGTTGAAAACAAATATATTAATGTTATGTTATAACATATCTTTAATTGCGTTCTTACAGGTAACACCATGACACTCTCTGCTCTGCCATCAGACGATCCCCGTCTGCCGGTTGCCGTTCTCTCTGGCTTTCTCGGTGCCGGTAAAACTACCCTGCTTAATCATATTCTGAACAACCGCGAAGGACGTCGCATCGCGGTGATCGTCAATGATATGTCTGAAATTAATATTGATGCTGCGCTGGTGCGCGATGGCGGTGCGCAGCTCTCCCGCACCGACGAAAAGCTGGTCGAAATGAGTAACGGCTGCATCTGCTGCACGTTGCGAGAAGATCTGCTGCTGGAGGTAAAACGTCTGGCTCAGGCCGGGCGTTTCGATCACCTGGTGATTGAGTCTACCGGTATTTCTGAACCGCTGCCGGTCGCCGAAACCTTTACGTTTGAAGATGAAGCGGGTGAAAGTCTTTCAGCCTATGCCCGGCTGGATAGCATGATTACCGTGGTGGATGGCTTTAACTTCCTGCGCGATTACCGTTCAGTCGATGATCTTCAGTCGCGCGGTGAGTCGCTGGGCGAGCAGGATGAGCGATCCGTGGTTGATCTGCTGGTGGATCAGATTGAGTTTTGTGATTTGCTGGTGCTGAACAAAACGGACCTGCTCAGCCCGGCGCAGCTGCACCAGTTGAAGGGCATGCTGCAGGCGCTTAATCCGCATGCGCTTATTGTGAACAGTGAGTTTGGGCAGGTTCCGCTGGATTGCCTGCTGAATACCGGCCGGTTTGATTTTGACCGGGCAGCGCAGGCACCCGGCTGGCTGCAGACCCTGCGCGGTGAGCATCAGCCGGAATCGGAGGAGTATGGCATTCGTAACTTTGTCTATCGCGCCCGTCGTCCGTTCCATCCGCAGCGTTTCTGGCATGCAGTAAACCACCAGCTTGATGGCGTTATCCGCTCTAAAGGCTACTTCTGGCTGGCCAGTCGGCCGGAATATGCCGCGATGTGGTCGCAGGCGGGCGCAGTGGCACGTCAGGGTTATGCCGGGCGCTGGTGGGTCAGCGTGCCGAGAACTGAATGGCCACAGGATGCGGATTCGCTCAACTTTATCGCTGAACAGTGGCAGGAAGGTACCGGCGACGCGCGCCAGGAGCTGGTCTTTATCGGCATTGAGATGGACGAGAAGAGCGTCCGTGCCGCGCTGGATCATGCGTTGCTGACACCACAGGAGATGGCTGCGGGGCCTGAACAGTGGATCACTCTGGCCGATCCGGTGCCCGCGTGGTTCGATGAAACCACCGCCTGACGTAGCGGTTGACGTACTTCTTTGACTTCGCAATAGTAAGCGAACCGGCGGGTAGCAGTTTTTCACTAATCCCTGTTCAGGAGAGACCAGATATGCCACAACGTATTGCTGTAATCGGTGCAGGCGTGCTGGGTTTAGCCGTCGCGCAGTCATTGTCGCGACGGGGCGCACAGGTCACCGTCTTCGATAAAAACTATCCTGGCAACGGAACCAGTCAGATCAGCTACGCCTGGGTCAATGCCAACGGCAAAGAACCCACCAGCTACCATGATCTTAATGCCCATGCGATAGAAGAGCATAAGCGCTGGCAGGCCAGTCATCCTGCATCGCCCCGATGGCTGCTGGAAACCGGCACGCTGGAGTGGGCAGCCGATGAATTATCTCTGCGTCAGCTGGCGCAGCGCGCAGCAAAGCTTACGACGCTCGATTATCCCGTAGAGAAACGTAGCCGCGCCGCACTTTTGGGAGCAATGCCTGAGTTGCGGCTCGATCCCCGCGTTCAGCACGCCTGGTCTTTCCCTTCGGAGTGCCTGCTCTATCCCAGCCTGTTTATCGCCTCTCTGCTGGCTGATCTGCGTACCAGTGGCGGGCAGCTGGTCTGCAATAATGAAGTGACGACGCTGACTGAATCGGCGCAGGATGTCCATCTTACGCTGGCCAGTGGGGATGAATGGCGCGGCGATCAGTTGGTGCTGGCAACCGGCCGTTGGGCGCCGGAACTGATAAGTCAGTGCGGGCTTGAACTGGCGATGACCGATGCGAACCGCGCCGATCCTGTTGCCTGCAGTTTTCTGGCGCAGACGCAGCCTTTGCCGATCCCACTTAGATGCAATCTGATTACCCCGGAACTGAATGTGCGGCCGGATGGCGGTGGTCGCCTGATGCTGCAGGCGCTGGATCTGGATCAGCACGCCGATCCGGCGCGGCCGGTCTCGCCGGATGGACTGATTGGCAAAGAGATGTTGCGTCGGTTGCGGCGGCTGTTTAAAAACACCGAAGGCGCGAGAATTGAGCGGATTGAAACAGGACAGCGATCGCGCCCGGCAGATGGATTGCCCGCACTGGGCTACATCAGTGAGTCAGCACGCGTTTATCTGATGGTCAGTCATAGTGGCATGACCCTTGCCCCCTTACTGGGCAGACTGGTGGCTGAGGAGATGCTGAGCGGTACACCTTCACCGATGCTGAGTGGGTTTGCCCCGCATCGGTTGCTGCGTCCGCTCAGTGAGGTCGCTAAAACTGCGCCTGCCTATCTTCCGGCAGCGCAGTAAAAACTAGCGGCGGTTTTTCCACACGGTCTGCACGTTACAGAATTCGTGCACACCAAAGTGTGACAGCTCACGACCATAGCCACTCTTCTTGACGCCACCAATGGTAACGCGCGGATCGGACGCGCCGTTGCCATTAATAAACACGGCACCGACTTCCAGCTGCAGTGCCAGCCGATCGGCAGCTTCTTCGTTACCGCTCCAGACGGTAGCACTGAGGCCAAATTCGCTGTCATTGGCAATCTCCAGCGCATGCTGAGGATCCCGTGCTACGGCAATGGCCGCGACCGGACCAAACAGCTCCTGCCTGAACGCGGTCATGGTGCTGGTAACATCAGCGAGAATGGTTGGCGCATAGTAATTACCCTGCCCTGCCACCTTCTCGCCACCCAGCACCAGACGCGCACCTTCACGTAGTGTTGCTTTCACCTGTCCATCCAGTTCATCGCGGAGATCGGCGCGTGCCATCGGACCCAGAAAAGTGCTTTCATCCAGCGGATCGCCCATGGTGAGTACCTGGACCGCGGCAGTGAAGCGTTTTTCAAATTCTTCAGCGATTGGAGCTTCAACAATAAAGCGTTTGGCAGCCATACACACCTGCCCGGTATTCTGGAAACGTCCAATAACGGCAGATTTAACCGCTTCATCAAGATCGGCATCCGCCAGCACGATAAAGGGATCGGATCCACCCAGTTCCAGTACCGTTTTCTTGAGCGCTGCACCTGCCTGAGCCGCGATGGCTGCACCTGCCCGTACGCTGCCGGTAACCGCGACGGCAGCAATGCGGTCATCTTTAATCGCGACGGAGACACCGTCGTTGTCGACGTTTATCAGGTTAAAGCCGCCAGCAGGCAGATCGGTTGCCCTGAACAGTTCAGCCATCAGTGTGGCGCTTCCCATGACGTTAGGCGCGTGTTTAAGCAGATAGGTGTTGCCAGCCAGCAACATACTGACTGCGCCCCGCAGAACCTGCCACAGGGGGAAATTCCATGGCATGACAGCCAGGATCACCCCAATGGGACGGAATCGCTGCCACGCATCGGTAATCTGAGTGGGCTGATCGGCCAGCATTGCCGGGCCATATTCTGCATACCAGTCGCACAAATTTGCACATTTCAGTACTTCAGCGCGAGCCTGTGCAATGGGTTTACCCATTTCCAGCGTAATCATGCGAGAAAGATCCTGTTCTCTCAGACGGATCTGTTCGCCGAGCTGACGTAATACGCGCACCCGGTCACTCATACTGCTGTGCTGCCATGCTGCAAAAGCGGAAGTGCTTTCTGTCAGTGTCTGTTCCAGTTCGGTGCTGTTCTGCAGAGGATAGCGTGCCAGAATTTCACCTGTTGCCGGGTTACGTGATAGAGCATGTTCAGTCATGGTGCTGTATTCCTCATTCGTTCAGTAATTGAGAAACGATACACGCTGTAGTTAATGATGAAAAATGAATAATAGTGAGGAAGTTGTTTATCGATTGAGAATGTTGGAATTGCACAGGCGATGTTCAGGAAGTGTGAAGGGGTTGCGAAGATGGGGCTATTACGCAACCTGTCTGTGAGTCTGAAAATCATACCTGCCAGTCAGTTATCCACTTATACACTGACCCGATCCTAAAAAACGATCCTTAATAGATCATAGAGAGATCCTAAGAGATCCCCGATCGTCGCAGGCCGCACCCCGCAAGGGCTCAAAGGGTGATCGCGTTCACTATAATCAGTAAAGTGTTCACTGTAATCAGTACTTTATTCACTGTACCAGGTAGAATGTTCACTGTAAACAGTGCTAATGTTCACTGTAGTCAGAAAACGATCCCTTTCATCCACAGAATGAAGATCCTAAGCCATGGCAGATAAAGACAACGAAAACAAAGCGTTACTTGAACCTTTTCTGTCAGTGACCAAAAACAGTGGCGAAGTTATTCAGCTTCATCCCAACAAGAATAATACCGTTCAGCCGGTGGCATTGATGCGTCTTGGACTGTTCGTGCCGACGCTGAAATCAACCGCACGTGGTAAATCCGGCGCTATGGCATCAACGGATGCGACGAAAGAGCTGAAGAATCTGACGCTGGTGAAAGCGGAAGGCTACGAAAAGATTACCATTACCGGCGCACGGCTGGATATGGATAACGATTTCAAAACCTGGGCAGGCATTATTCAGTCCTTTTCGCGCTATCCGACCAAAGGCGATACCGTCACACTGCCGTTTATCGACTTTGTGAAGATGTGCGGCATTCCCTCTGCCAACTCGTCTGCCGCGCTGCGTAAGCGCCTGGATGCCTCTCTGCGCCGCATTGCGACCAATACGCTCTCATTTGAAGGCAACGGCAAGGCGTATCATACCCACCTTGTTCAGTCTGCTTATTATGACCGTGAAAAAGATATTGTGCGGATTCAGGCCGACCCTAAGTTGTTCGAACTCTACAACTTCGACCACAAGGTGCTGCTTCAGCTCCGGGCAATCTCCCGCCTCAAGCGTAAAGAGTCTGCACAGGCGCTCTACACCTTCCTTGAGAGCCTGCCGACCAATCCGGCACCGATATCGTTGGCACGCTTGCGTATGCGTCTTAATCTCGGCTCAAAGACCACCACGCAGAATCATGTGGTGCGGCGTGCGATGGAGCAACTGAAAGAGATTGGTTATCTGGATTATTCAGAAGTGAAGCGTGGCCGCTCAGTCTTTTTCATTATTCATAGCCGCACACCTAAACTTGATGGCATCGGTAATCTGGAGAGCATCGATTCACTGGATGAGATTGAGTTTGAGGATTAATTCCTGACGTTCACTGTAATCAGCATTTCTGCGTGGCAGTGTCACTTTTATCGTGGCCGGTGACATTGCATCCTTCCTCTCACATTCACTGTAATCAGTACTCCACTTCTGTTCACTGCAATCAGTAACGTTCACTGTAATCAGTAAAACGGGCACGTTTCAAATCATGTCCTCCTCCCCTCTTTTCCTGTCGTGCTTTGCCATAAGGTTTAAGAAGTAAGTGTGTGCTTACATACTAATCGATTAGTTCCTTCCTGAATCGGCTTTGCTGATTACAGTGAACGTTCTGATTCAGGCAGGACAGCGCCTCTTTTTGCTGATTCCCGTTGAGCAGCTTACTGATTACAGTGAATGTCAGCACTCATGTTCATCACGGCTGACGTGCGTCCTGTATGGAGGGCTTTAACTTATCGTTACTGCAAGCGTGACACTGTTACTGATTACAGTGAATGTTTGCCGACTGGCATCGTCGTAGCACCGACGTGCTGCGTATTCCCCTGTCGGTTACTCATTACAGTGAATGTTGTAGCGCGGAGCTGTCTTCTCCACGATTAAACTCAGGAATGCTGCTTTACTGATTACAGTGAATACTTTGCTGAATATAGTGAATGTTAGCTTAAATTTGACGCAACGCTTTGCTGTTTCTACTGTTTATAGTGAATATTTGTGGGATAGCAGTGATGACATAATCAAGTGCAGGTGTTGATGTCTGCTGGCCTGAGCGTTACCAGAAGCAATGTCCACGGAGGTATCCATTTCCGAATCGCAGCCTTACTATCCTCAATTCCGGTCGAACTGAACTGACGCTTCTGCTGATTACAGTGAATGTACGGTGGCAAGGTTCCTTTTCTACTGATTATAGTGAATGTTCGCTATCCCCTGGGTTACTGATTACAGTGAACGTTATCGTACAGACTTTTACATCCCCGCTGATCCATTGGGGCTCCCGGACTGCAGTTGTCTGTTATCTCATCAGCTTCCGATGCTTTAATGAACCAGACAGAATTTACCCGCTCCCCACCCCTGACTACAGTGAACGTTTATTCGGTTCAGCTTCCTGTCCTGCTATTTCATGCGCAACTTTACTGATTACAGTGAATGTGATTTCTGCATGGGTATTTGAAATGACCCTACTGATTACAGTGAACGTTTGGCTCGTTCAGCGCCAGGCATCAGCCCGGCTTTACCGCATGGGCTTTTGAATGCGGTTTGTCTTTTACACCACTACCATAAGTCCTCCGGTAAGCCACCTGATACAGAACTGACTTTACTGATTACAGTGAACATTCAGACGCATCAATGCGCTTTGTACAATCCATTTTCCCTGCTCTCTCTGCGGATCGATTTCTACTGATTACAGTGAATGTTCTGCTGATTATAGTGAACGCTGTTCGCATTTGAATTGCGTAAATTGGCAGGCCAGAAGTAATAGTGTGATGAACCGCAACAAAAACCGTGGTGTTACATAAAAACGAAGATTATGTGGAAAAGATAATTTATTGCCTCACGTGCAGGAATTCTGTATAAAGTCATAAATCCTACATGTTTGGAGCAACGATGGCTAACGATGACAAGCAGGTGATGAAAGTTGCACAGCGTTCTGAACGCATGCTACTAAGCCTTACCGACCAGATTCAGGCGCAAAAGCAGGAATTGCATGAAAATACGTACTATCAGGTTTACGCCAAAGCGGCGTTAGCAAAGTTGCCCAAACTGACACGAGCCAGCGTTGATTATGCTGTAAATGAGATGGAAGAAAGTGGTTATCAGTTTGATAAACGTGCGGCCGGATCTTCTGTTAAATATGCGATGTCGATTCAGAACATTATTGATATCTATCATCATCGAGGCGTGCCGAAATATCGCGATCGCCACAGTGATGCTTACACCATTTTTGTTGGTAATCTGAAGGGCGGCGTGTCTAAAACGGTTTCTACCGTTTCGCTGGCTCATGCACTTCGTGCCCATCCTCATCTGCTGTTTGAAGATTTACGTATTTTAGTGATTGACCTTGATCCACAGTCCTCAGCAACCATGTTTTTAAACCATGAACGTTCAGTAGGGCTGGTGGAAGCGACAGCGGCACAGGCAATGCTGCAGAATGTCACCCGTGATGAGCTTGTGAACGAATTTATCGTTCCGTCGATTATTCCGGGTGTCGATGTGCTGCCTGCCTCAATTGATGACGCCTTTATCGCCTCAAGCTGGGACCAGCTTTGCGCTGAACATTTGCCGCAGCAAAATGTTCATGCCGTGCTGTATGACAACGTCATTGCCAAACTGAAGAAAGATTATGACTTTATCTTTATCGACAGCGGCCCGCATCTTGATGCTTTCCTGAAGAACGCCATTGCGGCCTCTGATCTGCTGATGACGCCGGTACCACCGGCTCAGGTCGACTTTCATTCCACGCTTAAATACCTGACGCGTCTGCCGGAACTGATTGCGATCATTGAGGATTCCGGCGCCACCTGTCGCCTGCAGGGCAACATTGGCTTCATGTCTAAGCTATCGAATAAAGCAGACCATAAGCTCTGTCATAGCCTGGCAAAAGAGATTTTTGGTGGTGACATGCTTGATGCAGCCCTTCCCCGCCTTGATGGCTTCGAACGTTGCGGCGAATCCTTTGATACGGTCATCTCCGCGAATCCTTCGACTTACGTCGGCAGCAGTGAAGCGTTGAAAAATGCAAGATCTGCTGCAGAGGACTTTGCAAAAGCCGTCTTTGACCGTATCGAATTTATTCGCCTGAACTGAGGTTTGTATGAGCGCAAAAAGAATCACGATTGGCAGAACCTTCAGCCAGACTCCGCTGGAAAAAGAGACGCCAGATAGTCAGCATAATCAGACATTCGTTCTGGCTACGGGCAAGCGCGCCCTGTTTCGTTTTGAACGCATTCCCGCCAGTGATATTGAAAACAAGACATTCGTCACAATGGAAACCAATGGTCGCGATCAGGCCGGGCTGACACCCGATTCACTGCGGGATATTATCCGCACCATTAAGCTTCAGCAGTTCTTCCCGGCCATTGGCGTAATGCGCGATGACCGCATTGAGATTCTTGACGGTTCACGTCGGCGTGCGGCTGCGCTTTACTGCAAAACCGGGCTGGACGTACTGGTCACTGATGCCGCTATTACTGCCGATGAAGCCCGCAGACTGGCGCAGGATATTCAGACGGCACGCGAACACAATCTGCGGGAAGTAGGAATGCGCCTGCTGGCGTTAAAAGATGGTGGTCTGTCGCAAAAAGAGATCGCTGAAAATCAGGGATTATCGCAGGCGAAGGTCACACGTGCTCTTCAGGCAGCCAGCGTTCCGTCCGATTTGATTTCACTTTTCCCTAATCACGCTGAGCTGACTTATCCTGATTACAAAGCGCTGTTACAGGCGGCTGACAAATTGAGTGAATCTGGGCAAAGCGTTGAAGCTCTGATTAATTCTATCTCGCGGGAGATAGATGTGGTTTGCGCCCGCGAAGGGCTTGCCGAGGATGAGCTGAAAAATCACATTCTGCGTCTGATTCGACAGGGTAGCCAGACGTTGATGAAAGAGCCTGAGAAAGATAAAACACAGGCGACTGCGCTCTGGTCTTTTGCTGATAAAGATCGTTTTGCACGTAAGAAGGTACGCGGTCGGATGTTCAGCTATGAATTTAACCGGCAGTCGAAAGAGTTGCAGGAAGAGCTGGATAAAGTCATTGCTGAGACCCTGAAGAAATATCTCAATCGTTGATTTACATGCATCCAAAAAAGCCAGCGTCTGACGCTGGCTTTTTTATTGCCCGATTAACTCAATATGCTGGAAGATGCATAAAACCCGAATTTCAGGCTGAAATCGCCAGGTTTTCAATAGTAATTTTAAATGTAAATAACTGAATTCATTGAAATTATATAAGCTGGTATTTAATCTGATTCCTGTGAAATCGCCATTACCCTGAAACATGTCGCCAGCGTTACTGGCAGCCTTTGAATCCATGAATTGCCTGTAATGGCAAAAGCGGATTCAAATTCTGTTGTCACCCCTAAAGGGTTCTGATGCTGCCTGTGCGTATTCAGCCATCACGAATTGCAAGCAAAGATTTTCAGGTGCTGGTTCATTAGTGACCAGTTACTTCTCACCAGACCTTAGTTCCTGCACAACTGCTTCATATCGGCTGATGCTTTCTCTGCAAGCCCTTTTACAACTATGCTATCCGCCAGCGAAATTTAACCATTAACTCACTGTTTATAATGGGAAATAACTATAAATTTCAGCCTGAAATCGCCACGCAACCTGCTAAAAATCATCCTGGTTACCGCTTATAACTGCTTTATTGAGATCTTAATTGCAGTGCAGCCTGCTAACAGCAAAGGCATCTTCTCAGAGTGAAAAAAGATACTCAGAAAATATCCCTCACTTATCCACAGAAAAAGTGGATAACTTTCTCATCCGGCTAAAATTATTTTTCTGTTGATGCGAACGACATGAGCAGGATTGGACGTGATCGCGCCAGCTATCTGAAATCGGCTACTTCAGACAGATTCACTGTATTGAGTAAACCCGATGAAAGCATGTGCTCAACGGTAGAAATAGATAACCGTGCCACTCAGGAAAGGGACATGGCCTACCGGAAAGCTGTTTACAGTGAATGGGGAGTCAAAGAGGATGATCGGCATAGATAAATGGCTGGCGAATCCATGAGAACCTGTTGATGCGCAGCCAGCGTTGATCACGGCAATCGTCACATTGCCTGCGGAATGCGTACGATGAGGGCGATAACAGGATAGGTATCTGGTGCGGCAAAAACGATACAAAACCGGGCCAGGCCCGGTTTTGCTATGAATCAGGCTTCAAGCCAGGCTGTTATTTGCCTGACCATCGCATCGGCAGAGATGCCATAACGGTCATGCAACGTCGGTAAAGCGCCTGCAGCCAGGAATGCGTCCGGCAGGGCAATCTGCTTAAAGCGTGGCGTCACATGATTCCGCATTAGCAGACCCGCAATTGCCTCGCCTAACCCGCCCGTGATTGAATGATTCTCTGCTGTAATAACCAGCTGGTTATGATGCAGCGCTTCCCCTGCTTCTCGCAGGATGGTCTCTTCATCCAGAGGCTTAATCACAGGAGAGTGAACTACACCAACCTCAATGCCCTGCTTTTCCAGCACCTCAGCGGCTTCAAGTGCCCGCATGGTCATTAATCCGCTGCTGATAATAACTGCATCTTTGCCCGCTCGCAGACGCTGAGCCTTACCGTGCTTATAGCGATAATCATATTTATCCAGTACCAGCGGAACCTTACCGCGCAACAGGCGCAGGTAAACCGGCCCCTGATGTTCGGCAATCGCCGGGATGACCTGGCTAATCTCCAGCGCATCGCAGGGATCGATGATTGTCAGGTTTGGCATACCCCGAAAAATAGCCAGATCGTCAGTCGCCTGATGGCTTGGCCCATAGCCGGTGGTCAGGCCCGGTAGCGCACAGGCGATTTTTACGTTCAGATTCTCTTCGGCGATGGCCATGCAGATAAAATCATAGGCGCGGCGGGAAGCAAATACAGCATAGGTGGTGACAAAAGGCATAAAGCCCTCGCGTGCCATGCCCGCTGCGGCACTCATCAGTAACTGTTCCGCCATTCCCATCTGGTAAAAGCGCTGCGGAAAAGCTTCTGCAAACAGGTGCAGATCGGTGTATTTACTTAAATCTGCTGTCAGGCCCACCACATCTGAGCGCTGCTCTGCCAGAGCGACAAGAGCATGCCCGAAGGGAGCAGAAACCGTGGGCTGACCCTCAGCAGCAATCGAGGCGATCATGGCGGAAGTGGTCAGCCGTTTTTTTTGCGGTTGTGAACTCATATCAGACTCCTTGCTCAAGTGCGGTCAGGGCTTTGTCCCACTCATCGGCATCAACACGGATGAAGTGGGTTTTCTCCCGGCTCTCAAGAAACGGCACGCCTTTACCCATTCGGGTATCGCAGATGATGACGCGCGGCTGCGGTTCAGGCCAACTGCGTGCTGCGTCAAAGGCATTCTGCAAAGCAGCAATATCGTTGCCATCAACGCGCTGGGTATACCAGCCAAAAGCCTGCCAGCGGTCCACTATCGGTTCGAACGCGAGAATCTCGCTGCTGTGACCGTCGGCCTGCTGATTGTTGACGTCGATAATGGCGATCAGGTTATCAAGCTGCCAGTGTGAGGCTGACATGGCCGCTTCCCATGTTGAACCTTCATTCAGCTCGCCATCAGAAAGCAGGTTATAGATTCGCGCCTGTGAGCCTTTTTGCTTTAGCCCCATACAGGCACCCACGGCAATACCTAGTCCCTGACCTAATGAACCACCGGTGATCTCCATGCCTGGGGTATAGGCGGCCATGCCGGACATCGGCAGGCGGCTCTCATCGGTGCCATAGGTTTCCCGTTCCTTCTCCGGTATGACGCCCGCTTCCAGCAGCGCGGCATAAAGCGCAATGGCGTAGTGACCAATCGACAGGTAGAAGCGATCGCGCTCTTCCCACTCAGGCTCATCGGCGCGGTAATTCATAGCGTGAAAATAGCTGACAGCGAGTAAATCGGCTGCACCCAGTGCCTGACCGATATAGCCCTGTCCCTGAATCTGCCCCATTAATAAGGCATGACGGCGAATATTCATGGCACGCTGCGGTAATGAGAGCGTGTGTGAACTGTGACGAGAGTCAGTCATATAACCTCCAGATTAACGATTAACATCCGCAGCCCGAATGCGCAGTACGCATAGCGCACCACCCAGCAGAACGGCAGCAATAAAATACATTCCCGACGCGGGGGAACCGGTTGCAGTGGTGATTGAGCCAATCAGCCACGGCGAGAAAAAACCGGCCAGATTGGCAATGCAGTTCACCGCAGCGATGCCTGCGGCAGCAGAGACGCCACCCAGCAGGTTGGTCGGCAGCATCCAGAACAGTGATGAGGCGGAAAGAATGCCCGCAGCGGCAATACAGAGGGAGAGTAATGACAGGGAGACGTTATGGCTGAGCAGCGTTGCCAGCGTGAGTCCGGAGAGGCCGACCAGCATCGGAACAATCAGGTGCCAGCGACGTTCACGATGACGATCGCCACTGCGTCCGGCCAGTAGCATAAAGATAATGGCGCACAGGTAAGGCAGACTGGTCAGTAATCCGATATGCAGAGGCTCGCTGACGCCTGAATTTTTTACCAGCGTCGGTAGCCAGAACGTTAATGCATACTGGCCCATCACCACACAGAAATAGATCAGCGCCAGCAGCCACAGACGACGGTCAGCAATAAAGGCTCTCACCGTGCCATGACAGGCTTTCTGCTGATTATCTTCGTCGAGATCGGCACGCACCCGGCGTTTTTCATCGTCATCCAGCCACTCTGCCTGTTCCACCCGATCCTTCAGAACCAGCAGCACGACAAATCCCATAACAAGGGTAGGGATAGCTTCCAGCATAAACATCCATTGCCAGCCCGCCCATCCGTGAAAGCCTGAGAAGGTCGCCATGATCCAGCCAGAGAGTGGGCCGCCAATCATCCCGGAAAGTGGGATCGCGACAAACCACAAAACCGTCATGCGAGCGCGACGGTGAGAGGGAAACCAGTAGGTCAGGTAGAGCAGTAAACCGGGTGCAAGTCCGGCCTCTGCCACACCAAGAAGAAAGCGCAGCAGGTAGAACTGCCATGCGGTTTCAACAAAGGCGAAAAGAGCTGAGATAACACCCCAGGTAATCATAATGCGGGCAATCCAGCGACGTGCACCGACCCGATGCAGAATCAGATTACTGGGCACTTCAAAAAAGAAGTAACCGATGAAAAAGATCCCGGCACCCAGTCCGTAGACCGTTTCGCTGAGTGACAAATCATCCATCATCTGTAATTTTGCGAAGCCAACGTTTACACGATCAAGATAAGCGCAGAGATAACAGAGCATCAGCCAGGGCATCAGTCGCCAGGCAATTTTGCGATAGGTGATATCGCGCGCAGCAGAGGCTGCGCTCAGATTAAGCGTGGTCATGGTGTTCACTCCCGAAGTTAGCCCGCAAGGCGTGCGGGCGGGGCAGGGCGCTGATTAATGGATCAGCATGCCGCCGTTCACATCCAGCGTGATGCCGGTGAGATAACCGGAGAGATCGCTGGCGAGGAAGAGCGCCGCATTCGCGACGTCGCTGGCGGTTCCGAGGCGGCCGAGAGGTATGCCGTCGAGAATGGCATGGCGGCGTTCATCCTGTAACAGGCCTCCGGTGATATCGGTCTGGATAAGACCGGGCGTGAGGGCATTGATACGAATCTGGTCCGGGCCGAATTCGCGCGCCATCGCTTTTGTCAGGCCAAGCACGCCTGCTTTCGCTGCGCTGTAGTGCGGGCCGCCGAAAATGCCGCCGCCACGCTGAGCTGATACAGATGACAGACAGACAATACTGCCGTTTTTTTGCTGCTGCATCGTTGGGATAACCGCCTGAGACATCAGAAGCGTACCGCGCAGATTGACATCCAGAATGCGGTTGTAATCTTCGATGCCGATTTCCAGTGTTTTAACCGGCTGAGTGATCCCGGCATTGTTGACCAGCACATCAATACGGCCGTAGTGCTCAAGTACCTGATCGATAGCACGATGAACAGAAAGCGGATCGGTCACATCGGTGGCCAGGCCGAGATGCCCGTCGCCACACGAAAGCGCGCTGGCCTGGGCCGCCTGTAAATCTAAATCGAGTATCACCACGCGCGCGCCATGCTGAGCAAAACAGGCGGCTGTGGCTCGTCCAATGCCGCGCTGAGAAGCGGCACCCGTGATAATCGCAACTTTGTTTTCAAGTAACATTATCGACTCCAGAAGAATAATTATTAGTGGTTCGGTATCGCTACCGGCAGGGTCACAATCAGAATTGATAAAGCGATTAATATTGGCAATGCAGAAAAATTCATTTGATGCTGAATGAATTTGTTGGTTTGATGCAGTTAACAAATCTGCGATTTAAAAATGGGCACACATCACATAATTTCTGTGTGGAGAGGCGGATGGAAAAGCAGCCGGAGCACTTACCTTCAATTAAATCACTGCGGGTTTTTGAGCAGGTGGCCCATTTTGGTAATGTCGCGCGGGCGGCTGAAGAATTAAATATTACCCCCTCGGCAGCCAGTCATCAGCTGGCTAAACTGGAGCGGGAACTGGGCTGTATTCTGTTTAATCGTTCGGCAAAAGGCGTAGCGCTCACGCTGTCGGGAGAACATTACCTCAGGGAGATCGGCCCGATATTGCTGGGCCTGGCGCAGGCCACGGCGCGCATCAGTAATGAGAAAGCGCGCAGTAACCTCAGGATCCACTGCGCACCCAGCTTCGGTCTGCTCTGGCTGTTGCCACGCATCCATAAATTCCGCAACAGCTATCCAGAGTTTCAGCTTACCCTCTCCTGCTCATATGAAAATCTCTCTTTCAGCCGGGACAATATTGATATTGCGATACGTCACGGCTTCCCGGACTGGAACGCGTTTGAGATTAAAACTCTCCGCCATGAAAAAATGTCGGTGCTGGCCTCACCGGCATATCTGAAACAGCATCCTGTCAGTCAGGCCGCGGATTTGATGCATCACGCGCTGATATTATCGGAGTCACCGCTTATTCAATGGCCGCAGTGGTTTGCGTCGCAGCAACTTCCTCAGCCGGATAAGGAGTGGTTATTTCGCTTTGACCGCTCTTATATGAGTCTTGAGGCAGCAATGTTAGGCCACGGTCTGATTTTTGAGAGTGAGTTGCTGGCAGAGGATTATCTGCGCAGCGGGAAACTGGTCAGAGTGCTGACTGAGCAGCATAGCCTGCCCGTCAGCGCCCACCATCTGGTCTATCCGCGTGGATTTGCGCAGTTTCCTCGTGTTGCACATTTCCTGAGCTGGATACAGGAAGAACTCAGAACGTTAAGCTGATGTTAAAATAAATTCCGCCCCGTCACTATGACGCGGGTTTATTTCTGCTGGTAATTATTCATACCTTAAAAGTCGCATTGCCAAAGCTAACTTTTAAATACCGTCTACACTTCTTTACCCAATCGGTAAATATGTTCCATTTCTATTCCGTATGAAATTTAATCAAACGGATGTTTAACTTCTTAATGGCAGGAATATTATGAGTACAAATACACCAGACGCTGGGGAAGCGGGCGATCACGCGCCTGCGGATACGGTACGCCAGCGCATTTTTTTAGTGGTGCTGGTTGCCACCATGGGCGCGCTGGCTTTTGGCTATGACACCGGAATTATCTCGGGTGCATTACCTTACATGACGTCACCACCTGACCAGGGGGGGCTTGGACTGAACTCATTCACGGAAGGGCTTGTTGCCTCTTCGCTGGTGTTCGGTGCCGCTATCGGCTCTTTCCTCAGTGGTTTCTTCTCGGACCGTTTTGGCCGTCGTATTACCCTTCGCACCCTGGCGGTCATTTTTGTACTGGGTTCGCTCGGTACGGCACTGGCACCTTCCGTCAATGTGATGGTGGCCATGCGCTTCCTGCTGGGCATCGCTGTCGGCGGTGGCTCATCAACCGTGCCGGTGTTTATTGCGGAAATTGCCGGGCCACGTCTTCGTGCGCCGCTGGTAAGCCGCAATGAGCTGATGATTGTCACCGGACAGCTCATCGCCTATGTCGCCAGTACGCTTCTGAGCTATCTCCTGCATGATGAGCATCTGTGGCGCTACATGCTGGCCATTGCAATGGTGCCTGGTTTTCTGCTGTTTGTTGGCACGTTCTTCGTTCCGGCATCGCCACACTGGCTGGTGGCTGAAGGGCGTCTGAAAGAGGCAAAAAAGATTCTGAAGTATCTGCGTGAAACGCCGCGTGAAGTACGTCATGAAATGGCGCAGATGAAGAAGCAGGCGAAGGCAGCTGAACGCGGGCCGGAAGCGAAAACCCTGATTCGTGAGAAATGGGTTATCCGCCTGATGATTATTGGTGTCGGTCTCGGCTTTGTCGCGCAGTTTACCGGTGTTAATGGTTTCATGTATTACACGCCGATCATCCTGAAGTCGACCGGCCTGGGCACCAGCGCCTCCATTGCTGCGACTATCGGTAACGGTGTGGTTTCTGTTCTGGCGACCTTTGTCGGTATCTGGGCGATTAGCCGTTTCCCGCGTCGTACCATGCTTATTACCGGTCTGTGTCTGGTGATTACGGCACAGATCCTGTTGGGCAGCGTGATGACCTTTATGAGTTCGAGCCTGATGCAGAGTTATCTCGCCCTGGGCTGTATTCTGCTGTTCCTGTTCTGCATGCAGATGTGCATCTCGCCGGTCTACTGGCTGATGATGTCCGAGCTGTTCCCGATGCAGTTGCGTGGTGTGTTAACCGGTGGCGCAGTTTCATTACAGTGGATTTTCAATGCTGTGGTCGCGTTCGGCTTCCCACCGATCATGGAGTATGCCGGCAGCACGACCTTCTTTATCTTTGCCGCGATTAACGTTGGCTCGCTAATTTTCGTGATGGCGATGGTGCCCGAGACCCGCGGTAAAAGTCTGGAAGAGATTGAGTCACACATGAAAGAGAAGTTTGGTGAAAAGCCGAAGGAGGCTGAAGCCTGTTAACCCCTCTACCGGATTCGGCCCGTCGGCTGAATCCGGTTTCCTCCCTTATCTGTACTCCCTCACGTCGTATCCCTTTCTGTCAGTTAAGCAGGCGTCATTCACTGTAATCAGCACAGTTCTGGAGATGGTTTCCGGACATCGCTGGCGATTTCAGGCTGAAATCGCCAGAATCTGGCTTAACCCTCAGATGTCGCTGACGGTTGAAACAGCCGTTTAAGCGAACCATGACCGTTGACAAAGATTGAATCTGGCTCTGCGCTATACTCACTTTTCATCTGCTCCGCATGCTGACCGGGATGCACCATGAACATATCAAACTCTGTGGCAGTGGTGGCTGCTCTGCTGATTGCCACGCCATTGCATGCTGAAAATGCGCCGGTTTCATCCTGGTGGAATGCGTTCACTGACGATGTTGCACAAACCTGGAATGCGCCTCAGCACACCGATCTCTACCTGCCGTTTATTAGCTGGCACGCTCGCTTCATGTATGACAAAGAAAAAACCGATAACTATAACGAAAATCCCTGGGGCGGTGGTCTGGGGGTTTCCCGCTATAGCGACAGCGGCAACTGGAGTGCACTTTACGCGATGGCATTTAAAGATTCGCACAATGAGTGGCAGCCTATTATCGGTTATGGCTGGGAGAAGGGATGGTATCCAGGCTCCGGTCAGGACTTCCGGCTCGGTGCCGGATTAACAGCGGGTATCACCGCGCGTGATGACTTTGGCAACTACATTCCGCTGCCGATTATTTTGCCGCTGTTCTCTGCGGGTTACAAAGCGGTGAACGTCCAGTTCACTTACATTCCCGGCACCTACAATAATGGCAATGTGCTGTTCGCGTGGTTTCGCTTAGCCTTTTAATTTTTCAGGAAAGGATTTATGGCCCGGAAGTTTAAAACTGCCACGCGCAGACTCTGGCGTTCAATGCTTATCGTGGGTTTGCTGTTATTGCTGCTACTGATTATTCGCATCTATGAGGCGGAACGTGGCCCGGAATTACATCGCTGGCACACCTGGATTCCACATGAGCTGACAGTTGAACAGCTCGATAAAGCCGGTTACACCGATTATCTTAACGCTGAACATCATCTGTTTGATGAGATGAAGCACCAGGTCACTGACAAACTGGATGCGGATGAGAAAACTCCGCTCAACCGATATTTCTCCGGCAGCATGATCTATCCGGGCCATTTCACCCAGGACTGGAACCGTTCCTATATTCTGCAACCAGAGGGCAGGCCGCGCGGTGCTGTGGTGCTGTTACATGGTCTGACCGACAGTCCTTACAGTCTGCGTCATATCGCAGAAACCTATCGCCAGCAGGGTTATGTGGCCGTAGCGATAAGGTTACCGGGTCACGGGACGGTGCCTGCTGGCCTGACTGATGTTGACTGGCAGGACTGGATGGCGGCTACACGCTTAGCGGTGCGCGAAGCAACCCGTCTGGCGGGCACTCAGACGCCGCTGCATCTGGTGGGATTCTCTAACGGTGGGGCGCTGGCGGTAAAATATGCGCTCGACAGTCTGGGCGACGCCACGTTGCGTCGTCCGCAGCAGCTGATTCTGTTATCACCGATGATCGGTGTCACCCGTTTTGCGCGGTTTGCCGGGATTGCCGGATTGCCCTCTGTTTTCCCGGCCTTCTCGAAAACAGCCTGGCTGAATATCGTGCCGGAGTTTAATCCGTTTAAATATAACTCTTTTCCGGTGCACGCTGCCCGGCAGACCTATTTGCTGACGCAGGCGCTGCAGAAAGAGATCCAGCACTACGCGCGTAATCAGCAGCTCTCAGGTTTCCCGCCCGTGCTGACCTTTCAGTCGGTGATGGATTCCACCGTCAGTACGCCGTCGGTCATCCGCTCGCTCTATAACTATCTGCCAGTGAACGGCAGCGAACTGGTGCTGTTCGATATCAATCAGGCGGTCAGCGTCAGCCCGTTATTCCGCCACTCCTCTTACACGGCAGTTAACCAGCTCTTACCCGCGGCCCGTCGGCATTATTCCTCCACGGTGATAACCAATGCTGCCGCCACGTCGCTGGAAATGGTGACCAAAAGCGTGCCTGCCGGTGAGATTCAGGAGCGGATTCAGCCACTGGCCATCAACTATCCGGCCGGGCTTTACTCGCTGTCGCACGTGGCGATCCCGTTCCCGGCTGAGGATGGTCTTTACGGCAGTGCGCCTGCGAAGAAAAATGAGTTTGGTATCAGTTTTGGTACGTTGTCACTGCGCGGCGAGAGTGCAGTGCTGATTGTGGGGCTGGACTCGATTATGCGCGCGACCTCTAACCCGTTTTACCCTTACATGATTAACCGAATCGATCACCACATCGGTTGCAGTGATAAGCCGCAACTGGCCACCTGCCTCAGCAGTTTCTGAATCAATAAAGCCACAGGCCCGCAACATGCGGGCCTGTGATTATATCGCGTTCAGCTTTTCCATTACCTCATCCGACAGTTGCAGGCTGCCACTGGCCAGATTCTCTTTGAGGTGTTGAGATGAGGAAGTGCCGGGAATCAACAGAATATTGGGCGAGCGCCTCAGCAGCCAGGCCAGCGCGACCTGCATCGGGGTCGCATTCAGTGACGCAGCAACATCATTGAGCCGATCCGACTGTAATGGGGAGAAGCCGCCGAGCGGAAAAAACGGCACATAAGCGATGCCCTGCTGCGCCAGCTGATCCACTAGCCCGTCATCCTGTCGATGCGCCAGGTTATACATATTCTGCACGCAGACAATGGGCGTCATCGCCTGGGCTTCGGCAATTTGCGTGGCAGTGACGTTGCTCAGGCCAATATGCCGAATCAGCCCGCGCGTCTGTAACGCCAGCAGCGACTCCAGCTGGGGTGCCAGAGAACCCTCTTTGGGCTTCGCCGGATGCAGCATACTGCGCAGGTTCACCACTTCAATCACGTCCAGCCCCAGATTGCGCAGGTTATCTTCCACCGCCTGAGTCAGCGCTTCAGGTTCCATCGCCGCCAGCCAGCCGCCTTTTGCATCGCGGCGTGCACCCACCTTGGTCACAATTGTCAGATTCTGCGGATAAGGATGGAGCGCCTTTTTGATTAACTGATTGGTTTCGTGCGGGCCATAAAAGTCGCTGGTGTCGATATGATTAACACCTGCCGCAATGGCGTCGCGTAAAACCTGAATTGCCTTTGCTTCATCTTTTACCGGCCCGAATACGCCTGGCCCGGCCAGCTGCATTGCGCCGTAGCCGAGACGGTTAACTTCACGATCGCCTAACGGATAAGTCATGGTGATGTCTGACATGAAAACCTCCTGCGTGAATGTAGATCAATTGTAACGGTGATTTAGCTGTGCAACTATCCGGTGAAATCAGGACAGACTGTACGGGATGATGCACAATGGCAATCGATATGGCGCTGCTGGATGCTGTCGTGGCGGTGGCAAAAGCGGGAGGATTTCGGGAAGCCGCTCGTATTACAGGCAGCAACGCGTCGCGCCTGAGCGATGCGGTGCGGCGGGCAGAACAGCAGCTAGGTATCCGACTGTTTCACCGGACGACACGCACGGTAGTATTAACTGAAGCGGGCAGGGCGCTGATGGAACGTCTGTTGCCCGCCATGAATGAAGTTAATGCCGCGCTCGATGCGGTGAATCGCTATCGCAACATGCCAGGCGGCACGCTGCGGCTGAATGTCCCGGTTAGCGCCACCCGGCTGGTCTTGCCCGGGCTGGTACCGGAATTTCTGCGGCGCTATCCCGATATTCAGCTGGAAATCGTGGCTGAGAGCAGCGTGCAGGATGTCTTTCGTGACGGCTGCGACGCCGGGATTCGTTATGATGAGCGGCTGGAGCAGGATATGGTGGCGATGCCCATTGGCCCCCGTCAGCAGCGGTTCGCGCTGGCCGCCTCTCCGGCTTATCTTGCGGAACATGGCCGACCGGCTCACCCTCGCGATCTGATCCATCATCGTTGTCTGCGTGGCCGTTATGCCAGCGGCATCATGGCTGACTGGACATTCAGCCGCGAAGGGAAAGAGATCAGCGTTGAAACTCGCGGGCCGCTGGTGGTGTCCGTCGGCGGGGCAATGGATCTGGCTGTAGAGGCCGCGATTGCCGGAAGTGGTGTGATCTATCTGTTTGATGAGTGGCTCAGACCGGCCCTGGACAACGGCAGGCTGGAACCGCTACTGCAACCCTGGTGGCTGACCTTTTCCGGTCCGTGGCTTTACTACAACGATCGCCGTCTGATTCCGGCTCCGCTTCAGGCGTTTATCGATTTTGTGCGCGAAATAAATGCGCGCGAAAAACCTGTCAGCTATACCAGCTAAATCCCTGCGGCACCCGTGAAAAACCGGCGTGTCGCAATGCGTTAAGCAGCGGTGACTGCGATACCGCTTTACCATCTACCGTCTCCAGCGTAAAACTTGCGGGCTTTTCACGTTTCAGCGCCACGCCCAGCGCCGCGACTGCGGTCTCAAGCTGTGCGAGGTCGTCGCTGAACGTCAGCAACTCTTTTCCTCCTGGTGCCAGAAAGAGCATCAGCGCGCCGCCGGCGATCACGACCCGCGCGCCCTGACGACGCGTCGGGCGTATGCCGCTGGCATGAAGCGGCCAGCTCAGCATCGCGCCAAACGGATTGGCGGGGTCGAGTGCAGCCAGCGCCACCGCCTCAGTACCACTGGCCGGGGCTTCGGCCAGCGCCCGAAGCTGCTCAATGGTCTGGTGGTCAGCAAACTGCGCACCACCTGACCCGGCAACAAACTGTCCGCGCAGCAGTCGCCCGGCATCTTCCATGCTGCGCAGTACGGGCTGCAATGCCGGAAACCCACCGGGGATCTGCTCTGAAACTGCACTGCCTCGCGTGATCACCCCATAACGATCAAGCAGATTTTCTGCCAGCGAGAGAGCCAGTCGGGCAGGCGCAATTTCCTGCCGGTTAATCTTTGACCAGCGCCCGGCCAGCGTATTGACCGCTGGCCGCCGTGCGGGCAAAGCACCAGGCGTAAAGCGCTGTCCAAAGCGGGTGCGCAGAGTGCGTGCTGGTCGTGAACGCGTCACGCCGGGCGTGGTCAGCAGCCCACGTACCGCAATCCAGCTATCTGCCGTGACATAGCCCCGCCACACCAGTTGCCACAGGGCGTCATAGACGTCGGTGGGTTGTGTCTCTGGTGTGCCCATCTGCGCCATAATCTCATGAACAAACCATGCGCCGCCGCGGCTCAGTGCGTCGAGCATCGCCTGCTGGATTGGCGTAAGAGGGAGTGTGGCGTCTGCCTCCGGCAGCGTCTCAGCAGCGAATTCGGTGAGGTGAAGCGAGATCAGACCATCATTCTGTCCCTGCGCTCTATGTCCGCACCAGACCACCTCGCCACTGGCTAACAGTTCGTCGAGCATCGCAGGCTGATAGTCGGCAATCCTGGCGCGCAGGATTTGTGACTCCCACAGAGAAGCAGGTAATGGCACGCCCGCCAGTTGCTCTATCACCCGCAGCAGCCCGCTGACACCCTGATGCGCGTGGTTAATCAGGCCATGCCGCGTCAGCAACAGGCTGACCCAGGCGGCGGGTGAAACCGGCCGGGTTGCTTCGCGTGCTGATTGCAGTGAACGTAAGCGCAACTTTTTGAAGATCTCTGAGGAAACCCACTCCGTTTCCGATGTGTCCGCTGCCGTATCTGTGTTCAGCAGGCTACCTTGTTGATACAGGCGTAGCAGTACCGCATTCACTACGGCTACACCCAGTCCCAAATGAGTTGCCAACTGTCGGGCGGTGAACAGCGTATGGGTGCGAGCGTAGCGGTTCGCCAGATCGCGTAGTGGATCGGTCTGCGTCTCCAGAAATGTGTCGGGCAGATCGTCAGGCAGCTCAGTGCCCAGCGCATCGCGCAGGCGAGCCGCATCTTCAATTACGGCCCAGCGAGCTTCACCAGCGACCGTCACCGGGATCACGCGCCGGGCGGCAGCAAACTGCGACACGGCTTCTGCGATTTGCTGGTGATTGCCACTGAACCGCGCCGAAATACCGGCAACGGAGAGTGGACCGAGATCGCGCAGCAGATCGATAATGCCTTCGGCGTGCTGTGCCTGATAGCGGGAATCAATGCGCTGCAGTTCCTTTCCGATCTGCTCAACCACGTCAGGTGCCAGCAAATCACGCCTGCTGGTCTGGCCGAGCAGTTCACCCAGCAGATTACTGTCGAGCGCCAGCAGTGAGGCTCGTCGTTCAGCCTGTGGAGCATCGCTGGCGTAGATAAATTCTGCGACATAGCCAAACAACAGTGGAGCGGCGAAAGGAGAGGGCTGTTCGGTCATCACCTCAACCAGCTTTACGTCTCCCTGTGCCAGCTGTTCCATCAGCTGGTGCAGGGCAGGCAGATCGTACACATCCTGCAGGCATTCGCGTGCGGTTTCGATCAGGATAGGGAAATCATCATACTGTCGGGCGACGGCTAGCAACTGACCGGCGCGCAGCCGCTGCTGCCAGAGTGGTGAGCGCTTACCCGGATTGCGCCTCGGCAGCAGCAGTGCGCGAGAGGCACACTCCCGGAAGCGGGCAGCGAACAGTGCTGATTGCCCGACACTCTCCGTAACGTCCTGAGTGAGCTGGTCGGCGTCGAATATAAACAGGTCAGCGCCGGGCAGATGCCCTTCGCTGGCGGGAAAGCGGGCTACGATGCCGTCATCGCTGGCTGCGACGGAAGCATCAATACCCAGGCGGTGCTGGATCCGGGCGGCAATTGCCAGCGCCCAGGGCGCATTGACCCGCTTTCCCCATGGCGAGTGCAGAATCACCCGCCAGTCGCCAGTTTCGTCCCGGCAGCGTTCAATCAGTAACGTGCGATCGTCGGGCAGTACGCCGGTCGCGACACGTTGTTCAGCCAGCAAAGCCAGCAGATTTGTCACTGCACGGGCATTCAGCCCCAGCGCGTGCAGCTGCTGTTGCGCAGCATCCGGTGAAGCACTGTTCAGGTGACGCAGAAACATCCCGAGGCTGGCACCTGAATCGGCAGAACGGCCAATGCCCTCACCGCGCCAGAAGGGCAAACGGGCGGGACGGCCTGGCGCGGGAATCACCAGCACCTGATCGTGCGTGATCTGCTGAATGCGCCACGACGTTGCCCCCAGAGTAATGATGTCGTTGACCCGCGACTCATAGACCATCTCTTCATCCAGCTCGCCGACCCGACGAGAGCCCGCCTGCTCTTCGCCTTCGGGCAGGATGACGCTGAACATGCCGCGATCAGGAATGGTACCGCCGCTGGTCACGGTCAGATTCTGAGCACCAGGTCGCGCCGTCAGCAGTCCGCTCTGGCGATCCCATACCAGCTGTGGCCGCAGCTGAGCAAAGGCATCTGACGGAAATTTACCCGCCAGCATATCCAGCGTGGCATCAAACAGCCGACGGGAGAGAGAGCGAAATGGATCGGCCCGGCAGACCTGCGCATACCAATCATCGGCCTGCAAAGGATCCATTGCCACCGCCGCCAGCGTTTGCTGCGCCAGAATATCGAGCGGGTTACGGGGCGGAGCCAGCGCATCGAGGTGACCCGCCCGCATCGACTGTAATATCACGGCTGAATCCAGCAGATCACGCCGGGTGCGGGGAAACAGGATGCCGGTGGAGATGCCGCCAACCTGATGTCCGGCGCGACCCACACGCTGCAGGGCGCTGGCGACTGACAGCGGCGCGCCGACCTGAATCACCAGATCCACCGGCCCCATATCAATGCCCAGTTCCAGGCTGGAGGTCGCCACCACGCAGCGCAGTCTGCCCTGCTTCAGGGCAGCTTCAATCTCGCCTCGCTGTTCTTTTGAGACGGAACCGTGGTGTGATCGGACTATAATTTCGTCGGCGCGCTCTGTATCCCGTTCATCAGCGGTTTGCTTCGCCAGGTAACGCGCATTGAGCCGCGCCGTCAGCTTTTCTGCCAGGCCGCGCGAATTCACAAACACCAGCGTGGCGCGATGGGCCATTACCTGCTGCAGAATGCGCGCTTCGATATGTGGCCAGATCGATCCGCTTGCAGTGCTCGCTTCACCGGTCAGGTCATCGGCGCTGGCAATATCGGTCATATCCTCAACCGGCACTTCGATCGTCAGGTGCAGCGTGCGATCGGCGGCAGGATTAACCACCTGAACCGGCTGACAGCCGCCGAGAAAGGCCGCTACCCGTTCAACCGGTCGCACCGTGGCAGAAAGCCCGATGCGCTGGGCGGGCTGTGGCAGCAGCGCGTCCAGCCGCTCCAGGCTCAGCGCCAGCTGGGAACCGCGCTTTGAACCCGCCACCGCATGCACCTCATCAACAATAACCGTGGTGACGCCCTGTAGCGTGGTGCGTGCTTTGGAAGTCAGCATCAGAAACAGCGATTCGGGTGTGGTGATCAGGATATCGGGCGGGCGACGTAACAACCTGGCGCGCTCCGCGCTGGGGGTATCACCGGATCGCATCCCGATATTCAGCGTGATTTCTGGCTCATTCAGCGCCTGCCGCTCGGCGTAAACGCCTGTCAGCGGCAGATTCAGGTTGCGCTGCACGTCGGCTGCCAGCGCTTTGACCGGTGAAATATAGAGAATGCGGGTGGTCGTTTCGCGTGTGGGAGCAGGCTGGTCAGTTCTGACCTGAAACAGCGTGTCGATGGCAGTCAAAAAGGCCGCCAGTGTTTTTCCGGAACCGGTAGGCGCGATCACCAGCGCATGCTCTCCACTGGCAATCGCCTGCCAGGCCGCCTTTTGCACCGGCGTCGGCGCAGCAAAGGCAGCAGAAAACCAGCGTCGGATGGCGGGTGAAAAACGGGCCAGGACCGTATCAGACTGGGATTTCGACATCATACTCACGGCATCGCGCAGTGACTGCGCCTGGAATTAATCCGTTGAGTGTAAGTGAAAATCGCCGTTTGTGGATGACGCGGCCGATCTCTGGCCGTATCAGTGGTGTTTAAGAACAGGCCGTGCCAGCTAAAGCGCGACCTCTGACCGCCAGGAGTGACACCAGCGCCAGCATAATAATGGTCATGCCATAGAGCCAGGCGGTGTTGGTCAGCCCGATATGGGGTGCGGCAATACCGGCCGCAATCGCGGGCAGGGCAAAGGCGAGATAGCTTTTGATCAAAAAAGCGGAGAACAACCCGGCCCGTTCATGACTCTCTGCTAACGGCATAATGATCTTCAGCACGCTGGAGAAAATCGATCCAAACCCCTGACCCGCAATGGCGGTGCCGATATAGAGCAGGGCCACGCTGTGCAGGGAAAGGCCTGTCAGTGTGACACCGACACCCGCCATCAGCATAAGGGTTCCAATAACTAATGCCCGCGCGGGTGGCAACGGACGAAAGAGTAATACGGCTGCCGTTGCACTTAGCATCAGCGTTGCCACAATCGAGCCGCCGATAAACGGCGATGTCAGGCCGGTTGCATTTGCCACCATCGTGGGCATCAGTGACAGATAAAATCCGCCCAGCATCCATGTTGCGATGTTCACCGGCGTCACCTTCAGCAACGGACCCAGTGCGCGTCGCGGAATGCTCACCTGAGGCCGCAGCGCGGCCAGTACTCCAGGCTGAGGCGCAATCGTTTCAGGTATCAGTGGCAGAAGCGCCATCGCGACTACCATCAGCACCATCAGCAGCGCGTAAACCGTGACCGTAGGGAAAGGGGCAAAGCTAACCAGAATGCCACCTGTCAGCGTGCCGAGCGTCATCCCGAGAAACGCGGTGAACGAATTGAGCAGGGGTCCTCGGGTTTTACTGGCGTCAATCAGGCTGGCACCGAAGGTCGGCAGTGCAATACCCGTAGCAAAGCCCTGTACCAGTCGGGCGGCAATCAGGGTTGGGGCCGAACTGGCCACCATAAAGATCATCAGCGCGACCACGTTAATCGCCAGTGCCAGCAGCATCAGCGGACGTCGGCCAGTATAATCCGACACTTTACCCACCGTCAGCAGCGCGGCCAGCAACGCGAAAGCATAAGCACCAAAGATCAGCGTCAGCATGGTCGGCGTCAGATGAAACAGGCTGCGATAAAGCGGGTAGAGCGGCGTTGGCGCACTGCTGGTGGCTGAGATCAGCGCCGCACCGGTAAAGCTAAAAAGCGTGGTGCGGGTAGCCGCCTGCGCTGTCAGGATTGGGTTCATGGGAGTCGCCTTAATGCAAAGGATTAGCTTTTAATAAGGTATACGGTGATTCTGAGCTTAATGCAATATCTTTGCTTTAACGTTTATTGCGATGTGACTTAGTGTCACCTTATGCTAAGCTATGTGTTACTAAGTTACACACCGGAGGACGCATGGCATCAACAAAACTTCGTCAGCAGGGCGGAGCTGTCGTGCTGACTATCCCCAGTGAGATTGCTGCCAGAGCAGGCTGGACCGTCGGCATTGAGCTGGACGTGACCACTGAGGGCGAATCCGTGAATATAGTGCCGGTTACGCGTGTACCACGCGGACGCCGGACCGTTGCTCAGTTGCTGGCCGGTATTGATCAGCTGGAAATCCAGAGTTATAACGACGAGGCCGTCGACGGACTGAATGACGCGCCGCAGGGAAGGGAGCATATCTGATGGTTTCAAGGAGGGTGCCGCAGAAGGGCGAAATCTGGCACGTTAATGGTGATCCGGTTGAAGGGCGTGAGTTTAAAGGGCCGCATTATTATCTTGTTATCTCTCAGCGCGAGTTAGTTGCAGCTCTGGGGACGGCAGTTTGTGTGCCGGTAACAAGCGGCGGCGTTGCGTCGCGCTCACAGGGAGTCACTGTGTTTCTGGACGGTAACAGCACAGATACCGGCAAGGTGACCGGCGTGGCGCTGTGTTATCAGGTGCGTTCGCTTGACCTGACAGCGAGTAAGGCAAGCTATGCTGCCAGGGTAGAGCCATATGTTATGGATGAAATATTGTCTCTGGTTATAGACCTTATCGACCCGCGATAAATAAAACTCTGCGACAGCAAGATTTTAATAAATTACTGATTTATTCAATCCGGGAAGGCATACAGGCCTCATTTAAACTGTAAGTGTGTGACCTGATGAAAGCGTCATAGCCACTAAAGCGTGATGCTCCTCAATTGCCTCCTTCGCCTGTGTTTTTTCTCGTCAGGCCATTGTCCTTTATTCTTCTCTGTCTCTTTCCTGCAACGTGTTTTATGTGCTCTGCGGGTTGTCTATCAATACTGTTTCGACCAGTCTCACTGTTAAAAACAATCATGGAGCCAGATGATGAAGATAGCTGAGATCGATCATATCCATCTTTATGTTGAAAATATTGAGCAGGCAGAGCAATGGTATAACGAAATCCTGGGCTTTTCCCGCGATGATGCACTGTACTTCTGGTTTGAGCAGGGCGGTCCACTTGTCATCAGGAATAACAGTGCATCCCTCTCTCTTTTCCTCAGAAAATCCCAGCCACCTGGTCACACGGTAGCTTTCGGGGTGGCCGCGTCATCCTTTAACGAACTCCTGCCTGTACTCAGTAAGAATAAAATCCCTTTCAGCGTCAGTGACCACGACGTGTCGATGTCCGTCTATTTCAGCGATCTCAGTGATAATAAGATTGAAGTGACCTCTTACGACTACCTTCAGGCAAAGCAGATACTGGAGAGCATTGCGTAACACTCTCGCAAGGGCAGGATCGGCTGGTCACCAACGGCGATCAGTAAAGCGAGTTCTTTAATCGCTCTGGCAGCGCTTTGTCATAGGCATCGCCATCGATTTCCGCAATCTGTTTCAGAATCGAGCCGGTGCTGGGCAGCGACTGCCGCGCAATCTGCGTTTCAGCATTCCATAACCCGGAGCGGATAATCGCCCGGCTGCACTGAAAGAAAACGCTCTCCACGTGGATGCGCAGCACGGTTTTGGGCTGCTGATTGTTGACCGCAAAGCGCTCAAGCAGCGCCGGGTCGGTACTGATCGCCGCCGTACCGTTCACACGTAGCGTTTCGCCGATGCCGGGGATGAGAAAAAGTAGCGCAACCCGATTGTCATTTAAAATATTACGCAGGCTGTCGATGCGATTATTGCCACGTCTGTCCGGCAGCAGCAGGGTGTAATCATCTTCGATTTCGATAAATCCGGCCGGATCGCCGCGCGGTGAAACATCCAGCCCCTCCGGTCCCGATGTTGCCAGCGCCACAAAAGGCGAGGCGGCTATAAACGGACGATAGGCGGGATGAATATGATCGGTCACCTTAGCCACAGAAGGCCGGGCGACAGTGCCGTAAAGACGTTCAAGTTCGGTCAGTTCCGTCACTAAGCTGTTCTGTTCAGGCATGTTTGCACTTTCCTTTTATTGATCAGATCCTCAGGACGCTGACGATAAGACACCACAGATCCGACGCGCAGGTTTAACCAGGACTTTAACACCAATAACTGCAGAGTCAGAGCCACTGCGTCGTCCTTTGTGATCACTATTCACTGTGATCCGTCAATCCCGGCTAGACAGAAAGGGATTACCGGGCCAGACCTGTTAAACCCAGGTGTTGGTATCAGAACAACCTGCTGATATAAAGGATTAACCTGATCAGTATCCAAAAGGAGCAAAGGATGTTTTGGGAATCAGAGCGGTTGCTCTACAGATTTACCCTTCGTGAGGATCTTGACGACCTTTTCAGAATTTATGGCGACCCGGAAACGCATAAATTTAACCCGCGAGGCCCGTGGCCTGACAGGGAATATGCTGTTCAGGCCATGGAGCGCATACAGGATAGCTACCGGAATCAGGGTTTCGGCGACTGGACAATATTCGAGAAAGCCCATCCGGAAAAAATTATCGGCTTTGGTGGCGTCTTCAGAAGCCAGTTTGACGGCCGTCAGACTAATAATCTCGGCTACCGGTTTGAGCCAGATGCCTGGAGTAAAGGATATGCCACTGAGCTTTCACGCAGAGCCATTCGCTACGGATTTGAGGAGGCCGGACTCAGCGTCATCACGGGCGTGGTGCGTGAAAACCATCTGGCTTCGCGCCGGGTGCTGGAAAAAGCAGGCTTAACGTTTTTGAAAAAGGTTAACGATCTCGAAGGGCTGCCTCCCAGCCTGATGTATGCCCTCAGCCGACGTGAATGGCTTGACGCTGGTAACGCGCTTAACGTCTGATTTTCCTCTTTGCGAGTCGGGCGCAGTTTTGTCTGCGTCCTCTTACTGCCTTAAACCTCTGAGAAACCCTCTCTTATCCCGCGATTACTTTCCTGCTCACTGGATTACCTTAACCGCCTTACTCAGGGGAGGATTTATGGATATTCGTACGATTTTTATTTCAGCGGTAATGGCAGTCAGTTTGTTGTGGATAGGCGCATCAGACAACCGTTCGTCTCATTTCAGCGGAGAGCCGGTCAAAGCAGGCCTGAGTAAACTTCAGCCCTGAGTGTCACACGCCCGATCGCACACTTTAGCGCCTGCTCAGCCAGAGATGCGGTACACTGCCGCTATCTGTTAATGCAACATCGTTGCGTTAACCAAAACGTTGACGCTGAAAAAGCAGGAGAACGAGATGGCGAGGGAGATGATTCGGCAGGGTGGGCGCAGCGCCCGTATTCAGGCGGAAGTGCATGATACCGTTAACCGGCTACTGGAAACGCGGGATCGTTCCGCCATTACCGTACCGATGATCGCCGAACAGGCAGGCGTAACACCCTCCACGATTTATCGACGCTGGGGCGATCTGGCCCAGTTGCTGGCGGATGTGGCCGTGGCGAGGATGCGACCGATTGCCGATCCGGAAGATACCGGCTCGATGATCGGCGATCTCACCGCGTTCCTTCAGCAGTATGCTGAAGAGATGTCCTCGAAAGTGGGTCGTGAACTGCTTGCCGATGTGATTGGCAGTCATGCTGAAGCGGCCAGCCATAAATGCTGTGGATTCACCTATCAGCATCTTGAAACCCTGAATAACCGGGCCATCGCGCGCGACGAAGCGGGTTTTGACGTTGATCGCCTCGTCGATGTCGCTGTCGCGCCCGTGATGTTCCACATACTGTTTGGTGATCGTGACGTTTCAGCGGAATACTGTTCGTTGCTGATTCAGCAGGCATTTTAACTCAGCCCTGAACGTAGGGCAGGGCGGCTTCGGTGATCAGGTGCTGCAACAGCGCACGAGCGGGATCGTCACTCTGGTCTGAGCGGGCCAGCGCAATACCCAGATGGCCAGGCTGCGGCAGTCGCTGTGATTCTGTCACCAGCCCCTCCGGCAACCCCGCGCGGGTGCGCAGGGTGATACCCAGCCCGGCCTGCAGCGCGGCCCAGATGCCGCTAAGACTGTGACTGGTAAACACCACGCGCCACGGAATGCCTGCCTTATCCAGCGCCCCGGTAGCGCGGGTTCGCATCACACAAGGCGCCTCAAATGCCACCAGCGGCAGCGGTTCGCCACGCTGCAGAATCCCCGCCAGATCAAATGCCGGATGCTGTATCCAGACTAACGGACACTGACCGATCACCTGCGTGCCGGATTGCTGTTCCGCCTGCCACAGGAGCGCTAAATCCAGCTCATGACGAGCCAGTGCCGTTAAGAGCGCCAGATTTCTGTCGACGCGAGCGGTCAGCATCACGCCCGGATGCTGCCGGTTAAACGCGCCGAGAATGGCAGGCATCAGCGCCTCGCCAAAATCCTCCTGCATGCCGATGCGAATTTCGCCCTGCAATGCTTCGCCTTTCACGGCCCGCAAGGTCTCATCGTTCAGTGACAACAGACGTCTTGCGTAACTCATCAACTGCTCGCCACTGCGGGTTAATTGCAGATGCCGCCCTTTTTTCATCACCAGCGCGGTACCGCATTGCTGCTCGAGTTTTTTAAGCTGCGCACTGACGGCTGAGGTTGACCGGCAGAGGTGCTGTGCCGCAAGAGCAAAGCTGCCCGCATCAATACCCGCCACGAAACTGCGCAGCGCATCCATATCGAGCGATTCCGGTACTTTGTTCATCATTGTCCTTAAAATGAGGATAGTGGATGCTGATTAATTTGATTTTCAGGATTAACGGGCTGAGTGACACTCTCTCTGACCAACGAGGAGCGTGCAATGAAAAAATCACTGGATCGGGAAACACTGGCGCAGCGCGCGCCAAAACTGGCTGAACTGACGCAGCAGGTGCTGTTTGATGATATCTGGCAGCGCGGCCTGCTGTCATCACGTGAGCGCAGCCTGCTGACGCTGGCAACCCTAACTGCGCTGGGACGCGTCCAGCAGTTGCCGTGGCACATTAACTACGCCCGGCAAAATGGACTGACGCTGGATGAACTGGTGGAGAGCTTCACGCATCTGGCATTTTATGCAGGCTGGCCTGCTGCCGTTACCGCGCTGAGCTATCTGGAGGATAATCACTGATGCCCTTCACCCGGATCACCTTGCGGCAAGGTTACAGCGATGCAGATCTTCATCTTCTCTCCACGCTGCTGCAGCAGGCGCTGGTCGCAGAATTTGACGTTCCAGAGCAGGACTGTTTTCAGATCATTGAGATGCTGCCTGGCTCTCAGCGTGTGTTTGATCGCCGTTATCTCAGCGGAGGCCGCAGCGAAAATTTCGTGCTATTTCAGATAACGGCAGGCCGTTCGCGTTCCCGGCAACAGAAGCAACGCTTTTATCACGCACTTTGCGCGGCACTTCAGACAAAGATGGCAATCGATCCTGATGATGTGATGATCATCATTCAGTTTAACAGCACCGAAGAGTGGAGCTTTAGCGGCGGCCGGATGCTGGCACAGGCGGCGTTATGATTATCATGCACTATCGCTTTACGCTGCCCGCTGACTATGACATGGGCATCATCGAACAGCGCATCAGTCTGAACGGAGCCCGGCTGGATGGCTTTCCAGGGCTGGTGGCAAAAGCGTATCTTTACGCCTGCCGTGAGGATGGAGTACTCAATGAAAATCGCTATGCGCCGCTCTATTTCTGGCGGGAGGCGAGTGGCATGCAGCGTTTCCTGCAAAGCCCGGGCTTTGCGACGCTGGTCAGGGATTTTGGCTGGCCGATCATCGAAAGCTGGCTGGCGTTTGAGGAACCGACTTTCACCACTAATCTGGCTGAAGCCCGTTTTATGACACTGAACCGCTGGACGATTTCGCCACATACGAACCTGGCAGCACTGCCGGTGAAAGCAGGCTTCAGCGCCTGGGATGTGACCCGCTGGCAGGGATTAACGGTTAACGTATCTCAGCAGCGACCAGCGTCCGGTCCGGAGGTCTATCGCATCGGTTATCTGGCGCGAGGCGCTGCCGCTGCAGATCTGCGGCTGTAGCAGCGGCGTTGATGCGGAGTGCCATTCAGAGGGCAAAAATGGCTTCAATCTCTATGCGCAGGTCAGCGGAGAACAGTCCGCTGACCTGTACCAGCGAGCTGGCGGGCAGATGTTCGCCGTAGTTGCGATAAAGCACTTCCCGCAGCGCGGTGATCTCTGTGAAAGAGGTGATAAATATCGTGACTTTCAGCAGCGCTGCGAGCGACGTATTCTCAGCTACGGCAACTGCCCTGAGTTGATCAAAAATGGCTTCTGCCTGTTCAACCATATCTCCCTGCTGAGCCGCCGTACCGAAAGCGGTCAGCCCTGAGACATACAGCGTCTCACCATGTTTCACTGCGTGGACATAAGGCGCTTTTACTTCGTCCAGTGGCGGGTAATTTTTGCGTTCTGGCAGGGTCATATTTTCTCCTTCATCATGTGAATCATCAGACATTACTCTCCGCCACCACTTAGCGCATCAGCAGTTGCTGGCAGACAACATTATCCTGCGCGGCGCGCTGTTGCTCATCGGCTTTCAGTTGCTCCCAGCGGCCAATCACGCTGCGTCCCAGCCGCGGTTTATAGGCTATTTTCTGCAGCGCATAGTCAGAATTGCCGCCTTCAATAACATTTCGCATCTGCTGGTCGAACGGCTGCTGACCTTGGTGATCAATTGCGCAGAACACCGCGACGTAATACGCTTTGTCTTCCTCACTGTCGTGCGGGATTAAAAGCCAGCCAGGGCGAGCATAAGCAGCAGCGGAAGAATATATTTTAGCCATTTATAACACTTGTTTTCGTATGATTAACAGCCTCATACCCTTTTCAGTATGGCGATAGTATCTGAACCTGCACCCTGCACCCTGCACCCTGCACCCTGCACCCTGCCGCCAACGCAAATACCTTCTTATAGACATTTGTCGAATTAACGCTTTTGTGCCACATCATGCTCTGCAGCATCCTCATTGGAATGTCCGCATAGAGCATATGTATGGCGTAGCTACTGCTGAAAAGTAATCAAAATGTAATCCCGTCCAGCCTCGTTCAGCCAGATGCACACTGTGATGTCTGTCACGGCCCAGAGCCTGACTTTTCTCGGTACGGTCGGTCTCAGCATGACAGCGCCTAAGCAAAAATTTCGGTGTGGAGACCATCAGCTCTTGCTGGTCCACGTACTGCGGGTCGGACAGCGAAATCAGACGATGCAATACTATACCGGCAGGCGCTCGGTCAGGCCGCCGGTAGTGCCGTCAAAATAGCCCTGCAGAACGTCAATGCCATGCGCAAACGTGTCCAGATCGCACTCGTGGTCACCGAGTTCACCTGCGTCGCTCAGCACCTGACGGAACTCCGCATATTTTCTGCTGAATATTTTCAGCGCGGTTCCGTTCGCGAAGTCTGCGTCTCTCTTTTCAGAGGAAGTAATTCCGTACAGGATTTTCTCGAAGGCGTAGCTGTAATTATCATGGGCTTTCATGGATTCGAACGTAACAGTTTTCCGGAGGATTCATAGCGTTCTTACAGAAGGGCTGATTTACTCAATATGTAAAAATTAATCAAAGATAATATGAGTGTGCTTATTTTATTCCTGGTTACCAATAGTTTGCTTAAATAAACCACTCGAAATTACCTGATGCCCATCCTGTCATGATCCGACTTTTTCAATTTATAGCATTAACCGGAAGCGTAACACGACGGCGGGGCGGGGAAAAGCCCGGCGCAGACGGCCCTGGCTCGCGTCATTACACCATATGTAGAGGTTAATGCAGATGACAGAGACACGATATGTAGTGCCATGCGCAAAAAACCGCCACCAGGGAAGAAAGATCCGGTTCTGCCCTTATTCGGATCTTCTGAATCAGGAGAAAGAGACGTGAGCAGCATACAGTGAATAGGCAGCCAGAATGGCGCATCTGATATAAAATAGAACTTATGCTGAATTATTGACTGAAAGTGGAAATTATTGCTTTTAAGATTAAAAGCTGCGTCATGAGTAAAATTCGCTCAGCCTGAGTGTCTGAGAGGCGACATCAATCAGAAGACAGGATCAGACCGGCCCGCACCACAACGTTCCATACCGTCCCGCCTTATCCTCTTTACCTCACCATCACCAAAAGTAAAATTTTAGTTAAAAACGCTTTACGAAAGCATTAAACGGATTGTAGATTAAGTAATCCACAATAAAGGTTTATGATCCATGAAAAGAAACGCTGGCAGACCAAGAGAATTTAACCCTACTGACTTTCTGAACGTTGCTCAGGCACTGTTCTGGGAGAAGGGCTACAGAGCGACATCTCTTGCCGATCTCAGAGAAAAATCGGGGCTGGCCAGCGCAAGCATCTATAAACTTTATCCCGACAAACATGCCATCTTCCTTGCTGCGCTTCGTCAGTACATGGATGGCGGCCTGCGGCGCCTCACGCAGCGTGAAAACGAACTTGAACCCGAAACAGCCCTGACCCAGACGCTCGATTTTTTTGCACAGCTCACCGCCGGTCCTGATGGATCACGGGGATGCTTTTCCATTGCGGCGGCCAGTGAACTGCTTCCTGGTGATGAGGCTGTCCGGGAGCTGATTGAATATATGTTTTCAGGCCTGATTTCCCGGCTGACGCGCATTCTGCAAAAGGGCCAGAAGAAAGGCGTATTCCGGAATGACTATGATGCCGGCGTTATGGCTGAAGGCCTTTTTATGATGCTGGAAGGTATGAGGTTATACGGGAAAGTGAAACCAAAAATTGAAAATCTGCGAAGATCAAATGCGTTTTTTATCAATTCTGTTCTCGCATTGCCTGTCAGTAACGATAAGTAACCGGGATAACGTGATGCTGATGGCAGGAATGACCGTCCGGAGAAAAAAAAGGAACAGGCTCCTGACTGTTCTGCATGCGTCAGGTAAAAATGTTATCTGCGGCTGGAGCGAAAAAGGAAGGTTCTATAAAAGAATATTTGATGAAAGCACGCTGATTATACTTACACCATCATCTGCAATAATTACAGTAATGTAGTTATTAACTCTTACATATAAACACTGAGCTCGTTGCCTCAGGGTATTCTCATGCCATCAATAAAAATGAAACTGTTTCACATCCGTTGACAGTGAAAAAATGATCCATAGGCGGAAAATCTATTGATTCTATCTTTCATTGCTTATGCATAATTGTCACTAATAATTCATCAAACAGGTTTGACTCAGATAATTTCGGGGAGTAGTTTTTATATAGTTTTGTAAAGACCCCCTATATAACACTGGATGAGGATTTATAAATGAAGCCGAATGTAGACCAGAATATTGTTCTCAGTACGGAAGAATCAGAATATATCCGATCAGTTCTTGAAAAAATTGACTATGATCCTTCAGGCTCAGACGTTTATTTAAATAAAATCAGAAAGGTTGCCTATACGGTATTTCCTGAAAGGGTGATCACGGCAATCAATAAGGTTAAAGGCTTTTCAGCGAGCGCGCTCGGTTCATTGCAGATTGATAATCTGCCGGTAGATAAGTCAGTCACCGGCAGTCCACGTCATAATGAATCAGGCAGCGCATTCAAAAGTGGCGTATTGACTGAAAATATACTGGTGACAATGGGTGTGCTTACGGGTGAACCCTATTCCATTGCTCATGAAGGCCATGAGCTGGTAAATAATCTTACACCGCATAAAGAGGCAGCCAAAGAGTTTACCGGTCTCGGGTCTGAAGTTGAGCTCGATTTTCATATTGAAAATGCTGCTCAGGCATATATGCCGGAAGGCGATACGTCACCGCTTGCACTCATATTACTGGGCGTCAGAGGGGAACCGCTTGGCGGGCCGCAGACCCGCATTTCCGACTGCCGCCGGGCGCTGGAAAAACTTTCAGAAGAAGATATCAAGCATCTGTACGGCAAAAATTTCATTATCCGCGTGCCTTACCGCTGGCGCGGCGCGTCTGCTGAACCACGTGATAATACTGACCTGAGTCCGATTCTGTCAGGCCCTATCTCTGCCCCGCGTGTGACCGTAGCCTTCTACCCGGATATGGTACTGGCCGTGAATCCGCGTGCAAAACAGGCTCTGGAAAATCTTTATCAGGCAGTACGCGAAGTTTCATTCGGCGTTCAGATCAGCCCCGGCAGGCTGATCCTCATTAATAACAGTTTTACCCTGCATTCCCGTGACAGCTTCAAGCCCGCTTTTGATGAAAACGATCGTGCGCTCCGCTGGGTACAGCGCATTTTTGTAGCCCGCAACCTCTGGAACTTCAGGTCGTTCGTACCCGTTAAAGACCGCGTGTTTGATCCCAACGTGAAAACCGCAGCATCCGAAATACCGGGGCGCGAGAAAACGCCGTCGGCTGCCTGAAGCCACACCGCCACCGGCAGCCTGCTGGCCGGTGGCCTCGACAAGCCCGCCTTGCCTCCGTACGTCAAAGGCGAAGCAGGCGCAACAGAGTCAGCTGGCTTACTGTCAGTTGCCATGCCAGAAAGGAACATTATGAACCCAGCCAGCCGGACATCTCATCGATCAGCCATGACGGGAGGCCAGGGCAATACCGTGACGGGAACTCTGCTTGCAACCAGCTTTGGATTTATTGTGGTTCAGCTGGACGTGACTATCGTGAATGTTGCGCTTCCGGAAATTGGCAGCAGCCTTGAAACAGGGGTTTCAGGACTTCAGTGGGTGGTTGACGCTTATACACTGTCCTTTGCCGCTCTGTTACTGACGGCGGGCGCAGCCGGAGACCGCTTTGGCTGCCGCCGGGTTTTTAACAGCGGACTTTTTCTTTTCTGCCTGGCTTCCCTGACGTGTGCCCTTACGCATTCCGTGGATGTCCTGATCGCGGCCCGATGCATTCAGGGTGCCGGTGCGGCGCTGATCCTCCCGACGTCACTGGCGCTGCTGTCCCACGCCTGCGCGGGCGATCCGGTAGTGCGAAGCCATGCCATAGGATGGTGGAGTGCCATCGGGGGAGCAGTAAGCGCTATGGGGCCGGTCGCCGGTGGTCTTCTTACGACCGCCTTCGGATGGCGCGCCATTTTCCTCGTCAACCTTCCCGTGTGCCTGCTCAGCCTGTGGGCAACTTACCGGTTTGTGGCGGAAACGCCGGCGGAGAAGAGTAAAAGCTTTGATATGCCCGGTCAGGTCCTGGCCATACTGTTTCTGTTCCTGCTCACGTATTCCGTGATTGAGGCAGGAGCAGAGGGATGGCTATCACCAGAAATATGGACCGGACTGGCTCTGGCTCTTGCTGCAGCCCTGCTGTTTGTGGCCCGTGAGACGCGGGCAGCAGAGCCGATGATCCCGTTATCTCTGTTCCGGAACTCCGTGCTGACCATTGCCGTTCTTCTGGGACTGCTTTCCAATCTCACCTTCTATGCTCTGATATTCATTCTGAGCATTTTCTTCCAGAGTGTAAAAGGGTACTCCCCAACGCAGACGGGGCTGGCCCTGCTGCCATTTACAGTGATCATGATTGCCAATGTGGCAAGCAGCCGTCTTACCCGATATTTCACGCCCCGACTCACAGTTGCTGGCGGCGGAATTTTATGTGTACTGAGCTTTCTGCTGTTGCATGACCTCGACAGGGATACGCCGTATTACGTTGTCATGGTGAGCATGATTTTCCTGGCGATCGGTTCCGGAATAAGCACCCCGGCTCTCACATCAGCCATTCTCGGCAACGTGCCGTCAACGCGTTCTGCAACTGCATCAGCCATTTTTAACGTATCCCGGCAGGTTGGCAGCGCGCTGGGCGTCGCGCTGCTGGGCGCACTGATAGTGGGTGCTGCTGAGAGCATGACCGCTGGCGCAAGGCTTGCCTTTGATATCTCAGTGGTGCTCCGGGTGGCCGGAGTCATTCTGGCCGCATTATTTCTTTAAATAAATATATTGTCAGGAAAGGGGAGCATGATGAGGCTTGTAATTATAGGCACCCGGAAAACAGGCACAAGCCTGGCACTGGTCAGCACCGCACTGAAAAGAGGAATGCCCGTCACAATTATCAGCAATCCTGAAGACAGATTAGAGGAAGTTTTCCCTCCGGAAGTGGAAATAAAATATCTGCCTGCTGATGTCAGCATTATTTCCGGGTGGATTAGAAAAGAATACCTCAGGCCGGAAGCTGACCTGAGGATCACCACGATTAATGATGTGTACGCGAGCGTTGCTGCACAGGTCAATTCGGCACTTGACCTTCCGGGACCCGATGCCGCAGCCGTTACCCGTGCGGTATCAAAATTACAGCAGAAAAGGATACTCACCGATAACAATATCCCGACATCCGGCTATTCGGAATTCCGCCTTTCAGATCATAAAGCCCGGGGGGAAGCGCTCCACAGGCTGCAGCTGCCGGTAGTAATAAAACCCTCAGAAGGAACTGCGAGTAATGGCGTGAAACTCTGCTGTCAGCATTCCGAGGTAATCAGCCATCTCGACTATCTGGTTAATCAGAAAGAGCAGCGGCCGGACCTGGTCCCCAGCGATACGGTACTGCTGGAAGAATACCTGCCCGGAACAGAGTACTGCGTTGAGTATTTCGACGGGCATTACGTTGGCGCCATGCGCAAGTCCAAACGGTACGGCACCGAATTTCTGGAACGCGGCTATACGTCAGAACTGGATATTGATGAAAAGACCCTTCGTAACCTTATCGGAACAGGCGCCCGGGCAGTACAGGCGGCGGGGCTCGATTGGGGGCCGGTACATGTTGACTGCATCGTTCATAATGGTTTCGCCAGCATCATTGAATTAAATCCCAGGATTGCCGGCAGCTTCATTTGCGATATTGTCCGGGATGCCTATGGCTTTGATATGGTTGAACACCTCGTTGATAAGCTTCAGGGCAAAAAGGTCACGGTGCCTGCAGGCTTCCTGCCTGCCGCTTACGCCTGCGTTAATTTTTTCCTCGAAAGCGACCCGTTACCCTGGTCATTTACTGAAAAGGGTGAACTCAGTAACCCCTTTATGCACATCAGCTACGGTCCACAGCACCTGAGTAACCGCAGGCGCAGGGCGTTCGTTTACGTCAGAAACCTTATACAGAATTTCCAGCCGGAGACTAACTAAATGAAACTAATCAGTACTGTCGTGATTGTGGATGGTGCATCAACCAGCGCGTATCTGGCGCCGGCATTCCGTTCTTATGGTATTCAGTGTGTTCACGTTCTCAGCAGTGAGACACTGCCGGAACGCCTCAGGGCGCAGATCAATCATTCTGACTTTATACGCAGCCTCGTATATCAGGGTGATATCCGCGTGCTGGCAGAAAACCTGAAGGATCTGCAGATTGACGTGGTATTACCGGGTGGGGGAAGCGGTATCGAGCTTGCGGCCGAGCTTGCCGAAGCGCTTGATGTTCCTTACAAAAATCCCGTCCATCTTGCCAAGGCACGCCGCCATAAGTTTGAGCAGATAGAAGTCCTGAGCCGTAGCGGACTTCTCACGCCCAGGCAGTATCAGTCAGAACAGGCAGACGAGATCGTTGAATGGACGCAGGCTCATCTTACCCTGCCGGTTGTGGTGAAGCCTACCCGGGGAGCCGGTGTGAGTGGCGTGAAAGTGTGCCACACCCTTTCTCAGGTCAGGGAAGCAGCCGAAAATATTCTCAATTCAAAATCTTATTATGATGAAGATCAGAACGAAATCCTGGTTCAGTCCTGCACGCAGGGGCAGGAGTACATTGTTGATATTGTTTCTTTCGATGGCCATCACAAAGTTGTCAGCGTATGGGAAGTGGATCGCGATCGCCGGGAATCACCGCGCCTTGAAAAAATGATGGTGGTTGACCATACCCAGCACAGATTCTCGGCACTGATTGATTATGCCAAAAAAGTACTGGATGCAGTCGGCCTTAAATTCGGACCGTCCCATATGGAAGTGATGCTAACCGTCGACGGGCCGGTAATCGTTGAGCTGAATTCCCGTCTGCATGGAAGCCTCGATCCCTTACTGACGACGGCGGTGACGGGGGAAAATCATGTGTCCGCTACCGTCAACGCGTTTGTCAATAATGCGCACTTTATTGACAGCATCGGTAAGGCCCCGGGATTCAGCGGCTACTGCGGACATGTCCTGCTGGTTTCTCCGGTTTCAGGCCGTCAGTTACAGAATTTCCCCTGGGACAGAATTGAAAGCCTCCCTTCATTTGTAAGCGTAAAGCGGTGGGTGAAACCGGACGGTCAGCTCCAGGTCACTACGGGCCTGCAGACGGCTATTGGCATGGTCGGGTTGTTTCATGAAAATTTTGAACAGCTGAACATGGACTGGAAAACGATCAGGGCAATCGAAAATGAATACTTTATGGTTCCTCAGGCGTCAGCCGAGCCCGCATAAGAGATCTGAAAAGGCCGCACAGGCGGCCTTACTCACAGCTGACAGCCAGTATCATCTGCCCGTGCCGATTCCTGCATACGGGCAATGAGCTATCCGGGAAAACGAGGAACTTATGCATCTTGTTATTATCGGTGCCAGGAATACGGGGACCAGCCTGAATCTTGTGGACCAGGCGCTGGCCAGGGGGCTGCACGTAACGGTGATCACTGCTGAACATGATGACCTGACCCATGTTTTTAAAGAAGAAGTGAATGTCGTTACTCTGACTGTTACGGCAGATAATGTCGCTGGCTATATTCAGAATGTCATCCGTAAAGACAGCGAGTATATCCGGGTTACAACAGCACATGATATGTATGCTTCGGTGGCGGCACAGGTTTCGAATCGTCTGGGCATTCCGGGACCGGATGCTGAGGCTGTCTCTCGATGTGTTTCAAAAAAGTACCAGGACGTAATTCTGAACAGCCTGGGCTGCAGGCTGGGTGCATCATGCCAGTACAACCTTGACAATGAGTTATATCAATCCCGGTTTGAACATTTAACCTTTCCCGTTGTTTTAAAGCCAGTTAAAGGGTCGGCGAGTCATGGAATAAGAAAGTGTCACACCCCGGCTGAAGTTTCAGACCACATGCAATGCCTCAGGGAAATGTATAAAGCTCTGCCTGAAATTATACCCTCCGGAGATATAATGATAGAGAGCTTTATAAACGGCCCCGAATACTGCGTTGAAATATTCGATGGCCAGTTCGCAGGTATTATGGCGAAGAAAAAAAAGGCCGGTGATTTATTTATTGAGCGGGGGTACACCTCTGAAACCGACCTCAGTGTAAAGGCCATCAGGAATATTGCTGCGCTTTGTGAGCACGTCGTAGCCACAATGAATCTCTGCTGGGGACCTGTTCATATTGACTGCATTACTGAATCCGATAATGTTCATATTATTGAAGTTAACCCCCGCATTGCGGGAAGTTTCATTACGGATATTATCCGTGATGCATGGGGTTTCGATATGGTTAACGCGCTACTTAATAAACTGAATGGTTCAGATGTGTTCTTACCAGAGAGAGCAGAACCTTCAGGATTTGCTCAGGTTATTTTTTTCCTGGACTCCGATCCTGAAATACTAAAATTTAAAGAAACCGGCTTTCTGTCTGCCGAAGATGTCAGGCTGTCATTCTCCCCACAGATTTTAACCGGCAGGGATCGACGGTCTTACCTGTACCTGACCGTGCGTTAAATTATTTTTCCGGATTCTTCTGGGCGGTAACTGCAGAACGCGTGAGACCTTTTTTAAAATGCGATCACTCCATATGGTGCGACCATTCCCGGATCTTTGCGTCTGAATATTATTGCGCCATATATTCAGCATAAGTAAGGAAAACATTGATGAATAATGTTAAGACACACTCGAACATCAGCAAGGTTCATGAAACTTCATCCCCTCACTGGAATACAGCACGTCGCTCCAGAACTAGTCAACTGAGCGTCACGGTAAACGGAGATAACAGCCTGACGGATCAGTATGGACGTGATTTCATCCACTTCTGCACTACGTCCTATCTTGGCCTGGACTACGCGCAGGAAATTCAGCAAGGTGCCATAAAGGCTATCCAGGAACAGGCAACGCTGCGGATAGCCTGCTCAAGGAACCGCTGCCGTCTCGCTCTGCTGGATAACTATCAGAATGCGCTCAGCGATCATTTCAACGCGCAGGCCCTGGTAACGCTTTCCTGCAGCAGTGCATCAGCAGCAATGTTACCTTTACTGGCATCAGGTATTTTTAACGGCGGTATAAAGCCGTTAATGGTGTTCGACCGGTTCGCGCATTATTCAATGAATCATCTCAAAGCATTGTGCGCAGAAGAAACGTCTGTAATGACTATCGGACATAATGACGTCACCGCTTTAGAGGACATCTGTAAGACTAATCAGCATGTTATTTACGTCGCTGATTCCTTTTACAGCATGGGAGGTATATCGCCCATCACTGAAATCGTGAGCCTTCAGAGTAAGTACGGGCTTGGCCTGTTCTACGATGATTCTCATGCAATGAGCATTTCTGGCACCTGCGGTACCGGTTATGCCCGCTCTTTCTTTACTGAACTCCCTGAAAACACCTTTATTGTTGCTTCCCTGGCCAAGGCATTTGGCGCTTCGGGTGGCGTTATACTGTACGGAGATAAAAATATCACCCCGGTAATTGAGCAGTACGGCGGCCCGGTTAACTGGTCCCAGAGCCTGAATGCGGCCGGCATAGGCGCCGGAATGGCTTCACTGGCGATACATCACTCGGCATTGTTGCCCCGGCTGCAAAAAAAGCTGTCTGATAACATCCATCATTTTGATCAACTCCGCGGCACAAGAGGTGATTCGAGCCCCAGTCCGGTAAGGTTAATTCGGTGTTTGAGCGCAGAAGAATGCATCTGGCTCAGCACAAAGCTGGCAGAGGAGGGCTTCCTTACCTCTCCGGTATTTTTCCCCGTTGTACCTAAATCAAGCCCGGCAATACGGATCACCTTAAGGGCTGATATGAAGAAGGAGCAGATCAGCGTCTTTCTGACAAAGCTGAACTCTTTGATGACAGAAAGAGAGGTGCTTAATGAAAAGCCCGTTAATTTTTAATGCCTTTGTCCTTAACTCCCTTACCCATCTTAATCCGGGCCAGTGGAAAAATCCGGACAATCACTGTGCCGGTTTTATGACTCCGGATTACTGGGAAAAGCTGGCCAGCACGCTGGAGGACGCTCTGTTCGATGGGGTTTTTTTTGCTGATGTTTTAGGCCTCCATACTCAGAAAGATGATGAGTCAGAATATTGCATGTCCAGGGGCATTCAGTTCCCTCTTCACGATCCAGCCCCGGCGGTCGCGCTTATGGCATCCGTGACGCGTAACTTATGCTTCGGCATGACCTCGTCAGTTTTTGCTGACACACCTTATCTGTTTACCAGAAAGATGAGTACGCTGGATCATCTTACCCGGGGCAGAATGGCCTGGAACATCGTCACGTCTTATCTGCCATCGGCCATGCAGGCAATGGGGTTCATCGCTCCTCTGAATCATAAAGAAAGGTACCTTTATGCAGAGGAGTACGTCTCGCTGTGCATGGAAATGTGGGCCGCCGCCCCCCGGATGAACACCATCCCGGATGACACTTTCTTTTCATCTGCAAAAAAAGTGAGATTTGAGGGGGATTATATAAAATTCTCCGGATACGGTCTGTCAGCGTACTCTCCGCAGGGCTACCCCGTTCTCTACCAGGCCGGAGCATCTGATACAGGACTCGCTTTTGCCGCTAAAAATGCAGAGTGCGTTTTCCTGGCCGGTAAGTCGGTAGAAAATACTAACCGTCTCATGTCCGGCATAATCCATAAGTTCTCAGAACGGAAGAGGCCGCGCACGTCCTACCGTATCATCCCTCAGGTAACTTTTATCACGGCAGAAAATAACAGAGTCGCTCAGCAGAAGTATGAACATATGCTGCATTTTGCAGATATAAAGGGTGCGGAGATTTTAGCTTCTGCCTGGCTGGGTATTGATCTGACCGACCAGGATCCACTCCGCCCGCTGGCTTCCTTTCAGTCAGAGGCCATTCAGTCATTTGCTGAGCAGTTTACAGTATCAGGTCACAGTAAATGTCCCGAAACTGTCGGCGAGCTGATCCGGCGTGCGGCTGTCGGAGGACTGGGGTGCGTTATGGTGGGCGGTCCTTCAGAACTGGCTGATAAAATTGTTACTTTACAGCAAAACGGCGCGGACGGGTTTAACCTGCCCAGCATAGTGAACTCCGGAACTTATGAGGATTTTATAGGCTATTTAATCCCGGAACTGAAGAACAGAGGCGTGTATAAAACTGAATATTCAGAAGGAACGTATCGGGAAAAAATATTCGGCGCTTAAAAATTAATATATTCATCAAGTTAACGCCTGAGATTCAGAACTTGCAGTTCTGATCTGAGACGAAAAATACTTTCGGACCCCATCAGGACAACAAACTCTACAATTCGAACAGTAAAAACGCCGCTTATGCGGCTTTTCCTGTCCTGATCATTTCTCATGCATAGTGAGCCTCCGTATATCCGGGGTTGCCTTGGCTGTTCATGCCGCACTGGCAAAGCATTCACTCCCTAAAGTTACCTTCAATTTTACTAAAACGACCCTCAGCAAAAAATATCTCTCGGGATCCGCTTCTGCCTTTTTTCGGATCTTCGATAAAAAGAGACAAATCAGAATATGTGATGCATATACATATGTCCTGCATCTGCATATACTTAACAGATGCATATGCTTTACATCTGCATATACATTGCATATGCTTTATCTATGCAGCGCTGTTCTGCCACAAAAAATAGCCGGTATCGGCACAGTGTCGGAAATCCGACCGGAAGGAGTAACCATGAGAACCGTATCCATTTTTAAAAACGGCAACAATCGCGCCATTCGTCTTCCTCGTGACATGGATTTTGAAGGAGTGAGCGAACTCGAAATCATCCGGGAAGGGGACAGCATCATCCTGCGTCCCGCCCGGCCGACCTGGGGCTCATACCTTGAACTCGAAAAGGCCGATCCGGACTTTATGGCAGAGCGCGAAGACGTTGTCAGCGACGAAGGACGATTTAACCTGTGAACACAACCTATATGCTGGATACCTGTATCTGCTCGTTCATCATGCGCGAGCAGCCGGAAGCCGTACTGAAGCGCCTGGAGCAGGCAGTGATGCGCGGCCACCGCATCGTGGTGTCGGCCATCACCTACTCAGAGATGCGCTTCGGCGCCACCGGCCCGAAGGCCTCGCCGCGACACGCACAGCTGGTTGACGCGTTCTGCGCCCGGCTCGATGCCGTCCTGCCCTGGGATCGCGCCGCGGTGGATGCCACCACGGAGATTAAAGTGGCGCTGCGCCAGGCCGGGACATCGATCGGCCCGAACGATACGGCGATTGCCGGGCACGCCATCTCGGCTGGCGCCGTGCTGGTGACGAACAATACGCGGGAATTTGCGCGTGTTCCGGATCTGGCTCTGGAAGACTGGGTATATTAAACCCGGGTATGAATTGCAGGATATTAAAAGAATGAATGAACTGAAAATTGACAATCCGGCTCAACGATTACTGGATATTCTTTAAGCAGGAAAAACACAAAAACGGGACCAAAACTGTCGCTTGGTATGGGTCTTTCTGCTGCAGGCTCAGAAAAATAATGAGCAGCATCTTCTTTCCCGCCTGGCTATGCTCTGCCTAATCACATCTGTCAGGTCGATAACCTTCCGTTAAACCCGAACGGAAAGACTGATGAGCATGCACTACGTAAGCATTATGAATTTGCGCTCGAAGAGAAAAACCTGCGCCTGCTGGCCAGACGCATCAAAGCTTACGCGTTTCCGTCACACTACACACTTGGAGACCTGCATCTCACATCCCTGGAAATTGTTGAACTGATAATTGAGCTCGAAATGGCCTATGCGGTCAGGTTACCTGCACCGGATAAAAAACAATTGCTGCATACCCTGGCTAAAGAGTGTGAAACATTACCCACCACTGCCGTTGCGCACTCTGCAGGAAGCCCTCTATTACCGACTTTCAGCCGCACACTACCCTCGCAGGGATACTACTGTGACAATTATTTCAGATACCAGATACGTCGGGATGCGGTGTCCGTGACGCTACAGTTTCCAGAGGGATATCTCATAGAATCGCTGAGAAAAGGCATAAGGGACCTGCTCTGCTTTGTTCCTTCACTGTATCTCAAAATCCGGGAGCAGGATGGTGAATTCTGGCAATACGATGCCCCCGCTCTGGACGAAGTAGATCACTATGAATTGGAAGATTCTTCAACAAGTATACTGTCGAAGGATTTTGATTTTGAAGCGGGCAAGCTGTTCTATTTCCAGCTAAAAAGTGGAAATAAGGGCCCTCAACTCACGTTGCACTTCGCGCACGTAATTGTGGATGGTTATTGCTCCTTAACAATGATAACTGTCGCTGACATCTTATGTATCAGTCATAGCACCATATCCTGGCCCGGACTGACTCGATCAACATTTCGATAGTAAGAGGGATGGCCTCGCGCGGGTTTTCTGGATAGTAGAGGCTGAAAGTCACCTGGTCAGAATCCATTGCAAACGCATCGAAGACGTTCTGAAGGCATTCCGCAGCATCTTCAGGGTCCAGCTTCATGTCCAGATTGAGCGACGTCTCTGGCGTGAGTGTTTTTTCCGGAACGTCAGCAGTGAGCGACCGTTCCACGGCTCAATGAGTGCCATTACGCGTGTCTGGGTGTCATCTACCATAACTTATCCTCCCCGCGGGCGATGGCATTATTCAGTCTGACTGAATTGAAACTGATATTGGCAACGTCTTTGGCCAGAATCACCCAGCCCACTACGTGTATCGCCCGTCCGACAAAGGTGCTGAGCTTATGCGTAAAAAGAATACGCGCGGTCCGGGGCGGGTATCCCCCTACGATGGTTGGCAGCTGAATGCCGAAGGGAAACTTGGCTTTAGGGAACACCCTGCGTGCTGCCCGTGAGGCATAGGAGGTTCCCTTGAGAGCATCGCGCGGTTTGGTGCGGGTAGTCAGGACATTACGTCCGGACAGAATGGCCACGATCGCGCCGAAATCATCAATCCTCAGCTGTTCGGCGACTTCTTCACAGAAAATCATGATAAATAGCTCACCGGCGGTGAGGTTGGGTCTGCCTGCGTAGAAATAGGTGTTATTGAGTTCTTCAGTCGTGTCCATTGCCAGCTCCTGCAGGTTCAGCTTCATTTATCGTCCTGACGCTTCTTGAACAATACCTTCCGCGTTCAGGCCTGACAACCAGTCAGGCACAGGATAAACAGATACGGTACTTCAGCCATATCTCCCTGCAGTTAAAAGACACCAGTGTCAGGCGCAGGGAAATGCAGGCATGTCTGACTTCGCAGCAGCATCCCAGTACCACCAACGGCCGGGCCCAAATTCCGCATCATAGTGAGAGGTTTTTACCTGCCTGCGCTGCAGGTACTCTGGCAAGTTCATGCCGAACACTTCCATCGGAAGCGCATCCACGCCAGGAACGTCCTTGAGCACAAAATCCGGAAACACATCTTCTTCACCGTCGTAGCGCAGAGGCTTGATAAAGGCGCGTTTTTCCTGCCACAGTTTTTCTTCCACAGCCCCCTCATAGCCGGAATCCAGCTGAATAAAGCGTGGGCTGACCGTCATCAGCGCCACATCAATCACGATAATGCAGCTGGTCGGCCGGCTACGCCCGTCTGTTTGCCTGAACGATGTTTCCGGCGGCTCTGTTTCAGCGATAATCACGACTTTCATCCCCCTGCGCCAGTCGCCAGGCTCGCGGCTAAAGCTACGCTCCAGGCGGTGACGAACGTCTTCAGGCAGAACCAAATCTGGAAAACCAGAAAACAGTCCCAGCGGCAGTATAGTCTTCCGTCGTGCTTCACCGGCTTCACTCCAGCCTGCACAGAAACGATGATACGTCGCCATTTGTTCTTTCCGGCCGCTCTCAGGTGTTCCCGGTTAGCGATAACCTGCGGCGTATCTTTCATGACCATGAGCAGCAGAGATTCTTCCAGCTGAACGCGACCAATGCGAATCCGGGCAGCCGTCTGCTGCAGGCGCCAGCTCACCCAGCCAGTGCCGCCGCAGTCGGCTTATTGGTGAAACTGTATGCTGTCATAATGAGACTTCTTTCAGCACCATCAATAGGTTCAGACACTATTTTTAATGCATCTCTTTCAGCCGTAAACGGTAAACCACGCTGATTTCAGGTGCTGAGGAATAAGGCAAGGCGGGCGCAGCAATAATGATGACCAGCGCGAAATTATTCGAATAATAAGATAAACACGCTCACCAGAAATCAGCGTTTCAGCAACTGCTGGCAGAGAAGATTATCCTGCGCGGCGCGCTGTTGCTCATCGGCCTTCAGTTGCTCCCAGCGAGCAATCACACTGCGCCCCAGCCGCGGTTTATAGGCTATTTTCTGCAGCGCATAGTCAGAATTACCGCCTTCAATAACATTTCGCATCTGCTGGTCGAGGGGCTGCTTACTATCATGATCAATCGCGCACAACACCGCGACGTAATACGCCTTATCTTCCTCGCTGTCGTGTGGGATAAACCACCAGGCGGCCAGGGCGAGGATCAGCAGCAGGGGCAGGATATATTTTACTTTAGCCATTTTAGTTACCGGTTGAGTGCCGTTAAGTCAGCCGGGTATGGCCAGACGCAGGGCGCGTATCCTGCCACAATTTCTGCTCACCGTTAACCTTGTTCAGCCCCTGTTGAGGCAATGTTCAGTTTGCTGGCGCTTCAATCAGCGTCGTACTGATTTGCGCACCCGGCATCATCTGCTGTAATCCCGAAACCAGATCGTCGCTGGCCTGTTGCAGCGCGGAAAGCGGCATAGCGGGCAGACTTTCCAGAATGAACCACATCTGCTGCGCGCTGGCATCCAGTCGGGTGCGCACGCCCTGACGCCAGTTCCAGCGGCGACAGGTTACACCCTGATCGTCGCGCCAGATTACTTCGCCTGGTTCCGGTAACTCATAAACGACTTCGCCCTCTTTAACGGTATCGAAACGTTCACTGCCGTCAGCAATCACCAGACGTGGCTTGCCAGCATAGGCCGCGATATTTTCACCCCCGACCGGCAGCGCATAACGAATGCTGATGGCGTTATAGAGATCGACAACCGGATCGATAGCGGGCAGTGTGCCATCCCGCAGCACGCGCTTACGCAATGCTTCAGCCGAACAGGGCGTACGTTTCGCTTTGGCACCAAAGGCTTTAAACACCTCAGCCCAGGCGGCGAGATGTGCGTCTGCCCACGGCGCATCATCATTTAATACCTGCTGGCATGCGCTCCTCAGTGCTTCGCTGGCAACTTCTGGTCGGGTAATCGGTGTGGCTTCCACCGCAATGCTCATGGCACGAAAGCCAGGAGCGAGTGTGAAAATAGCCGGATCGATTGACGGATGAACAGATAACATTGAATACTCTATCAGTGACTAATTTATTTCATAGTAATGACCGATGACCAAAAAAGTCAATATAACGACCGATGCCGGAGCTGATGTCGCCACTGTCAATCAGGCTGTTTCAGACCGCATAAAAAGCTGGCGCAAAAGCCAGAAACTCTCGCTGGATGAGTTATCCCGCCGGGCAGGCGTCAGTAAAGGGATGCTGGTGGAGATCGAAAAGGGTGCCGCCAATCCCAGCATCGCCATTCTGTGTAAAGTGGCTGCCGCACTGGGCGTCTCGGTAGCGGATATCGTTAGTATCTCGCATGCACCTGACGTCTGGCTGATTGAAAACAGCGAAATGCCCGTGCTGTGGCACGGTGAGCAGGGCGGGAGTGCGCAGCTGCTGGCCGGCACCCGTGGGCCGGATATGATCGAGCTATGGCGCTGGCAGATGTTTGCAGACGAGGTGTTCAGTTCCACCGGGCACTCGTCGGGCACGCTGGAATTGCTGCACGTCGAGCAGGGCATGCTGGCTCTAACCGTGGGAGAGCAGACGCTGATGGTTCAGCAGGGCTGTGCGGCGGTGGCCCGTACCGATATGCCCCATGCCTATGCCAGTGCCGATGACCAGCCCGTTATCTTCACCATGACGGTGGCGGAACTGCAGCGCTGACGGCGTTTTTATTCGGCTATCGCTTCGCCGGGAAAGGCAAGCAGCAGCGTTTTCAGCAACCCCTCCAGTTCGGCGCGCTCTGATGCGGCCAGCGGTGCCAGCACCGCCTCCTGAATTGCGGTATGTGCACGAAGTGCCTGCTCAATCTGTTGCTGCCCGTGTGGTGTCAGCCCGACCAGCATGCTGCGCTTATCCTCTGGCGCAGCAACACGTTCAATCAGGTGCTGCTGCTCCAGCCGGTTCAGGCGATTTGTCATTGCGCCGGAGGTCACCAGCAGTGACTGGTAGAGCTGCGTGGGTGACAGCCGATAAGGGGATCCCGCCCGTCGCAGTGTCGCCAGCACATCAAATTCCCCCTCCTGAAAACCAAACGGCGCCAGTGCCTCACTGCGCGCTTTAGCCAGATGTTTCATCAGCCGCAGCACTCTGCCGAAAATACGCATGGAAGCGGTATCCAGGTCGGGCATCGCGTCGTCCCACTGGCTGACAACGAAATCAATATGGTCATGCATAAATCACCTTTAAATACTGTGGTTATTTTGTCGGGTTGTGCGCAGCCTCTTAACACCAGGGGAAATTTATCTTAACGTTAAGATAAATGATGACAGCCCGTTGCTGTCGTCGTCAATCCTCTGTTAAGGCGTCAATGATGAAAAATAAGGTGTTGTTCCCCATTCTGTTTGCCGTGATCGCTTTTCTTATCGGGCTGAACCTGCGCCCAATGCTGGCGATTATCGGCCCGCTGTTCCCGGTGTTGCAACTGCAGGCCGGGCTGTCGGCGACGACGTTCAGTCTGCTGACCACGTTGCCGGTGGCGATGATGGGTCTGGCCGCACTCTCTGGCCCGTGGCTGATTGCCCGCATCGGGCCGGTAAGGGGAATCGCCGCCGGTTTGCTCTGTCTGACTGTCGCTTGCCTGTGGCGCGGCGTTACGCTTACTCCCTCTCAACTGCTGCTCACCGCGCTGGCGGGGGGCGCAGGCATTGGCGTGATACAGGCGCTGATGCCCGCTCTTATCCGGCAACGCTTTGCTGAAGCAGCGGCGACGCTGATGGCGCTGTTCAGCACGGGCATTATGGCGGGCGCGGCACTGACTGCAGCCGGTGCTGACCCGCTGTTTTCATGGCTGGGCCTGCAACCCGCGCTGGCCCTTTCCGGCGGATTAACGCTGGCAACACTGCTGATCTGGCTGACTTTAGTCAGGCGATCGCCGCAGGTGAGCGTGGCCTCTGATGCAGCGACGATGTCCGTGCGGCTTACCCTGTTGCTGATGCTCTTTTTCGGCATTGGCACGGGTGCTTATACGTTAGTGCTGGCCTGGCTGCCGCCATTCTATATTCAACTGGGCTGGAGTGCTCGCCACAGTGGCTATCTGCTCGCGGCCCTGACGTTAACCGAAGTGGTGGCAGGATTCATCATCTCGGCGATGTTACATCGCTTTCCCGATCGCCGTCCGCTGCTGCTCGGCGTGCTGGGCCTGTTGTTGCTGGGGCTGCTGAGTCTGGTCTTTTACCCGGGTACGATGCCGATACTCTCTTCACTGTTACTGGGTACGGGCATCGGTGCGCTCTTTCCGCTGTCGCTGATCGTTACGCTGGATCATGCACGCAGTGCCAGAGAAGCGGGCATTCTGCTGTCACGTGTACAGGGTGGCGGATACCTGATTGCGGCTCTGATGCCGCTGCTGGCAGGCTGGGTGCGTGATAGCGGAACGTCAATGACTCAGGCCTGGCTGATCATGAGCGCTGGCGTGGTGGTACTGATGGTGATTGCCTGGCGCTTCAGACCGCAGAACCGCGCAGCCTGAATAAAGCCGTTGCCGATCAATGGCGATCTGGCATGCTGGAATAAAATCCCTGAACCCGGAGTGCATTGTGAAAGTGATTGGTCTGTTAGGCGGCATGTCGTGGGAGTCTACCGCGCTCTATTACCGCATTCTCAATCAGCAGGTTAAACAGCAATTGGGTGGCCTGCACTCAGCGGAGCTGGTGCTCTGGAGCGTCGACTTTCAGCGCATAGAGCAACTTCAGACTGCGGGCGAATGGCAGCAGGCGGGCGAGATTCTGGCTGAAGCGGCTCGTAATCTGGAACGCGCTGGTGCGCAGTTCATCGTGCTCTGTACCAACACCATGCATAAAGTGGCGGCGCAAATCAGTGCCGCAACAGATATACCGCTGCTGCATATTGCCGATGCCACCGGACGTCGCATTCAGCAGGCCGGTATACGTAAGGTCGGATTACTGGCGACGCGCTTCACTATGGAGCAGGATTTTTATCGCGGGCGTCTTCAACAGCAGTTCGGTCTTGAGGTGATGACACCCAATGAAGCGGATCGTCTGTTTGTGCATAAGGTGATCTACCATGAGCTGTGCCTGGGCGAAATCAATCCCTCGTCGCGTCGTCGCTACAGGGAGATTATGCAGTCACTGGTGGCGCAGGGGGCTGAGGCCATTATTCTGGGCTGCACTGAAATTACTCTGCTGGTTGATGCCACCGATGCCAGCGTGCCGCTGTTTGATACCACCCTAATCCACGCGGAAGAGGCCGTTATCCAGGCTCTGACTTAACGCTTATCCTCAATAGGGGAATCGTATGAAAATAGACAATCTGCCGTTTGGCCTGACGCAGTGGGATCAGGTGGAAGAGACAATTCATCCCGGCGAACAGGGACAGGCGACGTGGCGAACCATGAAATTTAACGACATCCGGGTTCGCATGGTCGACTACTCGCCAGGTTATGTCGCCGACCACTGGTGCACCAAAGGTCATATTCTGCTCTGCATGGCGGGTGAGTTGCATACTGAACTGGCTGATGGCCGCCGTTTCGTGCTGACTCCGGGCGTCAGCTATCAGGTCGCGGATGAGGCTGAACCGCATCGTTCTTTTACAACGACAGGTGCGCAACTCTTTATCGTCGACTGAATTAGCAATCCGCTTTTGCAAGGCTTGCCCGCTGGTGGATCATCGCGCCGTTGACACTTTTAAAAGTAAACTGAATCTGCTTTATAAAAATCAGCAAAATTAATGGCTTATTTCATCAGAGTTATCTGGTTCTGACAGGAATTATTTCCATCAGGTTGTATGCTTGAAGCCTTATAAGAACGTTTTGCATTCACCTGATGTGGGGAAGCCTGTGCTGATAAAAAAGAAGAAAGTTCGTTCACATACTGAAGACCGACTGCTGGCGCTGGTGCTGGCGACCACCGCCGGCATCCTTAATGCCATGGCGCTGGGGGCGTTTGGATTTTTCCCATCGCATATGACCGGTAACACTTCGCAGATATCTCAGGAAGTCACCACCAGCGATCTTCACACTATGCTGTTTTTGATGGCGCTGATTATTGCCTTTGTACTGGGCTGTACCGTTGCCCGGCTGGCGGTAGTGGTGGGGATCAGGCATAAGTTACGCACCATTTTCTGTCTGATTATTCTGGCGGAAGGTGCGGCGCTGACGGCGGCGTCGATCTTTGAGCTGATGTTCTACCGGCCAAGCTTTAACGGGGAAGTTTTGATAATGCTGGGCTTTTTGATGGGAGTGCATAATGCAACCTCGACACAGCTCTCCAATGGCCGCGTCAGATCGACCCACATTACCGGTACGCTGACCGATGCAGGCATAGCGCTGGGGTCGTGGATTTTTGCGCATACGTCTCATGCTGTGCATCTGGAAACCGACGACCGTCGCTTCTTCCAGAAGGTTCTTCACACCCATCTGACGACGGTGTTCTCCTTCCTTAGCGGCTGTATTGCCGGATTGCTGCTGTTTAAAAGCTATGGGTTTAACGCGATGGTGGGACTGGGCGTATTTCTGATGCTGGTAGCACTGACGGCTATCGCCGTCACCGTCCAGCGCACCCGCAGAAGCCTTTACTGATATTCCGGCCCGCTGCACATCGCGCAGCGGGCCGGTTGTTTACTGCTGTGTGCGGGTTGGCCGCACGACAATCTCGTTTACATCCACCTCTTCAGGTTGCTCAATCGCATAGCGCACGGCGCGGCCAATGGCATCCGGTTGTAGCGCGATAGCGCGATAATGCTGCATCGCCTCGGCAGCTGTCGGGTCGGTAATGGTTGAGGTCAGCTCGCTCTCGACCACACCGGGATGGACACAGGTCACCCGCAGCTGACTATTCTCCTGCCGTAAACCGTCAGAAATCGCCCGCACCGCAAACTTGGTGGCACAGTAAACTGCCGCAGTAGGTGACACGGCCAGCGCACCAATTGATGCGATATTGATGATGTGTCCGCGCTGGTGGCCCAGCATGGTCGGCAGCACCGCCGCGATGCCATAGAGTACCCCTTTGATGTTTACATCGATCATCTGATCCCACTCTTCGACCCTGAGCGATGCCATCGGTGATAGCGGCATAATACCGGCATTATTGATCATCACATCAACCCGTCCCCACTTCTCCAGCGCAAACGCCACAAACTGCGCCACCTGTTCGCGGCGCGTAACGTCCAGCGCTTTGATCGCCACCTCTGAACCACTAAACCGCAGCTCCTCAGCCAGGGCGGCCAGACGGCTTTCGCGCCGCGCGCCCAGTAACAAAATGGCATCGGTTTTTGCCAGTTCACGCGCGATGCCTGCACCGATGCCGCTTGAGGCACCGGTAATTAAAATCACTTTCTTCGTCATTTTGTCTCTCCAGTGAGGTTGTCACTGGCGATCATACGGCGGCTGCATTATAAAGATAATCCACCAAACGTTTTACAGACTGGTAACTAAATCTGACCAATGAATGCGGACAAGAATGCCCTCGAAGTTTTTGTGATTGTGGCACAGACCCGAAATTTCCGGCTGGCAGCGGAACAGCTAGGCGTGACCCGTCCGGCGATTAGCCAGAGTCTGCGGCGTCTGGAAAACCGGCTCAACATTACGCTGATGCAGCGCACCACGCGTTCAGTTCAGCTAACAGAAGCCGGACAGCGGCTCTATGCGGAGGTGGCTCCGGCGATTAACCAGCTTAACCGCGCCGTCACTGATATTGCCGAACTGGCGGCTGAGCCACGTGGCCAGTTACGGCTGGCGATCTCCTCAATTGCTGAACGGATGCTGGGAGGCGAACTGCTGGCGAGCTTTATTACTGCTTACCCGCAGATTGAGCTGGATATTACCGTGACCGATGACGAGTTTGATATTGTCGGGCAGGGCTATGATGCAGGCGTGCGGCTGGGAGAAGTGATCGCGCAGGATATGATTGCGGTGCCGGTTTCCACTGCGCAGCGTCAGGTAGCAGTAGCGTCACCCTCTTATCTGGCGCGTGCAGGCACGCCGCAACATCCCGAAGAACTGGTCAGTCATCGCTGCATCGGCTGGCGTAAAGGACCAGGCATGGCGCCTTATCGCTGGGAGTTTGCTGAGCAGGGACGGGAGTTTGATGTCGCCGTCAATCCGCAGCTCACAACCAATGATATGGGGGTGATGATCCGCACCGCCCGCGCCGGGGGCGGCATCAGCTTTGGCATGGAGGAGACCTTTCAGCCTTACATTGCATGCGGTGAACTGGTGACGATACTCGATGGGTGGTTACCTGCCTTTGCGGGGTTCTATCTCTATTTTCCCAGCCGTAAAAATCTGGCCCCTAAACTCAGGGCATTGATCGATCATGTCAGGCTATGAAGAGAGCAGAAATGCCTGTTAAGCAGCGCTAAAATTGCAGACACTGACCGGCTCCAGCCAGTCAAACGGTGAGCCATTCAGAGAGCCCGAAATTGCAATGCACGTCTTGACGTTATACGGGGTTACGGCGTGTCAGTGCTTCAGGCTGTCATGTTGTATCGGGTGATGATATTGATTTTAGAGTAGGGCACGGGCGGTTCAGACGCGGGCAGGAAACCGTGGAACTCCAGCAACGTTCTGAAGGCGTGCAATGCGTCGAGCTGTAAATTGTGCTCAATCAGCGCATCTATTTTACCGGCCTGCAGCAGGGCACAATTCTCCTGATCGAGATCGTGACCGATACAGGCGTTCACATGCCGCTTTTGTTCGGCAAACGCACGCAGGATGCCGGGATTGCCGCCTCCGACCGTATAGACCGCATCCGTGTCCGGATGGCTCTGCAAGAATTGCGTCATCGACTGATGCATCCGTGCATCGATGCCATACCCGCCCGCCACCACGCTAACCTGATGCTGAGGCGCAAACTGCTGCATCGCACGCTGAAACCCCTGGATTCTCTCCTGTTCACCCATGAAATCGCGACTGCCTGTCACCGCCACAATATGTGAACGGCTGACTCGCAGCCATTTTGACATCAGAAAAGCCGCCAACTTACCGGCATCAAAGTTATCCATGCCGATATAGCGCAGGCGCGCGCTGTCGGGTAAATCGCTCATCATGGTGACCACCGGAACGCGATGTTTCAGCAGCGATTCAATAGTGGGATTCAGCTCATCGTAGCAGGCCGCTTTCAGAATGACACCGTGACTGTGAAGCGCCTTTTTGTTCAGCAGCGCGTTAATGGCTTCTGCTGTGAGATTCGCGCCAAAGTGGAAACGCAGTTGAAGTCTGAAAGCGGCAAAGCTGGCGATTTGACTGCTGAGCGCCTCACGAATCAGTGGCTGAAAGCGGTCAGGGGTATGCATGATGACGTCGAAGTAGATCGTTCTGCCTTTGGCGAGCCCGGCTTTTTGCATCAGTTCCAGGTCCGCTATCGCCTGCTGAATCCGATGCTGAGTGCGCGCATGAACGTTGCCACGCTGATGCAGGGCACGATCAATGGTGGCAAGGCTAAGCCCCGACTGGACAGCGATTTGTTTGAGGGTGTATTTAGCCATGCAGGACTCACGACAGCAGAGGATAACCAGAGTTTTATCATAATACCGGCTAACAACTGGGGTTCAACTGAAACACGTTCTTCAAAGTATGACTGGTCGGCAGAGAGAAAATGCGGCATCGGGGACAGGAATAACAGTTTGTATAAACCTGAAACTCAGCGTTACGCTCAAACGACATATTTAATCGCCCCACTTCCGGTATTGGTAAAGTCAGATCCAGGCAGTGATGACACTCTTTTGACTATTTACTGGCAAGGGCATAGTGCTGGCTTAGATAATTCCAGAGCAAGTCTTAAGCTGGATGATTTATAACCGGTTTACCGCTTCGCTTATATTTCCGTTAAAATGGCTTTTTTGTTTTTTGACACCCGATAATGTTAGACTGTATATGCATACACCATCGGGAGGTCGTGTGAAGTACGATAATGAAAAAGAGATCCGTGCGCTGGTTGGCGCGGTCGTCAGTGATTTGATCAAGGCGGGGGAGCCTGTTCATTTTCACGACATTACGGACGCTCTGTTTCGCCTGAGCGAAGAGACGCGTGACAGTAAACTGAAAGCATTGTGCCAGGAAGCGATTGGCTTTTTTACCCGCAAGATGCATTAAGGTTGATGGCGTCGATGGCGGGCGCCATCCAGAACCTTCCCTTCCTGCCATAACTCCGCAGCACCACTTTAACTGAGAATAAGACGCAGTAAACAGCGCTGATAAAATATGCGAATTAAAGAAATTCATTTTAAGCCCTGTTATATTTTTGGTTTGTCAGTTCAGTCAGAATAATCTTGTGTTGGCCTGAAATGAAAACATAATAATTAATTTCATCGGCTGCAATCATTATTCACAAAAAAGCGTTTGGGAAGTTTTTATTCTATAACTTTCCAGGAAAAATATTTTTAATTTCAGCGGGCTGTGGCAGCGTTTTCTTCTGTTTCAAGTGTTACTCATACTGTTCTGACTATGTATGATTTGAGAAATGATTATGACCGGGAGAATGTCCTGCGTAATCGGCGGAATGGCAAAGACGAACATAACCAGTCGCTCAGGCAGCGTTTTGTAGGTCACTTTGATATCTGTAAACGGCAAAGGCCTGTTGTGGGTGAGCACTTTTCATCAGACTTGCAACAAGAGCACCGCAGGTTAAAAAAAGGAAGACATTCCTTTAACTCGCCTGTCTACCTACTAGTAGATTCAGTGGAAGTGTCAGTCGTAATTATAAATGCTTTTCTGTTATCGCAGGCAAAGGGTACGGAATGCGCGTGGACTTCAGCTTCTGCAATATAGAGTGTATTGATGAATAAACCTTCTCTTGCTGCACGTCAGAAAATCATGCGACTGGCGCTTATTGCGGGGGTCCCTTTGCTGCTGACCGCACTGATCCTGTGGGCAGGCGAGTGGCTGGAGACCAGCAGGCTGACATCGGACAAGCTGGTGGCGGCTCTGGAAAAATCTGGCGGTTACCACCCTGGCTATCGCCGTAATCATGCTAAAGGCGTCTGTATCATAGGCGACTTTTCGGCTAACGGTAACGCCAGTAGCCTGTCACGCGCGGCGCTGTTCGCCCCCGGCGTTACGCCGGTGGTGGGCCGTTTCGCTATCGCAGGCGGTAATCCGAATGCGCCTGATTATGCGGTACCGGTTCGCAGTATGGCGCTGGCGTTTAATCAGAAAAATGGTGAGCAGTGGCGCACCGGCATGAATGCAATGCCGTTTTTCCCGGTGAAAAGCGTTCAGGGCTTTTACGATCTGCAAAGCGCCACGTTGCCGGATGCTAAAACCGGTAAACCTGACCCCGCCAAAATGCAGGCTTTTGTACGGCAGCAACGTGAGATCAAACCCTTTTTTGCCTGGGCTAAACAATATATGCCCGCTTCCAGCTGGACCCGCGATCGATTTAACAGCCTGAACGCCTTTGATTTCATTGATTCACAAGGTCATCCACACCTGGTGCGCTGGAGTATGGTGCCGCACGCTGACTATCAGCCGATGGATGAAAAAGAAAAAGAAAATACTGATTTCCTGCAACGCGATCTGCAGCAGCGGCTGGCGCAGGGGCCGCAGAAATGGGACGTGATTATTACCGTCGCGGGGGTGGGTGATAAAAGCAATGACGCAACGACTGACTGGCCTGCCGATCGTCAGAAGATCAATGCCGGAACGCTGACCATCACTAAAATGACGCCACAGCAGCAGGGTGCCTGTAACGACATTAATTATGACCCGCTGATTTTGCCGGATGGCATAACCGCATCGGACGATCCGCTTCTGAATGCCCGTTCGTCAGCGCACGCCAAATCTTATAATGCACGCACCCATGAACAGTCAGGGGCCCCTTGATGAAACAGATCACCACTTTTCACCCTGCACTGCGCATCATCCACTGGCTGATGGCGGCGGCGATTATGGCCATGCTGTTTATTGGCGTCGCGATGGTATCCACGGTTTCGACATTGCACGGCCTGCTGGTGGCCATCCATAAGCCGATGGGTCTGATGATTCTGTTGCTGGTCATTGTGCGGCTCTGGCTGCGCTTCACCACCGCTACACCAGCACTGCCGGCCACGCTCCCTGCCTGGCAGAAATTGTCAGCACATCTTTCACACTGGGCACTGTATGCCATGATGCTGGCTCAGCCGCTCATCGGCTGGGCGATGCTGTCGGCGGGCGGCTATCCCGTTACGCTGGGTCATCTGGTACTGCCGCCCATTGTTCCGGTCAGCAACGACGCGTTTGCGGTTTTGCGACCGCTTCACAGCTGGGTGGCCCTGGCGTTGTTCATGACCGTCATGTTGCATCTTGCCGCAGCCTTGTTCCATGCGTTGATTCTGCGCGATGGTGTGTTCAGCAGTATGACGGTTTCACGCAAACGCCTCGCCCCTGGTGCGCTTGACAACCCGGCTACCGGTCAGTAGGTTCAGGGCCGTTTACAGATTTGACGTTATTTAATTGTTGCTGCCGGGAGCATGCATGAGTACAGAACGTTCACAGAAAGCCGAAGAAATTATGCATCACACCCGCGTGCTGCTCACCTCTGGCGGTTACAACAGCTTCAGCTATGCCGATTTAGCCGAGCGGGTGCAGATTCGCAAGTCCAGTATTCACCACCATTTCCCTGGCAAAGCGGATCTGGTTCAGGCGGTTGTGAGTGATTATCGTCATCAAGCGCGCGCAGGAATGGCGGCCACCAGCCAGCACTTCGCCGGTGATGTACTGGGCGAAATTAATAGCTATGTGAACTTCTGGGCGACCTGCATAAAAGAGAACAATTCGCCTTTCTGTATTTGCGTGATGCTGGCGGTCGAATTGCCAGTATTACCCAAAGAAGTGGCTCAGGAAGTCAGTGCTCATATTTCCGATCTCACTGACTGGCTCACTGACGTGCTGGTCAGGGGCGAGAAGAACGGCGTCTTTTCCCTGCGAGAAAGTGCCGCTACAGAGGCAAAATCACTAATGGCAACGGTGCATGGTGCGATTATTTCTGCGCGTGCTTTTAATAACGCTGATGTATTCCTGCAAATTGTTGAACCTGTCATCGGACGATTAGTGAAAGCCCCATGATGCCTTGAAGATGATAAGTTTTATGTGATTTTTTGCCTGTTACCAGCAAATAAATAAAATTGGCGCGGATTATCACCCAGCAGAGTGATACGAGTGTTTTGGGAAAACAGAGAGGGATATTTTGCGCGAGAAAGCACAACTACGTCAGGGCTGTCTATGACCTATGGCCGTTGCGGTCTGCTTTACGATTTGCAGCTACGGTTGGGCGTTTTGTACATAGTAGGTGGATTGGTTTTAGTTATTCGTCAAAAAGTGCCTCAAAAGCGGAGTATTAATCTCACTGAACCTGCGTTATCGCCGACAACGCAGGACAGGTAATCAGATATCAGTATCGTCAGGTGTACGGCCAACCACAATTTCCAGCGTTCTGCGCAACACATCCAGTCTGATAACGTCGGAAGTACATTCCAGTTCGGCAATCAGATAAAGAATTATCGCTTTGTTGGTCACACGTCCCTGATCAGCCACAATGTCACGAATCACTGCGCCCAGCAGTTCGGTTTCCGGTGCCAGCAAATCGCCTTCACTACGAAAATAGTCAATAATGGATAAATCTGATGAAGAGTGTTGCATGATTTTTCTTTCTCTGAGGAAAATTCGTTATACGCAATGGGTGAAAACAAAACGAGTGTAGACGCTGTATTCGTTTTGCCCAGCCAGCCAATAAAAATTTCGCTTAAAGGCTGCCGCTTCGCTTATCGCTAGCCGTGTGTATCAGGCACACAATACCCTTTATCAGTGCTTTTTAGACCCATCAGGTGGGCCATCGCTGTTCATATGATGCGTGGTCTTATCACGTTCAGCACCGTCGCCCTGCACACGTTTACGCGCGGTAACCATACCGTTTCGAACTTCAGTGATAGCTTTGCGAATCACAGACACTTTAGTGTCGTCATCGGCATTAGCAGCCATGAATTCAAGCTGCGCGATTAAGGCGTTACTCGACACCGGTTTGTCTGACTTAAGTAATGTCAGGACGGCTTCGCCGATCATGACATCTGTCAGTTTCTCATCTTCACTTCTGTACATACTGGCTTCTCTGATTACGAATCAATGGCCATGCTGCGGGTCCGTATACGTCAGCGGGTGCAACTTGTTGCACCAGATACGGCTAAGCAGTACTGGGCTTCGGTCCTATGGGTAAATCTTCCTGAATGTTGGCTAAGAGCAGGCGACGATAGAAATATCTGAAGCCGTAAGCGGGTATTAATCTTCGCGACGAAAGAGCATCGCGATTAATTCATGCAAATGGCTCTCTTCTTCTGGCGTCGCAGCCAGTTCAAGGCGGCTCAATAATTTACTGCAAATTGCTTTACGGCTGAGGCTATGACCTGCGCGCAGAATTTCGACTACAACCGAACCCAATGTTTCCTGTTGCGAAGGTGAGCTGGCCTGATTGAAGTAACGGGCAATATCGCTGATCGTTTCCGGGCCTTGTCCGTTCTGACGCATGATGATTTCCTCAGATGGTGAAAATGTATAGCATTCCTGATGCGCAAGTTATACATCTTTTTAAAACTTGTACAGGATTTTGGATTTTTGGAATGATTTTTTTTGTGCAAAAAGTGCTATTTCTTTAAAAACAGGGTTTTGCGAGGAGGTGGTGAAGAAGTGAAAATTGTACCATATTCTTGTACAGGAACAAGCCCTCTGGTGTTCCGACCTGATTGTTCAGGCCGGCAGAAGGTAAGAAAGAGTGTTAATGCTTAAAGAAGATGTCATCAGCAGAGGCGTTGATAGCCGGTTCGATACCCGCATTTCTGGATAACCAGTTTGCCGGACGGGTAGTGCGTGAACCAATTGTTTTGAATCCCGTCAGCCATTGACGCGCAGTTTGCATCTGCTCAAGGCGATACTCATTCACTTCTGAGTCAGCCATTACCTGGAGTTCTTGAATCAGCAGTTCAACGTTCACTTCCTGACCAGCATTAAACAGGTTCATTGCGGCTTCGCCAATGATGACATTCGCTTTTTCGTCGCTGGAAAAATACAAAATATCCTCCTGGGTGATTGCGGTAAGTAATATTAACTGTAGCAAAAAAATTCATCAGGCTTAATCAATTCGGCCTATCAATTAGATTATTTTAATTGTGGAATTGCTGCGTCTGTTGCGAGCATGTCATCCGGTAATGCGACTTCATTTTGTGAATGGCAAAGCGTAGTTGAACGCTTTTTCTATGCCATTACCTCTTTTCTCATTTTGTGGCACGGAATCAGGCAGAAGAGAAATCCGCCCGTCCCGAAACTATAAGCCTGCTGAATGCCACGCATTATCAAAAATATTCCTATTTATATCAGAGACTAACCGATCTGCTTTACAAAAGCTGACACCTGAACCTGAATGCTGAAGAAACTTCACATCTCACTGCTGGTCGAGAGTTATAGCCTGTGCTATAAAAAATAGCCTATGCTAATTATGTTCTGTTTTTAATCACCTCTGGAGCCCGCCTAATGGTCCCGATAAAAAAGATCACCACGCTGTTACTGAGTGCGCTGCTCTCAACCCTGATGGTGAGCAGCAGCTATGCAGCAGAAAAATTTAAGATAGTCACCACGTTTACGGTGATAGCTGACATGGCTGAGAACGTGGCTGGCGATGCCGCGGAGGTCACCTCTATTACTAAGCCCGGTGCTGAAATACACGAATATCAGCCCACTCCCGGCGACATCAGGCGGGCGCAGGGTGCGCAGTTGATTATGGCGAACGGGCTTAATCTCGAACGCTGGTTTCAGCGCTTTTATCAGCATCTGGACGGCGTCCCGGAAGTGGTCGTTTCAGCTGGTGTCACGCCGATGGGTATTGGCGAAGGGCCTTATAACGGTAAACCAAATCCGCATGCCTGGATGTCACCGGACAATGCGCTGATCTATGTTGATAACATCCGCGATGCGCTGGTGAAATATGACCCGGTCAACGCAGAGACCTACCGTCAGAACGCTGCCGCCTATAAGCAAAAAATTACCGCTGCACTGGATCCGCTGCGCCAGCAGATTGCCGCTATTCCCGAGCAGAAACGCTGGATGGTGACCAGTGAGGGTGCGTTCTCCTATCTGGCGCGTGACCTGGGCATGAAAGAGCTCTACCTGTGGCCGATCAATGCTGACCAGCAGGGTACGCCGCAGCAGGTGAGAAGAGTGATTGACCAGGTGAAGAAAAATGCCATTCCGGCGGTGTTCAGTGAAAGCACCGTGTCAGATAAGCCCGCCCGCCAGGTCGCGCGGGAAACCGGTTCCCATTACGGTGGTGTGCTTTACGTCGACTCCTTAAGTAACGCGCAGGGACCGGTGCCAACTTACCTCGATCTGCTCAAAGTCACCACGAAGACACTGGTGCAGGGCATTAAAGCGGGAGAGAAAGTGCAATGACAGACACCATTGTGGTTTCAGGCGTCACGGTAACTTATCGCAACGGACATACTGCACTGCATGATGCCAGCTTCAGCGTGCCGGGCGGATCGATCGCCGCGCTGGTGGGCGTTAATGGTTCCGGCAAGTCAACCCTGTTTAAAGCGCTGATGGGATTTGTGCGGCTCGCCAGCGGCAGCATCTCGGTGCTGGGGATGCCAACCCGCCAGGCGCTGCGCCAGAGTCTTGTCGCCTACGTGCCGCAGTCGGAAGAGGTGGACTGGTCGTTTCCGGTGCTGGTGGAAGATGTGGTGATGATGGGGCGCTACGGGCATATGGGGCTGCTGCGGCGGCCAAAGTTGCATGACCAGCAGATAGTCAGTGAGGCGCTGGCGCGGGTCGATATGCTGGATTATCGCCATCGTCAGATTGGCGAACTCTCTGGCGGGCAGAAGAAAAGGGTATTTCTGGCACGCGCGATTGCGCAGCAGGGCAGCGTGATCCTGCTGGACGAGCCGTTTACTGGCGTGGATGTTCAGACCGAGGCCAGAATCATCAGCCTGCTGGGGGAATTGCGCGATGAAGGTAAAACCATGCTGGTCTCCACCCATAATCTGGGATCGGTCACGGCGTTCTGTGATTACACGGTAATGATAAAAGGCACGGTTCTGGCCAGCGGCCCAACCCGGACTACGTTTACTACCGCTAATCTTGAGCGCGCGTTCAGCGGGGTATTGCGTCATGTGATGGTGAAGGGGCTGGACGATCAGATCATCACCGATGATGAACGCCCCTTTATCGCACCTCATGCCGCACGGGAAGAGGGGAGCTGAACATGGCGCTGTTACTGGAACCTTTTGGTTATCACTACATGCTTAACGCGATGTGGGTATCCGCGATGGTAGGCGGACTCTGCGCGTTTCTCTCCTGCTATCTGATGCTCAAGGGCTGGTCGCTGATAGGTGACGCGCTTTCACACTCTATTGTTCCTGGCGTCGCGGGCGCTTATATGCTGGGACTGCCGTTTGCGCTGGGAGCATTTCTCTCCGGCGGGCTGGCAGCGGGCAGTATGCTGTTACTTAATCAGCGCACACGTTTAAAAGAAGATGCGATTATTGGTCTGATATTTTCCTCTTTCTTTGGTCTGGGTCTGTTTATGGTGTCGCTCAATCCGACAGCCGTGAACATACAGACCATTGTGCTGGGCAACATACTGGCGATTGCGCCAGCCGATATTCTCCAGCTGGCGCTGATTGGCGGGCTGTCGATTATCATTCTGCTGTTTAAGTGGAAAGATCTGATGGTCACCTTCTTTGATGAGAACCACGCGCGCGCCATTGGTCTGCGCCCTGAACGACTGAAAATCCTCTTCTTTACTCTGCTCGCAGTTTCAACCGTGGCGGCGCTGCAAACTGTTGGCGCCTTTCTGGTGATCTGTCTGGTGGTGACGCCCGGCGCAACCGCCTGGCTGCTCACCGATCGCTTTCCACGTCTGCTGATGATTGCTGTCTCGATTGGCAGCATCACCAGTTTTCTTGGTGCCTGGGCGAGTTACTACCTGGATGGCGCAACGGGCGGCATCATCGTGGTCGCGCAGACATTGCTGTTCCTGCTGGCGTTTGTCTTTGCGCCGAAACATGGTCTGCTGGCTAACCGGCGTCGTGGCCGCCAGCAACCCAAAAGGGAGCCTGTCTGATGTGGATCCTTGAACCCTTCCAGTTTGCATTTATGAATAGCGCTTTGCTTATCGCGTTTGTCGTAGCGATCCCCTGTGCGCTGCTGTCGGTGTTTCTGGTGCTGAAAGGCTGGGCGCTGATGGGCGATGCCATGAGCCATGCGGTATTCCCTGGCATCGTGCTCGCGTGGATGGCAGGACTGCCGCTGGCGGTGGGCGCGTTTGTTGCAGGGCTGTTCTGTGCCGTTGCCAGTGGATTTCTGCAGGACAACAGCCGTATTAAGCAGGACACCGTGCTGGGCATTGTCTTCTCCGGCATGTTTGCGGTGGGGCTAATCCTCTACATCGCCATGAAACCCGAAGTGCACCTCGATCATATTCTGTTTGGTGACATGCTTGGCATAACCGGCGCAGATATCATTCAGACCGCGATTATCGCGTTGATCATCGTTATGGTGATTGTCGTGAAGTGGCGTGATTTTATGTTGTTCAGCTTCGACCCTCAGCAGGCGCAGGTCTCTGGCTTACCCGCCCGTCTGCTGCATTACGGGCTGCTCTGCATGGTCTCGCTGACAATTGTAGCCACGCTAAAGGCGGTGGGGATCATCCTGTCAATCTCCCTGCTAATCGCGCCCGGCGCAATCGCGGTGCTGATCACCCGTCGTTTTTCACATGCGCTGCTGGCGGCGGTTGTTGTAGCGGTGATCGTGTCACTGAGCGGCGTTTATCTTTCGTTCTTTATCGACAGTGCGCCTGCGCCGACGATCGTGGTGTTGTTTGCAGTGGTATTTATTGTCGCGATGGTCATTGCGGGGCGGAAAACCCGGCAGCTGGAAAGGTTGAAACATCGTTATAACGACAAGAGCGTCTGCGGTGATAAACAATCCTGATGCAATAATACGGCGTGGTGAAATTCAGATTTCAGAGTGGCTGGCGTCTAATCAGGCTTATTCTCATGCCTGAACGTTGACGTTTTAAACGGCGAATGATTCATCTTGTCGGGTCTGGCAGTGATATCCGCTCTGTGCCCGGAGCGAATAATTTAATCACTCAATAATTATTAATGGTGGTGTCAGCACCGATTTAGATAATTATGCGAAAAACTAAAGTAGCGCACTTCCTTAGAAAGGTATGATTCCGGCAATCCATTCAATCGCGTTGAACAAAAAATACACTTAGAAATAATTTGTAGCGTGAAATGATTTTTAACACTAATTAATCTGCTGATAGTTATTGTTTTAATTGATAATTATCAATGGGTTGTGTTTTTCCATGCGTGTTTCTCTCTTTCTGATTTCTTAGTTTCCTCTCCCATCGTCTATATATATTTTCTGTCGCGCCGTTATTGATGGCGCAACCAGAAAAAGTTTTAATGATTTTTTTATTCAACCTCATTTCTTAACACCAGAGCAACATAGCAATCTCAAAAGTATAACGGAAAATAATATGAAAATAGCCACGCGTCTTGTCGCAGGATATAGCCTGCTAATCATCCTTTTTCTTCTCTGCACCGGGACGGCACTCCATGCACTCTGGCAGGCAAGGGACGATATGGAAAACGCTGTAAATAATAAAATTTACCGCTATGAACTGATTCAGAACATGCGAAATGCGGCCAGAGATATGGCGATCGCAGTCAGGAATATTGCATTACTGAATGAACAGAATGACAGACAGCCTGAATGGGACAGGATGGTCGCTCAGAAAGCCATCTACATTCAGAACAGGGACAAACTCACTGCCAGTATGTCGCAAAACGTCTCAGAGGAAGGTAAAAGTGCGCTGGAAAATCTGACCTCCACGGATGAATCCGCACTTAGCCTGCTTATGACGGCGGGCAGGAAAGCGATGGCGGCACCTCAGTCTGAAACCGTTGATTACCTGCTAAAAACCGTAAGGCCAGGACAGCGAACAATGCTGAATGCCCTTGATCGGCTTTCAACTATTCAGATGCAGGTAAGCAGGAAAACCGTTCTGGATGCCAGGGAAGCCGCTGCGCAAACGGCTATGCTGATGTCGGTGATGGTGTTGATTTCTTTCCTCATCGCTATCGCAGCCTGTTACTCCATCATTCGGACGCTCATGCGCCAGCTGGGCGGTGAGCCCGCGCAGGCACAGGCGCTGGCCGCGGCGATTGCGTCGGGTAATCTGACATCGCCTGTCCTGTTACGACATAACGATACCTCCAGCCTGCTGGCCTCGCTGGATGTTATGCAGGCCAACCTGCGCAGTATGGTGGCAAATATCAGAGATACATCTGCATCCGTTGCACTGGCCGCAGATGAAATCTCACAGGGTAATACAGAACTCTCCTCCCGAACCGAACAGCAGGCTGCCGCCCTGCAGGAAACGGCGGCAAGCATGGAACAGCTCACCGCTACCGTAAAAAACAATGCAAGCGGGGCGCATCAGACCGCCAACTCAGCCCGTGAAACCGCGCGCCTTACCCGCGCCGGGGAAGCAGATGTCAAACGTATGGCAGAGACTATGCAAGCCATATCAATGAGCGCGACTAAAGTCCGGGACATCACCTCTGTGATTGAAAGTATTGCGTTTCAGACCAACATCCTGGCGCTGAATGCAGCCGTTGAGGCGGCTCGTGCAGGAGAAGAAGGACGCGGCTTTGCTGTTGTAGCGGGTGAGGTCAGGACGCTGGCGCAGCGCAGTGCCTCCGCCGCACGGGATATAAAGTTGCTTATCGAAGAAGCGGTAACCCAGGTGGAAAGCGGCGTTACAGTCGCCTCGTCAACCGGCGACAGCATTATGCAAATTGTTGGCATGGTGAATGAACTGGCTGTGTCGATGGATACGATTTCCCTTGCCTCATCAGAGCAGATGCAGGGCATATCTCAGGTCAGTGTCGCCGTGACGCAGATGGACAGCGTGACGCAGAATAACGCTGCGCTGGTGGAAGAATCGTCTTCAGCCTCACAGTCGCTCTCTGAACAGGCTCACGCGCTGCGGGGCATGGTAGCCGCGTTTCAGGTGTGACGACCTCTGGCGATAGCGTTTGTCTGTTGAAGGCGCTGCAGTATCCACATCTCCGATGCTCTGCTTTTCCGGCAGATAAGGATGGGTGACAGGCACCTGTCTGTCACTCCTCGCTAAGACAATATTCGTTTTTTTCACTTTCTGACTACAGAAAAACGAGCATGAAAGGGAACAGGGGGAGAGTAAAGATACCCCTGTTGCCGCCTAATCCCGCCTGAATTCAGCCATGCCGCCCTGATGCGCTTTACCGCCAGGCTTGCGCCTGAAAAAGAGTGCCGCAGCCTGAGCTGGAACGCTGAAAAAATCCAACTATCGCGCTAACCTTTTTGATTACTCTTCGGGTGGAAGGGCAGATGACAGCATTGTGAATGCTGCGCTCAGTGGTAAGGCCTGAGCAAACCTGCCTGTACTTCGCGGCACTATTGGTTAAGCTATTGCATAGAAGCGTTGACCTGCCGTTTACGCTGGCAGACCGTACAGAATGCAAAACAGCACCTGTGATGTGCCCTGTGCGGCGTGGTGTTACAAACCTCACTTCAGAAAACATCTCTCCTTATTGTCGTCATCGTCTCATTGGTCTTTTTCCCATAAAGCGGATATTTGCCAGCCGCAGCAGTTGCTCGCCTGAAAACAAATTTCTGACTGGCCAAAAGAAGGGCTGGTGAATGACGCACAGTGAAATAACAAAAATAATTAATGTTTTTCAGAAAGCAGCCGATTAAGGAATTTGCCTTAACGGTTCAAAGCTGCGAGCAAAAAGGGGTAAGAAACCCGCGGCTTCGCATGAGCCGCCGCGCAGGCTTTCGCCAGTGTTCCGGGGCTTGTACCCCGCAGGTGAGTATAGAAGCGCAGCAGCCGTGCTACGAAAAGAACGGCGCTGCTGTACAGGGATTACCTTTATGGATATGGAACTGAAATGAAAAAAAGCACCGTTGCAGTAATGATGATGGCGACTCTGTCAGGCGGAGCCTGTGCAGATGCAGGTCGATTTTCACCGAATTTTTCTCCGGAAAGCTTTACTGTGTCGACGTCAGCCGGGATGCTGAGTGGCAAATCTCATGAGATGGTTTACGACACCGAAACAGGCCGCAAAGTCAGTCAGCTGGACTGGAAAATAAAGAATGTTGCTATTCTCAAAGGCGAGTTATCCTGGGATGCATACTCATTTCTGACGCTGAATGCGCGAGGCTGGACTTCACTGGCTTCTGGTTCGGGTCACATGGATGACTATGACTGGCTCGATGACAACCAGTCTGACTGGACGGACCATTCATCCCATCCCCGCACAGATGTTAATTACGCCAATGAATACGATCTCAATGTAAAAGGCTGGGCATTACAGGGCGATAACTATAAAGCCGGACTGACAGCTGGTTATCAGGAAACCCGTTTAAGCTGGACAGCTTTTGGCGGTTCATACAATTACGATAACGGCGCTTCTACGGGTGATTTCCCAAGAGGCGAGCGCGGTATTGGCTATAGCCAGCGCTTTTCCATGCCGTATATTGGTCTTGCGGGCCAGTATCGTATAAACGACTTTGAATTTAACGCCTTATTTAAATTCAGTGACTGGGTGCGGGCACACGATAATGACGAGCATTACATGCGCGATCTTACCTTCCGTGAGAAAGCGACTAATTCGCGGTACTACGGAACATCAGTAGACGCTGGCTATTATGTAACGCCAAATGCCAAAGTATTTGCCGAATTCACTTACAGCAAATATGAAGAAGGCAAAGGCAGCACTCAGATTATTGACAGAGTCTCAGGTGAATCAGCATCCATTGGTGGAGATGCGGCTGGTATATCGAATAAAAACTATACCATTACAGCCGGTCTGCAATATCGCTTCTGATTCGATCCTGTACGCCAGATGATTATGTAACGTTAAGCCCCTTTGGGGCTTTTTGATAGTGTTAGCAAAAAAATATCAATGCTACATCTGTATATAAATTCATAATTAAATCAATACTATAAATTTTTTAAATAATATTCAGCCCGGCAGTTCTGCCTTTTTTAAAAGTAATTACAAATCTTATTAATCAGATAAATATCGTTAAATGTCATTCCCGTTTGCTGATAGCGTCCAGCATAACGCATCTTAGGAAGAGAAAAAAATGCCGGTCATCCCGAAAGTTATGAAAATTGCTACGTTTTTCACCGTTATTTTCCTCACTGGCTGTTCCACGCTGTTACCCCTTAATTACACAGATTACGAAGGTCAAGATGCAGCGACGGTGGTGGCCATCAATCCAGAGGGATTTGTGGGTACATTTTATCTTTCGGTCTATGAGAAGAAAGGCACCTGTTATGACAGGGTTGATCGCCATCAGCTGGAATCAAATCTTATCCCCTCCGCAGGGCACGTTATGACCGCAAAGGTCAAGCCTGGCAGGCTCATGGCTTTTCAGCAGCTCAACACGATAATGAGCCATTACGATGCACACGGAAAAAAAACGAAATTCCCGGAAAGCTATTTGCTCTCACAATGGGTTCCATTTATTCCACAGCCAGGCAAACGCTACTTTCTTGATACTAAATATGGTCCCCGGGAGATTTCGTCGGATTATACCATTACTGTTAATTCAGACCCGGCCAGAATTGCGTCTGATTTCAAAACGCTACCTCAGAATAACTGGGACGCCAGAAATCGTTGTCAGCATCTTATAGGCGGCAGCTAATCATGATTCAACTATCGCTGTAACATCGTCACACTGAAGACATGATATGTAATCGGCCAGTATCGCTGACCAGGGAAGGGTTTGAGCATTTCTGCCACTTTCGCAGAGGATATGGATAGCCTTTAGAAAAGACGGGCGTATGAATCCGCCAGGGACCACCTTTCTGACCAGACTCCTCATCTGAAACGTGTCTGATTAAGCACACCTGAACGCGCCAGTTCTTCTGTCAGAGCTGGCGCCATCAGGTGATCAGCCTTTTCATTCCGCCTGCTATCAGCTCTGCCACTGCGACTGGCGGATGATGTCAGGGCTACAATTTGCGGAAAAATTAGTGAGGTGGCTGCATCAATCCTGTAAGCGAGACAGGCTGGAAAACTCCAGAAATATATCTTTTAAATTCAATAATATGAATTCGCTATAATAAACATTATACAGCGATTTGCTTTCCTTTTTGCCTCGGAAAACGCTGACTTTTTCCCGACATGCCTGCCAGATTGCTAAAAAGCTGCTAAACCTTAAGACACAGATACGCGCGTAAAGATTAGGGTTATCACGATTTTCCCCGATTTAACTCCCGTCAGAACTAAACCTATAAAAAAACCATCTTTTGGCCCCCAACAATGGGAAGCAGACAATGTCGGAAAAAATATCGCTAACAATGCAGGTTAATGGTCAGTCGCAACAGATGCAGGTCGATTCACGGGTCACATTGCTCGACGCACTGCGTGAGCATCTTAATCTGACCGGCACCAAAAAAGGGTGCGATCAGGGACAGTGCGGTGCCTGCACCGTACTGATTAATGGTCAGCGGGTGCTGAGCTGCCTGACGCTGGCGGCCCAGGCGGATGGTGCTGACGTCACCAGCATTGAAGGGCTGGCCTCCACTGACGGTGACCTGCATCCGGTGCAGCGCTGCTTTATGGAGAATGATGCCTTCCAGTGTGGCTACTGCACGCCGGGTCAGATCATGTCCGCCGTCGCCTGCATCAAAGAGGGCCATGCCGGTTCGGACGATGAGATCCGTGAATATATGAGCGGCAACCTCTGCCGTTGCGGTGCTTATCCACACATTGTCGATGCGATTAAACAGGCCGCTGCTGAGATGGCGAAGGAGTCCGCATGAATGAATTCAGCTGGAAAATTGCGCAGTCTCCCCAGGAAGCCGCAGCCCTGAAACAGCAATCCGGTAGCCAGTTGCTGGCGGGCGGCACCACACAGCTCGATCTGATGAAGTGTGGAGTCTTCACGCCACCGCAGTTAATCGGCATCAGCGGGATAACGGCGCTGAAAAACCTGCAATTTGACGACGAAAAAATCACTGCCGGTGCACTGGTGACCATGAGCCAATTGGCCGACCATCCCGCCTGCCAGCAGAATGCGCCTGCCATCTATGGCAGCCTGTGGCAGGCTGCATCCCCGCAGATTCGTAATATGGCGTCGCTGGGTGGAAATTTACGTCAGCGCACCCGATGTAACTACTACCGTGACCCGGCAACGTTCCCGGCCTGCAACAAACGCAATCCCGGTTCCGGCTGCGCCGCACTGGATGGCGTTAACAGCAATCATGCGATTCTGGGTGCCAGCGACAGCTGCATTGCGGTCTATCCCGGCGATCTGGCGGTTGCGCTGGTGGCGTTTGACGCCATCGTCGTTCTGCAGAATCAGCGGGGGGACATCCGTCGCATCCCAATTGATGACTTTTTCCTGCTGCCGGGTGATACGCCTGACCGTGAGCACGATCTGCGCGATGACGAGATCATTGTGGCCATTGACGTGCCGCAAACCGAGTCACTCCGCCACTCACACTACCTCAAAGTGCGTGACCGCAGCTCCTATGAGTTTGCAGCAGCCAGCGCGGCCGCAGGCTTTACCCTGGAAAACGGCGTGATGCGTGACGTGCATATCGCGCTCGGCGGCGTTGCGACCAAACCCTGGCGCGTCCGATCGGTAGAGCAGGCGCTGGAAGGCCAGCCGTTTAATGAAGAGACGGTGTTTCAGGCAGCAGAGCAGATTACTCAGGAGACGCAGGCGCTGACCCACAACGCCTATAAAGTAAAACTGGCGCCACGAGTGATTGCACGCGCGCTGATGGCAGCAGGAGAAACCTCATGAGTGAAGTAAACGACAAAGCGCGTCCGGATGTGATCAACGCCAGCTCAGCGACAGACACCCAGATTGAAGGCTTGGGCGCTCCCCGCGCGCGTGGCGATGGCAAAGTAAAAGTCACCGGTGAGGCGCGTTATGCGGTTGAATATCAGCCGGAAAATCCACTTTACGGCGTGGTAATCCAGTCTACCGTCGCCAGCGGTCGCATCAGCCGTATGGCGACGGAAAAGGCGCAGCAGGCCGCAGGTGTGCTGGCGGTCTATACCCATCTGAACACGCTGAAAATCAACAAGCCCACGGCGATTGCCGATGGCGGCGCGGCGCAGTCAACCTACACCCCGATTCAGGACGATGTGATTATTCACAACGGTCAGAACATTGGTCTGGTTGTCGCCGAAACGTTTGAACAGGCGACCTATGCCGCCTCGCTGGTGGAGATTGAGTATGAAACGTCTGATGCACTGATTTTTGCCACCGATGAGGGCGTTGAACCTAAACCGCTCCCGAAGCAGGATATCGATATGGGCGATGCCCAGGCGGCGATGCAGCAGGCCGAGGTGCGTCTGAGCCAGCGTTACACCACCCCGCGTGAATACAACATGCCAATGGAGCCGCACGCCTGTGTGGCGGAGTGGCAGGATGGGCGCATTACCGTCTGGGAGCCGAGCCAGTGGGTCGCCGGCGCGCAGGTGGAGATTGCCGAGTGGATGGGCATTGAGGTGGAAAACGTGCGGATCATCTCACCGTATGTCGGTGGGGGATTTGGCTCTAAGCCGGTGCCTTACACCCACGTTGCACTGGCGACAGTCGCCTCGCGGGCACTGAAGCGCCCAGTCAAAGTGTCACTGACCCGTCCGCAGACTTTCACCGGTCTTGGCGGGCGTCCGGCGACCTCGCAGCAGCTGGAACTGGGCGCATCGCGCGACGGCAAAATCCAGGCGATTATCCAGCGCAGCTTCAGTGAAACGTCACTCATCGACGTTTTTGCCGAGAACTGCAGCAAAGTTACCGCCCGCATGTATGCGGCAGGCAATGTCTCCGCCCGGCATCAGGTCAGGCCAATCAATACCGTAACGCCAGGCTGGATGCGCGCGCCTGGTGAAAACCCAAGCGCCTTTGGACTGGAAGTGGCGATGGATGAGATGGCCTATGCCCTGAACATCGATCCGCTGGAACTGCGTCTGCGTAACTGGGCAGATAAAGATTATCAGCTCAATCTGCCGTGGAGCTCGCGCCGTCTGAAAGAAGCCTATCAGAAAGGTGCTGAAGCTTTTGGCTGGGACAAGCGCATCATGGCGCCGCGTTCAATGCGTGAAGGGCGTGAACTGATTGGCTGGGGCATGGCCTCCGGCACCTATCCGGTCAACAAACTGCCCGCCGAGGCGAAAATCATCCTGACGCCGCAGGGAACATTTGTGGTGCAGTGCGGCGGCGCAGATATCGGCACCGGAACCTATACCATCCTGGCGCAGACCGCTGCCGATATTCTGGGTGTCGCCTCCACCACCATAGAAGTGCAGCTGGGTGACACCGAGCTGCCGCGCGCAGGTGTAGCGGGCGGATCGCAGCTGGCAGGTAACGTAACCGCCGCGGTGGACGACACCGCTAAACGGATGCGCGACCAGCTGCTGAAGCTGGCCAGCGAACTACCACAGTCGCCATTAAAAGGCACACCTGCGTCTCAGCTCACGCTGAAAGGCGATGGGGTGCAGCACATGCAGCGCAGCGACCGGGTCGTGTCATACGCGGAACTGGCCAGCCTGGCACCGGCAGAGAGTCTGGCGGTGAAAGGCGGCACGTTCCCGGATGATATGTCAGAAAGTGACCGCGACAAGATGGTGCGTAATCTTAATGACGGCACCCGTCCTGAAAAATTCTCTGCTCACAGCTGGAGTGCGCAATTTGTTGAGGTCCGGGTCGATGAGGATTTCGGTACCATCCGGGTTAAACGGATGGTGGCAGCGCTCGACAGCGGTCGTCTCTATAACCCGAAACTGGCGCGTAGCCAGTGGATTGGCGGCATGATCATGGGTGTGGGTCAGGCGCTAATGGAGGAGGGCATCATCGATCCGCGTAACGGTCGGGTAATCAACAATAACCTCGCAGACTACTTAGTGCCGGTTAATGGCGACATCCCGAGCATTACCACCATCAACGTCGGCGAACCCGACTTTGAGGCGACCACGATGGGCGGTAAACCGGTGGGTGAACTGGGTATCGTCGGCGTTGCAGCAGCGATCAGTAATGCGGTATTCCATGCCACCGGCAAGCGCGTACGCGACCTGCCGATAACGCTCGACAAGCTTATCTGAACCGGTTCCTGACCTGCTGCCAGCAGGTCAGACTCAGGTCATGCGGGCGCGGGCTAAAGCCTGCGCCCGTTTTTCACGTATAGCGGAGAACGAGAGTGAAGATAGCGCTGATTGTACTGGCCGCCGGGCTGAGTCAACGTTTTCGCCAGCAGGGGGGCGAGCATAAGCTGCTGGCTGACCTTGAAGGCAAACCGGTGCTGCAGCGCACGCTGGATCAGGCCGCTGCCAGCGGGCTTGACCTGTTCGTGGTGACCCGTCCCGACGCCCTGGCAATCCAGGCATTCTGTACGCGGGCGACTGTCGTGCTGTGCGACAGCGGTGGGCTGGGCGAGTCCATCGCGGCGGGCGTTAACGCCAGCCGTGACTACGACGGCTGGCTGATTGCGCTGGGCGATATGCCGTTTGTGACGCCTGAAAGTTACCGTGCCATCAGTGCTGCGCTGGTGGATTCGCCCATCGTCAGGCCAGTCATTGAGGGAAAACCGGGCCATCCGGTGGGTTTTCAGAATCACTCTTTTCCCATGCTGAGCACATTACAGGGCGATGCCGGACCACAGGCGATAGTGAGGTCACAGGCTGTCCGGCTGCCGCTTCACGATCGCGGCTGCCTCTGTGATATCGATTTCCCTGCCGATCTGCAGCTGATAAAGGAATTTTCATGATAACGCTGGATCAACGCGTGATTAATGCGGCACTGAGCAGTTGCCAGGCGGGCCAGCAGGTCTGGCTCTGCACGGTGCTGCGCACCTATGGCTCTTCGCCCCGCGCACCCGGGACACTCATGACGGTTAACGAAACCGGCGCATACTGCGGATCGCTGTCGGGCGGCTGCATCGAAGAGGACTTTCTGGCACAGCTGGCGGCAGGGGCGTATCGCGCCAGCAGTCAGCGGGTACGCTATGGCGAGGGCGGGATGCGTCCTGACGTCAGCCTGCCGTGCGGCGGCAGTCTGGAAATCGTCATAGAATTTCTGCCGCCTGATGACGCCACGCTGGCGCTGCTGACGGCGATGCAGCGCGCGCTGAGCGGGCAACAGCCGCTGGTAAAACTGATACGCCCGGGCGCGCGTGCGCAGTGGGAGGCGATTGCCGCCGACAGGAGGCTGCCCGCACTGGATGCCAGCGAGCAACAGTTGTTACTGCCGGTGGGCGCGATACCGGAACTCCTGATCGCGGGCTACTCCAGCGTGGCACATGAGTGCATCCGGCTGGGACAGATACTGGGCTTTCACGTGCGGGTCTGTGAGCACCGGCCGGAAGTGCGGACGGAGCTGGAAAGTCACTTCAGCGACGCGGATAACGTGACGCTGGTATCACAGCATCCGGCGCGCTGGCTGGAACTGAACGGGGCGCACGCCGCGGTAGCCATTGTGGCACTGACCCACGATCCCCGCATTGATGATCTGACGATGATGGAGGCGATTGCCACACCCGCGTTCTACATCGGCATCATGGGTTCGGCGAAAAACAGCGAGAAACGGCGGGCGCGACTGCAACAGATCGCCGGAATGGATCGGGCCGAACTGGACCGCATCCATGCGCCCATCGGCCTGCCCATCGGCAGCAAGACTCCGGCAGAGATTGCGCTGTCGATCATGGCCGATATCGTCCGGGTGAAGAATAGCGCGCAGTCAGCCGTCTGATCCCGGCGTCTTCTCGGGCGCCAGCCGATAAAGATAGCTGCCTGAAAAGGGTATCGGCAGGAAATCACGGAACAGCTGCTGTAACGTCTGTTCAGGATCGACGTCGCGGAACAGTTGCGGGTAGAGCGTGGCAGCAAAGAATTCGGTCGCTACGACGTGCCACGGGCTGAGATAAAAATTGTGCCAGATGGCTCCGGCATGACCGTCGCGCAGCGCGGTGAGCTGCTTCAGCGCATTCTGCTGACTGGTCAGTGCGAGCAGGCTTTGCCGGGTCTGCGCCGTTGTGACGGCGGGGCCGAGTTTTAAGGCTCCCGCTTCATCGGCGCTGCCGGTGCCGGTGGCAAAATAGTAATCCGGCTGTGCCGCAATCACACTCTCCTCACTCAGCCGTCCGAATACGCCTTTGATCTGCTGGCTGGCGATGTTATTGCCACCAGCAAATGTCAGTAGCTCACCCAGATTGCCATTCACCGAGGTGACGCAGCACTCGCTGCGTCGTCCAAGATGTAACTGCAACAGCACGGACGGTTTCGGACCGTGATAATCCGCCAGCCGACTCGAAATGCGCTGCATGTGGCTGCGGTAGAAGTGATTAAACTGAGCCGCGCGCTGTGGCTGATTGAGCACCTCACCCAGCAAAGTGATGCTGCGCTCAGTGTTTTTCAGCAGATTAACCCGCAGATCGATTTTCACCACCGGAATATGCGCCGCAGCGAGCATCTTCTCCAGCACGGCAACGTTTTCACTGTCGCGCGCCAGCTGCGGCAGGATCACCACATCCGGCTTAAGTGCGACCACCTGTTCGGGATTCACATCGTTAACGCCATCCAGCCCCACGACCGGAATCGTCTCCATCTGCGGGAACTGGCGCGCAAAAACCTGCCAGGTCTGAGGATCGTACTTTTTCAGATCCTGCGGCCAGCCAGCAATATGCTGCAGCGGATTACCGGGCATCAGAAGTGCGACGCTGTAGAGCATCCGGCTTTCACCCAGCATAATGCGCTGCGGATGGTCGGGAATCGTGACCTGGCGACCGGTGATGTCGGTCAGCGTGCGGGAATGAGCACACGCGCTGACCAGCATCACAGTGATCGTCAGCAGCACTGAGCGTAGCGAGTTAAAATTCCACACGGGCCTGTACCATCAGATTACGGGTTTCGCCTTCACGGACGCGCAGATTGCCGCCGCTTGAACTGTAGTAGTGCTGATTAAACAGATTATTGATATTCAGACGCAGCTGGGTTTTTTCACCAAACAGCCGGTTGTTCCACGCCACGAAGCTGTCTGCCACTACATAGTCGGGCAGGGTGAAACTGTTATCGGGATCGCCCGCACGGCTGCCGACATAGCGCGCACCGCCGCCGAGCCGGAACGTGCCGGGCAGGCCACTGACCTGCAGCTCATGACTCAGGTAAAGCGCACCGGCATGACGCGGCGCATTCTGCAGCCGATTGCCATTGTTATCCGGATTCACCCGATCGCTGACGATCTCTGCCTGATCATAGCTGTAGTTCGCACTCAAATCCCAGCCGGGTGCAATTTCGCCATTCAGCTCAAACTCAGCGCCGGTCGATCGGGCTTTATCAATGGCCCGCGTGCTGCCATTAATATTCAGCGACATCGCTTTTTCATCAATCCGGTAGAGCGCCACTGTTGCCAGCAGTTTTGGCGATAGCTGCCATTTGCTGCCGACTTCCCAGCTGGTGCCCTGTTCCGGCTTGCCGACATTGCCATCATCATCCACGTCGGTTGACGGCGTGAACGACTTGCTGACGCTGGTGTAGAAAGAGAGGTCAGGCGTGAGTTTGTAGATCACCCCGGCCTGCGGCAGAAACTTATTGCCCTCATCGTTCAGGATTTCTGACTGGGGATTAACGCCGCGGGAGGCGCGCTGTTCATAATGCTGATAACGGCCGCCCATCACCACAATCCAGTCCTGTGTGAGTGAAATAGTGTCTTTGGCGTAGAGCGATCGGCTATGAATACGGTTCAGGTTATTGGCTGCTGCGCTATTTTCGGTGCTGGTGTCCGTGACCGGTGACAGGATGTCATAGTCGGGATTGAAGTAGTTGAACTGGCGGTTAACCTTGCCCTGATACTGATGGGCGCGATAAGTCTGATTCATCTCATAGTCGGTGCCTGCCACCAGCGCGTGCTGCATGCCCAGAATCTCCGGATTGCCCAGCAGATCCCAGCTCACATATTTGGTTTTGTGGTTAAACCCACGGTTGGCATCGGCACGACGTGTTACTACGCCAGTGCTGGCATTGACCGCCGTTACGCGCACCTCATCGTTGTCATAACGCCGCTGATTCCAGCCCAGGGTGAGCCGGGTGCGCCACTCATCATTAAACTGCCAGTCATAGTGGGCATTCAGGGTTTTGTTGTGACCCCAGGCGTGATTAGCTTTGTCATCCAGACGATCTTTGTAAGCAATATCGATCGGCTTGCCGTCGATAAAGGCCGTGCCGCGGTCGTAGGGAATGTCATAACGGTAGTCGGCATAGCTGATCAGAAAGCTGGCCTGCTCGCCAAACCATTGCAGAGAGGGTGCCAGCAGCGTGTGTTCTTCGCTGCCAAAGTTGCGCCAGTAATCCTGATTCTGCTTTTCGGCGATCAGCCGGAAGGCAAAGCCATTGCCCAGCGGGCCGGTGACATCCAGCGTGCCTGCACCGCCGCCTTCACTGGCGTTGCGTCCGCTAACGCTGGAGTGCCAGCTGTATTGCGGCTTTTTGCTGACCACATTGATAATGCCACCCGGATTCTGAATGCCGTAGAGCAGCGAAGAGGAGCCTTTCAGCACCTCAACTCGTTCGGTTGTGGCATCAAAATTGAGTCCCTGACTGCTGCGAATGCCATCCCGGTAGACCGACCCATCGGCATTACTGCCAAAACCGCGTCGAACGAAGCCATCTTCGGTGCCAGCCAGCGTGTTAGCTTCTGAAACGCCGCTGACAAAGCGCATCGCATCCGCCAGTGAGCTTGCCTGGTAATCGTCCAGTTGCTGCTGCGTGACCACGCTGACCGACTGCACCTCATCAAGCCGCGCGGTTGGCATTTTACTGGCGACGCTGCTCTCGCTGGCGCTGTAATTTCCCTCTGAGTCAGCATCGGCGGTCACGGTCATATCCGGTGCTGTGTTGGCTGCTGCGCTGACCTGTGGCAGCATCATGCTGCCGCAAATTGCCACGACCAGAGCGGGGTGTCGGGCCGGATATCGTGAGTCTTTGTTTTTCATTTTTCTTTTCGTATCTGTTACTGGCAGTTTCTGAAGCAAATTCGCTCTGATGACTGGCTGTCATACAGGGCTTCCCTGGAGGTGGTCTGCAATATGCAGCGCTTTAAGCAGAAGAGAACGGCATTCGGGTTCAGACATCATTGCGCTGACCGGACGACAATGCTTCTCATCTGTAATTGAGAATCATTCAAACATCCAACAAAGTAGTAGTAAACATAATTTGAACAGAATTTACTACATTTCTGCTGTATCGATTTTACTGACTTACAGTCCAGGTGATGAGTTTATTTCGTTGAAAATAATGATTATTATTTCATGGCGAGATGACAGGATACGCTTAAATCCCTATCATTTGCAGGTCAAACTCAGAATAGAATTACGCTTTCACTACAATTTCTGACCGTGGAATATCCTCCATTAATCAGATCGGTAATCAGCCTTTCGGACCTTAAACACCAGCAGCAGGAACAGCATGAAACAGAACCGGCCAGTTAAAAACAGAGTGGATGTGGTGGCAGAGCGTCTGCGCGCCCGCGAAAAGCAGCTTTCTCCTCGTCTGCTGGCTGTGGCACGTTATATCGATCAACAGCGCGAAACGGTGCTCGAAAGTACTGCGATGGAGATCGCCGTCGCGAATCACACGTCTGATGCCACCGTGATCCGCGCCATTCAGGCGCTCGGATTCAGCGGACTGCGCGATCTCAAACAGACGCTCAGAGCCTGGTTTGGTCCCTCGCTGACCTCGGAAGATAAGATGTTCACTACTGTCAGTGAGGTGACCAGTGACGTAAACAGTGCCATCGACTTTGTACTGGCGGGCCACCGGCACGCCTGTGAGGTGCTGTCGCAGCCGCAGAACCGGGTGGCGGTGGCAGACGCCGTGGCGCTGCTGAGTGAAGCGCGGGAAGTGGCTATTTTTGGCATTAACGCCTCAGGGATTCTGGCGGACTACAGCGTGCGGCTGCTGAACCGTATCGGTCTGCCCGCCTTTTCGCTTAATCGCGCCGGCATTGCGCTGGCAGAGCAGATGCTGGCGCTGCAGCGTGGCGACGTGCTGATAATGATGGCGCAGCAATCGGCGCACCGGGAAGGGACCACCGTGGTGCGCGAAGCGAAACGGCTGAATATCCCGATTATCCTGCTGACCAACGCCACCGACTCTTTTTTTGCGCGTGAGGCGGATGTGGTGATCAACGTGCCTCGCGGTGGTGAGAAGGGGCGCATTCCGCTGCACGGCACCATAATGGTCTGTCTGGAGATGCTAATCCTGTCAGTTGCTTCGACGCTGCCGCAGCGCACCGTTAAAACCATGAAACGGCTACAGGATCTCTATCGCGGGCTGAAACCCGCCAGCAAAAAGTAATCTGCAGGATTAAGCCGTGACCGGAATTTTCCGGTAAAAACGGGCTCACCTTTAAGTCAAATTTTCCCGCTTTGCGAGCGCGATCGCGTCTTTTCATCAGCCCGTTTATCAGGGCGACTACGCTTACAGCGTGCTGCGCCTCCGGGTGCGGCTTTTACTCTTTCTCACTTTACTTTTTTTGTGCGGAGCTGCTGATGAAACCCCTTCACGCGCAATACCTTTTCTGTTGTGCCACCCTGAGCCTCCTGTCGCCGCTGCCTGCGATGGCATGGAGTGACCTTACCGTATTTGGTGACAGCCTGAGTGATGGCGGCAACGTAGGACGCTTTACTTATGATGGTGCGACCCATCCGCTCTATGACGAGATCGTAGCGCAGTCGCTGGGTGACACTCTGCGCCCCTCATCCCAGGGCGGAAGCAACTATGCCGAAGGTGGCGCCGTTGCGGTACCGGCGATAAATCCCATGTTTAATACGCAGGAACAGCTGGATAATTACCTTGCGACGCGCGACGGACGAGCCGATTCTGACGGACTCTATATTCACTGGATTGGCGGCAATGACTTAGCGGCGGCAGCCCTTGCGCCGCTCGCTGCACAGCAGATCGTGGATAACAGTGCCAGTGCCGCGGCCTCACAGGTCAGTCGTTTGCTGGATGCCGGGGCCGGCACGGTCATCGTTCCGACGGTGCCAAACGTCGGAGCGACGCCCGCGCTGCTTCAGGCGATTCTGCAGGTGCTGGGGCCGGCCGCCCAGCCTGCCACGGCGGCGCTGTTTCAGTCGCTGAGTACCACCGCCACGCCTGACCGCGCCGCCAGAGAGCAGGCAATTGAAACCGCGCTTAACGAAGCAGCTGGTCAGGTCACTTCTATTCCGCTGATCCGCGATGCGCTTGCACAACAGCTGTTTGCCGCCTGGCAGTTGCTGAGTCAGGAGGCGGCAGCCCTCACCGACCGTTACAACCAGGCTGAAGAGCAGGGGCTGGTGGCGGCACGCGGCAATATCGCGCGGGTGGATATCAATGGCCTGTTTAATGAGGTGATCGATAACCCGCGCCTGTATGGACTCAGCAACACGGCAGGCATGGCCTGTCCGCCCGGCGTCTCATCAATGGACTGCACCGCCTCAACGCCAGGATTTTCACAATCGCAACAGTATCTGTTTGCCGACCGGTTGCATCCCAGCCCGGCAGTGCATGCGCTGATCGCCGATTATATTGAGTCGGTGCTGAGTGCGCCGCTGCAGGTGGCCGTGCTGAGTCAGGCACCATCGATGCTGGTGGGGGATGCGCAGAATACGCTGGATGGACATCTGCAACAGCAGCGTCAGCAGCCCGCCAGCGCCGGAGAGTTTACGGTTTTCGGTGGCTATGCCGGACAGCAGCGAGATTTCCGCGGCGACAGCCTGCTGGACGGTGATGCAACAAGCGCTACCGGCACCGTAGGAGTGGGCTATCAGCTGTCCGATAGCTGGCAGGCCGGTGCGATGCTCTCCACTACCTCGCAACGACAGGATCCCTCGCAGCGCTTTGATTATCGTTTACGCGGCAATCTGGTGGCGCTGTGGAGCCAATTAAATTATCTGGATCGGGGATGGATTAATGCAGATGCCCATTATGCCGATCTGAACTTTGATGATATTGAGCGTAAGGTCAGGCTGGGACCGGCGACCCGTACGGAGAAGGGCAGCAGCGACGGCAAAGTGCTGGGGATGCGGGTGCAGACCGGCTGGGACTTACCGCTGGGCCGCTATGTCTCCACCGGCCCGATGGCCAGCTATGCGCTCGACTACACCCAGATTGATGGCTACAGAGAAGAAGGGAACAGCAGTACCTCGATGCGCTTTGGCGACCAGACACTGCATTCTCAAATCGGGTCAGTTGGCTGGCGTATCGACAGTAAAGATTTAGTGAGTAATCCCTGGGCGCAGGTCAGTTACAACCATCAGTTCGGCGACAGCGACTCTGCTGTTACCGCCGGACTGAAATCGACCCGCACTGCCTTTACCCGCAGCAGTGGCTCACGGGATGATAACTGGATCAATATGGCTCTGGGCGCAAGCGTGCCCATTGGCACATCGGTGAACGCATTTGCTGGCGTTTCATCGGTGACAGGTAACAGCGATCATCACCAGGTGACATGGAACGTCGGACTTAACGCCCGTTTTTAAATGATAAGCTGTATCAAAAGGCCGTGCAGAGATCGTCTGCCGCTGTCTGAAATGGTGCGGCAGACGATGTTGCGCGTTATTCATTACGCCGCGGCGACGGAGCGTTAAACTCGCCCTGGCGTGTGGTTTTCACGCTTCGATCAGTGCCGCCTGCGCCTCCAGCTCACGAACGCGCGGTATTACTTCGCGACCAAAGAACTCCACCTCTTCGTGAAAGTGCAGAAACGCCAGCAGCAGCAGATCGACACCGGCCTGCTTAAGTTCGATAATCCGTTCAGCAATCTGCTGGGGGGGGCCAATCAGATTGGTTTTGAAGCCGTCGTTGTACTGCACCAGATCCTCAAACGACGATTTCGCCCAGTTTCCCTCTCCTTCAGGTGAGGCACTGCCTGCATTTTTGACCTCATGCTGGAAGCCTTTCACCGCATCCGGGTTGGCTTTGCTGATGATCTCCTGAAGCACCGCCTGTGCCTGCTGTTCACTTTCACGCGCAATCACAAATCCATTCAGTCCGACTCTGACCTGATGTTGATTGCGTGCTGCTTTTTCACGGATATCCGCGATCTGCAGACGGACACCGTCCGGCGTATTCCCATTAGTGAAATACCAGTCTGACACCCGGGAAGCCATGTCACGCGCCGCACGTGAGCTGCCACCCTGGAAAATTTCCGGTAACGGAGACAGTGGCTTAGGTTTCATGGCGTAATCGCGAAAGCGATAAAAATCACCTGCAAAGGTAAAGTTCTCTTCGCGCCAGATGCCTTGCAGGCAGCGAATAAACTCTTCGGAACGCAGATAGCGCTCTTCGTGATCGAGCCAGGGTTCACCAATCGCTTTGAATTCGCCCCGGAACCAGCCGCTGACAATGTTAACGGCGATACGTGGCCCATAGAGATGGCTGATGGTGGCGATCTGCTTTGCGGCTAATACCGGATTCCACGGGCCAGGCAGCAGCGCGGCGATCACTTTTAACTTCGAGGTGTGACTGAGCAGATCCTGCGAGAAGGTGACGGATTCATGCTGATTGTCTGCGCCATACCCGGCAGTAAACCGGATCTGCGTCAGCGCGTAATCAAAACCCGCCTGTTCGGCGATCTGCGCCAGTTTACGGTTGTAGGCAGCATCCCAGCGGGTTCGCTGTTCTATCTGACTGATCACCAGTCCGCCCGAGACATTCGGCACCCAGTAGGCGAACTGTAAAGGTTGGTTCAGTGACATGGTTTTCTCCTGGCATATAGCTGGATTAATGGAATAGTTAATTTTTCCAAACTTTAAGATATAAAAGAAAAGGCCAAGCACTAACCGTGCCATAAAATAAGCTACTGTTTTTATGGAAGTAAACGGCTAAAGGCGAGCTGGGCGTGTTGCAAATGCGGCACGGTTGAAACAACCGGGTTGCTAATGCAGCAGCAATGCCTGGACAAATCGGTGAACGGTAAATGACTGCCATCACGCTATTGACATCAACAGTGCCAGAATGTCAGTTACCGGGAACGGGCTGTGATAACGTAGCGAAGCGCGACGCGATGAGAACCGGAGGGGATCATGATAGTCAGACAGGCATCGCCTGAAGAGGCGTATCGTTTATGGAATATCCGAAATCAGGCACTCCGTCATGGCTGCCAGCATGCTTATCCACCCGACGTGCTCGCCGCCTGGACGCCGGACCGCATGCCCGCCAGCTTTCCTGCGATGATCCGCGCCAATCCCTTCTTCGTGATTGATGGCCCGGACGGCGTGCCGGTTGCTACCGGATCGCTGGACCTTGCCGCCGCCAGCGTGGAAGCCATTTTTACCCTGCCCGCATTTACCGGACAGGGAATGGCTGGGCTGATCATCGACACCATCAAAGCGGAGGCGCTGCAGCGTGGCTACCACCGGTTGACACTCGCTTCGACGCCGAACGCCGTGGGCTTTTACCAGCAGCATGGCTTCCACCCGCTGGGCGAAAGTTTCTATCCGTCAAAGCTGGCGGGCAGCGATTTGCGCTGTACTGAGATGGCGATTGATCTGTGAATGCCCGCTGCCTTCAGGCTGGCAAAGCTGAGCAAAAGTTTCCGGTGCAAAGACTTCGCAAGCCCCCGCCGGTAAGGTATAGTCCGCGTTTTTTGGAGGAATCATGCTGACTGAATCATCAACTCGTCTTAATAAATACATCAGCGAGAGCGGCATCTGCTCCCGTCGTGACGCCGATCGTTACATCGAGCAGGGCAACGTTTTTATTAACGGCAAACGCGCCACTGTAGGCGCGCAGGTATTTGCAGGCGATGTGGTGAAGGTCAATGGTCAGCTTATCGAGCCGCGCGATGAAGACGATCTGGTGCTGATTGCCCTGAATAAGCCGGTGGGGATTATCACCACCATGGAAGAGGGCGAGCGCGATAACATCAGCGATTTCGTCAATCACAGCAAGCGCGTCTTCCCGATTGGTCGCCTCGACAAAGATTCTCAGGGCCTGATTTTCCTTACCAACCACGGTGATCTGGTCAACAAGATCCTGCGGGCCGGTAACAACCACGAAAAAGAGTATGTCGTTACGGTCGACAAGCCAATCACCGATGAGTTTATTGCCGGAATGAGCGCAGGCGTGCCGATGCTGGGCACGGTGACCAAAAAGTGCAAAGTGAAAAAGGAAGCGCCATTTGTCTTCCGTATTACGCTGGTCCAGGGTCTGAATCGCCAGATCCGTCGCATGTGTAAGCATTTCGGCTTTGAAGTCACGAAGCTTGAGCGCACCCGTATCATGAACGTCAATCTCAAGGGATTACCGCTCGGGGAATGGCGCGACCTCACCGATGACGAACTCGTTGAGCTGTTTAAACTGCTGGAGAACTCCTCTTCAGAAGATAAACCCGCGAAGAAAGCTAAAGCTCCGGCTAAAACGTCGGCCGCAAAAAAACCGCAGAAGAGCGGTGCGAAACCTGCTGAAAAAGCGGATGCGGCTGGCGCCTCGCGCAAGCGCTTTGTCCAGCCGGGACGGAAGAAGAAAGGGCGCTAAACCCAGTCCGATGCAGAGAGCGATATTCTCGCCCTCTGTGCTTTCACGGGCGCATCACGGAATAACGCGCGCCGCCCGAAAGCGGGCAAACAGATCGCAGAACATCTCATCCGTCGCGCGATAACCGTGAAAGCCCGCCCGCCGCAGTTTGCTGCCGTCGCCAAACATGTCGTAGTTCCAGCCAAAAATAAAATCAGCGAAAGCGCCGTCACTCAGTGCCAGAATATCTGCTTCAACTAAGGTGTTATCCCCGGCGATTTCCCGCCACAGCGCACGATAATCCTGAAATAGTTGCCGGAACGACAGCGAAACCGGCGGCGCGATCTCCAGTTCAAACCAGGCTGCAATGACCGGCCATAGCTCACTCCAGCGCCAGAGATCGCCATTATTGATATTAAAGGCCTGATTGCGTGCGTCAGAAGTGCGTGCGGCCCAGATCGTCGCGTCGGCCAGCAGAGTGGCATCGGTAAAATCGACCATACTCTGCCAGGTTTCTGGCGAACCGGGAAAGCGTAAGGGCAGCCGCGCCGCGCGACAGATTGAAGCGTAGAGCGCCAGGCTCAGCGCCAGGTTCATGCTGTTGCCCGGCCTGTCACTGCCGACCACACCGGGCCGCAGCGCACTCCAGTGCCAGGCTTTACCATGCTGTTGTGCGCTCAGCCAGTTCAGCTGCGCGGCGTTAAACTCAGCACCCGGTACACCAGGATCGCTTTCCCGCGCCGGCGTTTTAAAGCGTCCGAGATGGGCGCCATACACCTTGTATCCCTGCATCAGACTGACATGCTCAAGTGGGGCGACATCCTCCATGGTCTGAACCAGATTTTGCAGCATGGCAAGATTTGGTCCGACCATCGTTCCCCAGTCAGAAGCGTTCAGCCAGGCGCTGTAAAAGATATGCGTGACGTCGGTGAGTGATGCCAGCCGTTGCTGGCACTGCTGACTATCGCGCAGATCGACCGCTATAATCTCTGTTCCGCTGACTGCAAAGTCTGACCGATGCGTCAGTGCCTTGACCTGCCAGTGGTCTGCTACCAGTGCCTGACTCAGTTGCTGACCCACAATCCCGCTGGCACCCGCCACCAGCGCAACCTTTTTACCCTGTGTCGTTTTCATGATCGCTATCCGATTAAGAAAGAAGCCGCATTCTCACCTGTGTAAAATTCTGATTAAATCCCCGTAACCGGATATCACTTATCAGGAAAATCTATAAATGCAGAACAAACTGACTGCGATGCAGACCTTCATCCGGGTGGCGGAAGCGGGCTCCTTTTCGGCGGCAGCACGGCAAAACGGCATGAAGCAGTCGGCTGTTAGCCAGCAGATCGCCGCACTGGAGGAGGCACTGGGCGTGGTGCTCCTGCATCGCACCACGCGAACCATGGCGTTAACTGAGCCGGGTCACCATTATCTGCAACAGGTCAGGCAGCTGCTTGGTGCGATGGACGAACTGGAGCAGCAACTACGGCCTGAATCGCAGCCGCTTCATGGCAGAGTGCATATTCAGTTGCCGAGCGGCATCGGGCAGCGGCTGATGCCGCATCTGATCGCTTTCCAGCAGGTGCATCCTGCGCTGCGTCTGAATATTGCGCTGGAGGATCGCCTGTCGGACCTCATCGTGGAAGGCGTTGACGTGGCGGTTCGTGTCAGCGAGTCGCCACCTGCCACGCTGGCTGCCCGTTCGCTCGCCACGATTGAAACCGTGCTGGTGGCTTCCCCTGAGTGGATAGCGCGCAACGGCCCGCCGCAGACGCCCGATGACCTTATGCGCTATCCGCATATACGTTTTAGTGGTATAGCGACTGATGCGCCGCTGCAGCTGGTTTCTGCGACCGCGAAAGTCTCTGTTCCGGTAGAAAGCGTGTTTCGGTCTAATAACAGCGATGCCTTGATGCAGGCCCTTGAAGCAGGCCTCGGTATCGGCGGCTTACAGACGCTGCCTGGCGCAGACGCGCTGGCCTCCGGCCGACTGGTGCGGGTGTTACCGGACTGGCGAATGCCCGACCGTTATCTCTATGCCCTATTCCCGGATGCCCGTTTTATTCCTTATAAGGTCCGTAAGCTGGTCGGACGGTTAAGTGAGGTGTTGATGCAGGGATCAGGGCAGAGCCAGATCTGATGCCCAGGCGATTTTATTAATTCGCAGGGTGCAGCAAAACCCGGAAACGCTTAAAACCCTCGCAAAGCTCTGATATGACCGTCCGGATGGTGTGCAGCGCATTCTTTCACACATGCGCCTGGTATCCGATGCCCGGCGGGTTAACTCAGCCTTCTCTTACGCCTAATCAGACAGTGCTTTTGCCACCATAAGCCAGATTTTTTAAAAGGTTCACATTCAGACCAACGACACTTTTCACCCTCATCAGGGCGTGGCAGGATAAGCGCAATCTATCAAGGAGTGTGCCTGATGTTACTGAAAGGTATGAACGATCCGCTGCTGAAAGCGTATCAGCATCCCAAATCACGGATGATGATCAGCCGTTTCAGGGGGCTGGCGGGCGACAGAAGACTCAGTGACTGGCAGGCATTCTGTATTCTGGTAACCGGCTTTACAAATTACTGGTATGTGCAGGCTGGTCACTACAGCATTAATATCACGCTCACCAAAACTCGTCAGTTCGACTTCCTGCAGGACTTCCTTCATTTCACAGTCACCCTGGATGGATTGATCGGCGATGAACATTTTCGCAGCCCGGACTTTGTACTGCCACATTACGATGTGCCTTATGAATTCTGTCGCTGGCGCAACAAGCGCAGCTATGACGCCTTAACCACCTATGTGAGTAAACAGGGGGTGAAATCTCATAAAGGGATGTTTGTCGCCTCGGAAGGCGCGTCTCCGGAAGAGCAGGTGATGAAATGGGAAGGGGTGGTCAACGTCTATGACAAAACCTTTTTCAGTGTGACTAACTTCAATACAACTCAGGAATTCCTGATTAAAGACCTTCGTAAATCCATTCAGGATGGATTACTGAAGCACCTGAGTTTTTACCGCGATCTGTTTCACTATATTTTTCCCACACCGGCAGAGGCACGATTGCAGGCGCGTGACGACAGGCGCTATCTGATGAAAAGATAGCGCCCGGTCATTTTACTTTCAGTCACTGGCATCCGCACAGAATGGTCGCTGTAAGGCGGATCAATCTGTTATGAGCGAACCGCTCTGAAAGTTTACCACTTCATCTCGCCGGTATTCACTTTCGCGCTGAGTTCAAGTGACGCCGGCTCAGCCAGTTTTGGCCAGGCGGTGTTCATGGCGGCAATTACCGCTGCTGAGGTTTTATGTTCTGACAGCGCCGCTTCAAAACTCTTCAGATAATTCAGGGTGAAATCCACAGCCTGCGAGCCGGCTGGACGCTCACCCAGATAGTGGCCCGGAATAACATTTTTCGCGTTGAGCGTCTGCATCTCAGTGAGGATATGGCGCCACTCATTGCGGCTCTTAACGGTCTGAGTGTCAGCCGTCCAGACGTGGATGCCAGAGGAAAGGGCTGTACCGCCCAGAATGGTGCTCACAGAGGGGATCCAGATGTATGCAGCATATTGATCAGGATGACGCAGTTCCAGCGCCTCGCCATCCACGCTGAAGCGGGTCTGATGCGTAACGTCTGGCACAAAGACTTTATCCGGTGCACCCTGTTTCATCTGAGGGCCCCAGTATTTCAGCTTGGCGTCATGAGTCTGCTGGATATGCTTTACCACCGCAGGTGCGGCAACGATTTTGACGTCCGGCCAGGCTTTAACAATCGGCTCCAGACCGAAGTAGAAATCGGGATCGCCCGAGGTGATCACAATCTTCTTCAGCTTTTTACCACGCTTTTTAATCATCTCCACCAGCTTCTCACCATCCTGGATGCTGAACTGGGCATCAAACAGAATTGCTTCGGTTGGCCCGGAGACCAGGGTTGAGGAGACGGCAAAAATACCTTTCTCCTGCGGATTATAGGTTTCCAGTTGCAGCGTGGCCGCGCTGGCGGAGGCGGAAGCCAGAACGAGTATCACAGGCAACAGAGCAGTTTTCATTAATATTCCTCAGAGATATATGCCCGACTCAGGCAGGTGTATCGGGCGATGTGCAGAATCAGTAGCGCTATTCTACGCATCTTGCTATCTGTTAGAATTCCCGGAATCAGAGATGCTGAGTTTCATAATCCGAACAGGTGAGTGGGATGGACAGAGTGACGGCAGCTGCCGTTTTTAACCGGATATGTGAGCTGGGTAGCCTGAGTGCTGCTTCGCGTGCGCTGGGGATCTCGCGGCCGATGGTCAGCCGTTATCTGGAAGAGATGGAAAAGTGGGCGGGAACGCGTCTGCTGCATCGCTCGTCGCGCCGGCTGACCCTGACGCCTGCCGGTGAGGCGATTCTGCAAAAGACCCGCCAGCTGGCTCTGCTGTCAGAAGCGATCCAGCAGGAAACCACCCAGAGTGTTCCAGCCGGAACGCTACGCATCGCCTGTGCCCATTTTACGGCGCTTCATCTTGTCGGCCCGGTCGTCCCCGATTTTCTTGATCGTTATCCGGCGCTGCGCATCGAACTGGATATTAACAATCAGCCGGTAAGCCTGATCAGCGAGCGCATCGACCTCGCCATCCGTATCACCGATGCGCCAGAGCCGGGAGCAATCGCACGCCGTCTCGGTGAATGTCACTCTGTACTCTGCGCCTCCCCCGTCTATCTGCAGAAGCGAGGCATTCCGCAAACGCCTGGCGATCTGGCGCAGCACAACTGCCTCTACTACAGTCGTTTTGCCGGTCAGAGCTGGCATTTCACGGCGGCTGGTGGCGAGAAAATCTCTGTCGCCGTTAAAGGGAATTTCAGTGCGGGCATTTCGTCACTGTTATGTGACGCAGCGATTGCAGATTGTGGGATAGCGATGGTGCCTGAACTGGAAGCACGCCCTGCGCTTGAAGCGGGAAAGCTGGTTGAGTTATTGCCCGATTATGCGCCGCAGCGCATCGGTATCTGGGGGCTTTACCTGTCGCGTGAGCACCAGTCTGCCGCGCTGCGTCTGATGCTGGATGAACTGCAAAACAGCATTCAGAGCCGGTGATGAGAGGAAATCGAACTGAGAATGATGGGGACATTTATGAATGATGATCAACAACTGTACTGGAACCCTATGGTGCCAGAACTGACCGTTACTGACTTTGCCGTTTCGCTGCATTTTTACACCGATGTGCTGGGCTTTGAGGTGCGGATCCAGCGTCAGAATCCTGACTTCGCATACCTCTGCTTTGGTGAGGCGCAATTGATGATTGAACAGTGCCATCCGCAGGGGTGGAACACAGCTGAACTGGAGAGGCCGCTGGGGCGGGGCATTAATTTTCAGATCGAAGTCGATGACATTCAAGCTGTAATGACAGGTTTGCAACAGCATGCCGTGCCACTTTTTCGTGCGTTGAGTGATAACTACTATGACACCGGCGAGACAACCGCCTGCCAGCGGGAGTTTCTGGTACAGGATCCAGATGGTTATCTGCTGCGCTTTAGCCAGTATCTGGAATAAGCTGAAAGCGTTTTCGACACTACCAGTGATGACTTAAATAGCGTAAAAAACGCGCCTGTATTCTGCATTTTATTTTGAATGTTCAGTCATAATAAATATATGTTTTAACTTTACCGGCTTTATTTCAGTCGTAGAGGAAATTCAGCCTGCCATTTACAGCAGGACAATTAATGATTACCCGATCCGCTAACAAAAAATCCATGCGTAGCATGGTAATGAGTGTAAAGATTAAATAAAGGGGCTGAAGGTGTGGCTTCTTTCTGAAAAGGTCATCAGGAAAAAGAACCCAGGCGAAAAAATCTTTCACGCTATGGTCTACACTCACGTTACTTAGCTGGATTAGATAATTCTTAACATTGTCTTTGTAATGAATTTCATTTGGGTAAGTGTTTAAAATTTACATTTATTTTTTCACTCAGCACTTAATCTTTGGGCATGTATGCCGATAACAGGTGATACATACTCAGGAGGACGCACTATGAAATTATTTTTATCTCTCTGCTTTACCACGTTGCTGATCACCCTGGCTGGTCCAGCGAGTGCAGATCCAAATTCAGGTACTATCATCTTCAGGGGAGCCATAACGAACGGTTCGTGTAATATGAATATCGGGCAGAATCCTGTTGTGTTTGACTGCTATGATCCCGCTCGTGGCAAGGCTGTCGTTACAACTGCTGACCTGATGAACCCCAAATCCCTGACTGGCTTGCCTGTAGAAGTAAAAATGCACTGGTTTAACCCTGCGAAATCGAAAGGGATTATTGAGGTCAGCTATCTCTGATTCCCATAACGGATTTTAGTGTTTACCTGAAAACCCCAGTGCGATCTGCAGGTCATAACTCGCAGAGAGTGAATAAAGCATAAAGTCCCTGACATAATAAGGTCTAATCTTCCGTATACCTGTTCAGCAAGAAACAATGTGCTGCACCTTCACCTGGAGATTCAGGTGAGTGAATTCCAGGTGCAGGCTGATGATGCTGACAATTTATTAAAACTCTTTTATTTTATGTGTTCTCAAGCGCTATACCGGTTCCCGAATGGATAAAGATAAAAACCCACCTTTATAGCTAAAGGTGGGTTTTTAATGGTTTTATAAAAAACATCCGGGGATCACGAAGGATCAGAAGAGCGCTGAGTAAAGTACTTCGTACTTTGACGCTTCTCCTTTTTACGACGCAGAACCAGACTGGTGGTAATGATCAACAGTGTTAATCCGCAGGTTGCCAGTAATTCAGCCTGATGCTTCGCGTCAAACAACATGATCACAAGTACGGTCGTGATAAACAGAATCGTTACCCACGTCAGGCCTGGGAATAGCCACATCCGGTAATTCAGGACTTCACCCGCCTTTTCGCGCTTTTTACGCAGCACAAGATGCGATACGGCAATCACCAGATAGACCAGCAGCGCAATCGCCCCCGACGTCGCCAGTAAAAACTCAAACACGACACTTGGCGCAAGGTAATTCGCAATTACTGCCAGAAACGCAGCAGCGGTCGAGAGCAATACCGCAACCCACGGCGTGCCGCTGCGATTAGTGCGTGAAGCAGCAGCAGGCGCATCTTTGCGGCGGGAGAGGGAGTAAAGCATGCGCGATGAGGTATATAGTGCAGAGTTAAGACAGCTGCACACCGCCATCAGCACCACCAGGTCGACAATCAGCCGGGCATGCGGAATGTTCATCGCCGTTAATACCGTCTGCCATGAGCCCTGTTCAACCAGGCCAGGCGTGTTCCACGGCACCAGTGCGACCACAAAGAAAATCGACAGCAGATAAAACAGCGCAATGCGCCAGATAACCGAGTTAGTTGCCTGGGTAATCTGCTTGCCAGGGTTTTTAGACTCGGCAGCGGCAATAGTGACGATTTCGGTACCCATAAAAGAGAACATCGTGGTCAGGATGGCCGCTACAACCGCACTCATACCATTCGGCATAAACCCGTGCGTGTCATAAAGATGCGACAGGCCACTGGTGTTGCTGTCAGGCAGCAGACCCAATACTGCCGCCCCCGCCACACCCAGAAACAGGATAATGGCCACGACCTTGATCAGCGCAAACCAGAACTCAAATTCCCCATAATTTTTAACGCTGAGCAGGTTGGTAATGGTCAGCAGTAACGTGATGGCAAAGGTATATTGCCAGATGGCGACCTCGGGGAACCAGGCGTGCAGAATCGTCCCCGCTGCATTGGCTTCAAGTGGGATCACCAGCACCCAGAACCACCAGTAGAGCCAGCCGATGGTAAAACCGGCCCAGCGACCCAGCGCTTTGTCCGCATAGGTTGAGAAAGAGCCTGAATCGGGTGAAGCGACGGCCATCTCGGCCAGCATCCGCATAATTAACACCACCAGCGCACCGGCAGCCGCGTAAGAGATCAGCACCGCAGGACCGGCTTCAGAAATAGCGTGGCCGGAGCCGACAAACAGCCCTGCGCCAATCACACCCGCAATTGAGAGCATACGCACGTGGCGCGGTTTCAGGTTTTGAGCCAGCGAATCTTCATTCGCACTCTGATTCATCGTCATGTAAACGTCTCCAGGCGACGTCCGGCCTGAATAGCCGGACGAAAGGGGAACAGGCTTGCGTGAACGCACAGCGAAATCAGGCCGGGACGACGGGATGTCCGGCAGAAGCAACACAGTGATTAATTACCGTGGAGAGAATGGTCAGCGCCTGGCTGAACTGGGCATCAGGAATGGTGAGCGGGTAGAGGAAGCGGATGACGTTGCCTTTAGCTCCACAGGTCAGCAGCAGCAGGCCCTGTTCCATTGCCATCTTCTGAACCGCCTGCGCGGTGCTGGCCTGATAGAACTCCATCGCCACCATGGAACCCAGCGCACGTACGTCAGCAATGTCCGGATGTTTGCGTTGATGCTCCAGCAGTTCAGCTTCAAGCCTGACACCGAGATCGACGGCGCGCTGGCAGAGCTGCTCCTCTTCAATCACATCCAGCACCGCATGGGCTGAGGCGATAGCCAGTGGGTTACCGGCATAGGTTCCGCCCAGGCCCCCAGGCGCAGGTGCGTCCATGACCTCTGCACGACCGGCGATGGCGGAAAGCGGCATGCCGCCTGCCAGGCTTTTTGCCATGGTGATAATATCGGCCTTCACCGGATAGTGCTCCATGGCGAACAGCTTGCCGGTCCGGGCAAATCCACTCTGGACTTCATCCGCAATCAGCAGAATGCCGTGGCGATCGGCCAGCTCCCGCAACTGCACCATAAACTCTGCCGGTGCGGCATGGAATCCGCCTTCCCCCTGCACCGGCTCCAGCACGATCGCGGCCACATCATGCGGTGCAATGTCCTGGGTAAAGATTTCGTCGAGGCTGATCAGTGACGCCTCAATGCTGATCCCCTGAACTGCGCTGGGGTAGCGTGCATGGAAGACAGAAGGTGGCATCGGGCCGAAGTCCCGCTTGTAGGGCGCCACTTTACCGGTCATCGCCATCGTCATGAAAGTACGACCATGGAAAGCGTTACCAAAGGTGATGATGCCGTGACGGCGGGTATAGGCACGAGCCACTTTGACCGCATTTTCCACCGCTTCCGCGCCAGTCGTGAAGAAGGCCGTTTTGGCCGATCCGGCAATGGGCACGCGCTGATTAATGCGCTCGGCCAGGGAGATATAACTTTCGTAAGGGGTTATCTGAAACGCTGTATGGGTAAACTTTGTTAACTGATCGGCAATGGCCTGTTCAATACGTGGATGGCGGTGGCCCGTGTTCAGCACCGCGATGCCGCCAGCGAAATCGATCCAGCTTTTACCGGCCTGATCCCATAAGGTGGCGTTTTCTGCCCGGGCAACGTACCAGTCGCACAGCGTACCGATGCCTTTAGGGAGAGCCTGTGCTTTGCGCTGCTGCATCAGGTTATTATTTTCGCTCATTTCATCCACCTCGTTAATATGCGTGTTTACAATTCCCGACAAACACGTTTATTTATGCCTGAGGCGTGGTGAGTTGCCAGAGCCAATTCTCAGAGGAAAGGTGGAGCCAATTGCGACTCTTGTACGCAGATCATCTATTAGCACGGTTACAGTTTTTAAGAACCGGCTCATTACATCAGCGGCTGCTGAATTGTATGCAGGCCGCAATCGCGGAAGAGGTGTTTCCCCGCGGAAGCCGTCTGCCGCCAACCCGCGATCTGGCGCGCGAACTCGGCGTGTCGCGAAACACGGTAATGCATGTTTATGAAAGTCTGATGGCGCAGGGGTATGTCACCGCGCGCACCGGCAGCGGGACATGGATTGCCGAGACGTTGCCGGAGAATTCTCTGCAAAGTGATGCGATTGCCGATCTTCAGGCGGTGAGGGCGCAACGACCCGCGACGCTGTCAAAGCGGGGTGCCAGTCTGCTGGGGCATGCAACTGCCTCGCCCTATCAGTGGGGCGCGTTTGTGCCCGGCGCACCCGATGTCACCGAATTTCCTCACAAGCTGTTCAGCCAGATTCAGGCGCGGCTGAACCGCGAACCTGACGTACATCGCCTGGTCTACAGCAGCGGCGGCGGCTGTCCCGATCTTCGCCATGCGCTGGTGGATTATCTGCGGGTGGCGCGTTCCGTACGGGCCGATGCTGACCAGATCCTGATTACCGAAGGGGTTCACCAGGCGGTTGATCTGGTGACGCGGGTGTTATGTGATCCCGGCGATCGGGTCTGGATGGAGGAACCGGGCTACTGGGGAACACGTAATTTGCTGCGCATGAATGGTCTGAAGATTCGCGCGATGACGGTGGATGAGCAGGGACTGGTACCGGACAGCGGCCCGGCCCCTAAAATGGTGTTTGTAACGCCTTCCCATCAGTATCCGCTGGGGGTGCACCTGAGCCTGGCGCGTCGTCAGGCATTGATCGCCCTGGCACGCCGTCATCAAAGCTGGATTGTTGAAGATGACTACGACAGCGAATTTCGCTTTTCCGGTCAGCCTCATCCCTCACTTCAGGGGCTGGAAGCCGATGCACCGGTCATCTACATGGGCACATTCAGCAAGACACTCTATCCCGCTCTGCGTATTGGCTACATGGTGGTGCCGAAATCGCTGGCACAGCCGTTGCGCATCGCGGCGGCGGAACTCTATCGCGGCGGACACCTGCTGATTCAGCGGGCGCTGGCTGAGTTTATCCGACTGGGCCACTACATGGAGCATATTCGCCGGATGCGCCTGCTTTATCGTCAGCGGCGGCAGTTTCTCTGCAGGCTGATTGAGCGCTATCTGGGGCCAGCATTTTTACCGGCATTCAATCATGAGGCGGGACTGCATCTGGTGATGCCGCTGCCAGCGGGCGCGGATGACGTTGCGATAGCTGCAGAGGCGCTGAAACGCGGGGTCAAAGTGCGACCGCTTTCGCAATACTATATGCATCCGCAGGAGGCGCGCGGATTGCTGTTGGGTTATGCCTGCGTCAATGAGCGGCAGTGTCAGGACGCCTTTGGCACACTCAAAGCCTGTCTTATGTCCGCAGGGATGGTCTTTAGTCCGCCGCGTTAGCGGTTCATAGGTTTTAAAAGGCAGCAGTTTCAGGGCTGGAGCTGTGCTAACGCATTGACATTTCATCAGCGTCACCGAGAATACAGCTCTTTGCGTTTCGACCAGAAAATACTGGAGTTTATCATCGCCCTTAATCCCTTTTCTGCACAGGCCAGAGCGGCTATTAAGCGAGGCGCTGCGCTGGCTGCGGCGTTATTGCTGGTCAGTTGCGCATCCGAACCGCCGAAATCGCTGGTGACCCCTTTTCCGCCGGTAACGAAACAGCCATTACCTGTGCCCGGCAAGCCAGCACAGCCTCAGGCTAGTCAACCGATGCGGGGTGTCTGGTTAGCCACGGTGTCACGTCTCGACTGGCCGCCCGTGGCGTCGGTGAACGGCACCAGTCCGGCGCAGCGTATCCGCCTGCAGCAGCAATCCCTGACCAACAAACTGGATAAGCTGAAAAGCCTGGGCATTAACACGGTGTTTTTCCAGGTGAAGCCGGATGCCACGGCGCTCTGGCCCTCAAAAATCCTCCCCTGGTCGGATATGCTGACTGGCAAAATCGGTGAAGATCCAGGATATGATCCGCTGCAGTTTATGCTGGATGAGGCGCACAAGCGCGGCATCAAAGTTCATGCCTGGTTCAACCCTTACCGGGTATCGGTCAATACTAAACCTTCGACCGTCAGCGAACTGAACCGCACGCTGTCACTGCATCCGGCCAGTGTTTTTGTGCTGCACCGCGACTGGATCCGCACCGCAGGGGATCGCTACGTGCTCGATCCGGGCATTCCTGAGGCGCGTGACTGGATCACCAGCATTGTGGCCGAGGTGGTGGCGCGTTATCCCATCGACGGTGTCCAGTTCGATGACTACTTCTATGCCGAATCAGCAGGTTCGCTGCTCAACGATAATCAGACCTTCAGTCGCTATGGGCAGGGTTTTGCCGGTAAAGCGGACTGGCGACGTCACAATACTCAGCAACTGATTGAGCAGGTGTCACGCACTATCAAACAGCTGAAGCCAGACGTTGAATTTGGTGTCAGTCCGGCGGGCGTCTGGCGCAATCTGTCGCACGATCCTGCTGGTTCCGATACCCGAGGCGCGGCAGCGTACGACGAAGCCTTTGCGGATACCCGTCACTGGGTGCAGCAGGGTCTGCTGGATTACATCGCCCCGCAGCTCTACTGGCCTTTTTCCCGTCAGGCTGCCCGATATGACGTGCTGGCAAACTGGTGGGCAGAAGTGGTGAAACCGACTAAAACCCGGCTCTACATCGGTCTTGCGCTTTATAAAGTCGGCGAGCCATCAAAAATTGAACCTGACTGGACGCTCCAGGGTGGTGTGCCTGAACTGAAAAAGCAGCTCGACCTGAATGAATCTAACCCCAATATTGATGGCACCATTCTGTTCAGAGAGAACTATCTGAATCAGCCGCAGACTCAGCAGGCGGTGAGCTACCTTAAAAGCCGCTGGGGAGGCTGAAATGCCCGAACAGCATGACCAGTGCGGTTAAGTTTTTCCCTGTGACTTACTGCTATTCTTGCGCTTTATGTGGGAGGAACCATGAGCGAACTGATTAATATTTTTACAAGTCATAAAAGTGAACGCAGTTTCACTGAGCAACCTGTCGATGAAGCGGTGCTGGATCGTATTATCAGTACTGCATACCGCGCACCGACATCAGTAAACTCACAGCAGGTTTCTGTGGTGATCACGCGTGATGCCGGACGTCGCGCAGAGATCGCCGCCATCGCGGGCGGTCAGCCGTGGATTGCCAAAGCACCCGTCTTCATCACTTTCGTGCTGGACATGCATAAATCGGCGGTGGGAATGGCCGCTGTCGATCAGCAGCAGATTGCCCATCAGAGCATTGAGAGCATCGTGTCGGGTTCTACCGATATTGGTATTGCCCTGGGCTCAGTCATGGCCGCTGCGCGTGCAGAAGGTCTGGGCATTGTGCCGATTGGCGGAATCCGTCGCGATCCACAGGCGATGATTTCACTGCTGGAGCTGCCGCCGCTGACCTTCCCGGTTGCGGGTGTGGTCATCGGTCACGTGGACGAGCCTGCTCATCAGAAACCGCGTCTGCCTCTGGCTACTTTCCGCCATGATGAGACCTATCAGACGCAGGGGCTGGAGCAGCAGATTGCAGCTTACAACGATGAAATGGTTCAGCACTGGAAAAACATCGGTCGTCACGACGGTGAGAGCTGGAGCGAAAGCGTCAGCGGTTACTATAAAAATATCTACTTCCCGGCTGTATTGCCCGCACTGCTGAAACAGGGTTTCGGCACGGATAAATAATTCCTTCTGCGCGAAGTGAAAAGTATCAGGCCATCCGTCCATTGTGACGGGTGGCCTTTTTCATTTTGTTACTATAACGAAATGTGACTTTCTTCTTTGTAACACATAATTTCCCTGTTAACCGAAGCGCTACTGCCTTTAACACTTACTTTCCAGGGAAATAACATGTCTCAGCGTTCACTCTATGCGCTCTGTTTAATGAGCTTTTTTCTGGCTGATGTCCGCGACGGGTTGGGACCTTTTCTGGGCATATTTCTGACGGAACGGCACTGGCGTCCTGATGAAATCGGACTGGTGATGACCTGTGGCGGCATCGCCGGACTACTTGCCACGCTGCCTGCTGGGATAGCTGCCGATGCGACCCGCCATAAAAAAATGATTGTGCTGCTGGGTTGTCTGGTGATCACCGTTGCTACGCTGCTGCTGTGGTACAGCAATCAGACCTGGACGGCGATGGTCTCGCAAATTGTGGCGGGAATTGCTGCGGCGTTTATCGGTCCGACCGTGGCGGGGATCACCCTGGGGCTGACCGGTCAGCGCGGCTTCAACCAGCAGATGGGACGCAATGAAGCCTTCAATCATGGCGGTAACACCATTGCGGCGTTGCTGGCGGGTTTTTCAGCCTGGTACTGGGGCATGGGTGCTGTCTTTATTCTGATGACGGTGATGGCGATTTTTGCTGCCTTCGCCACACTTGCGATTCGCGGTGAAGAGATTGATAACGAGGTGGCGCGAGGCTTTGAACAGAATGAAGAGCGTCAGCCAGCGCTGAGCTTATCGATGCTGATGCGTAAACCGGCGCTGATGATAGCGGGCGTGACGCTGCTGCTGTTTCACCTTGCCAATGCCGCGCTATTACCGATGCTGAGCATGCGCGTCGCCTCCGCAGGCGGACAGGCGGCGGTTAGTCCCGGTCTGTACGCTGCGGCAACGGTGGTGATTTCCCAGCTGGTGATGATCCCGGTCGCGCTGTGGGTCTCGAAACGGGTGGAAACGCACGGCTATCGCCTGTTCATCATGGTCGCCCTGATGATTTTACCGCTGCGCGCGGTTATTGCAGCAGGCTTTGCCGAACCGCTCTTTGTCATTCCGGTTCAGATTCTGGATGGTATTGCGGCAGGGATTCTGGGCGTGGCGGTGCCGGGCTATATTGTGTCTCTGATGCGGGGGACCGGCCATGTTAATGCCGGGCAGAGCGTCATTATGCTGATGCAGGGCGCAGGCGCTGCGCTGAGCCCGGCCATGACCGGAGCTATCGCCGCGCGTTATTCTTACAGCACTGCGTTTGCAGTTCTCGGGGCGATAGCCCTGCTGGCGCTGATTTTATGGTGGCGAACCGGTAGCTCGCCTGCCACCCGCCTTGCCTGAACAGGCATAAAAAAGGCTGCCCATTGGGCAGCCTCTTCTGGCAAATCCATTTGCGACCATCCGTTATTTATACAGTTCTGGGGTCATGTGAACACGGTTATGGGTGTTCGCTTCCGTAATTTTGTACTGCGCACCCTGCTCCTGAGCCTGAGCGGCGATTTTCGATTCTGCCTCATCCTCTAACTACGACCTATTTGGGAATTGGATTAGCCACACTAAATGTATGGGTTAAAGGTTGTTATGTAAACTGACCCGCTCCCCGTATGTGATCCATCCATAATCAGGCATATCCGGGTAACGGATTCATCGTTATGTAAATGGGCCTCAGTGGTGGGGGCCGCCTCCTGCAAAATCGCCTGTGCGGCCTGCATGGCGGACATTTCGCCGTTTACCATCACAATATGGCAGGCAAGATCGTTCAGCAGAGGGCTGACCGTGAGGCGCGTCAGGTTCCTGCGACTCTCCTTGCTGCCGTCGTATGCAAACATCACTCGTGCGGGCGGCGTAAACGTCTCCGGCACAACCATCACCGGCCGTTTCTGCAGGCGAATGATGCTCTCAAGGTGGCTGCCCACCGGGTTATGCGCACCACGGCGACCCAGCACCATTAGCCGTGTTCAGCCCGGTTTCGCGAGAATTTCATCCAGGGCACTCGGTTAGTGGCCGCCCATCAGCTTGTCCACTTCTTCGGGCTTATCGTGTACACCGAAGCGGTCAACGAGGGTGCGTGTTGCCTCATTCATGCCGCGGATATCCACTTCTGTGCCTTCGCGGCGGAACTTAATCACCACTTTGTCGAGCGCGCTTATCGATGTGATGTCCCAGAAGTGCGCGTGTGTGACGTCAATCACCACGTGTTCAGCCGCCTCGCGAAAGTCAAAGTGGCTCATAAAGCGATCGGCTGAGGCAAAAAATACCTGCCCGGTGACGATGTAGGTACGGGTCCCATTGTTCAGCCTGGAGTTCACCACCATAAAGCGTGCCACCTTGGTGGCGAAGTTCAGCGAGGCTATCAGCACGCCGGTCAGCACGCCAAAAGCAAGGTTATCTGTCGCCACCACCACCACGACCGTTGCCAGCATTACCACGCTGGTTGAAAGGGGATAGCTGCGCAGATGGGTAATGGATCGCCAGGAGAAGGTGCCGATGGAGACCATGATCATCACGGCCACCAGAGCTGCCATCGGTATCCGGGATACCCAGTCGCGCAGGAATACCACCATCAGCAGCAGCACCACGCCTGCAGTGAGCGTTGAAAGACGCCCGCGTCCGCCCGACTTCACGTTAATCACCGACTGACCGATCATCGCGCATCCCGCCATGCCACTAATAAATGAGGTACAGATATTGGCCGCACCCTGCGCCTTGCACTCGCGGTTTTTATCGCTGGGCGTGTCGGTCATGTCATCGACAATGGTGGCGGTCATCATCGATTCCAGCAGTCCCACCACGGCCAGGCCCGCAGAGTACGGCAGGATGATCATCAGTGTGTCCAGGTTCAGTGGAACATCGGGGATCAGAAAAACCGGCAGGCTGTCAGGCAGTTTGCCCATGTCGCCGACGGTGCGCACGTCCAGGTGGAGCCACATGGAAATGGCCGTCAGCACGATAATACAGACCAGCGGTGAGGGGATGGTTTTGTTGATATACGGGAACAGATAGATAATGGCCAGGCCCGCTGCGGTCAGGGCATATACGTGCCAGGTCACATCGGTGAGTTCCGGCAGTTGCGCCATGAAAATCAGAATGGCCAGCGCGTTAACGAAGCCGGTAACTACCGAGCGCGAAACATAGCGCATCAGGCTACCCAACTTCAGGTAACCGGCCGCCAGTTGCAGGACGCCGGTGAGCGCCGATGCGGCCAGCAGATACTGCAGGCCGTGATCTTTTACAAGCGTGACCATCAGCAGGGCCATAGCGCCAGTAGCCGACGAAATCATCGCCGGACGGCCACCGAGGAAGGCCATAACCAGGGGAATACAGAATGCAGAGTAGAGTCCGACCTGCGGATCCACACCGGCAATAATGGAAAAGGCGATCGCTTCAGGTATAAGCGCGAGCGCGACCACAATACCGGCAAGAACGTCACCACGGACATTACCCAGCCAGTCCTTATGTGTCGAGGACAGCAACATAGTCATTTCTCAGTTTTTGATTGCGGTTAGCCCGTGAGGGCAAAAAATTTACAGACGAAAAAGCACATCCGCAGACGGGATGTTTTTGAGTGCGCGCCGAAGTTTATTCAGTGCGACGGAGAGGGGATGAAACTCAGGGTGGCGTAAGACGCATGGCGGTGTTTATCACTCCTTCACGGCTGACAGAGCAGCGCGAGTAACCAGAAAGACCGTCTGAAGAGCTGTTCAGTACCGGTCATGAATGCCAGCCGTGCAGCTGACGCACGGCAAAAAGCGTTTTTTACTCTACACCAATTGTTAACAGGGTCAACGCAGAGGACGAAAATGCCGTTTGCAGAATGGGGGGCGGCGGCACTCTGACAGCCGGTTATTCTGCAGGCCTTTGTAATCAGGAAATGGATATACAAATATGGTTTATTGAATATATTATTAACATACAGAGCTTCTCTGGGAGACTCAGTCAGTAACCATCAGGAGTGACCATGTTGTCAGTAAACCCCCTGCAGCTTTTTAAAAACCTTTCAGATGACACGCGGCTCAGCCTTGTGCTTCTGCTGCGCGAAAAAGGTGAGCTCTGCGTCTGCGAACTCTCAGACATCCTGAAACAAACGCAGCCTAAAATCTCACGACATCTGGCTCTTCTCAGAGCAGGCGGACTGCTTATCGACCGGCGGGATGGAAAATGGATCTATTACCGTTTGTCTCCGCACATGCCAGCCTGGGCAGCAGCAGTGATTGAACAGGCTTACCTTTGCCAGCGGGATGACATTATGCAACTCAGCCAGCAGGCTGAACGCAATAATGCGACAACTAACGGCAAGCCGGTCTGCATGTAAAAATTTTATCGAAACATATCCGAATTTTCGAATATGTTATAAGCAGCACGGATCAATGGGCCATTTTATTCAAAAAGGAGAAGATATGTTTCTGGCGGGTGCGATTTTCGTCCTGACCCTGATACTGGTTATCTGGCAGCCAAAAGGACTCAGTATCGGCTGGAGTGCCGTTATCGGCGCTGCGCTGGCACTGCTGACCGGCGTAGTACACATCGGAGACATCCCTGTGGTCTGGCAGATTGTCTGGAACGCCACGGCCACGTTTATTGCGGTCATAATCATCAGTCTGCTGCTCGATGAGTCAGGCTTTTTTGAATGGGCCGCGCTGCACGTCTCCCGCTGGGGAGGCGGTAAAGGCAGGCTGCTTTTCACGTATATCGTTCTGCTGGGGGCGGCGGTGGCGGCCCTGTTCGCCAATGACGGGGCGGCGCTCATTCTGACGCCGATCGTTATCGCTATGCTGCTGGCGCTGGGCTTCAGCCCCGGTGCCACGCTGGCATTTGTGATGGCGGCGGGCTTTATCGCCGATACCTCCAGCCTGCCGCTCATCGTATCGAACCTGGTCAACATCGTCACGGCGGACTTCTTTAAGCTGGGTTTCAGCGAATATGCCTCGGTGATGGTGCCGGTGAATATAGCCTCAGTTGCCGCCACGCTGGTCATGCTGCACCTGTTTTTCCGCAGGGATATCCCCGCCACTTACGACCTTGCGAAGCTTAAATCACCGCGTGAGGCTATTCGCGATGCGCGCACCTTTAAAACCGGCTGGATTGTTCTCATTCTGCTGCTGGTCGGCTTCTTTGCCCTCGAACCACTCGGCGTGCCGATCAGCCTGGTGGCAGCGGTGGCGGCTTTTATTCTCTGGCTGGTAGCCCGTAAAGGCCATGTGATTGATACCGGAAAGATACTGAAAGGTGCGCCCTGGCAGATCGTTATCTTTTCGCTGGGCATGTATCTGGTGGTATACGGACTACGCAATGCCGGGCTGACTGATTACCTTTCCGCCGCGCTGAACCGGTTTGCAGAGCATGGTGTCTGGGGCGCAACGCTCGGCACCGGCTTTCTGACGGCGGCGCTTTCCTCGGTGATGAACAACATGCCTGCCGTGCTGGTTGGGGCGCTTTCGATTGACGGCAGCACCGCGCAGGGCATGGTGAAGGAGGCGATGATTTACGCCAACATCATCGGCTGCGACCTCGGCCCGAAAATCACCCCTATCGGCAGCCTCGCTACCCTGCTGTGGCTGCACGTCCTGGCACAGAAAAACATTACCGTCAGCTGGGGTTACTACTTCCGCGTGGGCATTGTGATGACCCTGCCGGTACTGTTTGTGACGCTGTCGGCGCTTGCTCTGCGCCTGTCTGTTTAACACTGGCAACGGTGCTGTGACTATGCAGCGCCATAACGGAGTACCACTTATGACTGACATTACCATTTACCACAACCCGGCCTGCGGGACATCCCGTAACACCCTCGCGCTTATCCGTAACAGCGGCGCCGAACCCACGGTTATTTTGTATCTGAAATCGCCACCGTCGCGCGATGAGCTGAAGAAGCTGATTGCGGACATGGGCATCGGCGTGCGTGCCCTGCTGCGCAAAAATACCGAACCTTACGAACAGCTCTGCCTGGCAGAAGACCGCTTCAGCAATGAAGAATTGCTCGATGCCATGCTGGCTCATCCGATCCTCATTAATCGCCCGGTGGTGGTGACGCCGCTCGGAACGAAGCTGTGCCGTCCCTCCGAAGAGGTTCTGGACATCCTGCCGGACCCGCAGAAGGGCGCATTTACCAAAGAGCAGGGTGAAACAGTTATTGATGAGCACGGGAACCGTATCAGCCTCTGATTTTTACCAGGCTGCGGGCATAACAGTGTGAAAAAGCCGGCATCAGCCGACTTTTTATATGCTGCGCTGGTTTACCCGCTCAGGGAGCTGCGCGGCGAGTCATGTCTGGCGCTTGAGGAATTTGCACCCACAAGACAGCAGGTTGTCTGCTCACGCTCATTCGGTTCACGTATCCCTGAGTACATGGATATGCGGCAGGCGGTATGCGCATTTGCTGAGCATACCGCCGAAGAGCTGAGAAAAGAAAGGCAGTACTGCAGGCAGATAACCGTTTTTGTGCCGACCAGCCGGCATGCTGACGGTGGGGTGTCTTACGGTAATCAGGCAACCGGCAAACTGCTGACCCCGTCGAACGACACCCGCGATATTATCCAGGTCGCCATAGATGCGCTTTAACGGATATAGGTAGACGGGCATCGTTATATGAATGCGGGCGTAATGCTGGGCGACTTCTATAGCCAGGACGTGGCTCAGCTCAGTCTGTTTGATGAATACTGTCCACAGGCTAACAATGAGGTTCTGATGCGGGTGGTTGACGGACTTAACCAGAGCGGCAAGGCCAGCCTGTTATTTGCAGGGCAGGGGATCCAGAAATCCCGGTCGATGAAGAGAGACATGCTGTCGCCAGCCTATACAAAGCCGGTATGGGACCCGCCCCGGGCAAGATAAGACTCCAGTCAGGCTGTAGCAATACTCCTGCCGGATGGATACTCTCCCGGCCTCTGTCCTTGTCAGTAGCTGTTATAAGCGAAACGGAAATATCTGTACAAAGCCATGTTTTTTGTATAATTTGCGCAAAAAAGGTCATTTTCGAATCATACAGTGGGGTCAGTCATGCAACTCAAGCTGAACAGCACAGGTTTCAACAGCGATATCGCTGACTATTTCAGCCGCGCAAAATTACCTTCGCAGCAGGAAATTCTCGGTGCAGTTGTTGCTGAGATTCTCCGCTCAGGTCAGATACTGAACCGCAAAGCTATCTGCTTAAGGCTGATTGTACGTCTTGATAAGGCTTCATCTGATGCAGAAGAGCAGCAGTTGCATGCGCTGATAGAGCTTTTGTTCAGTAAATGAGTTTTACTACGCTGCCGTCTTTTCGGTGTTGTGAGACAGGAGACCAGTTGCGGTAATGACAGAACAGGATATGCAATTGTTGCGTGATGTGTTCATCGGGGAGGCGACCCTTGCCATACTTAATGACAACACACGCGTCTCATGGCCGGGCATACTGAACAAGCTGAACAGTTTTCTCAAAACAGAGAGCGATACTTACAGGATTAATGCCCTGAAACGGGCAATCAATGATGTCAGCGACGAAATCAAAAGGCGCGATGCACTACAGAGAAGTTGCATGGGAGAATTCACCATGAACTCAACCGACAATTACGATGATCTGACCTGGCATTGATCGTCTTTTCATATCCCTTTTTTCCGGATGACAGGGCAGTGCCCTGCGTGCGGTCTCTGCAGAGGTATCCCGACAGGGGCATGTTCTCTCTGATTACTCAAAGGGAGATGTGTATTGACCTTCTCAGTCCTGGTGTACTGCGCGGCTGTAGGGTAATTCTGATGGGCCTCAAAGAGGCAACGGGATCATCCTGATCGGCTTCCGGCGTTCGCCAGATCGGTTTTAATTAATTCACTTCATCTGCTGCTCAATAAATTTCAGACAACTGAAGCGGACTTTACTGTGAATGGTGCTATCACGCAGTCACTGAAATGCACGCGTAATGGTGTCAGCTGTTTCAGTATTGTTCCGCGTCGGCACCCTCGTTCATGCCAGCCATCTCATCTGAAGTAATATGCGCTTTGTTTTTTCAATTTGTCTCAGGATGGTTTTAAGATACCCCGTAGCATCATGTAATACTTCCTTTCCGGGAGTGGAAAAACAGTACTCCTCTCATTATCTTCCCTATTTTTTCATGACTGAAAAGGTGATTTTCAGGATGTGAATTTAACCAATAGGTGAGTGTCTGTATGAAAATATAAATCCGCCTCACCCGAAATCCCACATGAAAGCCTCAACCCTCAGTGCCGGGGGCTTCAACCTCATCGTGCTGATGTCCGGCCGCGCCAGAAGCGGAGTTGGATGACCTCACCGCGCATGCATTAACGAAATAAATGAATCTCACTGCCCCTGACCGCACCGGTGTGGAGGAAGAGATGGCATCGGGTCACGCCCGGTTTATCCCGGCCGTTCAGCATTACCCTCCGGGGATATGCCCTTCATGTGATAAGCTTATTCATAAATTATGTTTCAGTTTCAGACTGGATGAGGATATGAATACCTTGGATAACAAAACCGGCAGCTCCGTGCCACCTTATGTACGCAATTCGCTGGGCCGGACCATGGCCTTTTTCCTGCTGCTGACCGTGCTTGCCGTCGTGGGTGTTAATATATGGACGCTGTGGAACTCCTGGCAGCACAATCAGAAGTTACGCGAGGACGATGCCCGCAACCTGTCGGTTTCGCTGGCAAAACAGGCGGAAGACGCCTTCCTTCAGGTGGATATTACGCTGGCTGACGCGGTCAGGCAGCTCACCCTTAACGGGCTTAACTATGCGGCAACACCCGCCTTTGCCTCGCAGCTTAAAGAGAAGCAGGAGAGGCTGCGTCAGCTGCACGGCCTGTTTATTTATGACGCGCAGGGTAAGTGGATTGCCACATCGGGTAATTACACGCCTGCAAAAGGGAACAATGCTGACAGAGAGTATTTTGCCTGGCACCGCACACACACCGGGACCGGCGTGCACGTGGGGCGTGTTATCCGCAGCCGCTCGACGGGCGACCTGGTCATTCCCGTATCGGTGCGCCTGAATGATGAGGTAGGTCGCTTCGCCGGCATCGCGCTGGCTACGGTAAAGGTTGACTACTTCCGGCAGTTCTACAGCTACTATACGCTGGGTGAACGCGACGTCCTGGCGCTGATACTGGCTGACACTTCTGTGTTGTATATCCGGCCTTTTCCGGACACGGCCATTAACCGCAGTCTTTCATCCAGCCCACTGTTTACAACGGTCCTGAAAACGTCTGCCAGCGGCAGCGCAACGTGGCGTTCAGCTCTGGATGGCGTCGAGCGGGTATATGGCTACGCTCGTCTTGAACAGTATCCCCTGATAGTCACAGCGGGATATGACCGTGATGCAATCAGGACAGCGTGGCTTTCTGCCAATGCTGCCGACGTTGTGCTGAACCTGGTGTTGCTTATGATGATTACCGGCATGGGTATGTTTGTGCTCAGACAGGTAAAGGCTAACGTCAGAAACCAGATTGAACTGACGCAGGTTAGGGATGAACTTACCACCATCAACCACACGCTGCAGACTCTGGCGCTGATTGACGGACTGACCGGGCTGGCGAATCGCCGTCAGTTTGACGCTATGCTGGAAAAGGCCCTGCAGCGCTCGTACACGTCAGGCGAACCTGTATCCCTGATTATGTTTGATATTGATTTCTTCAAGCGTTACAACGACACGTACGGACACGTGGGAGGGGATGCGTGCCTGCAAAAGGTGGGCGTCATTCTGAAGGGGCTCACTCACCGCAGTGGCGACGTGGTGGCACGCTACGGCGGCGAGGAGTTTGCCATTATTCTGCCTTTCACCGGTAAAGCCGATGCAGAAAAAGTGGCACGGCGGGCGGTAGCGGCCGTTATGAGTGCCGGAATAGTTCATGAAAGCTCCGGGCTTCCGGAAGGGGTCGTTACCCTCAGCGCCGGTTACTGCGCTCTGATTTCTGACGGCCAGGCGGATCAGGCTGAGCGTCTGAAGCAGCAGGCTGACAGAGCACTTTATGAGGCGAAAAGCAGCGGTCGCAACCGCGTTCATGGCATGAGGTAATATGGTTTTCCGGGACGAGGCATGTTGTCCGGTACTGGGAGATTTTAGCCCCCACTTATTGATACCGGACTTTCATTGCTGCTGATTTTGTACGCATACTTATCGCCGGTAAATGCGCTACTGGCACAGAACTGACTGCTGCATAAGTCGATGTCCGCTTCTGGCTCATAGCGGACTTTGTCCCGCGCGCATGTCCGCGCTGTGCCAGAAGCGGACATTACCTAATTAAGTACCGGCAGCCGATGGCCAGCACGGAGCGTTTGACGAGGCAGGCGTCGTCAAAGCTGCTATCACCGCGCATCAGATAAGTAGCGACCATCAATACGGATTCTGAAAAAAGTGTCACTGTCTGCGGCCGCACAGAACGCCTGGTAAACCTTTGCCGGTACGGCAAGCTAGCGCCTGCAAGCGCCGTTCCGGTACTCCAGCTCCAGCACGCCTGTAGTCGCGTCGTATCCCGCGCTTCTGAAAAGCGCAGATGTAACTTCATGTCTGTTCATAGTGTTCTTCCGGGCAGGTCCCTGATGAAGAGAATATTTGATCGTAAAAGCGCGGGGCACCCGTGCAGAATACCTGTACAGGGTAAAATACAATGGCATACAGCATGCTGTTTACTTGCGGCTAATCCACTGCGTGTCCTTGACTATGAACGCCCCGGGCGTTTACTGAAAACTTTATAAAGTAGTGATTTTATTTGTTATAGGTCTTAACCGGTTTACACGTCGGCGTGCTTACGGTTGGTTCCTGTAACGGAAGGCCAGGAATCACGTGGGCTTCACAGTCTAAAATACGCCCCTTATCAGTAGTTGCGCGATACGATATCACCTGAGACCCGAGCGCGTCAGGCTTAGACATGGAAACATTAGTCACAGTTATCTCATCGGAAGACCCCAGGCCTAACATTTTGGAAGTATCAGCCTGTAGTATCGGGATTGCGAGATCAGGAGACATCGTAGTACACGCACTTAAAAGAAAAGAAATAGCTGAAATACAGATAATTTTTTTCATGATTTTAACTCCAGATTATTCATGTTAAATTTTATTTGCTAATTACCAATGGTCTACCAGCAACATATTTAGCTCATCGTTAAATGGTCAAGATTATTGATATAAGTATTCCTTTTAAGTAATGGTTTTTATTTGAAGTCTAGCAGGTATTCAGGTCAGTTTATTCCCCAATAATGTAATATGCCGGTTGTACCGAATCCCCAGCCTCCTAATCCACAGTTACCTTTGACTTCGTAGTAATCGATTATGTTCGTTTTGGGATCAGCCCAGAATCCAACTCTACATGACTCCTGCACATGTTGTGTTTCGAACTGATTAACCAGAATCGGACGGCCTTGTGACGTATCCATATAAGAACCGTTGAACTTTTCCTGATCGTATTCAAGTCCCTTAAAATAAAACTGATAAAAATTATGTCCGTAAAATTTACTTTCCGTACTGACACTTGTTTCTGTACTAACAAACAATGGATTACCGAAAACCCTGTAGGCTTCATTGATGTTTTTTCCCATAAGATTTGCTGCTGCCGTCCGCTCCGGAGCCAGGGTAGAGCATCCTGCTAGCAGCCAGGCAGCTGAAATAGTAACAGCTATTTTATTAATCCGTTCACACATTTTTTAAGGCCTTCTTAAAGGTAAATTCACTCAAGAAACAGCACCATATATTACATAGTGGTAATAAATTCTTGATTAATGCCCTACCAGGTGCCTTTATTTCATTTCCCTTATATTCAGGATTGCCACCTAGCGAAAACCATTCTATTAATGTGCGCTGTTAGAAAAAAACTTATGACAGGTGAATTTATAATCCTGAACCCAGAAGTTATGCAGAATATTTTATTCCCAGTCATGACGCATACCATCCATACCGAATCCCTACATCGCCAGCCAAAGTTAACTTTACTATTTTCGCTCCCGCCAGCTAACGGTAAGATGCCAGGCGGAAGAGCGGGCGGATACGAGCGACTGAGATAAAAAAAATAAAAATAATGAGTCAGGAATGATTTTTATTTTCTCAATTAGCTCATAATTTAATTACATAATCCAGTCAGAAACAACTTTGTTTTTGGTAAAGTAAATTGTCAAAGAGTCGCTACGATGCTCTGAATTTCCGGTTACTTTATCAGAAACAGAAGTTATATCATCCTTGGTGTTCTGTGCTATAGTGGCACTAGTCATGGCGCCGCTTAGTGCTGAGGTTCCGGGAATGTATGAAAGCGCTTTTGAAAGCGAACTCATGTTACCATCCTTATTAAACGACCATACGTAACTACCGTCTGAATGTGATGTCTGTCTGTCTGGTGTGCCATAGAGAGCCTTAACCTCAGATTCTGTCGTTTTATTAGGCGTGATGTGAGCTGAAACATAACTCCGGGTAAACTTATCCTCACCGCTGAAGGAGCTGCATCCTGAAACAAGTAGCATAAATGAAATTGCTGCCGCATAAATCTTCATAATATTGACCTTATGATATTTCCTGAGTTGATTGAATTTTTATGACAAATTACCACCGAAGTTTTGTCAAAGTTTTTTCTTATACTGAAAAGCCCGTTTTAACTGATGTTCTCCCAGTAATTGCCGGATTATGTAAGCTTTCTCCATATTAAATCCAGATAAGAGCAAGACTTACTAAAGAGTTGGTTTTGGTACCGGTATACTTCCATCAATCAATTTTGCCCCTTCAGGTCTTTTTGGGCAGCCACCTGATGAATACCATCTTGTTATTATCCCTTGCTCAACCAGAAATCGCTTATCACAGTTTGCATATTCAGGAATATAGTTCCACATACTTGAATCGTATCCATTTACAATCCAGTTATACTGGTAATCCAGTATGCTGCTTCCGTTACTCAGAGCCTGGCTGTTTTGAGGCGGTCCCCACGCCATTACCAGTTCATCTGCCGACGACCCTACCCATGATGCAGCGATATCTGAACTGGTCTGATAACGCTTATTAAAAATCAGGTTGCCGAGTGGAGAGCCTGCACATCCAGTCAGTATTAATAAAGGAATAATTAAATAAATGCACCGCATATGATTTCCCTTAAATCATTATTTATAAATTAAGATATTTTATTTTCATAGCTTCAGTTACTTTTCAACATAACACCCCTTTAACCAGAGGATTTAATATTGCTCAGGCTGAATCTAATAAAATAAAAAGCTTCTTAGTATCTTTAATACTCCACATCTCTACATGCATTTTTCTATGGCGCCGCGCAGCTTTGTGACGGCTCAATGTTAAAATCGTTGAGCGGCCCCTTAATTAAAGACGAAATTTTTCAGTAATACATCGACAGATTTGCAAAGTATAAAATGAATCGCTGATTCATATACTTGCTGTATTACTGCAGTTCAATTTTCTGCCTTTTGTTAGAAAGACCACCTGTCGAAAGCCATTTTGTTAGTATGCCCTGCTCGACAAAAAAAACATGAGCACAGGTTTCATAATCCGGCATATGATTGCGCGTTGTTAAACCATATTCATTTACAGGCCTGTTATACAGGTAAGTCAGTGTGCTACATCCGGCACTCCGATTCAGGCTATATTGCGGCGTACCCCATGCAATCAGCAGTTCATCCTGCGATATCCCTACCCATGATGCAGCAATATCTGAAGCAATCTGATCACATTTATTAAGTATAAGATTACAGGATGGAGAGCCTGCACTCCCCGACAAAATCAAGACAGGCCTGATTAAAGAAAGCCACCTCATTTATTTCTCCTTCCCAGAAAACCTTAATTTTGCAAAAGCGACATTGAAAGTTATTCTTCATTTTTTCAACAGGGTATCTCTTTTTCAGATCATCTTAAGGCTGTACTGTCAGAGAATTAATAAAAGTACTAGATTGTGCAAATTCTTCGGAATGAATACATGTCCCGTAAGGTACAGAACTCAAATTCCCGAATGGTAATGTTACCAGCCTTCGCAATCATTTCTCTCCACTCCATACTTTTTTCCCTATACTCCAACATTTCCGCTCCATCAAGCGTCTGCAGAAGATACCCGAGCGTAATATGGTACTGATAGGAGCAATGATCGTCGCGACGAATACCCGTTATTTCTGACAACTCATCTCTTATTTTCTGAAGACGGTTGTGTGTGGTTTGATCGGCCGGTTTTAGCGGGATGAAAAAATTATCATTTCTTCCCGGTAATGGTGCGTCTGAGTCCACTATGAAATCAAAGCGTTCAGACAGGCCTGGCTGACGTAAATTAAGTTTATCCAGAAAACATCTGTTAAGCTCCTCCAGCGCCAGCTCACGAGATATACCGGCTGGCCATGGGCCTGAATGACGATCGCACTCGTTTACACCGGTAAAAAGCGTAATGTGGTAACTGCTGGATGGAAGGGCCGTCATTTTCCTGAAAAAACGGGTTTCCGGCAGTTCTCTGTATACATTAAGAATTGTATCAAAAGTCTCAAATCCTTCCCCCTGCTGTTCAAGGTGGCCAAGAAATGTATTACCCGCAAAAGGTAAAGGACACCCGGAGGATGAAAATTTTCTTCCCACATCCGGGGCGTAACTGACAAAATCACGTGACATATCCCATCCTCTTTTACTGATATACGGGCCGGCGTACCCTTTACACCAGAGTAAAACTAATCCGGCACTGCTACTTTTTTATATTCAGTGTGTAATATAAAGGCAGCATTGCTGCCCCGCGTGACGCACCCTCTTTACTGAAAGCAGAAGCTTCAATTTGTGCTGATGGCCGTAACGGCTCTAATCGTCCGCTGACTCTCAGCCTGAGCTCCTTCACCAGCCGGCCAACGATTTTTTTAGGCATCGCGCCACCCAGCGTGATGACTTCAGGGTCCAGCCATTGGATACAGCTGAATATAATGGGTTCCAGTTGTTCACTGACACGCGCTATCCAGCACTCAATAACCTTATTCCCGCTGCAAGCAAGGCCATCAAGTTCATCGGGATCCAGACCGGCCTTCTCCAGAGTGATAAGCAAATCTTTATAAGAAGGCCTTGGCAGTTCGAGTGGGAAACTCATTCCAAGTTCTCCGGCATTCGAAAACCCCCCACTCAGAAGCTTATTGTCAGCAATAATGCCTGCAGCAATTCCGTAACCCAGATCAATAAGGACCAGGTCAGAAATGTTACTGTGATTACCGGAGTAATATTCGGCAATGACAGAAGCATTTACGATGTTTTCTACCCAGGTCGGGTAAGGTAACGCTGCAGCAAAAACTGCCTGAAGGTCAACCTCCCTCCAGGTATCAAGCCATGCTACTGTCTGTCTTTTACGGCCGTCTTTTTTCAGGAATCCCGGAACGGCATATCCAATGCCCAGTATTCGTGAGTTACTTAAACGTTTCTTTTTAAGTGCACCGGCAACCATCTGTATGACCTGATTGACCGTATGGGCTATTTCACGGTTTTCAGTATGTTTTTCTGAAACCTGTATGAGCGGTTTTCCGCTTAGGTCAACGACGGCAATGTCAATAAACCCAGGACTGAAGGAAACGCCTACAGAGCAGGCCCCTCCTGGGTTCAGGCGCAGGGGTAAAGAAGGCTGACCACGCTTGCCATCATGTACAGGCTCACCCTCGATAATCAGCCCGGTAAAAATCAGTTCACGACACTGCTGTGTTATAGCTCCCGGAGTCAGTCCTGAGAGGCGACTGAGTTCGGCACGTGTAACGGTGCCATGATTCCTGATCAGGTCGAGCAGGTTACGCTGCGTCGCGCTCAGTTCTAAAGGTGCACTGACTAAAGTCATGATAATTCCTATATGCGGGTATCAAATGGTTAAGCACATTTTAACCCGGCATCTTTGATGAGTCTTTTGACATACAGGACGTCATCATGGCTGACCATGTCAATCAGACCTTCCTTCATCCAGAACAGTATCTCGCTGCGGACATCATGCCCGAACTTAAAACGGTAGTACTCCAGCGTATCAAGACCGAGCTTGCCCGGAGTAAGGTAAAGGCGTACACCTAATCCCGCCTGCTTATAGGCCTTCAGATCGTCTATATGTGTATGTTCATATTCAAGACAAACACAATCAGCACCCGAACCGAGAATAGCTTCAAGCTGATTCTTATAACGTTCAAGTGAGACTGTCTGAATCTTCAGACCCGGAACACTGTCCCTGACCTGATTAAGCAGTACATGGTTAAACCCCAGTAACTGCATTCTTTCGATAATGCCGGTTCTGGTGTTCACCAGTTGGGTGAATCTTTCAATAAAGCGGTCAAGACGACAGCGCTGTTTTATCTCTACGACAAGACCCATATCGTGCCTGATCGCCCAGTCAAAGATGTCATCCAGTAGCGGTATAGCAGCCTTTCCTTCTTCGGAGGAAACGCTGACGCCAAAGTCATACGTTCTCAGTTCGTCGAGAGTCATATTTGCCACATAACCAGAGCCATCCGATACTCTGTCAATGCGGTAATCATGAATAACCACCATTTTCTCATCCTTAGTCATGTGCACATCGAGTTCAATACTCGACATTCCAGCCAGGCGTGCGCCATCAAATGCCAAAAGCGTATTTTCAGGATACTTACTGGAGTATCCACGATGGCCGTTCGCCAGTACGACCCCTTTACTGGCCTGATGGAAGTTGAACACGTTCAGCACCTTTGAGAAAAAGTATTATTCTTCACTATTAAGTATGTTATCTAAACTTAATAAAAAAAGCAGCGAAAATCTAATTTATTTTTTTATTTAATAAAATCATATATATACAGTTTTCTTAATGAGGGTTATCCTCACGTAATTCACTGTCACAAAATTTTAATGTTTAATCATTAAAGTTAATCGTGATGATAATTAGGGACTGCATGATGGCTAAACTGAGACTTGAAAAAATTACAAAGCGTTTTGACGAGTACTATGCAGCGAGAGAGATCTCTTTCGATGTTGAAGAAGGGGAGTTTGTCACCCTGCTGGGACCCAGCGGATGCGGTAAAACAACCCTTCTGAAGATGATTGCGGGATTCGTTACCCCAGACAGTGGAAACATCATTCTGAACGGTCAGGCAATTAATACACTACCCCCGGAGAAGCGAAGCACTGCGATGTGTTTCCAGTCTTACGCTTTATTCCCTCATCTGAATGTTGTTCACAATATTGCTTATGGGCTGAAGCAGAAGAGGATCCCCCCTGGCGAACAGAAAGCTACGGTGAATACCGTGCTGAAACAGATGGGCCTCGGATCACAAAGACACAAAATGCCTTCTCAGCTTTCAGGCGGGCAACAGCAAAGAGTTGCGATCGCGAGAGCCATGGTAACAAAGCCTCACGTCATGCTTTTTGATGAACCTCTTTCCAATCTGGATGCAAAGCTGCGTGAAAGTGTGAGATATGAAATCAAGCAGCTTCAGGAGCGCCACAACCTTACATCAGTTTATGTGACGCATGACCAGAGTGAAGCGCTCTCCATGTCAGACAAAATTGTGGTACTTAATGCAGGGAACATTGCGCAGGCAGGCACACCTGAAGAAATATACTATCAGCCGGCAAACCGCTTTATTGCCGATTTTATTGGTGCGGCAAATATTATGCAGGCAACCATATGCAGGGCAGAACAACCCGGCTATTACAGGGTATCCACTTCAATGGGGGGCTTCTACGTCAGCTCTTCCAGAGTACCTGAAAGCGATCATTGCTGGATATGCTGGCGACCCGAAGATGCTGTATACATTCCGGAAAGCAGAAAAGACTCTAATCACTTTACCATCACCGTTGAAAGTATGGCTTTTATGGGAAACCATACCGAGGCTTTGGGGCACACAAGCGATGGAACCGGCGTGCGGCTGCAACTTATAAAAAAACCTTACTTTAAAACCGGTGAGCAGGCATGTTTCTATTTGCCTGAAAATGCCATCGTATTTCTGGAGCCTGTGATATGAAAACTAATGTCCGGCAGGAGTTATTTGCCTGGCTTCTTATGATAAGCGGGCTTGGTACTATCCTTATGCTTATGGGCTCAACATTCTATGTTCTGATAGCGCAGAGTATTGGCTATTTTAATCTGACGGGTGAAAGTTATTTTACACTTCAGTACTGGTCCGGGATGCTTCGCGATCCCGTACTGGTGAGCTCACTTCTTTATTCATTGAAAGTTTCACTTCTCGGAGCCCTGGGGGCCGTTATTCTCGCCTACCCCATCGCTTTATGGCTGAGAAAGCCGCTGCCCATGAAAGAAAGTATCATTGCCATACTGCGTATACCTATGTTTATTCCTGGCCTTGTTGCAGCCTTTTTATTTATTAACATCATTTCATTCCATGGTGTTATTAATGAATTCCTTCTGGCCGCAAAAGTTATCGGTGCGCCGCTGCGTATGCAGAATGACAGTTTCGGCACGGGAGTCATTGTCCTGCAGATATGGAAGAATATGCCCTTTGCGCTGATTCTGATAAGCAGCTCAGTGAATACTGTGAAAAATGATCTTTTAAACGCATCGGTAAATTTAGGCGCTAATAAGTGGCAGCGGTTTATCACTATTGTACTGCCACTTACCCTGCCCGCAGTGCAGGTGGCATTGATTATTGTATTCATTGATGCGATCGGTGACTTTGCTTTTTATTCAGTCGCCGGGCCTCATGATGTTTATTCACTTGCGCGACTGATGCAGTCAACGGCTATGGAGTACGGAGAATGGAATAACGCTGCCGTGATTGCCATGATCATCATGATAACCTCACTATTATTCAGTATAGCAGTTAAGTTAATGATAACACCTTTCATGACATGCAAAGGCGACCTGAAATGAACGTGAACAGTCCAGAAAAGACCAGTGTAGTCATGAGAGTTTCGGTAGCTTTTTTTCTCATTGCTAATTTTATATGGCTTGGGCTGCCCGTGGGCATGGCGGTAATATGGTCGATGGTTGACCCTGCACATCCCTGGAGTTTCCCTGACATATTTCCGGACAGCCTCTCTTTCACAAGATGGGTAAATATGTGGCAGACGACATCGCTTCCTGACGCTATGTTCAACAGTTATTCGATAGCGTTAACAGTAGCTCCCCTGAGTCTGTTACTGGCTCTTCCTACTGCTTATGCTTTCGGACGCATACCTTTCAGAGGAAAAGGGATAGCTGAAATCCTGACACTGATCCCCCTCGTTATGCCGGGTATGTTGATCGGCATATTTTTCAGCGCCATGATCTTGCAACTCGATATCGAAAATCCTTTTATCAGCATCGTTACGGGACATACTGTCCTCGCACTGCCTTATGCAATAAGAATACTTTCCGCCGGTTTCCGGGCTGTACCGCAGGAGATGATTGACGCCAGCCGCGATCTGGGTTCGGACAGGTGGGCAACATTCAGGAATGCTTATCTGCCTTTTCTGAAGAGTGCCATTCTTGCTACTCTGATACTGTGTTTCGTCAGGAGTCTTGAGGAATTTTCCGTTTCATATGTACTGGGTTCACCGGATTTTATTACCATTCCGACAATACTTTATTCTTTCCTTGGATACACGTTTGTAAGACCAGACGCAGCAGTTGTATCAATGATACTCATCATTCCTAACATCTTCCTTATGATCATCATTGAAAGAGCGCTGAAGGATAATTATGCGGCTGAGGCAACTGGCAAATATTAATATGAAGAGGTTAATATGAAACGCTTTTTAACTTTAACTACCGTTATAACGGTTACTTGTCTCTCTTTTTCCGCGGCAAAGGGAGCGCAGCTTTCAGAAATGACGTGGAGCGAGGTTGTCTCCCAGGCAAAAAACGAAGGGACAGTTAACTTTAATGTCTGGTATCTCAAGCCACAATGGCGAAATTTTGTAAAAGAATTTGAACATGAGTACGGTATTAAAGTAATCATTCCTGAATCGACCATAGACGGGAATCTGAATAAAATTCTTGCTGAAAAAAATAAAGAAACCGGGAAGCTTGATGTAGTAGGCTTTACGATGAGCCAGATGCCACTTGTCCTAAACTCTCATACCGTTTCGCCAGTAGCATGGCTTCCTGAATACCAGAATGGCTATAGTCAAGTCAATGGTACCGACTTCCTGGGATATGGCCTTGCATTCTGGGGAAGCCAGACCGGGTTTGCGTATGACCCGCTGCAAATGCAGGACAAAAAACTGCCTCAGACTCTGGAGGAGCTTCAGGGCTTCATCGACAACAATCTAAATTTATTTGGATACAATGATCCGCAAAATGGCGGGGCGGGTGAAGCTTTTATACAGAGAGTACTGACACTCCACGGACAGGGAGAGCATAAGTTAGCTGATAAAGCAGACCCGGCCGTTCTCCAGCAGTGGGATAAAGGATGGGAATGGTTTATTAAAAATAAAAGTAAGATCACGCTCACAAAATCGCAGGCAGACAGTCTTACCCGTATCAATGATGGCGAGCTTATTCTGGCACCTGCGTGGGAAGATCACCTGCTGACTCTTAAAAAAACAGGTGCAGTGACATCACGCATAAAATTTTATGTACCCGGGTTTGATATGCCTGCCGGTGCCAACGCTGTAGTAATAGCTAAAAATTCAGCACACCCCGCTGCATCTGCTCTGTTTGTCAACTGGCTGATCAGTGAAAAAACGCAAAGCGAACTCCATAACGTTTTTGGCTCAATTCCTGTCAATAAACATCTGAATAAGGAATTCGATGAGAAATTTCAGAAGGTAAGCTTTTATAACGCCCCATACAGCGTTGAGCTCAAAAAAGAATTTTCAAGGCGGGTATTGCTGAGACGATAAAATTTACCGTTAAACATTTTCCGCAGAATAAATGATTTTTATCAGGTTACACATCCTGTCTCTCATCAATAAGGTGCTATATCAGCTCTGGTATATGCACCTTTTGTCCTGTTCACGATGCGCGCGACTCACGCTCGCTTTCTGTGACCGCATTAAAAGTTATATGTGGCACACAGGTCAGGTGCCAGTAAGAGGTAATTCCCAGGGGAAATTTCGTGTATTAAGTTAAAAATCATTAACTGCGCATTATCTGGACTGACAAGATGGATTCTGCTTTTCGCTCATAGCGGACACTCATCACCTGTAATCTCTTCACGTATTCAAACACTCTCCTTGATTGACATTAAACACAACTGCTCACCCGTTCCCCGCCGTGCGCGGGACATTCAGTCCGCTCCGGCGGCGCGTGCGGCTTGCGCGTCCGCCCCTGCCTGCTCCGCTTTACGCCCGTCTTTGTGGTGGTCACGGCACCACAGGGGTGCCCCCTGACACTGAGGAGCAGAAATATGTCCCGATTCATGCGTGGCGACAGCGTAGAGATCATGGCCGGCTTTCCGGACGACAGCATCGACTTCATTCTGACCGATCCACCATACCTCGTTGGCTTTAAGGACCGCTCCGGCCGCTCAATCGCTAATGACGTGAGCGACGATTGGGTGCTGCCGGCCAGCCATGAAATGTATCGCGTGCTCAAAAACAACAGCCTGGCGGTGAGTTTCTACGGCTGGAACCGCGTGGACGTCTTCATGCAGGCATGGAAATCGGCGGGCTTTCGTGTCGTCGGGCACCTTGTATTCACCAAAACCTACGCATCGAAATCGGCATTTGTCGGGTATCAGCATGAAAGCGCCTACCTGCTGGCCAAAGGGCGCCCACCGCTGCCGGCTAAGCCCTTACCTGACGTGATGCCCTGGCAGTACACGGGCAACCGGCACCACCCGACCGAAAAGCCGGTGAGCGTGTTACAGCCGCTGATCGAAACCTTCACGAAACCCGGAGATTTAATTCTGGACCCGTTTGCAGGCTCCGGCTCGACCTGCGTTGCCGCAGACCAGTGTGGCCGCCGCTGGATCGGTATCGAACTGCTTGAGCAATACCATACCGCCGGCCTGCGCCGCCTGGGAGAACTGCGCGCCGCCCGTTCTGCCCATGCCGCATAACATTTTCCGTAACCAGACCAAGAGGACAGCACCATGACAGACCAGATAATGACAACTGACAACACCGAGCTTACCGACGACATTAACGATCTGGAAGAATCACTTTACGAGTTTCACCTGCGGTTACGGGATATGACTAAGCGGCATCTGTTCCGCGGCGCGGCGCCGGCACAGAAAATGGCCGGAATGCTGATCGAGCAGATCGATACCGAACTTGTGGCGCTGTACAGGCGCGCTGCCGAGATGCGCGGGCACCTGAAATAACAGACAGCAGGCGGTCATTTTATGACCGCCTGCTGTCTGTGCGCGGATACTGCCGCTGCTGCGCTTTTGTCCACAGGGTTATAGCCAGGGTATGCACCCGGGCTGTGGACAGAATGAAATAAGGAAGTTGCTGCGCGCCGCTATATTCCGCCTTGCGGCGGGACAGGGCAGAAAACCGGGTCCGTGCGGACTGCGGCCGGTGCCGTGACTTCACTTTAGCCCGGCCGCTCGTGTTCAAGAGATCGCTTCGCTCGCCATCCTTGTATGTTTAAAGCAGAACCGGGATGGGTCTAAACTTATCCTGTGTTTTTACTGATGCTGCAGCACGATCGACATCCAGGGATTAACAAGCCCGCGGGTGAGCACTAAGCGCAGCATCACTTTCAGCTATAGCCCGAACAATTGCCTGGTGCATCAGAAGCCCGTATCTGCAAGGCAGGGAGAACTGAAATGAGCGATAAAACAACTGTTGGTATTGACGTCTCAAAGTTCGCTTTAGATGTCTTTATTGATACCTGCGAGCGACTGATTCATGTGGACAATTCCGCATCCGGCATCATGCAGCTGCTGACGGAGCTGGAAGACCTTCATGTATCAGGCGTTATCATGGAGGCTACAAGCCGGTATCACTCTCTTGCTGAATCAATGCTGATTTCAGCTGGTCTGTCTGTTGCTGTCATTAACCCGCGACAGATAAAGAATTTTGCCCGGGCAATGGGAAAGGTGGCAAAAAGTGATTCTATCGATGCCAGGATAATCTGCGAATATGGTCGTCGTATGAAACCGGAATTCAGACCTGCCAAGGAAAAAGAGCTACAGGATCTGGCACTGCTTCTTACCCGGCGGCGTCAACTGGTACAGAATCGTGTCATGGAAGCTAACAGGCTGCAGGAAAAAAACGGGGCATATATTGAGATGGGTATTGCAGAGCACATTGCCTTGCTTAACTCACAGATTGATACTCTGGACCAGGAAATAAAATACCAGCTTAATCAGAACACTGCACTTTCTACAAAACGAAAAATGCTTGAAAAAGTTAAGGGTATTGGGCCAGTAACTCAGGCGGCTATCCTGAGCCAACTTCCTGAGCTGGGAGCGCTGACGCGCAGGCAGATATCGGCGCTGGTTGGTGTATGCCCGTATGACAGAGACAGCGGGCAACTTCGCGGGAAAAGGGCTATCTGGGGAGGCAGGGCTGGCCAGCGGGCAACACTATATATGGCGATGCTTTCAGCGGTTCGATATAACCCTCAGATTAAAGACTTCTATACATCACTCATTGCACGTGGAAAAGTAAAAAAAGTCGCGATCACAGCCTGTATCAGAAAATTCATAACGATACTCAATGCTATGTTCAGGGACCAAAAGGATTGGGTATACAGCTGAAAAGATAATTTACGACTCTGGATAAATCTGGATAAAGCAGATGATACGTAACACTATTCAATCCGAACGAATACATGGTCCGCTTTGTGCCAGAAGCGGACACTACTGAACTGAACAGGTCAACTCTTGCGGCAGCAGCGCCGCCACGTATAGTGATCTAATGAAAATCAGGAATACTGCCAGATTTATGGCCGCCCCTCATTGCTGCGGCTTTCAGCCGCAATTTCTTCGCGCAACACATCAATGAGCTCTCTTAGCCCCTGAGGAATGCGTCGGTGTCCAGGGTAATACAGATGCATAGCCGGTTCTATTGGAGCCCAGTCAGGCAACACGATCCTCAGACTGCCTTCCCGGATATAATGTGATACCCGGTTTTCCAGACAATACGCAATGCCGGTTCCTGCAAGGGCAAGCTCAATGGCTAACGCTGTCTCACTGACACAAATCTGTCCAGGGACATCGATTGCACGATAATCATCCCCCTTGCTGAATTCCCATTTATAGATTATCCCCTGGCCCGTTCGCAGCTGAATACAGGAGTGAGCGCGCAAATCATCCGGCGTGGCAGGAAGGGAACGATGATAGAGGTAACGCGGAGACGCGACGGCAACCCATTTCAATTCAGGGCCCAGTTTGACGGCAACTAAATCCTCAGGAACTGTCCCGCCAAATCGAATGCCAGCATCAAACCCCTCAGAAACAATATCCACCATTCGATCATCAACGCTGACTTCTACTTCAACTTCTGGATACTGACTCAGAAATTTCGGCAGGTGACGAGCCATAATTAACCTTGCCCCGTCACTCAGGACGTTCATTCGTAACCGCCCGACTGGCCGATCACGCATCCGGTTAATTTCGTCTAAAGCGTCCCCTATTTCACGAAAGCCTGCATCCAGCCGCAGGGCCAGGCTTGCACCCGCTTCGGTCGGAGCAACCGTACGGCTCGTACGGTTCAGCAACCGAACACCCAGGCGCGTTTCAAGATTACGCACTGCGTGGCTGAGAGCAGAGGTGGTGATCCCAAGCTCAACGGCAGCTTTGGTGAAGCTGCGTAATCGTTCAACAACGCGAAAAGCATTCAAATCTGCCAGATCGCTACGTGAAAGACGGGGAGTAGGTGTGACTGACATAAAAGCGCCTTCTATACGTGAGAAAAATTCAACGCCCCATTGCAGGACACTAAATATAACCCGATCTCAAAGGTAATAAGTTTAGTTAAATTCACAAATTATATGCAACCAGTACAATGTCTCTGTGACAGTCGGACGGTTACATTTCAGTCTGGAGATGAAAGGATGTTTCACGTATGGACACTGCTCCCGGCAGTGTATGTATACCTGCGCTTTATAAAGAAGCTGAAATGCAGTAATAAAATCCAGATGTTACTGGTCCTTTTTATAGCGGTAGTATGTGAATTTCATTTACTGAGCCGTCTCGTCTTTGGCACGATGTTTTCTCCCGAACTGCCCCAACCGATCATGATCGTTCTTGGATGGATTTTGGCAGCGTTATATTTTTAGCCATCATGCTGTTGCTTCAGGACAGCTGTTTTATTTTTTGTCGTGTCTTTCTACATCGTTCCGTTACAGGCAGAGCGGGTGGAAGGATGCTAATGCTGGTTGCTTCATGTCTGCTTGCCGCAGCGGGTGTGCATAACGCCGTAAAAACGCCTGGTGTACAACGTTCTGAACTTACGCTCAGGAAGCTGCCGCGTGAATTTGATGGCTTTACCATTGTGCAACTGACCGATCTTCATGCCAGCCGCCTCCTGCCTCATTCATGGATGCAGAGCGTGATGGATAAGGCCAATGCACTTCATCCTGATCTGATTGTAGTTACCGGTGATATAGCTGACGGGACGGTCAGGAACCGCCGGGCTGATGTATCCCCCCTGTCCTCTTTGAAGGCGCCTTATGGGGTATATGCCATTACGGGTAATCATGAATATTACTTCAACGCTGCCGCCTGGACGGAGGAATACACACGGCTTGGCCTGCGTTTCCTCAACAACTCACATGTCCGTCTGTCAAAAGGTGGCACCTCGATTGTTCTGGCTGGCGTAACTGATGAAGTAGCGCCTGAGTATGGCGGCGAGGGACCTGACCTTATGAAAGCACTAAGTGGAGAGTCCGTAGAAGACACTGTAATCCTGCTGAATCATCGGCCAGGCTCTGCTGCATACAGCGCGATCACCGGCGTAAGTCTTCAGCTCTCAGGTCACACTCACGGCGGCATGATTAGTGGACTTGATACAGTCGCAGCACCTGCGAATAACGGTTTTGTGTCAGGCCTCTATCAGGTCGGGGATATGGCACTTTACGTCAGTAATGGTGCCGGACTGTGGAATGGGTTCCCGCTGCGACTGGGAAAACCTTCTGAAATTACCTTCATTACATTACACGCACCGTAACCTGGCCACTATGGTTGAATATAAGTCAATGAATCAAGGTATCTCTTTCAACAATATCGGCCTGGAGCTGAGTTATAGTTTACTTAGTTTCAACTATATCACTGCATTTTCTCAGCTTAACCGCTAACAGAGATAATATCAGCCCTTTTGGCTGAGAACTGCTGTTCTTCAAAGAGCAGCGGTTCCCTTTCAGGATTCCTGACTAACTGAAGTGACAATCTTTCAGCTTCTGGAGGCGCTCAGGTTATGACCGAACACACTTACAGCGACGGGCAGAGTCGGGTGAAAGCCCCTTCTGGCCTGCTCCCTGCCATGCTTGCTCTTGGCTCCGGTGGACTGTGTATAGGAACCGGTGAATTTGCGCCGATGAGTCTGCTTCCCGCCCTTGCTAAAGGAACCGGTGTTTCAGTGCCTGCTGCCGGAGCCTATATCAGTGCCTATGCTGCAGGCGTGGTTATTGGTGCACCGGCTATCGCTGTACTGGCTGCGCGCTTACCACGAAAGGCGCTGCTGCTGCTGCTGCTTGTTATTGCGCTTATCGGCTACGGCTGTAGTGCTGCAGCCTGGAGCTATTCATCTATGCTCTCAGCGCGTTTTATTGCCGGGCTACCTCACGGCGCGTGGTATGGCGTTGCTGCCCTCGTTGCTGCATCCATGGTGCCTGCAGAACAAAAAGCGCGTTATATCGGTTATGTCATGCTCGGCCTTGCCATTGCGAATGTTGCAGGTGTGCCGCTGGTAACCTGGGCAGGACAATCGCTCGGATGGCGGATGTCGTTTTCGGTGGTCACTGCCGGTCTGGTGCTGACCGGCGTTATGGTCTCGCTTTTTGTTCCAGCGGTGCCGGCCGATCGCAAAGCCTCCCCCCTGAAAGAGCTGAGTGCTTTGCGCAGCCCCCAAGTACTTATGACGTTTGCTGTAGCGTCTGTAGGCTTTGCTGGCATGTTCGCCGTATACAGTTTTATTACGCCAGCTCTGACAGAGGTGAGCGGATTTAAGCTTTCGTCAGTTCCGTGGATTCTGGTGCTCTGGGGCGTGGGAATGGCAACGGGCAATATTATTGGTGGACGGGTGGCCGACAAGGCTCCTGTACCGGCCATTTACGGCATGTTGTTCTGGAATCTGATTACGCTTGCTCTGTTCGCCCTGGTATCCCAATGGAAAGTACCTGCGCTCATTACGCTCTTTTTACTGGGTAACGGGTTCTCGCTGGTGCCTGCACTGCAGTCACACATGATGAACATTGCCGGTGACGCACAGACACTTGCCTCATCGCTCACGCACAGCGCGTTTAATATTTCTAATGCGCTGGGTGCGGCATTTGGCGGGCTGGCCATCGCGTCCGGCGGATCGTGGATTTCAACGGGCTGGGTTGGCGCAGCTTTTGCCGTCATTGCACTTGTCCTGATGTTTCTCTCAGTACACATCACCAGAAGGAGTCAGTCATGACTGAATCAGTAATTAAGGCTGGCCGCGTTGCGGTCATTACCGGTGCGGCAAAAGGAATAGGCGCCGCCGCCGCACGTCGCTTTGCGCAGGAAGGTATGCGCCTGAGTTTGTTTGATCGTGATTGCGCTGCGCTGGAGGCTCTGGCAAAGACACTGAACACTGAATACCGGCTGGTCACAGGGGACGTCACGAACGAACAGGATCTGATGCGTCTGCGGGACATTACCTTGAATGAGTTCGGCGAGGTGGCACTGCTGATGAACAACGCCGGCATAAAGCAGGGCGGCGGGCCATGGGATGCACCTGCGGACTGGCGCATTCAGATAGAGTCGAACCTCCTCTCCATGGTTACAGTGCAGCACCTTTTTGTACCCGCCATGCTGGGTATGAACAAAAGGGCGGCTATTGTGAACCTGGGCTCAAAAGAAGGTATCACTACACCACCTGGAAACGCGGCTTACAGCGCAGCGAAGGCTGGTATCAAGGTGCTGACTGAACAGCTGGCGCATGAGCTGAGAAACGTAGCCGGAGACAGGATAACCGCGCACCTGCTGGTTCCTGGCTTTACCTGGACTGATATGAACTTTCCGGGTATGCAGCCGGATAAAGACAGTAAGCCGGCTGAGGCGTGGACGCCTGACCAGGTAATCGAACACTTTGTAGAGCGCTATGAGCAGGGCGATTTTTATATTATCTGTCCGGATAACGCTGTCAGCCCCGAAATGGATGCAAAGCGTATTACCTGGTCCTTTCAGGACATTATCGAAAACCGGCCTGCGTTGTCCCGCTGGCATTTCCAGTGGAAAGGCGCATTCAGCCAGTGGATGAATAAATAAACTACGGTTGCCAGTAATGTCGGGCGCTGGCCCGGTTTTGACGATCGCGTTTATCTGAGGGCAGGAAGGACAAATGAGTATTATACAAAAAGAGACTTTTTACTGTTGTGGCGAAACACGACTTAGGGGCGTTCTTGTCTATGACGCCGACAGTCAGCGGCAACGTCCGGGTATCGTTCTTGCGCCAAACATGATGGGCATTACTGAGTCGAACAGAGAGCATGCGGTAAGAGTGGCACAGGAAGGCTATATTGTCCTGATTGCCGATTTATATGGCTCTCTGCCTGCCACCGCGGAAAAGGCTTCAGCTGAAATGAATGCGCTCAAGGATACGGCTGAAGAACGAAACAGGATGAAAGCCGCACTCCAGGCCCTGGCTGCAAATCCCCTGACAGATGCGTCCAGACTCGGAGCCATAGGCTTTTGTTACGGTGGCCACTGTGTGCTGGAACTTGCCCGCAGTGGGGCGCCGTTGCGCGTTACTGTCTGTATTCATGGGACACTCAGTACGCAACAGCCGGCCGTCAGAGGGGATATCAGAGGACAGGTTTTAGTTCTTAACGGGGCGGGCGACCCCTTCGTTTCTCCGGATCAGATTGCGCAGTTCAGTCATGAAATGGCTTCTGCAGGTGCAGGCTTTCAGCTGGTAAATTACGCAGGGGCGGTGCATTCATTTACCTATCCGCGTGCGGATATTCCGGGGAAAATGCAATATAACGAGAACGTCAGCAACCGTGCGTTTCGGATGGCGTTTTATGTGCTTGCCGATGCCTTCTTATAATGCTCTTGCGAATATATCATCTGCTACTGGCAGGAGATGAGTTTTAAAATGGCTGTATTTACGCCTCATTAAAAATGGAGTGGTAACACTTTGATGATGAGAACCCGGAAAAAGCTGGAGAAATGTACAGATTGAATCTGTAATCTATACACCATGATGCCGCCTTATTTTTTTATTTATGTCATTGCAGATTAAGTATCGGCCGATCTTCAGACCGGCCGATACAATGTTCATTTACCGGTAAAATAACTTATTTTTTACTGGCTGAACCCGGTTCAGAAATAATGCGATGACGCTGCGCTTTTTGCGACTCGCTTTGCAGACGATTCAGCACATCTCCCTCATGCTCAGCCTCATCATTACCGTATACATACTCATGCCCACTCATCAGGGCATACCAGGCCCGTTCTGCCACTTCCGCTGGCTTGGTCGTCTGAGCGGCGCCAACGCTGGTATCGGACTGGCCAGCGTTTTTAAAGAAGTTAGTCTCAGTAGCGCCAGGCATCAGGAGAGTCATGTTCAGGCCTGCGCCCTTTAGCTCATTACGGATCGCCCAGTAAAATGAGTTAACAAAGGCTTTTGACGCCCCGTAAACAGCCTCAAAAGGGATAGGCGCCGTACCTGAAACAGAAGAGGTCATGAGAACATGTCCCCCGCCCCGCTTAATCATGTCCGGCAAGAAAATTTTGGACATATGTACGTAAGAATCAACATTCAAGCGGATGAGCTGAAGCTCTTTTTCAAGTTCGGTGCCGCCGATAAAACAGCCACCCAGTCCCTGCCCAGCGTTAATAACCAGAGCGTCAATGTGGTGCCCGCCGTCATCGATTTTCTTTTTAAGCAACTCAACTTCTTCAAAGCGGCTGAGATCGGCTGAGAAGGCGTGCACGGTGCCCCCAGACTGACGAAACTCATTACATGCATTGTTCAGCTTCTCTTCATTTCTTGCCACAGCAATAATATCGTAACCATTTTTGGCAAAGATTTTTGCCAGCTCAAACCCAATTCCGTTAGATGCCCCGGTAATAAAAGCCAGTTTCTTGCTCATTTCTCTTTCCTTTATTTGTGAATTCACGGTAAGCCTGGCAGGTAAAATGAGAAGTTGAAGCCGGAAAAGGACTAAGAAATACCTCTGACAGAGATTTAAATAAAAAACTCAATAAAATCAATATACTGCAATAGTTGATTTTTATTCAATGCTATATTGAGTGGATTAAAATGGTTTTTCTGAAATTAATGCCACACTTTGTGCGTTGCTTTTCCATATTTCATAACAAACATATGCATTCATTTTTTTAGTCAACTTAAAGCCAGGAGTGTTTTATATATGTCGTTGAATAAAGAGACCGTCACTGTCATTACCGGTGCATCGTCAGGTATTGGAGCGGCTACCGCTCGCAGGCTTGCGCAGTCCGGCACCCGTATTGTCCTTGCTGCGCGAAGTGAAGAAAAACTGAAAAAAATAACAGATGAGATTAACGAAAAGGGTGGGCATGCAGAGTTTCGCATTACAGACGTAACGGACAAGCAGGATGTATTTAACCTGATTAGTGGCGTGACAGACAAATACGGACGTATTGATCATCTCATCAATAATGCGGGGCTGATGCTTTTTTCCGACTGGGCAGATGTGGCAGTAGAAGACTGGAATAAGATGATTGACACCAATATTCACGGCTATCTGAATGCCATAGCAGCCACGCTGCCGGTGTTTCTGGAACAGAAACGCGGTCATATTCTCAATATGAGCTCCGTCGCGGGCCTGCACACTGGTGCATCCAGCGGCGTTTACAGCGCAACCAAATTTTTTATCCGCGGCGTCACCGAAAGCCTGAGAAAAGAAGTTGGCGTGACGAACGGCATTCAGGTGTCTATGGTCAGTCCGGGCGTTATCGATACGGGCTGGGCCGACAAAGTAAATAACAGCAAAGGCAAAGAAGCTGCTCAAAAACTCAATGAAATTGCCATTACACCTGAGCAGGTGGCTGATGCCGTCGCTTTCGTGCTCGATAAGCCGAAAGATCTTACCATTAACGATATCGTGATCCATCCCACGCGTCAGGACTGGTAATTTTGCATTCAACAACCGTAAGCCGTCTCTGCGCGGTAAAGCGGACAAGTTACTCTGGCTGTTCTGATCCAGATAAAAGGATTGTATGCATTTTACTCTGGATGCACAGCCAGCTTTCCGATAATTCGTTACGGTCGTTTATGCGCCCCTACGACCGGAGTTTTTTATAAGGAGATCTGACAATGCCTGATGTGTTCTCACTTGAGACAGAACAGAATGTAAAAATCGGTTACTCAACTGAAGGTCACGGGGAAAAAATCTTGCTCCTGATCCACGGCTATCCCCAGACCTCGCTGGCCTGGCGCCGTATGATTCAACCCCTGACAGAGGCAGGGTTTAAACTGATAATTCCTGACATGCGTGGAGCAGGACGTTCATCCCGCCCCGTCTGTGGCTACGATAAAAAGACACTGGCGTCTGATATGGTCAGCATACTGAACGAGCAACAAATATCAGGGCCAGTATACGTTGCAGGCCATGATATTGGCATGATGGTTGCATTTGCTATGGGGGCTTTTTTCCCGGAGCGTGTTAAAAAGCTGGTTCTTATGGAGGCGCCAATTCCGGGTACGGCTGGTTTTGATACTGCGAATGCGGATGATACACGTTGCTGGCACTTCCATTTCCATCAGGCAAGAGATGTTCCGGAGGCATTGACGCGTGGAAATGAGGCCTTCTATCTGGAGCGTTTTTTTCACGATCTGGCATGGGACTATCAGGCAATCGACAGAGCTGCTTTTGAACATTACGTCCGGGCTTTCAGCCAGCCCGGCGCAATGCGTGCAGGCTTTGAGCTTTATCGCGCCTTTAGAAAGGATGCAGAAGATAACAGAGCTGTCATCAGCCAAGGCAAACTGCAGATGCCCTTACTGGCAGCGACTGGAGAGGGAAGTGACTTCACCAGAATAATGCCAGGAATGATGGCAGAAGTTGCAGAAAACTGGGAGCATGTGGTGATAGAACACAGCGGGCACTGGATCCCTGAGGAAAATCCTCAGGAACTGGCTAAACACATGATTACGTTTTTGAACGACCAGGACATTCCAGTCTGATTAAAGACTGGCAATACTCAGCCGGAGCGATTGCAGAAAACCTGTCTGCAACCGGCTGAAGGTGAAGGCGCTGATCACAGGCTTATTATTATCCTGAAGAGCGCCTTCCAGATGCCTTTACGCCTTATCCATCCAGCGATGTTGAGGCTTGTAGCCCAGCACGCGCATCGCTTTTTCGCTGGAAAGCACCGACTCATTTCCTTCAAATTGTTTGCGGCATTCAGTATGAGGATAATATCTCTCCAGCAGCTCCTGGGTAGGTGTACGCATGCAAGTTACGTCGCTGGGAATAAAAAATTCATCCTTACCCCGCGCATCATATTCAATGGCAATCTCAATGGACTGCGCAACGTCACGCACATGCACGTATGTCCACATATTCCACAGTCGTTGTGTAGGGTCGTCCTGCCATTCCTCAAATTTTGCATATTCTTCAGGGTTCATGACCGCTTTTCGCTCATAGCGGACTACGCACTTACCGTTGTCAGCGTTGTCTTCAGTTTAATGCCAGGCTGGTGCAGTCAGGTTGATAGGTTTAATTGAACAAGTTGGCAGTGTGTGAAGTTCGTTCGGCAGACATTCGGGAAAAAGACTGCAAAGGCGGTTAACTCAGCATACTGAGCCAGATTTTATGACCAGAGCCAGCGAGAAAAAGAGAAATCACATCAATCAGCTTTCGGGCTCTGGCATTTAAATCGATATGGCGTCATCTGAGCACAGAGCACGATTTACATTCAGCGTAATGTGTCGCAAACCGAAGGGGTGATGCTGGAAGCCCTGGAATGAAGGTTGCGGCAAAGCTATACGGTGGCACATTAACAGGAGCTAATAACAGCAAAGTACGCAAAATAATCTACAGTTCGCTCGCTGAGTAAAAATTTGCCTCCTGCAATAGCAGGAGGCATCGGATTAGTGGCTAAAGTGTTGATCAAGCGGTGCGCTGAACCAGCGATTGTTCAGCACGTTTTTGATAACAAAGTTTTTGTCTACAGCTGACAAGGAGTTGTCCTGCTCAATGCGGGTGAGAATATCTTTATAACTATAGGTCTTGTTGCTCATGTAGATGATGGCTTTCTGCCTGTTGGCATCCATCATCAGAAGTGATTCCCCCGCAGCTGCATTTTCCGGAGTCCATTTCTTCCATTCCGGAAGGGTCTGATCGTTTGGTGACCCTGTTGCCAGGAAGTTTTTAATGTAGGTATTAAAAGATTCTCCTAGTGCCCTGGAGCCTTTTAGCTTCAGCGCATCCTGCGTAAATTCAGCATACTTATCTTTATCCCAAAAAGGCATAAACACGCCGTGGAAAGAACCAATGGCGGATAATTTGTCACCAGTAACAAACGCATCCGTGCCATAGCGGAACTCCATGCCATACAGCGGCGCGTGATAATTTTTATACATCACCTCAGCAGACTGATTAACATTAAACAGGCTGTATAGCAGCCCGCCATAGTGATTTGCAAAGGTGTATTTATTCAGCAGGGTGGTGTTGTTTTCAAGCGTACCGTCTTTCACCTGTGTGGCAAACATAGGGTCGTTACGGGCGAAGAAAGAAAACTCCTGTTGCCCTGTGGCCATAATGGCTGGGACGGCATTATATTTTTTGGTCTCAAAGCCATCCTTCGGGATCACCACACCATCGCGGTAGAGATGGGGAAATTGATTCATGCGAATCCCCGCATCGCCAAACAGCATTGCCAGTTCTGCGGCGGGGAGCTGATAGAGAAAATGACGGACCTCTGGCGAGCCTGACAGGAGCCAGATTTTCGCCGCTCCGGCATCTGGTTTAATGCCATGTTTGACTACCAGAGGTGCTAGTCTTTGCGCGAACACGCTTTCCGCTTCATGTCTGTCAGAGGTGGTCATGCCGCCACTGAAAACAATGGCTTTGTCGAAGGTATTTTTAAAATAGGGTGATATAAGCATCGCCATCACGTCTCTGCCGCCAGCCGAAAATCCGGAGACGGTAATATTATTTGTGTCACCACCAAAAGCCTGAATATTATCTTTGATCCACTCCAGTGATTTTTTGATGTCGAGTAAGCTGTAGTTTCCGGAATCATTCAGCGGGTTGCCATCGTTAAGGGCTTTTAATGGATTAAAGCCGAGTGCGCCCAGACGATAATTTACGGTAACAATCACAGCATTGTATTTTTCAGCGATAAACGCCGGAGCAAACTCACTGGAACTGCCCAGCTGATTATTGCCGCCGTGTATATAAACCAGCACCGGAAGCGGGGTGCTGGTCCCAGTTGGGCGATAGATATTGAGATTCAGGCAATCCTCATTACCTTTGACTCCGTTAGGGGATACCTGGATACAGTCGGCGGCGGGCCGGGTCGCATCGAAGACGGTGTTTGATGCGTCCGGAGAAACCGGTTTTTTCCAGCGCAGTTCTCCGACCGGGGCTTTCGCATAAGGAATACCGGTCCATGACAGCGTATTGTGATGGTCTTCGCCTTTGACCTTACCAAATTGCGTCGTAATTTCGGGGGAGATATTTTGTGCGGTGGCTGAAGAGGCAAGCAAAAAGAGTAAAAATGTCGGGGAAAATCTGAACATAGAATTTTTCATGCGTACCGTGCTCTGGGGAAATATTTCTTATACATGAAATGTCGTAATGCCCGGTAATGTCAGGCTCACAAAACAAGATAAAGCCAGCCCCATTATCGCGTGTTGCTGTTCTTTTGCACTCAATGTCCGTTCCTCGCTCATAGCGGACCTGACATGCGCGTCCGCTTTGTGCCAGAAGCGGACCTGTTTGAATAGCCTGGAACGATAGTACCCGTCAGTCTAGAGACTTCTCAGCCTGCTTTGTTGTCATTGTCATACCGCACGAATTACTCATTCATCACTCTTTAACTGATTAAAAGTTTGTTATATGGTTTTATCTAGTGCACTATATAATCATCTACAAGATAACGGATTGGCATATGAGCATGCAGTCACGACAGGAAATAGGGACACAACTTTCGTTTGCCCTCTATGGTGCGGCGAGCCGCATGAACCGGTTACATAAGCCGTTGCTGGACCCGCTGGGGCTAACCTTTCCCCAGTATCTGGTCATGCTGGAGTTGTTTAACGGAACCCCACGCACCGTGGGTGATATCGGGAATAAGCTCGGCATGGATACCGGCACCATTACCCCCCTTCTCAAACGGCTTGAGGCTGCCGGACGCATAGTTCGCATGCGGGATCGCGCTGACGAAAGGCGAGTCCTCATTACTCTTACGGATGACGGGCTCGCTTTGCAAAGCGAGCTGTGGCACGTAACCGAAAAAATCAAATCAGCCTGTCAGTTATCGGATGCGAAGCTCGAGGAGTTACGAGATACCCTCAATAACTTTGCCCATCCCGCTGATAACTGATCATCCTCCACTCAGACAAAAGGTACTGGTATGAAAATAGGCATTATTGGCGCTGGAAACATTGGTGCGACTCTGGCACATAAGCTCTCTGTGCAGGGCCATGAGGTCAAACTGGCTAACTCAAGGGGACCGGAAACAATTGCAGAGATTGCGCGAAGAGCTGGTGCACTGGCGGTTGAGCGTCAGGAAGCCGTACGAGATGTGGATGTCATCATCCTCTCTACGCCCTTTGATAAGCATGCTGAACTGGCTGAACTCTTGCGTGATGTTCCGGAGAGCGTGATCGTCATTGATACGTCTAACTACTATCCCTTCCGCGACGGGGACATTGAAGAGATCCGTGAAGGCAAACCTGAAAGCGTGTACGCCAGTGAAATAGTCAAACGCCCTCTTGTCAAAGCCTGGAACGCTGTTCTGGCCGAGACGCTTAAAGATAAAGGGCTGGTTGCCGGTTCACCCTCACGTATCGCTATTCCGGTTGCCGGCGACAGTACGGTAGCAAAATCTGTTGCACTTGAACTGGTCAGTCAGACCGGTTTCGATGCAGTTGATGCCGGTACGCTTAGCGAATCATGGCGGCAACAGCCCGGCACGCCAGCCTACTGTACTGAGCTAAAAACCGGAGAGCTTGAAGCAGCCCTTAAGGCAGCGGATAAAACTCGCGCTCTACTAAACAGAGATGCGTTGATCAAGGAGTTTATGTCTGCAGGCGAACAACTCACTCATGATGCCATCGTTAAACGTAACCGTGCAGTAACGGCCTGAGCCAAAAAGGGGATGTTATGATTAATTATGAAAAGTACGGATTGCTGTTCTGGGAACCGGCCATATCGGTAAAACGCTTGCTCGCAGTCTCGCCTCTGCCGGTCACTCCGTTAAGGTTGCAAATTCACGTGGGCCTGAAACGATAGCCCCCGACGTGCTTGAAACGGGCGCTGAAGCAGCCGATGCAGCCAGTGCAGTACAGGATGCACAGGTTGTCATCCTGTCCATACCTATGGCAAAGGTTGCGGATATCGCGCCTCTGATCCGGACATTACCCAGTCATGTTATCGTTGCTGACACGTCGAACTATTACCCACATCGCGACGGAATCATCGATGGGTTCTCAGATGGTCAGGTCGAAAGCGCGTGGGTAGCGCATCTCCTGAACCGTCCACTGGTGAAGGCCTGGAATGCAATAGGTTCAGATTCTCTCGCTACAAAAGGTAAAGCAGAGGGTACAGCAGGACGTATTTCAATTCCGGTGGCAGGGAATATCGTAGAGCACAAAAAATTGATTATGCGTTTTGTCAGTGATACGGGGTTTGACGCCTTCGATGCAGGTACAGTTGAGGAGTCATGGCGTCAACAACCGGGTGCACCTTGCTACTGTACTGACCTCACATTTGATGAAATGATGTCAGCGATCGCCGCAACGGAAAAAACACGGCTGCCTGCGCGTCGGGATATTGCTGTTCAGGCAATTCAGGAGCGAATGGGCGATAAGCAATCCAATCCGACTGCAGATTATATTGTTCGATTACACCGGGCTCTTTTTATGTAATCCGTAAGCCATATTTCATTTATCGATGTATGAGCGAAAATGCAAACATCTGCTCTTCGCTCATAAGAGACAACCATACTCAAATCTCCCACATTGCAGGAGATTTGAGTATGAACACGTCACCGTGGAATAAAGACCGTATCATAGGCCAAAAAAGACCACTTCAGATATCTCATATCTGGGGGATCCGAATCCGGCTTGAACTGGAAGGTAAAACGCGTGATTTAGCTCTGTTCAATATGGCCTTAGACAGTAAGCTACGAGGCTGCGATCTGGTGAACCTCAAAGTATCTGATGTTGCATATGGTAGCTCGGTTTCAAGCAGAGCAACGGTGCTGCAACAGAAAACCGGTAGCCCTGTGCAATTTGAGATAACCAAAGGGACAAGAGAAGCTGTTGCTGCATTGATAAAGCTTGGCAATTTGCACAGTAAAGACTTCTTGTTTCGGTCTCGGATCGGAACTAACCGGCATATATCAACCCGACAATACAGCCGAATTTTTCATGGGTTGGTAGAAAAGCTTGGTCTCGAAGCTTCGCTTTACAGCACACATTCCATGAGAAGAACAAAACCTTACCTGATATACAAGAAAACCAAGAATCTCCGGGTGATCCAACTTCTGTTGGGCCATAAGAAACTGGAAAGCACTGTCCGTTATCTAGGCATCGAAGTCGATGATGCGTTAGAGATCTATGAATCGATTGAAGTCTAAGGTTGTCAGGGCTGCAACAGCAGCCCTGTGCCAGGAGCGGACGTTGTTTTTCAACTATTACCCAGGCCTGCGAACCACCTCATCTTTATCCCTTAAATTCTCAATGTATCGATAACCGCTCTTAGAGCGGGTGACACATTGCGGTGCGGATAATAGATATATGAACCTTCCAGGCGCTGACTGTAGCATTGCAAAACTCTGATCAGCGCCCCCTGTTCTATATCATCAGAAACTAATTCCTCCGGAACATAAGCCAGTCCCAGGCCTAGCCGGGCGGCTTTGGCTTCCATATAGCTGTCAGCAAAGGCCCATTGTCCCTTAGGTTGATGGGTTATCTTTTTACCGTCTTGATTGAGTTCCCATGCATACAGGCTGCCGTCTCCAAACTGGTAAGCGATGCAGGGATGAATAACTAAATCGGAGGGAGTTTGCGGAAATCCGTAGCGACGAAAGTGCTCGGGCGTGCCGACAACGGCCATCTCCATATCGGGCGAAATGCGCACAGCGACCATACCGCTACCTACTTCCGAGCCCAGACGTATACCGGCATCGAAGCGCTCAGCAATAATATCGACAAACCGGCTTTCGCTGATGAGCTCCAGCCGAATATCTGGGTAGCGTTGTTTAAACACCGCCAGCTTCGGCAGCAGCACTTTATCAATGGCGTGCTGACTGGCATTAATACGGACCGTACCCGATGGGGTATGGCGATAATGGGCCAGCGTGGCAAGCCCCATATCTAAAGCGTCAAATCCAGATTCGACGGTTCGATAGAGCAACTCGCCGGCATGGGTGAGCGATAACTTGCGCGTGGTACGCACCAGAAGCTGCACGCCCAGTCGTTCTTCCAGCTCGCGCACTGCACGACTAATTCCTGACTGCGCCAGGCCAAGCCTCTGCGCGGCGGCAGTAAAACTCCCTTCTCGCACGACCTGCATAAACAGATAGAGATCGTTATAGTTTTCCCGTTTCGCCATCATCCTTCCCCTGCTGCCGCATCACAATTCAGAACAATATGTTATCAATCTTAGCATTTTTTACCCTCTAATCAGTACTATTTCTGCTAACTATAATGTGCGCATTGCAACAAAGCACAGCAGCGTTGTCCGTAGGAAACCTGTTTCTGGCACGTTTTATGAAGGGGATTTTGATGACTGCTTTCACCCAAAAATTGACAACTGCGATACCCGCCCTGTTGTTATGCGCATCATTAAGTGGAGTCACAAATATGAGTTACGCTGATACAGCCAATACGAACGCGCCCGTTTCGCTGGTCGAGAAATGGGATAAAACTTTTGCTGAGAGCACGCAAGTTGATCACCGTAAGGTGACCTTTCCGAACCGATACGGGATCACCTTAGTCGGGGATCTCTACATCCCGAAGGATCGTGGGGATCGCAAGCTGGCAGCTATTGCTGTTAGCGGCCCCTTCGGGGCGGTGAAAGAGCAATCCAGCGGCCTGTATGCGCAGACGCTGGCTGAACAGGGATTTGTCACTCTGGCTTTCGACCCTTCATACACGGGCGAAAGCGGCGGCTACCCGCGCAACGTCGCATCTCCGGATATCAACACCGAGGATTTCAGCGCGGCGGTTGATTTCTTAGGCCTGCAAAAAGAGGTGGATCGCAACCGTATCGGGCTGCTCGGTATCTGCGGATGGGGCGGCATGGCCTTAAACGACGCCGCGATGGACACGCGTGTCAAGGCGGTGGCGACCAGCGTGATGTATGACATGAGCCGTGCGATGGGGCATGGCGTGGGCGATGGCAAAGACCGCTATACCACTGCCGATCGTCGTGCCGTATTGCAGTATCTGAACACGCAGCGCTGGAAGGATGCGGAAAATGGCGCTTTCGCGCCAGGCGGGCATGACATTTATGTTGATGAGAAGGGCAACGTCACCGCTTCCGATCGTATTCTGCCGGAAACTCTGCCCGCGAATCCTAACCCAGTATTGAAAGAGTTCTTTGATTATTACCGCATGCCGCGTGGTTTCCATGAGCGTTCGGTCAACTCAACCGGTGCCTGGAATGCAACCATGCCGCTGTCATTTATGAATATGCCGCTGCTGAGTTACGCCAATGAAGTTACTATCCCTACACTCATCGTGACCGGCGAAAAAGCCCATTCACGCTATTTTGCTGAAGATGCCTTTAAGGCAATCGGCAGCAAAGAGAAAGAGTTAGTGATTGTCCCTGGGGCAAACCATGTTGATCTGTACGACAACGTTGCGGGTAAGATCCCATTTGCCAAATTTGAGCAATTTTTCAAAGCAAACTTAAGGTAACCCGAAAGGTTTACCAGGCCACCTGTCATAAACGGGTGGCTTTTACCTGCCTGGTGTGACGCAGAATATGTCACATCGCCCCATATTCTCACCCACCTATTATGTCGTTATTCCCTGAATAACTTCTGACCCGACTGCGCCTGAATCTGGCTGGTTCGATATTAAGGGATGCTAATAATGTCCACTGTAAGTCTAAAACCATCATACGAAAAAAAGCATGCATACTGGAGCGGCGTATTTGCCATGACGCTTTGCGTGTTTGTGCTGATCGCTTCTGAGTTTATGCCAGTCAGCCTGCTTACGCTCATTGCCCGCGATTTGCACGTTACCGAAGGGTTGGCAGGGCAAGGAATTGCCGTTTCTGGCGCACTGGCAGTGCTGACCAGTCTGACTATCTCCCATATTGCCGGAGACCTGAATCGTAAATATCTTCTGCTTGGGCTAACGGTCTTAATGGCCATATCAGGGTTAGTTATCACCATGGCGCCTGACTATCCGATTTATATGCTGGGGAGGGCTCTGATTGGCGTCGTCATCGGAGGGTTCTGGTCAATGTCGGCTGCAACCGCCATTCGGCTCGTGCCACAGCACCAGGTTCCCCGCGCACTGGCAATTTTTAACGGCGGTAACGCGCTGGCCACCGTTGTGGCTGCGCCGCTTGGTAGTTATCTGGGGACAACGGTCGGTTGGCGTGGGGCCTTTTTATGTCTCGTCCCTCTTGCGATAGCTGCGTTCATCTGGCAATGGTTCAGCCTGCCTTCGATGGAAAGCGATAAAACACAAAAACCACAGGGGTCTGTGCTTCGTCTGTTCAGCGTTGCCATCGTACCAACGGGAATGCTTGCCTGCGGGCTCTTCTTTATGGGACAGTTTGCTTTGTTTACCTACGTGCGCCCCTTTCTGGAGAGCGTCACCAGAGTGGGACCTTCTAACCTTTCTCTGATTTTGCTTGCAATAGGCATAGCAGGTTTTGTCGGCACAACGATCGTCTCAACATTCCTGAACGCCAAATTTTACAAGACCTTAATCATGATCCCGTTGCTTATGGCCGCGATTACTGGTGCGTTACTGCTGGTCGGACACCACATCTGGGCCGTTGCCGTATTATTAAGCCTGTGGGGGCTACTTGCGACGGCTGCGCCAACAGGATGGTGGACATGGATAGCACGAGCGTTACCCGAAGATGCAGAGAGGGGTGGTGGCCTCATGGTTGCGGTGATCCAGCTATCGATTGCGCTTGGTTCAACGGCTGGAGGTCTGGCATTCGACAGTCTGGGATGGAGAAGTGCATTTGGTTTAAGTGGTTTGTTACTACTGGGGGCGGTAGTGATGACATATGCAACATCCCGTCAAAATAGGAAGGTACACTAACGCAATTCTTTTATATCTGGTGTGCGCTCTTTAAGGACATACGACAGAGGGGCGAATGTCCGCTCCTCGCTCATAGCGGACGTTTATCTGATTCCATCCGCTTTGTACCAAAAGCGGACGTTGCAACTTTCATGTTACGTTAATTGCTGAGCAGTCCTGGCTTCTTTCACCCGCTCATCCAGAAAGGCAATCAAAGCTTATAATTCGCAGCACGGTTGACGCTTTATTACCCACACAGCCGACTACAACACTTGAAATTATTTCAAGCTGGTTTAATCTAGTGCACTAGAAGATATCAGGCGAATTAATGATGACACAATCCCGCAGCGTTGGTATGGAGCTCTCTTTTGCTCTCTATGGAGCGGCTAACCGTATGGCCAGGATGCACAAGCCCTTCCTGGAGCCGTTAGGCCTGACGTTCCCGCAATACCTGGTGATGCTCAGACTGCTGAACGGATCGCCCTTATCTGTGGGCACGCTTGGTGCCTGTCTCGACATGGACACGGGGACGATCACGCCTCTTGTCAAACGCCTTGAAAGTGCAGGATTTGTTACTCGTACTCGTGACCCAAACGATGAACGACGTGTGCTGGTCGATCTGACCCCTCGCGTCGAGAGCATCCGGGAAGAAATCCTGAGCGTTAGTCAGAAGATCAAGAGCGCCTGTAAACTGGACGAAGCGGGAATGATCGAGCTTCGCGACACCTTGCGCGATCTCAGTAGACCACGACAGGATTAAAGAGACTGTACATGCCCTTTTTGCACCATTTTATCTAGTGCGCTATGGTCTAGTAAGCAAGAGATGTTTGTGCGAAGTGGTAATCACCACTAACTCTCATACAAAGGAAACCTTTATGACTATGACTCCAGTCCATCTCCGAACCGAAACATCATCAGATGAGACACTGCCATTTAGCGAGGCAGCCCACGCGCGTCACTCTATCCGTGGCTTTCTCGACAAGCCCGTGCCGTTAAGCCTTATCCGCGAGGTGCTGGAGGATGCCCAGTGCGCGCCGTCCAACTGCAATACGCAGCCCTGGAATACTCACATTGTCCGCGGCGAAAAGCTTAAGCAGCTATCTCAAATCCTGCACGCCAAAAACGACGCCGGAGAATTCACGCCGGACTTCTCTTTCGACCAGAACGACTACTACGGCGAATATCGTAAGCGTAACGACGCGCTGGGCAAGGCCTATTATGAAGCCATGAACGTGATGCGCGAGGACAAGGAGGGGCGGCGTCGCGTGGGCGCGATGAACTACTCGTTCTTTAATGCTCCCCAGGTCGCGTTCCTGTTTATGCCCTCATTTGGTGACAATGTCCGTGTTGCAGGTGACATAGGTATGTATGGCCAAACCTTCCTGCTGTCGCTCGCGGCGCGCGGTCTCGGTGGTATTCCCCAAACTGCGCTTGGTTTTTTTGCCGGGACAATCCGTGAATTCCTCGGCATTCCCGATGAGTTGAAATTGCTCTTTGGCATCTCTTTCGGCTACCCGGACGAAGCGGCACCCGGCAACCGGATCCGTATGGATCGCGTACCGGTGGACACCAGCGTGACTTTCCACGACTGAAACACCAGGGCGGCATCATTTTGCCCGCCCCCAAACGGCAATTGCTCATTACGAGGATGACATCATGAAGATTGGCATACTGGGCACAGGTAACATTGGCATAACGCTGGTTATGAAACTCAGCGCTGCTGGTCATGACGTAAAGGTTGCCAATTCGCGCGGCCCTGACACGATCGAAGGCGACATCCTGACCTACGGCGCTCAGGCCGTTACGTCCACTGAAGCAGTGACGGGGGTCGACGTGGTAATCCTGTCGACGCCGCTCAGCGCCATTACGAAGATCGCTCCGCTGTTCGCGAGCGTGCCTGCCAGCACCGTTGTCATCGACACATCGAACTACTATCCCAAACGTGACGGCGAAATCGCTGACATCGAAGCCGGACAAACCGAGAGTGAGTGGGTTGCAGGGCAGCTGGGTCGTCCCATTGCCAAAGCGTGGAACGCCATCACCTCCGCCTCCTTCGCACAGAAGGGTGTCCCTGCAGGATCGACCGGGCGGATCGCCATTCCCGTTGCAGCCAACGGCGAGCGGGAACGTGATGTGGCGATGAGACTGGTCGACGAGACCGGGCTCGACGCGGTTTATTCGGGACCGCTCAGCGAATCATGGCGCCAGCAGCCCGGCGCACCAGTTTACTGTACGGATCTGGCGCGCGATGAGGTGCCCGATGCCCTGGCCGCAGCCGAGCGGGGCCGCCTGCCGAAACGCCGCGACCTCGCGATCGAGGCGATCATGGAACGGGTTGGCGACAGCACTACCAACCCCGACGCGGACTACGCCGTGCGTCTGACGCGCGCGCTCTTTATGTAGCTGACGTAGCGGGCAAAGTATGCAGCCCGTTGTGGGGGATTCAGACATCTCCTTTCCTGAAACGTGGCGTTGCTCTGACGCTCTATCAACCAACTGAATAAGGTATTGTACTCATGACAATACATCAGAAGCCCGTTGTCCTTGTTCTGGGCGCTACCGGAACTATCGGTAGCCATATCGTCAAAGAACTTGACGACAAAGATGTTCATCTGCGCATCGCTTCACGCAAGCAAGACACGGTAAACCAGCTGCGCAGGGAAGGAAAAGATGGCGTTTATCTCGATCTCGATAAACCGGAGACCTTCGCGCTCGCGATGGCGGGCGTTGATCGCGTCTTCCTCTTAACCGGCTACAGCGTTGCCATGCTCACGCAGAGTAAAACCCTGGTGGATGCAGCCAAGAAGTCAGGTGTGAGCCATATCGTTCATGTGGGTGTGTTCGCTGAATGGGATACCACGGATGCCCACTTTGTATGGCACCAGATGATTGAAAAATATATTGAGGCGAGTGGCATTGCCTGGACGCATCTCCATCCAAATATGTTTATGAATGTATTCACCGGCCTTTACATCCCCAAAAATTTCACCTACACAACTTACTGGGGCGATCGGAGAGTCGGCTATATCGCGCCCGAGGACATTGCCGCCGTCGCTGCAAAAGTGCTCTTCGATGGGCCTGCGCGTCATGCCGGACAGCATTACTGGCTGAGCGTGGAAAGTTTGAACGGTGAAGAAATAGCCGTGCTGATGAGTGAGGTGACCGGGCTTGAAATCAGGTGCGAAGACAAAGGACTGGAAGGCTTCCGTCAGCTGATCGATTCACTTATTTCTCAAGGTGCTGACAGCTGGTATGCCAGTGCAAACATTGATTTCGTTACCCAGATGCTTGATGGCAGGATGTCCTATATGTCGATGGTGCAAAACGATCTTCCTTATATTCTCGGCAGGCCAGCGAAAACGGTGCGGGAATACTTGACTGAAAATAAAAGTGCGCTGATTGCTTCAGCAAAGAACCCCCAATAAAAAAGAATCAAGGCTCTTGAGATGCTGACATTTTCTTCACGAGCACGCTTTTACCCGCCTTACTGATATAAAGATTTTTTGCAGCAGGTTCGCTGCCCTGACACACGTGACTTAACGTGTGTCAGGGCCTTTAAGGCTTTACGTAAAACGTTTCGATGAATAATACCCATCGGCTTTCCTGTCTCAGGCATTCAACAATAGATATGTAATTTTATGATGCTCCGGGGCCAATACAAATGAAAAGTTTTACCCACGATCTCATTGTCTGGATTGAAGAGAATCTTGATAAAAAAATCATCCTCGACGAAGTGGCAGAGAAGTCCGGTTACAGCAAGTGGCATCTCCAGCGACTGTTTCGCCAGGAAACTGGCATGAAACTGGCCACCTACATTCGCGAACGCAGACTGTCTGAATCGGCTATCCTGCTGAAAATGACCGGCGCACCTGTCATCCATGCGGCTGAACAGTTCGGCTTTACCAATCAGCAAGCTTTCACCCGGACCTTTACAAAATATTTTTGTCTGCCCCCGGCGCGTTACAGGCAGACGAAAGAGTGGCATTTTCACGGCCTGCAGCCCAGCCTCTTATCATCCGCTCGCACCATGCCGGAACCGGAAACAGCATGGCTCAGCGCGCCCTCGCATTCTGATGTGACCTTTAGCTAACAGTGTGAAAGCGCCGACCTCTACTCTATTGCTTTCCACACGGAGCAGCGTGAGCAGGGCCTTAAAAAGGCGGCGCGCCTCCTTCGCGGAGAATCACCCACCTGGTTCGCAGAACGGTTTGAACCTGACAGCTCCTCCGGCAACATCCGACTGATACTGACCTTTGGCTGTCGCGAGGATAAAGATGAGCATGGCGGGCAGAATGCATCCAGTCCGGGCATGTTCCTGCGCTTTCCGTTTGAAGGTAGTGCGGCAGAGTTGACTGAAATGCAGATGAATGTTTATCGGCACATTCTGCCGCGCCGTGCTGAAGCCCGGCGTGAAGGTGACGACCTGTTTATTGTGGGGCCGGACCACGAGGCAAACCTCATGTCATCCCATTTTTGGGGGGATTATTATATACCGGTGACAGCAGGCAAAATGCGTTTTGAACGGTTTCCTGACATCCTTAAGGATATCTAACGTACCTGTGGATAAGTTCTCCAGATGAAGTAATAACAGGCCTTGAAAACTTCATTTCCGGCAAAATGACAGGTAGAAATATTGCTCTGTGCACGCATTTTGTTCCAGCAGATGCGCGGATTGCATGTCGATTTTTTCTGATAAACGTGCCGGTAGCAGCATATAGAGTGGCAAAAATTGAGTATATGCAGGTTAACGTTGGTAAACGTCCGCTCCTCGCTCATAGCGTACCTGTCAGCACGCATTTCCACTTTGTGCGAGAAGCTGACGTTCCCTCATCCTGCTATGCTAAATCGCGGGGAGCAGTTCAGCAGGTCATAAAAAGCGCTATGTCATGCCTCATTTTTTGCAATATTTCTGTGAATTTATAAATCTGAATTATTCAGACAGTGCCGACTTCACTCCTTTTTTATCCTTATAAATATCGCGCAGATAATGCTCAATTTGCTCCAGACTTCGGCCGCGGGTTTCCGGGATGAATTTCAGAACAAAAGCGCTGCCTAAAACTCCTACGATGCCATAGATGCCAAATGTGCAGGCAAGCCCGAATGAGGAAAGAAGTACCGGAAAAGACATAGTGATTATGACATTAGAGCACCAGAGCGCACATACTGCGCCGCCCATACATATACCGCGAATTTTACTCGGAAACATTTCTGACAACATTAGCCAGATAACAGGTGAGTAGAAGCCCTGCATGAAGCAGAGGAACAGTAACATTGCCCCAAGAATGAAATAACTGCGTAACAGATTGACATCGTTACCCATATGTTCCGGCATAAAAGCCGATATGGCGGCGAGAAGAAACAGGCAGCAGGTGCACCCTATCTGGCCCATCGCAGCCATGGTCCGACGACCGATATAACCCAGCAAAACAATGCCGATCAGAACCATGATGACTGACACCACACCGTTAGCTATGGTCGCAAACAGTGAGGCATTCGTGCTCATACCGGTATTCTGTAGGATAATGGGGGCATAATACATGATGCTGTTAACGGCCGTTGCTGCGTGGAAAAAGGCAAAGGTGAGACCGATAAAAAAAACTTTGCACATCCAGGGCGTACGTAAATCCTGCAACGAACCTTTTTGCTGCGCTTCTTCCGACAAATTTTCTTCGATTTCCATCATTTCCCAATCTACATCTTCTTTTGCTCGTGTCCGGCTCAGAATACGGCGAGCCTCAGCAAAGCGCCCTTTAAGCGCATACCAGCGGGGAGAGTCAGGCATAAAAAGCATACCCAAAAAGAGAACGACTGCCGGTAGCGTGGCAATGCCCAGCATCCAGCGCCAGGTGTTTTCGCCACCCCAGAGTGCATTGAGCGCGAAATTCGAGATGTAAGCCAGCATCTGACCGGAGACAATCATTAATTCGCTGATGGTGACAAGCTGTCCGCGCCTGTTTGCTGGTGCAATTTCTGCCAGGTAAACAGGCACGGTACTTCCAGCGCCACCGACTGCCAGTCCGAGAACCACGCGGGAAATGAGCATAACTTCCAGGTTAGGCGCAACGGCTGTTCCCAGCGCTCCCAGAGCAAAAATGACAGCAAGGATAAGGATGATATTACGACGGCCAAGGCGATCTGCCAGTCCACCTGAAATCAGCGCGCCTGTAGCCGCGCCCACTAACAGTGAACTGGTTACCAGACCTGTGGTGAAGGGGGTTAGCTGTAGTTCAGGCCCCATAAAAAGTAATGCACCTGAAATCACGCCGGTATCATAACCGAACAACAAACCGCCTAAAGTAGCAATGGCGGTAATGACCTTCACGAGAGGTTCAGTTCGTACTTTACTGTTGGGGCCGGAGGCAGGATTTTTCGAAATATAATGTTCCATCAGGCTACTCCATCTGAAGATTAGGCTATGTGGGGTACATTTTTTAATGGTCTGTTCAGGCATGAACATATTTTTGATAAGGCTGCCGCTTTACGGCAGCCTTAAGGGGAAAAACTACTGACTGATAGTCTGCTGTAACGCAGCAACTGATGAGGTAACACCTGCCTCAACGGACATGGTTAAATCCTCCATCTCCAGTGAAACCCAGCCGTTGTAGCCCATCATGCGTACGACCGAGAAGAACTCTTTCCACCATTGAAGGTCCTGACCACAACCTACAGCCACATAGTTCCAGGCGCGGTTTGCGACGTCCTCAACCGGTTTGGTTTCGAGCAGACCGTTGATGTTAACCAGTCCACGCTCAAGGCGTACGTCTTTACCGTGACAGTGATGTATGGCCGGTCCAAGTGCGCGGGCGGCAGCGATAGGGTCGGCACCCATCCAGATAAGATGACTGGGGTCAAGGTTCAGTCCAACCATAGGTCCCACGGCGTCACGCAGCCGGAACAGGGTTTCCGGATTCCAGACAAGCATTGAACTGAAGTTCTCCAGCGCAAATTTTTCTACGCCGCTGGTCTTCGCCTGCTCGACCAGATCCCGCCAGTATGGAATAGCAACCTCATTCCACTGATAGTCCAGACAGTTTTTCAGCGTGGGTGGCCAGCTGACGGTATAGGTGATCCAGTTCGGGATGGTGTCATGCGGACTGGCCGGAGGCAGGCCGCTCATCATTACAATTTTTTTTACACCCAGTTCCCCGGCCAGCCGCAGTGCATTTTCAGTATCCTGTCTGTGGCATTTCCCCAAATCTCCCGGATCCAGAGGGTTCCCGGAAACGTTCAGAGCCGCGATGGTCATGCCGCGGCTTTCAAGCGCGTGAAGAAACTGCTGACGCTTTGATGCGCTTTCCAGAAGCTCAGCCGTTGGGACATGCGGTGCTGAAGACCAGCCTCCGGTAGTCATTTCAACGCCGTTAACACCCAGCTCAAGCAGCTTGTCCAGCATCTGCTCATAAGGCAGGTGGCCGAGACTGTCCGTACAGAAAGAGAGTTTCATCGTCATTCCTTATTCGTAGTTAACCCAGCTGGAACCGCTATCTGCCGAGCGCACACAGTTTTCAATCCAGCGCACGCCTTCGGCGCCCGCGTTGATGTCCGGATAAACCAGCCCCTCAAGAGTTTTACTGTCGCCGCGCTGAGTCGCGCTGATGGCAATGGCGAACTTGAGATAGATGTTGGCCCATGATTCAGCCAGCCCTTCGGTATGCAATGCCCCAAGGCGCTCATCGGCCAGGGCACTTTCATCAAGGTAGGGCATACCATGATGCAGCATCTGGTTAGGCTGGCCCTGAACCTCAAATTTCAGTTCTCCCGGGTTATAATCGCTCCATTCCAGGCTGGCCCGGGAGCCGATAACGCGAATACTCTGGCTGTCCATTGAGCCTGCATTTATTGCAGAGGCCCACATGCGTCCTACGGCACCGTTTTCATAATGCATCAGCACCATAGCGTTATCTTCCAGTGGTGCCCGGGACGGAATGAAGCTCTGACGATCGCATAACAGACTTTTGATTTTCAGGTCAGGAAGTACAAGCTGAGAGATGTAAAAGGTATGCGTTGAGATGTCACCCAGCACAAATGACGGACCGGCAATTTTAGGGTCTACGCGCCATTTCTGCGCATCGCTGAACTTGTCCGCGTTATCAGTTGCGCTAAATCCATGTGTGTACTGCAGTTCAACCATGCGTACATCACCAATTTCGCCCTTAGCAATCATGGCGCGCATCTGCATCAGTAATGGATGGCCTGAAAAGCCATAGGTAACGCCCACGATCAGGCCTTTTTCCGCCGCCAGTGCTTTAATTTCCTGCGCTTCAGCCGAGGTAAAAAACAGCGGTTTTTCACAGATAACATGAATCCCGGCATTAAGCGCAGCTCTGGTGATTTCAAAATGCGTGCCATTAGGCGTGGCAACAGTAACAACTTCAACACCATCTTCACGCTTAGCTTCTTCAGATAGCAGCTGTCAATAATTCTCATAACAACGTTCGGCCGGTAAGCCAAGGTTGATGCCGAACTCACGGCCTCGGGTGGCATCGACGTCAAATGCGCCAGCAACAAGCCGGAAGGCAGTGTTATCGCGCAGTGCACCCGAACGATGTTTATAGCCAACCTGACTGAGCCGGCCGCCGCCAATCATGGCCCAGCGTAGTGGGCGGGAAATACTTTTTTCACCGTTTAGCATAAATACTCCGAATTAACGCTTTGCACCCGGGTGCAAAGATGGGTTTAATAAAAATCACTTCTGGTTCTGCTGGATAAATTGTTCGTAGTTGGCTCTGGTAACAGTCTGGTAGGGGATCCAGTGGTAATTATCTGTCTTCTGCTTATTAATCAGCGCATTTGCCACTCTTACGGCACCGGTAGCCTGTGCTTTAGCATCCTGGAAAACAGTTACAACCATCTCACCGTTTTTAATAAACTGCAGTCCGTCAGGTGTGCCGTCAATGCCAGCAACCATCACGTCTTTTTTCTTCGCCTGGTTCAGGGCCATAATGGCACCGATGGCCATTTCGTCGTTATTGGCGACGATCGCATTGATTGACCTGCCGTTAAGCAGCCATGAAGAGACCACGTCTACCGCCTCATTTCGCTGCCATTTTGCGGTTTGTTTCTCAATCACCTTCATATTTTTATGCTGCGCAACAAACTCTTCAACAGCGCGGGTACGTTCGCGTGCCTCCTCATTCGAAAGTGCACCCATCAGAATGGCGATGTTGCCTCGGTAATTCATTAGCTTAGCCAGTTCTTCGATCTGCATTTTGCCACTCAGGGCAGAGTCCGATCCCACATAACTCATTGCCCCTGTCAGCGGCACTTCTGGTTTACGATTCACGAAAATCAGCGGGATTCCGGCATTTTTAGCCGCCTGGATCATTGGAAGTACACCCTGAGTGTCGACCGGATTAAGTATGATGGCGTCTACCCCCTGATTAATAAAATCATCAATCTGCTGTACCTGGAGCGCAACATCGCCTTTGGCATCAGAAAACTGGCCTTTCATGCCCTGCGTATCCAGCTCATGCATCATTTGTGTGCGAAGGATCGACACAAAGTTAAGGTCGAAATTTGCCAGCGCGACGCCAACCTGCGCCGTTCTTGCCTGAACCGCCGTAGCCAGTGTCAGGCTTATCAGCATCAGTAAACCGAGAGTCTTTTTCATGATTGAATCCTGTAGCAAATTAGTATGTTCGGTCCCTGACGTGAAGAGCGACAGCTTTATGCTCAGGTTAATTTCCGCTCCTGCGTATGCCGTCTGATAAAGCCATAATCATTTTGCTCTCGGGTGCAAAAATGCATCCAGATGCAAAATCTTTTCACCCTGGCATGATGGCTGAAGAAGATGTAGCGAATGTGTAAGAGCCTGAAAATTTAGTCAACAAGCTTTTAAAAAACACTCACACGGGATCACATTTTTTTTGCAATCGGGTGCATTAAGTTTGATTACGGTGTAATTTCTAGCCAGACTCTGGATAAACCACACGTCTTTGAAAAAGATTAAATTCTCCTTAATCTCTAAATTGCATGCATGCATTTAACAACCGGATTTTTATGACAAATAAGGCAGCAAAGCGTCAGAAGGTAACGGCACGGGACGTAGCATCCCGCGCTGGAGTGTCTAAATGGACGGTTTCCCGTGCTTTCACACCGGGTGCCTCCATTTCTGATAAGGCCCGCGGAAGAATTCTGGAGATTGCGCAGGAACTGGGATACCGCCCGAATTTACTTGCCAGGGGGTTATCGCAAAAGCGTACGCACATCGTAGGCGTGGCGATCGATGAATTAAAAAATCCTCACTCAATGCTATTGCTGGACGAGGTGACACGGCAGCTTCAGAGCTTTGGATACATGGCTTTGCTTCTGAATATCACCGGCAATAATTACAGTGCCGTAATGTCGCTGGCCGATCAGCTCCAGGTTGATGGGATTCTTTTTATGGGTACAGCACTGACGCCCGAATTCATTGCCATCGCCCTGGATATGCATTCTATACCGCTGGTGCAGGTAGGCCGCAATACTGAGGGTCAGGGAATAGACGTCGTGAATATTGACGACTACCAGGCCGGACGGGTCATTGCCCGCTTACTTATGGAGCAGGGTCATAAGAAATTTGGCTATATGGCCGGGCCGGGCAGTAATGAGGGGCATCTGCAGCGTAAGGAGGGGTTTCATGATGCATTATCCTCACAGGGATTTGGACTGACACTCGAATTCAGCGCCGAGCATTACGATCGTCGGCTGGGTTATGACCTGATGAAGCATTATTTGCTTGAAACGCCAGTACATGAACGCATTGAGGCACTGTTCTGCGAGAATGACATACTCGCCCTGGGAGCGATGGAGGCGTTGCGCGGTGTTTCGGGAAAAGATTCTGTTGCAGTCGTTGGTTTTGATGACATTGATGAAGCTGCGGCCCCTGCCTGGCAACTTACTACATACAGTCAGCGTCTTGACCTGCTTGTAAAGGAGGCGCTGAACCGGCTTCTGTTGGGAAAATCGGATCCGGACGGTCTCTGGAAAAAAGGAGAGCTTCGCGTTCGCCGTTCACATCTTCATATTTCTGATTGAGGAGATGCAATGAAACTGTCATTACATGGAGTTTCTGTATGGTACAGCAACGCAGTGACGCAATTACGTATTGCTCGTGAGGCCGGTTTTACCGGGCTGGAATTACTGCCTGAACATATATTTCGTTATCTGGAAAATGGTGGCAGCTATGCAGAATATCGTCAGCTGATGCAGGATAACGGTATTGATATTACCTGTATTAACGCTCTCAAACGTATCGGTCGCTATCAACCACAGCCTCGTGCTGAACTTATACAGGAGGCCAGGATGATTTGTCATGCTGCTGCTGAGCTTGCCTGTCCTGTCGTTCAGATCATGGCGCTTGATGAAATCAATGAACTTACTGAAACAAACCGCAACACCATCCTGCACGATAACATCTGTGCCATAGCCGATATTGGTAAACCTCTTGGCATCAGATTTCAGATTGAAGTTGTTGCCTTCACACCCTTTAATTCATTACAGCAAGGTCTGGACATAATTGCCGCATGCGGCAGGGATAATGTGGGGCTGGTTATTGACTTCTGGCACTTGCACGCAGGCGGTAAGACTCATCCGGACGAAGTTGCCAAAATGGATCCCAGCCTGATTTACGGTGTCCATTTCTGCGATGGTCGCGCTGCTCGTAAGGACGAGGCATGGGATGAGTGGGTACTTCGTGATTACGCACCGGGCCAGGGTGAAGTGAACATTGATAGCTGGGTCAGAGCCTTACGTAAAACGGGCTACAACGGTGTATGGTCTCCTGAATGGCTCAGCCCACATGCCTGGGAACACGACGTATTTGAAGCAGGAAAGCTGAGCATGCAAAGCCTGAAGCACTATGGCATAAGTGATTGAATCCGGCCTGACTGAATTCTAAACGTTTACGCCTGAGCTTCTGCTTTCACGCATAGCGGACTTTAAAGCACCAATAATTTCAGTAGATTTCCCGTTCCACATAAACGGCGACATGTCAGCACGCATGATGGCCATACTGGGGTAGATGGCTGCGGGTCAGGACGTTTACTCCATTGATGAGTCTTTTCTGGACGTTATTGGGATTGGCGGCATTATCCCGCTCGAGACATTCGGCCAGCAGATGCGCGAGCGTATCTGAAAGGAAACCGGGCTGATAATCGGCGTGGGATTTGCACCGACGCTGGCCAGACTTGCCAATCACGCGGCCAGGAAGTTGACACAGACGAACGGCGTTGTGGACCTGTCTGACAGAATACGCGTGACCTGCACGCCTGAAATCCGGAAGGCAACAGTGACCGTCAGGCATTCCTTTGTGAAATCGTCCACCCAGGTCAGGCACTTGTTCCTGCGACCGGTGGCGAGCGCGTCCATGACAAAATCCATCGACCAGGTCAGGTTGGGCGCCGCCGGGCGGAGCAGCGGCAGATGTTCTGTTGCCAGCCCTTTACGACGTTGTCTGCGTTTTACGCCCAGCCCTCTCAGATGATAAAGGCGGTACACGCGCTTGTGATTAACCAGAAGCCCTTCACGGCGCAGTAACTGCCATATGCGGCGGTAGCCAAAACGCCTGCGCTCCAGTGCCAGTTCAGTAATGCGCCCTGATAAATGCGCATCAGCCGCCGGACGCTGGGATGAATAACGGCAGGTCAACAGGGATAAACCTGTCAGCCTGCAGGCACGACGTTGCGACAGACCGGTCGCATCACACATAAACTCAACGGCTTCCCGTTTCTGATCTGTCGTCAGTACTTTCGCCCCAGAGCCACCTGAAGCGCCTCCTTATCCAGCATGGCTTGGGCAAGCCGCTTCTTTAGGCGGGCGTTCTCGTCTTCAGGTGACTAAGCCGCTTAACCCCGGGCACTTCAATACCGCCATACTTCCTGAGTCAGGTATAAAAGGTGGCGTCGGAAATGGCGTGCTTGCGGCATAGCTCACGGGCAGAAACCCCGGCTTCAGCTTCGCGGAGGATACTGATGATCTGTTCGCAGGAAAAACGCTTCTTCATGGGGATGTCCTCATGTGGCTTATGAAGACATTACTGACATTGGTGTGTACTCATCAACGGGGAGCAGGTCAAGGGTATTAGCCTCCGATGGGGACAGTAGTAACCCCTGTTAACCCTATCAAAATTAACTATTAGTCAGGAAGCGGTGAGCGTGCTAACTCTTTATTTGAGGGTAGGCCAGCGCGTGGGCTGTTTCTGCAATTAAACCCCTGAACCAGCGATGTGCAGGATCGTCGCGATAGCGCGCATGCCACCCCATTTCAACCGGAAAAATGCCGAGATCAACAGGCGCGGGAACAATTCTGAGCCGCTGATCTCGGGAAAGATGCTGACAGATCAGGCGAGGCAGGGTCGCGCAGTAGTCCGTGACCGCAATCATCTCCGGTACAGCCAGAAAATGTGTCACTGACACGGCAACCTGCCGACGCAGGCCGCGCTTTTCAAGTGCCTGATATAAACCTGCGCGCATGCGGCCAGGCGGCAGGACATTAACGTGTTTGAGCTGCTCATACTGTTCTGCGCTGAGGTTTTCGCCTACCAGCGGATGATCTGCGCGTATCACACATGCCAGACCTTCATTCATCAGGTGCTGCACAACCAGATTATCAGGAGGTTCAACGATACGACCCAGCACCATATCAGTATTGCCTGAAATTACGCCGGTTTCCGTTACGTCGTTGCCAAAAGGGGTAAGGCGAAGCCTGATACCGGGTGCGCAGTCATGAAGACGCGCCACAATGGCAGGCATCATGATGAATTCAACATAGCTGTTAGGTGCGAGGGTAAAGAGTCGGGTGGCGTGCAGCGGATCAAAGTCCTGCTGACCAAGGATCACCTTGTCGATGGATGACAGGGCAGTACCGACCACCTGGGCCAGCTGTTCCGCTTTCGGTGTCGGGCGCATACCGTAGCGCTCGCGGATAAACAGGGGATCGTTGAGCGTTTCCCGCAGCCGGTTTAATGCATTAGAAAGTGCCGGCTGGGTAATACCCAGCCGCTCTGCGGCGCGAGTGACGTTGCGCTCTTCTATCATAACCAGCAAAACTGGCAGTAAATTCAGATCATATTTCATTAAGTTATAATTCTATGTGAATATCTAAAATTAAAGAAATAAATTTCATAAATATTCTGAAACGCGCCATGATTAACGGGTCAACACAGAAGATAGCGGTTCACGCGCTGGTTCTGACTATCCTTACACGTGAGACCGACTGACTGTTATACGGAGCATAAATGAAAATTTTAATGGTTTTGACCTCGCATGATGAGTTGGGCACCACTGGCAAGAAGACCGGTTTCTGGCTGGAAGAACTTGCGGCACCTTATTATGCATTCCTGGATGCGGGCGCTGAAATTACCCTGGCTTCACCGAAGGGCGGACAGCCGCCACTCGATCCAAAAAGTGATGAGCCGGATTCTCAGACTGATGAAACTCGCCGTTTTCATGCGGACTCTGCAGCTCAGGCCGCGCTGGCTTCGACCGTGAGGCTTGATACGGTTAATCAGGAAACGTTTGATGCCGTTTTCTATCCGGGCGGTCATGGTCCTTTATGGGATCTGGCAAACGACAAACACTCCATTTCGCTGATTGAGCAAACCCTGCAGGCTGGTAAGCCGGTGGCGCTGGTTTGTCACGCGCCAGGTGTTCTGCGTGATGTGAATAACGCCGATGGCACACCGCTGGTAAAAGGCAGGAAAGTAACCGGGTTTACTAATAGCGAAGAAGAGGGCGTTGGCCTGACTGACGTCGTGCCTTTCCTGGTGGAAGATGTGCTGAAACAGAATGGCGGTCTTTACTCACGTGGTGATGACTGGCAATCCTACACTGTGCAGGACGGTTTGCTGATTACCGGACAGAACCCAGGTTCTTCAGCCGAGACTGCCAAAGTTTTACTGGCAAAACTGGCGAAATAAGCGTTTTACAGCATGCTGTGTTCTGAGGGCGCCTGCGGGCGCCTTTCTTTATTGCGGGTATTAAGTGAGAAGATTGATAGTGACGGTGTAAATTATTTGTATTTAATAAATCAGGGTTTTATTTTTCTTAACATTGATAATAAATTTGAGATGTGTTTTCAGACGAAAATATAAGTCCTCGAGTTCCACTGAAAATATAAACATGTTTTTAAAACCAGTGTTGACATCATTTTTCATATCCGTAAAGTAGGACTCATCAGCGGCAAGCAGTTGCCCTGATAGACTGAAAAACCAAAGGCGTTATGAGTAAAGGTGCCGACAAATGTTTCAGTTGAAGTTGTCGGTGGTTCTGTTAAACACTGTTCTTTGAAACTGTTCGTTAGTTAATGATAACCCTGTTAAATGGAGTCCAAGTAAGTCTTTAAGAAGTCTGTAGTTGGATGTTAGTAGCAAAAAGCATGCAACAGGACGCTTGTAGTATCGCGTCGCGATGATGTAAGGCCTCGTAGTTCTGAACGTTACGTTACGACAGGATACGATTGCGGTTTAAACGTCGTAATGAAAGTAAGGCAACGCATCAAAGAGTCTATATCGCGATGGGGGTGTGCAGATTTATACGGGCCTGACCTGTCTTTGTCTCCTGAAAGACTATCAGGTGGTTGAAACCGCTAATAATAGTGACATTTCTGTATCGTGATCATTATTATCCGCAGGATCTGTTCATAAATAGCAGTACCGAAGCAGTACCTATCAATTAAGTTAGTTAATGTTAAATGCTAAATCTGTAGTACCTTAAAAGCCCTGACTATTTCAGTCAGGGCTTTTATCATTTGAGCCTGTCTGTCAGATTTTTCAGGGGTCTCATTATTCGTTGTCATTTTCGAATTCTTTCCCGTTAACCACTACCTGCCGCATTCGCGCAAACTTAATTTTTCTCCAATTCATGCATCCTCTCCATCGCTTCGCATCAGGGTTCCTTGCTCTGCTGAGAGTATTCACAAGGTGTGGCTTTAGCACTGTCATCTGGAATGACTGCGGGCATTTACTCGGCGCAACACCCTCATCGCTGAGATCAGCAATGAACATCACGTTGACTCATCACAAGACGTATCCACTATATGGCAGAGCAGATGCGGCTGTACCATCGCAAGGCGTTCTTTGACGAATACCGTCCAGCGCTGATCCGTAAAAATCAAAAATAATTAACAACATTAATAATTCAGTCAGTAAATGGAATGTACTCGCTTCTGATCCCGGTTCTGCTCATCACTCAATGTTTAAAATCAGAAATGTTTCATGGCAGGGTAAGCCATTTTCAACATTTCCCACTGACAGTGACGTCAGCGAACCTGGTGATACCCCCGATAGCGTCTCTCCGGCGGGCATGGCGGACTTTCGCTGCGGGTATGCTGACCATGCTGGTTCTGGGTGCGGGCGGTCTGTGGAGCTGCTAAAAGTCGCCCCGCAGCCGCTCAGCCCCGTACCGGCTATCGTCGATGCGCACGTACTGACAACGCTGGCGCAGCTGCCGCCATTGTGGCAACAGGTGTATGGCTTTGTGCTCGCCGCCAGAGCTGGACCTGTCCAAACAGAGACGCTTAAAGCGCAGTGGCAGCAGCACCTTATGGGAAATGCACACCCACAGAATCATTATCCGGCTGGCATCAGGGGATGGAAGATTGCAGGCACTGACATACCGCCTGAATATGCTTGATGAGCGCAAAGGCAGGTATCCACCGGCTCGGAACTGAAATCGATGGTGTTCACGATAACACAGGACTTCAGCCGTTCAGTTCCACTCGAAGAGCAGCTTTATCAGCTGGGGCAGTCAGAAAGTACGACATCAGGAAGAGCAGCACAGCTGGCGCAGGTCGATATGCAGTTTACTCAGTTGCAGAACTGCTATGCGCTGATTAAAAACCAGTCAGAGTGATGACGGACAGCGATAAGCACTGGGACGATCAAATGTCTGCCGGGTCGCTTATGGCAAAATCGATAATCTGCGCCATAGTCAATATTCACCGATTAATTGCGCTTTAGCTTTTATTAAATCCATCGGCGCATAGGTTATGCGCTATTTAACAGAGGTTAAAATGTCTACAGAATCTTTAGAAGATATCTCCGGCGATCTCTCCCAGTTCGTTGGCACACATTTTGTCTATACCTACGATAATGGCTGGAAATATGAGTGGTACGCCCGCAATGAAACGACCTGCGACTATCGTATTCATCAGGGGCTGGTGGGCGGTCGTTGGGTGACTAACCAGAAAATGCACGCAGTGCAGTTTGCACCCGGCATTTATAAAGTAGACTGGCATGAACCCACCGGCACCTGCGTCAGCCTGCTGTTTGATCTCAATCGTACCCTGCTTCACGGGACAATTTTCTTCCCGCAGTGGATTGCCGGAGAAGGTCAGCATCCGGAAAAAACCATCTGCTATCAGAATGACTTCATTGAAGATATGCACCGATTCCGCGACGAAGGCCCGGCCTATCCTTATGTGATCATTCCTGAGTTTGCGAAAGTGACTTACATGAAAAACGAAGGGCCGGATAATGATGAAGTCATTAATCAGGCACCGGGGCAGATGCCTGCTGACTATTTTGATGGTAAGTAACTGATAGCACGGCCCGCCGCTATGGGCGGGTCGCTTCTGCCTGGCGTGCCAGCGTGCGGGCCAGTATGGATGAATAGAGTGGTTTCCCCCCCAGAAACTGCGCCAGCAGCGTAGCCCCAAGGCAGGTAATAATCATCGGCAATATCAGCTGATAGTTATCGGTCATCTCCAGCACCAGCACAATCCCGGTTAGCGGTGCCCTTACCGAAGCCGCAAACAGTGCGCCCATCCCGGCGATAGCAAAGGTTCCCGCGTCCAGATGATATAACGGGAACAGATCCGTCATCGCTACCCCAAAAGCTGTCCCGAGCAGCGTTCCCAGTGCCAGCATCGGCGCAAAGATACCGCCCGGCGCACCTGAGCCAAAACAGAGCAGGGTAGTGACCAGCCTGACCATGAAGATGAGCAGCAGCAGGGTGAACGGAAATACACCATGAACCGCCTGTGGAATCAGTTCTGAGCCGCCGCCTGCGCCAGGCGCGAACAGCAGCGCCAGAACACCGCAGCCACCACCCAGTAATGCACCCGCCAGCACTACGCGTGCCGTTTTGCCGGCATAAAAGCGAGCAAAGAGGTCCTGCGTAATAAATATCAGGCGGTTAAACAGCACGCCTACCATGCCGATGATCATACCCAGCACCAGATACATCCACAGCGTCTGTACTGGCGCATCAGCCAGTTTGCCAACGGAGATCACCGCCTGTTCGCCGTTGAAACAGCGAAACACGATGCTTGCCATAATCACACCGGTAAACACCGCTTTAATCGAAATCAGGTTATAACGAAACTGAGGACGCATCTCCTCGATGATAAACAGTATGCCTGCCAGCGGCGCATTAAACGCGGCGGCCAGGCCTGCTGCCGCACCCGTCGCCAGCAACGTATGACGCGCTTCGTTGCTGCGCATCCCCAGAACATCAATCACCATGCGGCCGATATTGCCACCCAGTTGCACTGTCGGGCCTTCACGTCCCAGTACCATCCCGGCACCCAGCGTGCCCATGCCGCCAAAAAATTTTACCGGAATCACCCGCCACCAGCGCACAGGTCTTAGCTCTTCCAGCGCCCCTTCAATTTCAGGAATGCCGGAACCACCCGCTTCGGGCGCAAAACGTCTGACGAGAAAATAGCCGACCATCGCGAGCAAGGCCGAAATGGCAAAAGCGGCGGCGTAGAGCATCCAGCCCTGAAACTGTGCGGGGATAAGCGTAGCGGCGCGCCACTGCTGTATTGTTTCAACGGCCCGGGCAAACGCCACGCCCGCCAGACCGACCAGCGTACCGACCAGCGCGGCGCAAAACAGCATCGCCAGCGGCGTTTTGTCACGATAGAGCAGGGCGCGAAACATCCGGCTGCGCGCCGCGATAGAACGGGGAACGTAAACCGGCTGCGGTGATTCTTCATTCATTGAGAGGCATCTTTGTTCAATCAGACCAGCGTGCCAGTTTACTGAGTGATAAGGTGAAAACAAACGTCAGGATCAATTTCAGCCGGAAAATGAGTTAATCGGTCTGCGGTGGACAAACCACTTGTGCCATGCGTTCGCGGTAGGCTGGATTGTCCTGGTTTTTCAGCGCCTGAGCCGCGGCGGTCAGCGTGAGCTGATTTTGTTTCAGGTTATGCTTGTCATTGAGAAATGTCTGGCGCAGTTTTTCATCGGAGAAGGCTGGCGGTAGCTGACACGTCTGGCGCAGATCGTCGGTTATCTGCTACTGACGCAGTGTAAACTGCAGCCTTTGATAAGGCCCGGCGGACACAAGCATGGGACAGACTGAAAGCAGTATAAATAACGTATTGCGAATCACGTTCATGATGATCTCCTGACTGCTGAGGACAGGAAAGGCTCTTCGGCAGTTTTCAGTTGAGTGTAATCGCATTGAGTGATTAGCCTGAGCACAGCACCATCGACCGGGTGCAGCAATGTCGCCACGGTTGACGCAATAATCATAGTAATACTGGCGCGACAGGGAGCTGACATGCAGCCACATTCCACTGAAATTCTTACCGCTGACTGCTGTATCGTCGGCGGTGGCCCGGCCGGGTTAATGCTGGGTTATCTGTTTGCCCGCGCGGGAGTGCGTGTAGTCGTCATCGAAAAGCATGCTGACTTTCTTCACGACTTTCGCGGAGACACCATCCACCCTTCGACGCTGGAAATCATGCATCAGCTCGGACTGCTGGAATCTTTCCTGACGCTGCCGCATCAGCGTGCCGAAAAGCTGGAAGCGGAAATTGCAGGACAAAGCATTACGATGGCCGATTTCTCACGTCTGCCTGTTCAGTGTCGTTTTATTGCCTTCATGCCGCAGTGGGATTTCCTGAACTATATGGCAGAGCAGAGTGCCCGCTATCCGGGCTTCAGTCTGCTGCAGTCGACTGCCTTCGGGTCGCTGATTGAAGAAAATGGCACGGTCATCGGCGTGACGGCTTCACGCGGCAATCAGCAGTTGCATATCCGCTGCAAACTGGTGGTCGGTGCTGACGGTCGCCATTCGCGCGTACGCGACGCGGCCGGGCTGATCGGACAGGAATTTGGCGCCGCGCGCGATGTCATCTGGTTCCGCTTAAGTAAGCAGGCGCAGGATCCCGATTTGGGCATGGGGCATAAAGGGCCGAAGCAGAACTTTATTGTTATCGATCGTGGCGATTACTGGCAGTGCGGTCTGACCATTCCGAAAGGGGAGTTTGAGGCGAAACAGTCCGCCGGTCTCGACGCGTTTAAAGCAGAGGTGGCGGCGGTGTCGCCTTTTGAGGCGGCGCGCATGACGGAAATCGAGAGCTGGGAGGCGTTCAAACTGTTGTCGATACGTATCGACCGCCTGAACAAGTGGGCGAAACCTGGTGTGCTCTGCATTGGTGATGCGGCGCATGCCATGTCGCCGATTGGCGGGGTTGGCGTCAATCTGGCGATTCAGGATGCGGTGGCGACGGCGAATCTTTTGACCGATCCTCTGAAGCGGGGAGAACTGCAGCTGCGCGACCTGGAAAAAGTGCAGAAGCGCCGTCAGTTCCCTACCGTTGCCACGCAGTTTTTGCAGATCAAGATGAGCCGTAATAAAGCCAGAAGAAAACCTGCGGGAAGCAGCAAGGTTCCCGCGATTATCCAACGCCTGCCGTTTCTGCGTTTTGTGCTGGGCCGCCTGATTGGTCTGGGCTTCCGAACGGAGTCGCCACAGGTTGCGCGTATGAAGTAAGTGCGTTAAATGATTTCGACAGCAATCAGATATCGTGCGACACTGTTTCACTGTGAAAGTACTGTCAGATTGAGCCGCTATTTATCTGATAATTGGGCGCTAATTGAGCATTATTAAGCTAAATTATTTTCGATTTTTGCGCCTGCAAAGGAGAGGTTTCAGTGCATAACGAGCAAAACGGCAGCGACGTAAAACGCCTGAGTACAATTAAGGCACTTTTGTCGCCGGATGAAACCCGGGATAAGGTGCTGGAGAGATTCGTGAATCTCGCCAGTCAGGTGCTGGGTATTTCAGGCAGCTTCATTTCGATTATTGACGATAATAATCAATACATAAGAGCGTCACGGAACTTCGATCTTAAACAATCGACCCGTGATGAATCTCTTTGCCGCCACGTCGTTGATGGTGAGGGACATCTGGTGGTGGTTGACACCTTACTGGATGAGCGCTTTGTCACGCACCCGTTTGTGAAAGGCGATCCGCATATTCGTTTCTATGCCGGTGTCTCGCTGCAGAACCTCGACGGTGCTGTGCTGGGCACGCTCTGCGTCACCGATACCCAGCCACATCCCTTTACGGATGAGAAACTCGCCACGCTGCGCTCACTGGCTACGCTGGTCACCTCTTTTCTGGATGCCTGGAACAACGCGGGTTTTGCCGACGTCATTACGCACCTGCCGAATCGCCCACGCCTGATTCGTGATATTCAGCAACTTACCCTTGTCGCACCGCAGAGCCGCTTTCGCCTGATTCTTATCGACTGCCTCGACATCATTCGTGCCTATGAGCTTTCCCGTGCGGTGGGTATTGCGCCGATGGAGAAATTGCTCAGGCAGATGGCGCAGGATGTGGCACACCGGCTCAATCTTCCGGAGAATGAGACGCTCTATACTTTCGCTCCAGGCCGTTTCGCCCTTGTTCAGCCCTACTCAGGCCGTTATTCAGCGCATAACATAAGCGATCTGTTCAAAGGCATGCGGGCCGATCTGGCGGAAAATATCACGCTCGATCTGGATGTCTTTACCGGCGAAACAGAGTTTGTACCGGGACAGATGGATGCCAACGAAACGGTACGTCAGGCCGTTAGCGCGCTACATGAAGCGATTGATGAGAACATCAGTGCGATGTCGTTTGATGAGAGTTACGACTCGCGGCGCACCGAAGACTTTTTGATCATGAATGATCTGGCTCAGGCGCTGAATAAAAATGAAGAGTTGTATCTCGCCTGGCAGCCTAAAGTGTGTCTCAAAACCGGTAAAACGGTCGGGCTGGAGGCCCTGATCCGCTGGAATCACCCTGAGCGGGGTGAGCTTTTCCCATCAGAATTTATTCCGTTAGCCGGTAAAACCAACCTGATCTCCGATCTGACCAACTGGGTTATCGATCACGCTGTTGAGCAGCTGGCGCGCTGGAATCGCGAGTACGACCTGATTCCGGTCTCGATCAACGTCAGTGAACGCGACTTTGCCAGGCCTGATTTTGCCGATCAGCTGGTGGCGAAATTAGCGGCAGCGCAGTTACCTAACTCGATTATGGGTATTGAGTGTCTTGAGAATGAGCTGATCACCAAAAGTGATGTGGCGATCAAAGGGCTGGAAGCGCTGAAGTCGCACGGCTTTATGGTCTCTCTGGATGATTTCGGCACCGGCTACAGCAATATCAGCTACCTGCAGGATATCCCGCTGGATGTGATTAAGATCGACCGATCGCTGATCTCGCGTATGGGCGAAGACGACGCATCTAAAATCATCGTCAGATGCATTATCCAAATGCTGAAAGAGCTGAATTACACCGTGCTGGCCGAGGGTGTGGAAGCAGAAGCTACGCTGGGACTGCTGAAAACCTACGGCTGCGATCAGATTCAGGGCTACTTCTTTTCAAAACCGCTGCCAGCCAGCGACATTGAACACTGGCTTTATCAGAAGTCACGCTAGTCAACCCGCCCGCAGCACTCGCTGCGGGCGCGCTTATCACTCACTGCCGATAGCGTAACGCTCAACCGGAGTGATGTGTTTAATCAGCTTATTATCAAACAAAAACTGCTCATAAGTCTGATAGCGTGCGCGATCCAGTTTTGCCGGATCGGCGGCGAACAGCGGCAGCGTAGCCTGCCATGCCTGATGGTTTAGCGGTGTATTCAGCTCAGGATGCGCCTGTGCAAATGCCTGCCAGCTCTCTTCAGGGTGAGCCTGCAACTGTGCATTCCCCTTTTTCAGTGCCCGCAGAAACTTTTTAATTTTTTCTGCATGCGCCTCATCACGGTTAGCAACGATAATCAGCTCATCATAGGCCGGCACGCCGTAATCCTCGACGTTTAACACCACCGGATCTTTGCCAGCAAGTTTCATCTCCAGAGCTTCGATATTGCGATAGCCACCTATCACCGCATCAACCTGCCCGGTCATCAGGGCGCTGGTGAGCTGAAAATTGACGTTAACCCGCTTTACCTGATCGGCCTTAATGCCGTCATGGCTCAGCATGGTCGCCAGCGTTGCTTCTTCAATGCCGCTGACGGAATAACCGATACGTTTTCCTTTCAAATCCGCTGGTTTTTTCACCGTTTTGTCCAGCGTCATCAGCGTATTCAGTGGCGTATTAATCAGCGTGCCCACACGCATCAGCGGCAGGCCCTGGTCGGCGAAAAATTGCAGCTGCGTCTGATACGTTATCGCTAAGTCCGCCTGCTTAGCGGCGACCAGACGCGGCGGCAGCGCAGGGTCGGAAGGCGGCACAATGTTAACCTCCAGACCCTCTGCCGCAAACGCACCGGTTTGCTGAGCCACCATAATGGGTGCATGGTCGGGGTTGATATACCAGTCGAGCACCAGCGTCAGTTTTTCCATCGCCTGAACCTGCGAGGCTAAGGAGGCGCTGAACAGCAGGACAAACAGGGGCATTTTAGTCATAGGTTGTCTCATCAGTAGGGTCGTCAGTGTGGCTCGGGAATCCAGGTAATCAGGCGGCGAAGCAGAAGGTCGATGATCAGCCAGAGGGTCAGCGTCATCAGCACCAGAATAAACAGGGCAGCGAAACAGAGGTCGCTCTGCATCCGGGCGTTGGCATTCAGCATCACGTAGCCCAGCCCTTCAGCCGATCCGACCCATTCACCAATGATGGCACCGATCGGCGCGACGGCCGCTGCCATCCGTAAGCCCGAACCCAGGGCGGGCAGTGCGGCTAACAGCCGGACATGACGCAGTTGTGCTATGTGTGAAGCGCCCATCGTGCGAGCCAGATCGAGATAGCCAGGCGTGACGCGACGCAGGCCATCAAAAAAAGCGGAGGTAACAGGAAAGAAGATCACCAGTACCGCCATCACGACTTTGGCGCTCATGCCAAAGCCAAACCAGAGCACCAATAGCGGTGCCAGGGCAAATACCGGAATCGCCTGGCTGGTGATCACCAGCGGCATCATCCAGCGCTGTAACCACGGCGAAAAGGTCATGCCCAGTGCCAGCACCGCGCCCAGCAGCACGCCGAGCGCCATACCGATGAGGATTTCAGTCAGGGTGATCAGGCTGTGATGGCCGAGATAGCCAGCGTTGTCCCACAGTGCGGTAGCAACCGCAGCGGGCGAGGGCAGCAGAAAGGCCGGAACGGAAGTGAGTGTGGCGAGCCACCACAGCGTAATCAATCCGGCAGAGAGCATGACTCCACGGCGAAGCGCGGCGAAACGTAATCTCATCCGCCCAGCCTGCTTAGCTGTTTCAGCAAGGTGGCCTGACTCTGGATCACGCTGGTATCGTCTGCTGCCCGTGGTGGCTGGCCCTGGAGTGGCGGGCAGGTTTCAATGCCTGCTGAACCCATTACCAGCAGGTGATGACCGAGGCGACAGGCTTCCGCGGCATCATGAGTGATCAGCAGCACGGTATGTCCGGCCAGCACTTCTGCCGCCAGAGTCTGAATCTGTGTCCGGGTCAGTGCATCCAGCGCCGAGAAGGGCTCATCCATCAGTACAATGGGCTGACGGGTATAGAGGGTACGCGCCAGCGCTACCCGCTGACGCATACCGCCCGAAAGTGTCGCAGGTCGCGCACGGGCACAGTGGCTCAGGCCAACCCGCGCCAGCAGATGCTGCACCAGATCACGATCGGCTTTCTCACCTTTCAAGCGGCTGGCGAGGCAGACGTTCTGTTCCACCGTCAGCCAGGGATAGAGCAAATCCTGTTGCCCCATCCAGGCGATGCGCCCGGCCAGCGGCAGACCATCGCTGCCCTTAATTTGTCCCGAAGTGGGCGGCGTCAGACCGGCAATCACTCGCATCAGGCTGCTTTTACCTACGCCGCTGGCACCCAGCAAAGCGGTAAATGCACCACCCGCGATCTCCAGATTAAGCTCGCTGAACAATGGCTGCTGATCCAGCGTCAGGCAGAGCTGGCGAACGGAAATACCCGGCGGCACGGCATCGTTCAGCGGCTTCATGAGCTGCCCCGCAGACCGTCAGCATGATTAAGACCCATCTGCCAGAACGCCGCTTCCAGCCGGGTTGCGGTCGTAAAAATCTCCGACAGTGAGTTAATACGTTGTTCACCGGCGCGCTGCTGAGCCAAAGTTTCAAACAGCAACAGTGAGGAACCGACGCCCGTCAGGTAGGACTCATCGCCGTAATTCTCAATCCATGCCGCGTAAGGATTCCCCTCAAAGCAGGTCGCAGGATCGTCCAGCAGCCTCAGGCCGATTTCCGCATAACCGGCGACGCAGGGCATCAGCGCCGTCATCAGCGCCAGCGCATCTCCGGTGTGACCCACGTCCAGCACGTAGCGGGTATAATTGATTGTTTCCATTGCCTCAGGTTCGCTCGCCACCGCCTCTTCGCTGATGCCCCATTGCTGGCAGTAAGCCAGATGCAGCGGCAGTTCGCTGATAATGGCGTTCAGCGATGCCGTCGCGCTGCGTAACGCAGCCGGTTCAGAGAGCTTACTGATCAACAGGCCCCACGCACGGGCGAACTGCAGCAGGAACAAATAATCCTGGGTGAGATAGTGGCGGAAAGCGGCGGGTGGCAGCGTACCCTGACCGAGCTGCTGCACAAAATTGTGCCTGACATAATCGTGCCATTGCGTGCCCGCCTGCTGGCGCAGACGACCATAAAAACCGGTTTCTAAAAGCGGATGTGACATAGGATCTCCAGTAACAGGGAGATCCGGGCATAAGGTCTGGAACAGGGGATGAAGCAGGAGATGAGGCAGAACATCTGCCGACCCGTCCCTTCGCTGGCATGACCCAGATCAGGTTCAAAGGGTTCGGCTTGCGCCATCTCAGCCCATTACAGGACACCCCTCGGAGACATTCGTTATACGATATTTATTGCTGGAGTACAACGACACCAGTACGCGTTATTCAGTGACAATGTCACTCAAGATTGGCCCCGTTGCTGGCAATCACTTTCTTATACCACCAGAAAGACTTTTTGCGCGTGCGCGCCAGCGTGCCGTTACCCAGGTCGTCGCGGTCAACGTAGACGAAACCGTAGCGCTTGCTCATTTCACCGGTTGAGGCGGCAACCAGATCGATGCAGCCCCAGCTGGTGTAACCCATCACCGGCACGCCATCTTCAATGGCATCGCCCATGGCGCGGATGTGTTCACGCAGATAGCTGATACGATAATCATCATTGATCTCGCCATTCGCGTCGATTTCATCGCGCGCCCCCAGGCCATTCTCTACCAGGAAAAGTGGCTTCTGGTAACGGTCATACATCATATTCATAGTAATGCGTAAGCCCAGTGGATCGATGCCCCAGCCCCACTCACTGCGTGGCACATGGGGGTTGGTCAGGGATTTCACCACATTGGCTGCGCTGCTGTTCTGTTCGTTCATTTCCGCCGAGGCGCAGCGAGAGGCGTAATAACTGAACGAAACAAAGTCGACGCTATTTTTCAGGATATCGGCATCGCCATCAGCGATCTCAAGCGTAACGCCTTTTTCCCGGAACACGCGGGCGGCGTAAGCCGGATAGGCACCGCGTGCCTGCACATCAATGAAGAACAGGTTTTCACGATCCTTCTCCAGCGCCGCCCAGACATCCTCTGGTTTACTGGACCACGGATAAAAGTTGCCGCCTGCCAGCATACAGCCGATCTGATTCGCTGGATTCACTTCATGCGCGATCCGCGTAACCAGCGCGCTGGCAACCAGTTCGTGATGCGCCGCCTGATACTTCACCTGCTCCTTATTCTCACCCGGTTCGAACACCAGACCCGCACCGGAAAATGGGCTGTGCAGCAGGATATTGATCTCGTTAAAGGTTAGCCAGTATTTCACCAGGCCATCAAATGCCTCGAAACAGCTGCGGGCATAGCGGGCAAAGAAGTCGACCATTTTGCGATTGCGCCATGAGCCATATTCGGTCACCAGATGCATCGGCACATCGAAATGACAGAGCGTAACCAGCGGTTCGATATTATATTTCCGGCACTCCTCAAAGACGGCACGGTAAAAAGCGATGCCCTCCGGATTAGGCGTCAGTTCATCACCGTTTGGATAGAGGCGGCTCCAGGCAATTGACGTGCGAAATACGCTGAATCCCATTTCCGCCATCAGCGCAATATCTTCCGGATAGCGATGATAGAAATCAATGGCATCATGGCTGGGATAAAATTCATCATCCCGCAGCGTAAAGCGCTTTTCCAGACCCAGTTTGACCGCCAGTCGGTGTGGGCCATGCGGGATCATATCGACGGTGGTTGCGCCCTTTCCGCCCTCACGAAAACCGCCTTCACTCTGATTGGCGGCTAACGCGCCGCCCCATAAAAATCCTTGCGGGAACCTTGAATCAGACATGCAATCCTCTTTTCCGGGTCAGAATGACCCTTTCCTTTAGTGGCTATTAATCGCGTTGGTGCGTTCGGTAAGCGGCGCGGGATGCGCGGCGGTAGCGGATTCGGATTTCGTTTCAGTTTCCGCTTCAGGAATATCTTCAAACCCTAACAGCAGCGTCAGCACAAACGACAGCACCACCGACAACACCATAACCGCACCGACCCAGACGATACTGATGGGATTGCTGGGGTCAAAAAACTGAACGCTGGTGAAAAGACCCGGTGAGGCCATTGAGTGGCTGGCCAGCCCGCCAATGCCCGCGACCGCGCCGCAGATAAAACCGCTGATCAGACAGGCGATCAGCGGACGTTTCAGACGAACCGCCACACCATACAGCGCCGGTTCAGAAATGCCGGCAATGATGGCAGACGCTGCTGCTGCCAGTGCCGTCTGACGCAGTTCGCGGTTTTTGGTGCGGAACGCCACTGCCAGCGACGATCCGCCCAGCGAGAGATTGGCACCAATTTCTGACGGCATCACCATGCCCTCTTTGCCGGTTTCAGCAATGGTCTGGATGATGGTCGGTGTGAACACACGATGCATCCCGGTCATCACCAGCAGCGGCCAGATGGCACCCATAATCGCGACGGAAAGCCAGCCAAGATAGCCATGCACGGTGTAAACCAGCGCAGAGATGCCGCTGCCGATCCAGATGCCAATCGGGCCAATCAGCACAATCGCGATAGGGGCAGCAATCAGCACAATCAACATCGGTTTCAGAAAGTTTTTGGTAACGGCCGGGGTAATACGGTCCACGCCGCGCTCGATGTGCGACAGAATCCAGGTCATCACCAGTGCCGGGATCACCGTGTAGGTATATTTCACCGCCGTCACCGGAATGAAAGCGAATTCAACGTGCTGACCCTGCGCCGCTTTTGCCATCAGCTCAACAAAATTGGGATGCACCAGTACGCCAGCAATCGCGATCGCCAGCGACATATTGGTTTTGAATTTCAGCGCCGCAGAGGCTGCCACCATGACAGGCAGAAAGAAGAATGCGCCGTCGCCAATCACGTTGAGGATCACCAGCGTTGACGAACCTTTCTCAAACACGCCAGCCATATCCAGAATCATCGCCAGCAGCTTAACCATCGACCCGCCAATAATCGCCGGGATGAGTGGTGACATGGTGCCCACCAGCGCATCCAGAATGCCCGCGCCGATGCTTCGCAGGGTGATTTTGCGCTTCACCGGTTCAGGGGCTACCGCACCGGGCGATCCCAGTGCCAGTACCGCCTGGTAAGCCTGAGAGACGTTATTGCCAATGATCACCTGGCACTGCGTGTCGTTGTGCACCACACCCATGACACCTTTAATCGCTTTGAGGCGGGGATAGTCGACCCGAGTTTCATCTTTCACCACAAACCGCAGACGCGTCATGCAGTGAGTGACAGCTTCGATATTGGTGAGGCCGCCTAGCGCATCGACAATGGCGCGTGACACCTCGGCATAGTTCATGGGCATGATCGTTCTTCTCTGTAGGGTAAATCGGTTAGCATTTTTATGTTTTTAGCGGCTGCTATCAGGTAAATAGGAAACCGGTTTCACAAAATCATGAAGTGCTTTCCTTGAGCCGACAAGGTGATAAATCAGCCAGATTTCTTTTTTGTGAACTTCATCACTCCCAGCGAATCAGGTATTTGCGCCAGCGGACAGGGTAAATATTTCCAATATTGAGAGGCTTGGGTAGACTGCAGAGCGACGCAGCGAGGGAAATTCACCATGGCAACGATTCAGGAAGTGGCAGAGAGAGCAGGCGTCTCAAAAGCGACAGTGTCACGTGTGCTTTCTGGCAATGGCTATGTCGGGCAGGAGAAGCGTGAAAGGGTGTTAAAAGCGATTGCCGAAACCGGCTACCGTCCCAATCTGCTGGCCCGCAACCTGGCGACTAAAACGTCTCAGACCATCGGACTGGTGATCACCAATACGCTCTATAGCGGCAGCTATTTCACTGAATTGATGGCGCACTCCGCACGCATCATGGAGCAGCAGGGCCGCCAGCTGATTCTGGCAGATGGTAAACACACCGCTGAGCAGGAAGAAGCGGCGATTCAGTTTTTGCTCGACCTGCGCTGTGACGGCATCATTATCTACCCGCGCTTTCTGAGTATCGACGCGCTGGATGCGATTATCTCCCGCCATAAACAGCCGATACTGGTCATTAACCGGCGGCTACGCGTCAACCAGAGCTACTGCATTTACAGCGATCAGCATACCAGCAGCGCGAAAGCGGTGAGCCATCTGCTGAGTCAGGGACATCGCGATATCGCGTTTATCACCGGTTCGCTGGATTCCCCGACCGGCGTCGAGCGTCTTTCCGGCTATCGCGCTGCGCTGGCGGCTAAAGGTATTGAAGCCGACGACCGCCGTATTGTGGCTGGGAAATGGACGGCGCAAAGCGGCATGGCGGCAATGGACTGTCTGCTGGACCGCAACGTCCCCTTTACTGCGCTGGTGGCGAGTAATGATGAGATGGCGATTGGTGCCATCAAGCGGTTGACCGAATGTGGCATCGCGGTGCCCGATCGGGTATCGGTGATAGGCTTCGATGATATTCCGCTGGCACCTTATATCACGCCGTCTTTATCCAGTATGAAGCTGCCGGTGACGGAGATGATCGATGAAACGATTAACCGCCTGCTGACCATGCTGGATGGCGGTGACTGGCACAGTCAGGCGCCTTTTACGGCCAGCCTGATGCTGCGCGATTCCGTTACTAAAGGCCCCTGGTCCGCTTAATTTGACGCGATTTGTATCACCTCAATGGCCTGTTCCCTGAGGTGTGCGATGGTTCCGGCATCCAGCGTCTCATCGGTAATCACATGGCCGACCTGGTAACCGGATGAGAGCGGATAAGGGCGAATCTGCCCGAATTTAGAGGAATCGGTCAGGGCATAGCTTTCAGCACCTTTCGCCAGCACGGCATCCACCACATCACAGCGCAGCATATTGCGGCCGGTGAAACCGGTCTCCGGGTGCCAGCCATCCACCCCCACAAACGCTCTGTGAAAATGGACCTGCTGAATAGAGTAACGCGTCAGCGGGCCTACCACCGACTCACTGCTTTTCTGCAGCAATCCACCCAGCACAATCACTTCACAGGCGGCGTCCCGCAGAAGCTGGGCGATATAGTGGCTGACGGTAATCAGTGTGAGATCGGCACGGTCAGCCAGCGCACGTGCCAGCAGCGCATTGGTACTGCCCCCTTCGATGAACACCGATTCACCCGGCTGCACCAGGCTGGCGGCGTGTTGCGCCAGCGCCTGCTTAGTGGCATAGCGGGTATTCATGCGGGTGCCGACATTGTCACTGTCCAGCGCCAGCGCGGAGCCATGCACCCGGCGCAGCAGCCGGTCGCGTTCCAGCAGCGTGAGATCCTGGCGCACCGTCACTTCAGAAACACCGGTCAGCTGCGCCAGTTCACTAACCGTTACGCTGCCCCGGCTGTTAACCATTTGAATAATCTGGTGATGTCGCGGATTCATAATTGGGTTTCGTCAGGAATAAAATGAGCAGTGTATCAGGGAATCTCCCGCGCCGGTGCACAACGCGGGCTCAGGGTCAGTCTAAATCCAGTGAACAACGTCCGTTACTATTCAGATCTTCCGGCTTAAAACGTTGCTTCCACCCGGCTTCATAATCTTCCGGCGGAAAATCATCCGGCGAACGTCCCTGTTCCAGTGCCTGCGCAACCCGCCGGGCATAGGCGCGGTTTTTATCGCACATCGGCGCAGCGGGGATATACATCACATTGCCCCAGCCCTGCTGATCCTTCACCGGTGCAACAGAATGGATCACATCACAGTGCCACCATACTGAATCGCCCGCCTCCAGAGCCGGGATTGAACAGAGTCCGGCGATCAGGTGCGGATGCCACTGCGCATTGACAGGTAATACCCGACCCGGCGCGACGCCACAGAGTTCATCTTCAGGTACATCGGAAAGCAGCGGTCGCAGCAGAATATACGCCATCGCCTGGGGCACCGGCACCACATGCAGCAGACCCTGACCGGGGATCATATCGGAGAGTGCGGTCCAGCCCTGAAACGTGCGGAACACAGAACACTTAGTCGTGCCAGGCAGATCATACTCATCAACGTCGGTACGATGTGCCGCATCCCAGGGATCGTAAGCGGCAAAATCACCGTGAAACAGCTTGCTGAAAACCTGCTGATAAGCCGGCAGTAACCAGCGTTCCAGCGCACCGGAGTCGGTATGGGCACCTAATCCTTTCGACGTGGTGCCCGGCAAACGGCGACGGATGCGATCGGGATAGATGACGCTGACATTGGGATCAAACCACTGTTTGCCCTGAGAGTTAACTGTCCATAACCGGTTCAGAAAAGATTGCGCATCAGCCATTGCCGCACTCTGCCGCGCTTCCATCTGCGCCTGTGACCAGTAAATCGGATAGATTTCGGGACGTGAGGCAGCGAGCGTGCCGAAAAAGTCATCACCGGGACCGCGGTACTGCTCATCAAAACGGTTGTGATCCAGATAGTCGAGCATCGACTTATCCCACGCCAGCGCCTGGTCACGATCGAAGTGCTGCCTGATCACGACACAGCCGCGACGTTTAATCAGTGAACGGGTTTCATCCGAAACCTTTCCTTCTGTAATGTCCTGCATCGGCACGATCGGCCAGGCAGTGCCGGTTCGCGTCTCGTCCGCTTTTGCTTCAGCAATTGCAGCAGTGATGTTATCGCACACCTGCTGGAAAAGGGCGTCCACGTCACCGATTTGCTGGCGTAGCTGCTGTTTTATTTCGCGGATAGCGCGCTTAACGTCATCAGGCAAAGGTGTTGCTCGGGATTCATTACGCATTTCACACTCCTCACAATTTGGGGTTGAGTTACGAATGTAATTAAAATAACCTTCATTCGTAATTTGCGGTCGAGGTTAACATCCTTTTAACGATAAAAAACGTGCGTTGTAACACAACTTCTTAACCGGAACGCTCTGAAAGCCGTTAGCAAAGTCACTATTTGCATTCTCATTAATCCACACAGCGAGTAAGCTTTATGAATCAAATCAATCAGCCGACAGGACAGAACGGCGAACGTAAAGGGGCAGGCGAGATGGCGGTTAAGATGATTGCGGTGGATATGGATGGCACCTTTCTGGACGATAATAAGCAGTACAACGTTCAGCGGTTTTCACGTCAGTATGCGCTGCTGAAGCAGAAGGGCATCCGTTTTGTGGTGGCCAGTGGTAATCAGTATTACCAGCTGCAGCGCTATTTTCCCGACATCAAAGATGAGATCGCTTTCGTGGCAGAAAATGGCGCCTGGGTCTCTGACTGCAATGAAGAGATTTTCTGTGGTGAGTTAGCGCAGGAGAAGGTGCACAAGATTCTCGATATTCTGGCACATGAACCGGACATCGCGGTGGTGGTGTGTGGACGGAAGGGTGCCTATATGCATTCTTCTGCCTCTGACGAGGTGATGGACCAGCTGGCAAACCACTATCATCGTCTGGAAAAGCGGGATGACCTCTATGCCATTGACGACACCATCTTCAAGTTTTCGCTTAAGCTGGAACATGAAGGGGTAGAGGCACTGCTGCAACGCCTGCATGCCCGTCTGGGCGAGCTGGAAAATATCATGCATCCGGTTTCCAGCGGCTTTGGTTTTATTGACCTCATCATTCCCGGTTGCCATAAAGCCCACGGCATCGCGCTGTTACAGGAAAAATGGGGCATCAGTGATTGTGAAGTGCTGGCGATTGGTGACAGCGCGAATGATATCGAGATGCTGCGCCAGGCCTGCTTCAGTTTCTCAATGGCCAATGCGGCCGACGCTGTCGCCGCCGTGGCACGCTACCAGACGCAGAGCAACAATGATGAAGGCGCGCTGAATGTGATTGCGCGCGTGCTGGCGCGTGAATTCCCGTTCGACTAAGAGGCGTTAACCTGCATAACGGACGGCGTGTTATCCGCCACTCTCCTGATGGCTGCGCGCATGATTTTCCATTTCATCCAGCGCAGCCTGATTCTCCAGTCCCCACTGATACATCTGCTCAATCGGCTGTGCGAAGGTATGGCCCAGCGCGGTGAGGCTGTATTCCACCTTTGGCGGCACCACCTGCCAGACATGGCGTGACACGAGGCCGCGTTGTTCCAGTTCACGCAGCGTCTGAATCAGCATCTTCTTCGAGATGCCCTGCAGACTACGCTCCAGTTCGCCCGTGCGCGCCCGATTGTCCGGCCAGTGAAAAAGCGCATGCAGCACCATTGTGCTCCACTTCACCGAAAACAGTTCCAGCAGGCGGCGCGGCGGTGAGTCCGCGTAAAAACAGAGTTTCCCGTCAACCCAGACCGGCATAATCGCCATCCCATTTCATGGTAACCAAAAGGTAACTACTATCAAAAGCGGTTCCGTGTGTCTATAGTGTGCCGCTTTCTTTACGACCATCAGGTAAGAAGAGGCAACAGATGAAAATTAACGCGCTGGTCGCTACTCAGGCAGATCAACCGCTCCGGACAGGTGAGGTTGAGTTACGCGATCTGCAGGCTGATGATGTAAAAATTGAGATTCTCTACTGCGGCGTCTGCCACTCTGACCTGCATATGGCGCGCAATGAATGGGGCGTCAGCCGTTATCCGCTGGTGCCCGGTCACGAGATTGTGGGTCGTGTGGTAGCAATAGGTGACAACGTCACTAAATTCTCTGTTGGAGAGACGGTTGGCGTTGGCGTGATGGTCGATTCCTGCCGGACGTGTCACTTTTGCCAGCAGCACGAAGAGCAGTACTGCGAGGCGGGTTTCACGCCGACCTACAACGGCACCGATAAATATACCGGCAACACGACGTTTGGCGGCTATGCGCAGCACGTTATCGCCGACCAGCATTTTGTGGTCACAGTGCCGGATAATCTGGCGCTGAACGCGGTGGCTCCACTGCTGTGCGCTGGCGTGACCGTCTGGTCACCCTTACAGCACTTCAATGTTAAAGCAGGCGATCGTGTAGGGGTGGTCGGTCTGGGCGGACTGGGCCATATGGCGGTTAAGCTGGCCAGCGCGCTGGGTGCAGAAGTGACCCTGTTTACGACCTCTCCGGCGAAAGGGGCAGATGCGCGTCGGCTGGGTGCCAAAAACGTCGTGATCTCGCGAGACGCAGCCCAGATGGCAGGATGTCAGGCGTCGCTGGATATTATCCTCGACTGTGTTGCTGCCCCTCATGACCTCGATCCTTATCTCAGCACGCTGAAAACCAACGGTCAGTTAGTGCTGGTGGGGATACCCGATCAACCGCATCCGTCACCCAATGTCACGCCAATGGTGTTCCGCCGACTGAGTATTACGGGAACCTCGATCGGCAGCATTCAGGAGACACAGCAGATGCTCGACTTCTGTGGCATACACAACATCACGGCTGACGTAGAGATGATCACCGGTGAAGAGGTGGAGTCTGCTTTTGAACGTATGCTGACCAGCGATGTGAAATATCGTTTCGTTATCGATATGCAGAAAACCCGCTGGTGATTCGCCTGGCCCGCCGTAAAGGCGGGTCATTTTCCCTCCGTCGGCAGAGGTGAACACGAAAAAAGTAAGGTTTATAGTTACAACATACTTTTAATTGTAAGCTTAACAGCGTGCCTGCATCAGCCCCGATACTCAGTTAGTCTGACAGCAAAAGCCGGGCAAAAAAATACCCGGCTCGATGACCGGGTATCTGCATTGCTACCTGACGCTGTCAGCTAATCCTGCTTTTTATCCGCGTTACTCTTTTCGGGTTCATCCTGCTCAACTACATGAATAAACGGCTTGAGCAGCTGGATATCCAGAATGACATAAACCATCGTGCTGATGAAAAGCGAAATCACACTGCCAAAAACGCCGCTGGTGGTAAACGTCAGATAGTTATAAATCACCAGCCAGGTCACACAGATAAACAGTGCGAGCGAAATTGAAAGACTGGACACAGAGTAATTGCTGGTGCCGCCACCCTGAGTATGCGTTGCTTTAAACAGGTTACCGATGGCGTACTTCTCCAGCACCAGAATACTTTTTTCCCAGTTACGCTGCTTCCGCGCGCTGGCGCGAGTGAGGAAGAGATAAAGAATGGAGATGAAGAAGCCCGAGAAGGCGATGAGCACCGGAATGGCTTCCAGCGCATATTCGATACTCTTATGCGCAGCGCCTCTGGTGCTAAGATCCAGCGTCAGCGAGGCACCCAGCGCAGCATATAAAAAGAGAAACAACAGCAGAAAAGTCAGGCTGCGCTTCCAGTCGCTGTCTGCCTCTGCATTCTTCTGCTGGATGGCCAGCTGAAGCGATTGCTGAATGTGTTGTGCCTCAAGTGAGTCTGTATCAAAGGTATCGCAGGGTGCAGCAAAGAAGTTGTGCATAAACAGCTCATCTTCTTTGTGAATAGTGATTTTCATCAGAAACCTGTGTACGGGAAATTTTCTCTATTCTAATCAGCACAGCATGAATTAACAGTAACTTCGCCCGTAAACCTGCAGCCCCATGCTGACTTAGCGGGATATCAGACCCAGAAGAGAGCTGAACAGCGAATCCGTTGCAAAGTTCTGCGCAGCGTTACCCTCATCGTGACGCAACTGCTGATAGCGCAAAAGCGCCGCATCAGCGTTATCAGCATTGACCACGTCCCATACTTCTTTATAGCCTTCCGCTACTAACCGGTCCTGCTGATCCTGGCTGACATGATTCACGGCCCTGACTGTCTGGTTTTTCTGGAACAGACGGTAAGCTGGCATGCTTATTTCTCCGCAGGGTTGTCCAGCGCTTTAAACTGCTTAATCGCGTCATTGATATTATTCGTTTCAACGGTCGCGATACAGCGATCGCCATTGAAAACTTCATAGCGGGCATTATGCAGTTGAAACAATAAATCCCTGCCACGAAAGTGTATACGTTTCTGCTTAACGCCAATCCCATGCCGCCGTAATAACGCCTGTGACAGACGATCGGTCTCTTTAATCATTCCTTCAGCTCCTCGGCAGTACGTGGTCACTACCAGTAAACCTGATGAACATTAGTTTTATATTAAGAGATAACCTTATTTTTAACAGGGCTAAGGCGCGCCTTTCAGAGAAATTACCTGATAGCAGGGACGTGAGGGAATATGAGCCTGCCATTTGCTGCGTTAATGGGGCCTGGATGCGGTACACTTGAGCGGACAATTTGCCACAGGACACGCCGCTATGAGCGATAAGAAGATGATTTCCATTGATCAGTTCAATGCTGATGAACGTCTGGCCGTCGAACAAACCTATAAAGGGCTGGCTGAAAAGTACCGTCAGCGAACCGGTAAAGAACCGGATAGTAAAAAAGAGAAAGAATTCAACAGCGAAGCCCGGCAGATGGTGATGACCAGCAAGCTGGAAAAGGAGAGAGCAAAGGCAGAAAAGGAGAAGAAAAAACCGGTTCGCAAAAAGAAACCTGAGTCACTCACCGCCAGTGAAGTCAGTGATTTCAGCTGGTCTGCCTCGATTGTCAAAGGCCGCAGATAGTCTGCTACCGCGCGCAACAAGTCGCGCGGCATTTTTTCGCCACAACTTCGCTCCAAAGAAATATGATTACGATCTGGTAATTTAACAGACAGGCAATAAGAACATTCTGTAAAAAGGTTTATCTTATTTTACTTAATGCCGATAAAATGCCTTACCTGTCGCTGCTTCAGTTCACCTATGAATTATTACACTCCTGATGATGTTCAACTGAAGCACCGCTCGATGCGATTTGTGCGTCGTATGTTCATGATGCGCCAGCTCGGCACCGTTCTCTGTTTTTTGCCTATTCTGTCTGTTCTGATGGAGATGGGAAAAAGCACGGCACTTTGTGCTCTTCTGTGTACCAATGCCTTTATCTGGCCGTATATCGCTTACAGAATGGCGTTACGATCACGCGACTCTACCGGCTTTGAGCGTAAGAATCTGACACTGGATGCCGCTTTTGGCGGCGTCTGGGTTGCTGCGATGGCCCTGAGTCCATTGCCCTCAATTATTATCATGGCGGTGCTGATCTCCGATCGTTACTCGGCAGGCGGCTGGGTTCAACTGAAATCTGCGCTGCAGGCCTTTCTGTTTGCCTTTGTGCTGGTCTGGTCAGCGGAAAAGGCTCCGCTGGTGCTGACGTTCAGTACCCGAACCGTCTGGCTGACACTGCCGCTGGCCAGCCTGTATCTGCTGGCACTCAGCGTGGTGTCATATAATCTGACGCTGAGTCTGCGCCAGAAGAACCGCGAGCTGGAACGCATTGCGCTAATGGATCCGGGCCTGAAAATCCCTAATCGTCGGCTGTTTGAGCGCCGGCTTGAAAGTGAGTTTTTGCGCACGCAGCGAGGCGAGGGCAAAGCCTGGTTAATGCTGCTGGATGTCGACCACTTCAAACAGGTTAATGATACCTATGGGCATGAAGCGGGTGACTTTCTGCTGACAGAGATTTCGGCACTGCTGCGTGACAGCGTCGGCCTGAAAGATGTGCCCGCCCGCTTTGGCGGTGATGAGTTGTGTGTGATCGTACGGGATGCGGATGAAACCAGCATCCTGCTGCTGGCAGAGCAGATCAGGCAGGGGATTGCCCTGTTGCGGCTGCCAGCGTCATCCACATTTCAGTGTTCGGTGAGTATTGGGATTGCAGCAGCACATGATGCGGCATCGATTCATGAGTGGCTGAGATGTGCTGATGAGGTGCTTTATCAGGTTAAGCGCGCCGGCCGCAACAATGTGAAGATATGGCATTCAGACTCGCTGAACATACTCAGTGCAGTCAGGAGCAAATGAAGAAGTCAGCCTGGGACGCGTCCTCAGGCTGAGTGATCAAATTGTCGGGTAGTCGCCAGTGCCTTCAGGCCACGGCGTCAGCAGATCGAAACCCTCTTCAGTGACGGCGATGGTATGTTCCCACTGCGCCGAGAGCGAGCGATCCCTGGTAACGACCGTCCAGCCATCTGACAGCACGCTGGTTCCGGCTTTACCGGCATTAATCATCGGTTCAATGGTAAAGATCATTCCTGCCTTCAGTGGCAGCCCTTCGCCTGGCGTGCCGTAATGCAGCACCTGTGGATCAGTGTGATAAATCTCACCCACGCCGTGACCGCAATATTCTCGCACTACAGAGAAACCAGCAGCTTCTGCAACACGCTGGATTGCCGCACCTACATCACCCAGTGTCGCGCCTGGACGGACCGTTTTGATCCCCGCAACCATCGATTGATAGGTAATCTCTACCAGACGTTTTGCACGTACTGACGGCGTGCCGACAAAATACATCCGGCTGGTATCGCCATACCAGCCATCTTTAATAACCGCCACATCGATATTAACGATATCGCCATCCTTAAGCTTTTTGCTGGCTGGTATACCGTGGCACACCACGTGATTGACCGACGTGCAGGTCGTGCGGGTATAGCCGTGGTAGCCGATGTTCGCGGGTGTCACCTTCAGTTCATTCACAATGAAGTCGTGACAGATATCATCCAGCTCTTCGGTGGTAATGCCGGGTCGAACGTGCGATGTAATCATCGCCAGTACCTGAGCGGCAGCCTGTCCGGCTGCCCGCGCCATCTCAATCTCTGCGGCGGTATGAATTTTAACGGTGTTCATAACACGTCTCCTTGTGTGGTGAGGCGCTCTTTTTGGAGCATAGTGCGGATATCAGCGCCGCCGTCCAGTTCAAGCCGGACCAGCATCTGTGCCAGCTGGTGTTGGGTCTGCTGAGGATAGAGTTCAGCCAGCATACCGAGTTTGAGCCAGTGTTCTGCCTGTGCATTGATCGAACGGCTCATCGCCTGACTGGCGATGCGCAAATTTTCATGCATCAGGTCGGAGATCTTTACGATACCCATATGAGCCTTATATGAAACGTATATGTTTCGTATATAGTAACGCTAACGCAGTGGTTTGAAAAGAGTGGAAGATTCTCGCTCGCAGGAAATGTGGTACAACGTTTTTAACTACGACCGCTTATTTGATTTTAGGATAGAAAAATTTACTGTTTATACAGAGATGCGTTTGATTGGGTAACCGCAGTGCAGGCGCTCGACAAACTTTGTCTTTTCTTGAAGGTTCGCAGATGACTGATTAGATGAAATCAGCATTTTTATCAGCCGGTTGTGGATATAAAGTCTTTAGCCTTGATGGGACAAAATTTGATCAAACAACAGGGATGTAATGATGAAAAAAATAATTGCGTTGACTGCGGTATTAGCAGTTTCCGGATGCCACATGAGTACAAATCACATCCGACAGCAGGGAATCAAGACTCCAGATGCGTCAGAGATTAAAAGTCAGTGCGAAGCTCAGACACCACAGCATATTCAGGAGCGTGAAACGCAGCTCTGGCTCTGCCAGGCTGTAACAGCCATACAATATCGTTTTTTTGATGCAGATTCTTATCGCGGTAAAACATGTGATGTAAGGATCAGGCAGCCGGCAGGCGAGCCTCCGGTAAGCATCGACGTTCAGGCCGGAGATCCCGCTCTGTGTACGGCTGCTATTGAATCAATTAAACAAGCTGTAGAGGCTCAGACTTTTCCAATGAGACTCGCCTTTCTGAAAGACGAATTTCCGATACATTTCGCCCCGCAGTAAGCCTATACGACTATCGAAAGCGTTGAATATCAGATCGATATGCAGTAAGCCGTCGGCCAGCCAGAACTGATGCTATCACTATGTCGATCTCTGAAGTACTGCGATCAGATGCGGACCCGTAAAACGTGAGGTGCAGAGGTTTACCGCGATGCAGTTATCATTTGTCGCCAGTAGAATCTAAACCCTTCTTCCTGAACACTCGCCATTCATCCCAGCATTTTTCAGGGTTGATATCAAAATATCCGCGGCATTCTGCCATTGTAAAAGCAATATCGCTTGCCACTTCGATACAGGTGGCGCTATCCCTGATACTGCTGACTTCCTCTTCTGTAAGCGGGCTTCCTTTCTCATTCTCTTTTTTTAATAAGAGTGGAATGAGAGCAGGTATATAAACGAGGCTCATTTGTTATTTTCCTGATGGTTAAATATCACGCTGTGACTAAGAGCTGAAATCACACAGCGCCTTAATGATGTGCTGTACAGTGCAGTCGCCGGGTAACATCGATTCAGCGCCCTTCTTCTGTCGGCAGGGTCAGCAATCAATAATTATGTCCGGGGCAGAGAGGCAAGTTTGCTTAACCTGGCTTGCCATCAGAAAAGGTGAACACGGATCCGCTCAGGTTATTCCGTTCTCTGCATTCCCTTTACTATATTCTCGACAGCTGGCGCGATATCTTCAGCCAGAAAGTTGATATTTTGATCATGACTTAATCAACACCGGTCTATCCTTATGCCAGGAGGTACCTATGTGTGGACGGTTTGCGCAGTACAGTAGCAGAGACGATTACTTTGACTCTCTGGGACTGAAGCCCGATGAAATCATTTATGATCCGGAACCTATAGGGCGTTTCAATGTTGCGCCAGGCACCAACGTGCTGCTGCTCAATGAGCGGGATGATGAACTTCACCTGGACCCGGTTTACTGGGGCTACGATCCTGAGTGGTGGAATAAGCAGCCGCTAATCAATGCCCGGAGTGAAACAGCCCCAACCGGCCGTATGTTTAAGCCGTTATGGGAGCAGGGACGAGCCATTGTACCTGCCGATGGCTGGTACGAGTGGAAGCGTGAGGGTGACAGGAAACAGCCATATTTTATCCACCACAAAGCGAAGGAACCGCTGTTTTTCGCCGCGATCGGCAGGGCGCCTTACGGTAAAGACCATGGACATGAGGGATTTGTTATCGTCACAGCGGCGAGCAACAAAGGCATGGTCGATATTCATGACCGCCGTCCACTGGTTTTACGGGCGGACGCGGTACGCGAATGGCTCGGTGCTGAAACCACACCCGGTCGGGCACAGGACATTGCACATGAGGCCGCCTTACCCGAGCAGGATTTCACCTGGCACCCTGTTTCAGCCAAAGTCGGTAATATCCATAATCAGGGCGAGATGCTTATTGAAGAGATAAATCCTGAAGGCACATGAAGCGCAGGTGAGATAGGCACACCGCAATCTGCCATGTTGATCGTTAATGAGTGTCATCACGCTGAAAAAAACGTTCAGCTTAATGGCGCTTGCGGTCACTCATTTTCACACCAAATACACAAAAGCCCAGTAAATCCTTGGCCTCATCTTCCACCCGGGTCACCATGACCAGATCGGACGAACCGTCAGGCAGCACAACCTCATAAGGGGGATAGGGAAGTCCTTTCAATCGGAATTCCTGCAGCCAGAGTAGTTTTTCAGCCTGAGACGGAATAACTTCATAAATATATTTATGGATAAGATCCTGCGGAGCCCAGCCGACCCGTTCGGCAAACGTGTCACTTGCATCAACGATCACCAGTTCCGGATTAAGAAAACAAATAGACGTGCCGGGAATCGCATACATGGATGAAATCTGATGCGCTCGCTGATCGAGGGAAAGGCGCGCAACCCGCCGCAGCGATCCTTTATCTGGTACTGCATTAAGCATCCGGCAGCTTTCCGCTCCTGAGACAGGTTTCCCGAACAAATAGCCCTGCGCATAGAGGCAACCTATACCCCGGAGCATTTCAGCCTGTTCTTCGGTTTCAACGCCCTCCGCGATCACATCCATATCAAGGCTTCGGCCCAGACCGGCGACGCTGGAAATGATCTTGCGGCTGTCTTTTTTGTGCAGCATGGAGCGAATAAAACTGCTGTCAATTTTAAGCGTGTTAACCGGTAACTGAATCAGCCAGGCGAGGCTGGAATAGCCTGTTCCAAAATCATCCATTGCAATCTTACAACCCATACGTGACAGGGCTTCAATCTCTGTCCGGGCGGTATTGATATCATTTAACAGGGCTGTTTCAGTTATCTCAATCTTCAACCTTGCAAGATCGAGCTGAAATTCACTGGCTGTATTCCTTATAATTTCAGTAAGATACCTGCCATCAAGCTGCGAAGGAGAAACATTCATCGATATAAACTGCTGTTCTGGCCATGTGGCAGCAACTTTGAAACCCTGTGCCATAAGGCTGAGCATCAGCTCGTCGAGCAGACCACTTCGCTCCATAGCCGGAATGAAGTCTGAAGGAGGCGTTGCGATACCCTCCGGGGATATGTGCCGCGCGAGCATCTCAAACCCCATCACGCGCAAATCTTCCAGAGAAACTATCGGCTGAAAAAACGGGCGAAACTCGCCCAGCTTAATACGCTGTTGCAAACGTTCGCGCGTTTCATCATTTTCTACACCAGGTTTCATTTCATTCCCGTAAATACATAATTTTCAGCCTGTTAACGAAAATTTTTCTGCAATTCAGGCTTTATAAACTCAGCGAACTCTGTCGACAATCGCATACTGGTTTAATCTTTTTTCCAGCATAATCATTAAGATAAACAGCTTCATATGACGGCTTATCTCAATACTGGCTTACTGTTTAATTGGGCAATATTTTATTACATTTGCTGTGTGTTCATATCTTATGCTGGTGAGTAAGACTACTAATTCACTATCGTTATCGGCTTCGACTTACTTTTCATTATATCGTAATAGCATGACACCGACGTGGGTATTAACCCACATTCAAAATGGTCGCTTAGCTCAGAGCAGATGAATAAGGATAGGTGGGGGAAAGTTACCTGTAATGTTCGTGGTCATAAAAGGATAAATAACGATACAGGCTGACAATGAATATTAGCAAAGGTAATGAGTCCCAAAGTTGTAAAACTGATAAAGCTTTTAATTATTAACGTTTAAATGTGTGCACAGCTGTCAAATAATGAGGTTTCTTAATGACCATTCATATCGTCATCCCAGATGATTATCAGTTTGCCACTCAAAAACTGGATTTTCTACATAGTGATAACAGCTTTCATTGCGCTGCTTTGGGCAATGTCAGCATGGACCCGATGGCAGAGAAATAGCTGTTATCGGCTGAAGCTTTGATATTTATCCGCGAAAGGACGGTTATTGACGAAGCCTTTCTGCGACGCACGCCACCTCTTAAATTGATCAGTCAGACGGGTAAGCTGACGAGAAATGTCGATAGTGATGCCTGCACGCGATCGGGTGTTGCCATTGTGGAAGGGAGTGCCTCACCGGTTGCGCCTGCTGAGCTAACCTGGTTGTTAATCATGGCTTCCCGCCGAAAATTTGTCTCGTCGGTGAATGCAATAGCCGAAGGGCACTGGCAGACAGAAATCGGATCTGCGATTCACAATCAGGTCATCGGCATTCTGGGCTATGGAAAATTGGTAAACGGCTTGCGTCCTATGCTGCCGTTTTTGGGATGCAGGTGCAGGTGCAGGTATGGGGAAGTTCGCGTGCGCAGGAAGAGGCACGAGCAGACGGATGGACGGTTCCCGAAAGTCGGGAGCAATTTTTCGCCACGCGCGATGTGTTAACCGTGCACCAGCGGCTGGTGGCTGCGACGCAAGGCAACATCACGCCAGCCGATCTCGCGCTGATGAAAACTGATGCGTTATTCGTCAATATCAGCCGGGCTGAACTGGTTCATGACGGCGCGTTGCACACTGCCCTGACACAGGGGCGGCCTGGATTTGCGGCGTTGGATGTTTACGAAGAGGAACCGCTTTACAACACCCGGCATCCTTACCTGCAGATGCCCAATGTACTGTGTACGCGGCACCTGGGATATGTTGAAAAGGCCAGCTATGCGCTCTATTTCAGAACGGCATTTGATAATGTTGCGCGTTATTTTAGCGGTGACAGGTCGCATGTGATTAATTTCTGACTCCTTTGCGAAACTTCAGGGTCTGACTCTTTGAAAAAAATTGCCAGTTCAGGGCCAGATAATTAAGCAAGTAACAGAATCAAATGCACAACGCGCCAGAGCGCCATTCTCACGCTTTCCATACACCTTTTGGGCAAAAACTGCATAATTTACTTCGTAAAAAGAGGTGAAAGATCTTTCACATCTCTGGCGCTCAGTCTTACTAAAACTCACTCTCTTATGGCATCCCTCTTCTATTAATAGTCTCTTCCCCAGAAATTATTGCGCCTCGCATGCTTCCTTACTGCAATTTTCATGCTCGCTGCCGATAAAGACGGAAGGGACCAGCGAGCCACAGGTGCGGAACGTCGGTAATAACTTAATAAATCAGACGTCGGAGTGTTCAGCGATGAGCAACAAAAAAACAAAATTAAGCGTTATGCTCACCGCAGCATTTCTCACTGTCATCTTAGCGGGCGTTTTTGTAACAGGTTTTGCCGGGTTTAAACTTAATACCGCCAGCGAACAGCAGGCGTTGACCCGCGCGCGCCTTGGCGATCTTCAGGCACTTCAAACGCTAAAAGATAACCTGACTCAGCAGGCGCTTCTTTTAGTCTCTGGGGCTGCAGGCACTCAGCCCCAGACAGAAGAAAAACTTAAAACGCAGTTTTTTGTCTTACAGACCACGAATGACAATACCACTGCGCATTTCCGGCAGCTGATCAACGGTGCTAAAAGCATTCCTGGAATTAATCTTGCTGAAGTTGAAGAGGCTTCCACGCAACTCAATAAAATTGAAGTAGCATCAGGTCCGCTTCGTCAGGCTGAGCAAAATGTGTTTACGCCAGATGCTATTGCGTTCCGGGATAAGCTTCGGAGCGAACTGATTCCTGCGCTTACTCAATATCATATCGCAGTGGACGGCATGGTGAATTATCAGGCGCGGGTTACAGGTAAAACGGCGGAAACCTCAACGCAGGCGCTCTCGGGTGTTTATGTAACGCTGGCGTTTCTGACGACCCTGTTTGTCATTTTGGGGTTTGTGATGAGTGGCCTGATTACCCGCTGGCTCAAGGTTCAACTGGGTGGCGAACCTTCTCATGCGCAGGGCCTGGCCGCCGCGATTGCTGCAGGGGATCTGACAACGACGGTGACACTTCGTCAGGGGGATACCGTCAGCATGATGGCGTCCCTGGATAGCATGCAAAATAATCTGCGCAAGTTGGTCTCCCATATCAAAGACTCCTCCGCTTCGGTAGCCATGGCTGCTGATGAAATTTCCCAGGGCAATACCGAACTTTCCTCCCGTACAGAACAGCAGGCTGCCGCGTTACAGGAAACTGCCGCCAGTATCGAACAGCTCACCGTCACGGTAAAAAGCAATGCAGCGGGTGCGCAGCAGACTGCGGACTCTGCACGCGAAACCGCTACCCTGGCGCGGTCGGGCGAGCACGATATGCAGCGGATGTCAGAGACGATGAATGATATTTCCAAAAGCGCAGTGAAAGTCCGGGATATTACTGCCGTTATCGAAGGAATCGCCTTCCAGACCAATATTCTGGCGCTCAACGCTGCGGTAGAAGCCGCTCGTGCGGGCGAACAGGGGCGGGGTTTTGCCGTCGTTGCCGGTGAAGTCAGGACGCTTGCTCAGCGCAGCGCCACGGCTGCCAGAGATATCAAACATCTGATTGAAGAAGCCGTAGCACAGGTTGAAAGTGGTGTTGTTGTCGCAACCGGAACAGGCAAGAGCATCCTTGATATCAATGCTATGGTCGGAAAACTGGCCGACGCGATGGACAACATCTCACTTGCCTCAGCAGAGCAGATGCAGGGCATTTCTCAGGTCAGTATTGCGGTCAATGAGATGGATGGCGTCACGCAGAATAATGCTGCACTGGTTGAGGAATCCTCTTCGGCATCGCAGTCACTTTCAGCCCAGGCACATTCGTTACGTGAAGCAGTGAATGCCTTTCGTCTGTAAGCGTCATGGTTTGAGTGCACACTAATTAAAGCCCTCTGACCGAGGGCTTTTCTCCGTGAGCATATTCAGGGCCGCTCAGAGAACTAAGGATCACGGTTAAGTAGAGTTATGTTCCCCGACGCATTTCCGCCAGCAGCCATAGCCTGAAAGCCTTTAGCGCCTTTTGTTTATGCCCGTTTAAACAGGTTTCTCTGAACAATACTTTTGCTGAGAGAGGCAGATCCAGGCCAGTTCCCGGTTAGCTCACCACCATCCAGCGCTGACTTTCACGCCGTACTCGCCCGCTAATGCCATGGCGGCAGTTGTTTTGCAGCGTTTTTACACTTCACCAGCCTCTTTTTACGCCATTTTTACGGGCCTCCCGGTTTAATTGACGGCACCGGGCGCTTGTGCGCCTCTTATCGGAAAGCCGTGAATGAAATGCATTAATAAGCCCTGGTCCATACCGGGCTGCCGCGAGGCGGCATTAGCCGATCTTGCTGAGCAGCAGCGCCTTCGCCTCATTTCGCCCCGCAAGTGGTTCCGGGATGCTATTGAGGCCAGTACCGATCCGTCACTGCTGAACTATCGTCTGGTTGCGCAATGGCTGGGCACAACGATACCCGACAGCCGCGCGCTGATTCTGGCCCTCAACAACAGCCTGTGCTTCGGGCTTTATCGTAATGGCCGACAAATCGGTTTTGCCCGGGTTGTAACTGACATGGCTGAAACCTGGGTAATCCGGAATCTGTTTATCTCGCCGGAGTATCGCTTTGTCGGGCTTGGATCCTGGCTGCTGCACTGCTGTGTTTCTCATCCGGGCACCAGAGGCTGCCGCCGTATTATTGCAATGGGTGAACCCGTGCCGGATTTTTTTGAGCGTAACGGATTCATCGCCTTTCCCTCACTGCCTGGCGTCTGGGTGACGACTCTGCACGATGGGATTAATGATTCAATCTGCGCCAGAAGCGCCAGCAGGCATTAAGCGGACAGGGCGCGCACTCATGAGCGGTTTTCTCCAGTTTATCCTCCGACCTCAGCTTAACAGCCGCAGGCTGCCAGGCTTGATCGCCTGTCCACAGCCTTCAATCAGGGAACACACCATGTCAGGCCTTATCCTTGTTTCTCATAATCAATCGCAACGCTCGACGCTTACTGCAGTTTATGACGGGATACTCTCCCGGCTGGGCGGCCTCTGGATTAGCTGGAATGGTGAAAGCACGGTTATCTCTCAGGATGCGTCAAGAGCCGATGTTGCGAAGCAGCACGATCGGTATGAAACCGTGACCTTCCCCTATACGCCGGGCGAGCTTAATGAGGGATACCATAATTACATTCATAAAGGGCTATGGCCTGTTTTCCACCAGCGTCCGGACATGGCCCGTTTTTCCACCAATGGTTTTCAGGAATATAAAAACATTAATAAAGCCTATGCGCGGGCCATCTGTGAAAATGCCACACCAGACGATGTTATCTGGATTCAGGATTATCACCTGCTGGGCTGTGCCCGCTACATCCGCGAAGAGGGCCTGCCCAATTCAGTCGGCATCTTTCTGCATCAGCCTTTCCCGGCTGGCAGAATGTTTGAAACCATACCCGAGTGGCGCTGGTTTACAGAGTCGCTGTTGTGTTGTGACCTGATTGGCTTTCAGACCGTGCAGGATATGAATAACTTCCTCGTCTGGCTGGAGAGCGAATTCCGGCTGGAATGGCTGGAAGCGCACAGCTTTCGCATTCATGGCCGGATCATCAACGTTGGTGTGTTCCCGGTCGGGATCGACCTCGACGATGTTGAGTCTCTGCGTGAGAGTAACAGCTGCGCCTATATGGAAATGCAGTGCCGCGAAAGTCTGCCCGAAAATAGCGTACTGAGCGGCGGCCATCTTGATGAGAGTTCAGGACTACCTTATCGAATCAGCACGCTGGAGGTGCTGCTGCGGAGGCATGATTGCTACCAGAAAAATATCACGCTGTTGCAGCTTGCGCCGCCAGCAGCCGGACACGCACATGATGCGTCACAACTCGGTCACGCTCTGGAAGCGCAATGTGGAGAACTCAATGGTGTGCATGGCACCATGAACTGGTATCCGGTGAACTATCTGACTCACGCTTACAGCCGGGAAGAGCAGGCCGGTATCTATCGTGCCTCACGCGTTGCGCTGGTTACGCCGCTCATGGCGGGCATGAGCCTGATGGCCAAAATGTACGTCGCGCTGCAGGACCCGAAAAATCCAGGGGTACTTATCCTGTCGCAGTTTGCCGGTGCCGCCGGGCAGATGGAAGGTGCCATCATCGTCAATCCTTATGATCCTGATGCCATGGCCAGTGCGGTCCATCGCGCCCTGCAGATGCCGTTACACGAACGGCGCTGTCTGCACGCCCGTCTGATGAAAGGCCTGCATATGCACAACAGCCATCACTGGGCTGCGTCATTTTTGCGGATGCTTAACAACGTGCCTGCTGACCCGGAAGCGTTGCCGCCGCCCGCGGCTTTTCCACGACTGAGTAGTAGCCGCGCGAGGTACTGAGTTGTCAGATTTCATAAAAACCAGCACTTCAGTAACCCGATCTTCGGACGTCAAAAAGTGAGCGTCACCGATGACAGCCAAAAGGTGATGTCCTTAGAACTTTTCCTGAAATAAAAGTGACCTGTTTTGTTAGTCCGTTTCAGGCAAGGTTCCTCATCGCAATGCGATGCAGGAACGCCATTTTGCTCAGCATCTTCAGGCGGACATCCGTGTCGCAGATTGCAAAGCAAATTAGAGAAATGTGTGGTTTCAGACAATTTACGTGGCTACGACTTCCCTGAACCGCCTCTGACGCCAGGCCTGAAGGCGTGCTTTTTCGCACGCCAGGCGATGACAAACGCAACAGCCATAAAGGCCAGAAGCGCCCAGGGGAATGACTCAGCACCGGCATTATTGAGCAGCAGCCCGCCAACGACCCCGCCGCTGGCAATGGCCAGATTCCATGCGGTAGTCACCATCGCCTGAACGACATCGACATAATTGCCCGCCGAGTCGGCAGCGGCCGTCTGCATCTGAGTTGACGCGCCGCCAAACGACCATCCCCAGACGATGACGGCCAGAAAGACGAGAACCTGTTGCCGCATGCCTGCGGCGAGCACCACAGAGACAACCGCCAGGGCCGCAAGGCTGAGCAGAACCAGATTGCGCAGATAGCGATCTACCAGCATTCCGGTAATCCAGATGCCGATAAGTGCCGCAATGCCAAAAACCAGCAGGATAAGTCCGACGTTTGCAGCCAGTCCCGACAGCTGCAGGAACGGGCCAATAAAGGTGTAAAGAATGTTGTGTGCCGTCATCCACAGAAAGATAACCGCCAGAACGGGTGTGACTCCGGGCATCAGTAAAACGTTCCACACAGGGAGGCCACGGCCTGACTGCTGCCCCGGCAGATCAGGAACCACGATCCATGTCCAGATGAACAGAATCACGGCCAGGGCTGCCATGATCCCAAAGGACACTCTCCATCCTATCAGGCTGCCCAGCCATGCGCCTGCCGGCGTACCTAGCGACAGAGCCACCGGTATGCCAACCATAGCAATAGCCAGTGCGCGACCCTGTAACGCAGCAGGAACGAGGCGGCGTGCATAGCCTGCCAGGATCCCCCATGCCAGTCCGGCTGCCACACCCGACATAAAACGGGCCGCCATCGTCAGCCAGTAACTGGACGAAAGGGTGGTCATGGTATTGAAAATCAGAAAGGTGCCGACGGCAAGCAGCAGAACTTTTTTACGCCGCCATGCACCGGTCAGCACCGTTAACGGGATCGCCGCAAGCAGCGATCCCAGCGCATAAATACTGACCAGCTGGCCCGCCATCACCTGAGTAACACCCAGGCCTTCGCCGATTTCCGGAAGCAGACCTGCCGGTAGTGTCTCTGTCAGGATGGCAATAAAGCCCGTCATGGCAAAGGCCAGCAGGGAAGCCAGAGGCAGACCCCGCTGGGGGGTGGTTTCATGGAATTCTGAAGTGGTGTGCACGTGAGCCCCTTTTTAAATCGTTGATAGCGTGAAAACCCTTGTGGCAGAAAATTTTCTGATTAATGTATCGATTGGTATATATCTGAAGCTATAGACCGGCCTGAGCCTTGTCAAGCACATATGTATCGATTAGTATTTAAATCTGACAGGTAAAAACAGGAGCGGATATGGCTCAGATGGGACGTCCACGGACATTTGATCGTGATGAGGCAATTCGTCAGGCGATGACCCTTTTCTGGCAGTATGGCTACGAGTCCACCTCGCTTGCCATGCTTAAGTCGAACCTCGGTAACGGTATTACCGCACCGAGTTTTTACGCTGCGTTTGGATCAAAAGAGGCGCTGTTTGAGGAGGTGGTTGAATGCTATGCGTCGACTTACGGCCAGGTTAACGATTGCCTGTGGGATGACACGTTTGAGCCTCGCGAAGCTGTCGAACTGGCATTGCGCCGTTCGGCAAAAATGCAGACAGAACCGGGGCATCCCAGCGGCTGCCTGATTGCGCTGTCCGTGAATACCTGTTCACCCGCTAATGATCACATCCGTGAAATTCTGACTGTGCAGCGCGAACGGACAAGGGCGGGATTTTTGCGATGTGTCACGAGAGCGAAAGAGGCGGGACAGCTGGCTGCCAGTACAGACGTGCGGGCGCTGGCGGTAACGCTCCACAGTTTTGAACTCGGCCTGTCAACGGAAGCCCGGGATGGGGCAAGCGGTAAAGAACTGGATGCGGCGGTATCCGCCGTGATGAAAGTCTGGGATGCGAATATCTCTGATGCTAAGAATTGATGAGTAAGATCGTTTTTAGCACGCAGCACGCGTGTAAAAGGTGCAGCTATACAGATGCGTAAAGCCGTTTCCCCCATCGACTTGATCTCCACTTCATTCCGATTATCGGCTATCTCAATGACCTGATCATCGAACCATCAGGCATCATGCTGGTGGTGCATCTCATTCCAGCCGAAGTCACGCATGAGCATCGGGAAAGCGCAGTGCAGGCCAGCAGAGGTCCTGTCAGTCGCATAACGGCGGGAGTATTTATCGTGATTTGGATAATTTGCGGCATCTTGCTGGTCAGCAGCGGATACGATTTTATGCCGCTAATCAGTCAGGCCATTGCAGAGATTAAGGCATGTTTTTTCTGAAAGCACGGTAATCGATTTCCCAGCCATTCAGTTTGTTGTATAACGCTGTTCGTGAAATGCCCAGCAACTGGGCCGACTGACGCAGATTCCCGTGTTGATCACTTACAACCTGTAAAATATGCATACGCTCAAGATTTTGCAGTGAGGATGGCATATCTTCGGACACATCACTGGGTAAATTCTCCTGCAGCGATTCCGGCAAATCGGATCGGGTAATTTCAAATCCTTCACTCAGGTTAACGACACGCTCAATAACATTTTCGAGTTCGCGCACATTTCCAGGCCAATCCCAGGATTGCAGACATGTCATTGCCTCGGGCGCGACCACCGGTGGAATACGCTTCAGACGCGTGCAGAGTGCCTGAATGAAAATGTTCACCAGTTCCGGAATGTCTTCACGACGATCGCGCAATGGTGGGATTTCCAGTGAAATCACATTCAGACGATAATAGAGATCGCGCCGGAACGCGTTTTTCTCTACGGCTTCAGGTAAGTTGCAGTGGGTTGCTACGATAATGCGCACATTAACTTTCACCGGCTGCGCAGCGCCAATACGCAGCACTTCGCTCTCCTGTAAAACACGCAATAAGCTGGTTTGCGCTTCAAGTGGCATCTCACCAATCTCATCCAAAAAAAGGGTTCCGCCGTCAGCCAGTTCAAATTTGCCCGGTGAACCGCCACGACGTGAACCGGTAAAGGCGCCATCGGCATAGCCAAACAGCTCGCTTTGCACCAGATCACGCGGGAGTGCGCCGCAGTTCAGAGCGATAAAGGCTTCCTGATGGCGTGGACTCGCATTATGAATGGCCTGAGCAAACAACTCTTTACCGGTGCCGCTTTCGCCGCTGAGCAGCACTGTGCTGTCGGTACGGCTGCTGACGCGTGCCTTATGGATCGCCTGCTGCAGGCGTGATGAGTGGCCGCGGATCATTTCAAACGTGTAACTGGCGTTCACACCCATTACACGTCGTGTAATCGCGCGGATACGCTGATTTTCACGCAGTGACAGCACGCGTCCGCCATCCGGAGCGGGCATTAACGATATCAGGCAGGAGAGGGGAGCGAGGCCTGCTGGCCTGAACTGCAGCTCAAGGTCATTACAGAAAGGCATGGTCAGCAGCGATCCGGCCTGCGGTCGCAGCAGTTCATCAATCGGAGTATCGCGTGGTTCCAGCCCGCTGAAAATCTGGCGCGCATAGCGGTTAAGCGTTTTGATGCGTCCCTGTTTATCACAGACAATAACGCCTTCATTCAGCGTCTCCAGAATGGACTGTTGTTCAGCCAGCAGGCGTCGTAACATCAGTTGCTGCCCGACAGCTTCCGCCGCCGCCTGAACCGTACCCAGCGTGTGGGCGTTAAAATTATCCGGCGTGGCGGTCAGGGTCAGCACACCAATCAACTCTCCATTTTCATTGCGGACCGGTGCCGCAGCGCACTGTCGGCGACGTTTGCGCAGATCAAACTTCCAGTTCTCACCGCTCAGCACGTACACCAGCCGCTGTTCAATGAGGCAGCGCGCGGTACAGTTAGTGCCCAATACCTCTTCACGCAGAATACTGCCGACCGGTGTCAGGTCGGCCCCGCAAAAATGGAGCGTTACCCCCTGTGCGTCGGTGAGGTTAATGTGCCCATCCGGATTATAGGCGAGCAAATTTTCCATGATGCTGCGCGCAACAAGAATCAGTTCTGCATTGTTTTCGAGAATTGCCGTCAGCTCACTGGCTGGCGGGGCGGTATAGATAAAGCAGTGCGGATCGATAGCGTACTGCTGCGAACGCTGCCAGGAATGCAGAATAGTTTGTCGCAGCGCAGGAGGCTGTTCGCCTTGAATGAAACGCTGCCAGCTCTGCCATAACAGCGCATCCCAGCCGTCAGCGTCTTCCCTGTCCGGCAGGCTGAAAATTGCTTCGCTCTCATCGCGTAATAACAGTTGCTGACTCACACGCCACCTCACGGGATCAAATGCCCATTTTATGGACATGTTAAGTTGACATGTAAATTTTGTTGCCAATTTGTGAGGTGGGGCTGTGGCAGCGCTCACAAAATTTCCCGGATTTCGGTTGGCATCACCTTTGCAACTGTGGATGCAGTTACCTGAACCAAACAAGCGAAGGGAAATAAGTTGTTATGTGCAAACATAATTTACGGCTGATTCTGTTTATCTGCGCCATTGCTTCACTCAGTGGCGTCATTCTGGGTTATGACGCTTCCGTTATCTCCGGCGTTATCGAGCCGCTGACAGAACATCTGTACTTAACCCCGTGGGAGAGTGGCTGGGCAGTATCGAATGTCATTACTGGCTGCATCGTTGGCGCATGGGGCGCGGGCTTCATTTCAGATCGTATTGGCCGCAAATCAACACTGATCCTCACCGCCATACTTTTTTTGCTCTTCGCAGTAGGTGCTGCGCTGGCGAGTTCTCTGACCGGGTTTGTTCTCTGGCGGCTGACAGGTGGGCTGGCAGTCGGGATGGCATCAGCGATTACGCCGCTTTATATCGCGGAGGTTTCACCGAAAGACTGGCGGGGCCGCATGCTCGGCCTGCAGCAGATGCTGATGGTCGGTGGACAGGTAACGGTCTATATCGTGAATTACCTGATTGCACGCGGTATGCCGCATCAGTGGATTGTCAGTGAAGGCTGGCGCTGGATGCTGGCCTCCGGCGTGGTGCCCTGTGCGCTATTCCTGCTGCTGGTGCCATTTATGCCGGAGTCGCCGCGCTGGCTGGCGCTGAACGGTAAAAAAAATCGCGCCCTCGACGTGCTGACCCGTCTTTCAAATGCCCGGCACGCCGAGCGACTGTTACAGGAGATCCTGACGTCACATCAGCATGACAACGCCCGGGCCAGCCAGCCCGGCATTCTGCGGGATGCACGGGCACGCTATATCCTGCTGATTGGCTGTGCCATTGCCATTTTGCAGCAGATCTCCGGTATCAACATCCTGCTCTATTACGCGCCGTCACTCTTACAAAACATCACCGGCAGTACCCAGTCTTCCCTGTTTCACAGCATTTTCCCTGGACTTGCGCTGCTGGCTGGTGTGGCCGTTTGTCTGAGTACCATCGATCGTCTGGGCCGGACGCTGCTGCTGCGCTGGGGGGCACTGGGATGTGTGCTCTCTATGGTCTTCACCGCCTGGGCATTTATCGCCGATGCTGGAGGGATGTTGCCAGTGATGGGGCTGTTAGCCTTTGTGCTGATATTTGGCCTGTCATGGAGCCTGGGTGCCTGGCTGTTGATCTCTGAAATCTTTCCTAATCGTATCCGCGCCGTAGCGATGGGCTTTGCGTTTGCCTCAATGTACGTCGCGAATTTTATCGTTACGCAAAGCTTCCCGATGATGAACCGCAGCCGGGTGCTGATGGAACACTTTCATGGTGCCTTCCCGCTGATGCTGTGTGCGGTGGGATGCCTTATCGCGTTCTGGTTTGTCCGTCGTTTTTTACCGGAAACCCGCGGCGTTTCGCTTGAGCATATTGAGCCGCTGATGCTCTCCAAATCCCGTCGTTTCGCCGCTGATGCGCAACCATCTCATCAACACCCGTCCTCGCCCGCCTGGGCTAAAGCGAAATAATAAGGAGTTTTTATGAACCATCAAACAGTGCGTGTGGGTTTAATTGGCGCAGGCCGCATGGGCAGTTTTCATGCCGAAAATCTGGCCTGGCGCGTGCCTGGCGCCACCCTGGCAGCCGTGGCCGATCCGTTTCCTGGCGCGGCGGAAAAGCTCGCCAGCCGGCTTGGGGTCAGCAAAGCGTACAGCGATCTGCATGCGCTGCTGCAGGATGATGAAATTGACGCTATCGCGATTGCGGCTCCTGCCCGGACACATGCAGAGTGGGTGATCGCTGCGGCTAATGCCGGCAAACATGTGTTCTGTGAAAAGCCAATGGCAGTGACGCTGGAGGAGGCCGATCGCGCTATCGCGGCGGCAAAACAGGCCGGCGTGGTGTTACAGGTAGGCTTTAATCGCCGCTTTGATTCCGGCTTTGCTGCGGCGATTGCGGCGGTGAAAAACGGCGAGAATGGTACGACGCAGCTCAGCCGATCGGTAACCCGTGACCCGGGCCTGAACGATCCCGCCCCGATTCCGCAGTGGACAATTTTCCTTGAAACCCTCATTCACGATTTTGACACCCTGCTGCACTTCAATCACGGCGCGAAGCCGGTTGAAGTCTATGCGCTGGCCGATGCACTGGTGCGGCCAGACTTTAAAGATAAAGGCCTGCTGGATACCTCGGTTGTCACTATTCGCTTCGACAACGGCGCCATCGCGATTGCTGAGGCAAACTTTCAGGCGGTGTACGGCTACGACGTGCGTGGCGAGGTTTTTGGCAGCAAAGGCATGCTTCAGGCGGGCCACATCAATGCCAATCACTGCGTGCGTTATACCGCCAGCGGAATTTCGGTCGATACGTCAAGACTGGATTCAGATCTGCTGCGCGAAGCGTACGTGGCAGAAATGAGTGAGTTTGCTCACTGTATCCGCAGCGGTGAAACGCCCCGCGCCACCGGCGAAGACGCGCGAAACGCGCTGGAAATCGCGCTGGCCTGTATCGAATCTGTGCAGCGCAACCTGCCGGTTAAGCTGGGAGCTCGCTGATGGCCGTTTATCAACTTTCCGTATGCGCTGAAATGGTATTTCTGGAACTGCCGTTTGTTGAGCGCGTAAAACGCATTCACGAACTGGGTTTTGGCGTCGAAATCTGGGGATGGGCCAGCAAGGATATCGATGCGCTGGTCGCGACCGGTGCGCGCTTTACCTCTATGACCGGTTATCTGAGCGGTAATCTGACGGATGAGACGGAAATCCAGCAACTGCTGCAAAGCGCTGAAGCGTCGCTGGCCGTAGCTGCACGTCTCGGCTGTCCGGTACTGAATCTGCATGGCACCGGGCTTGACGATCGCGGTCTGCCGGTAAAACCCGTGACAACGGTAACCGGCGCAATGTGGCTGAAGGCCGCCGATACGCTGCGGCAGGTTGCGCTTCTTGGCGAACGAGCCGGACGGGTTTTCACACTCGAGAACCTTAACCTGCCGGTCGATCATCCAGGCACACCCTTTGCCCTGGCGTCTGAGACGCTGGCGCTGGTCGAGGCGGTCAATAGCCCGGCGCTGAAGATGAATCTGGATCTCTACCATGCGCAAATTGGCGAAGGCAATCTGATTGAACTGCTGCGGCGCTGCGGTTCCGCCATCGGAGAAATTCAGGTTGCCGATGTACCTGGCCGCCAGCAGCCGGGCACCGGGGAGATCAATTACCGTGCTATCGCCCGGACGCTGCAGGAGATGGGTTACAGCGGCACAGTGGCTATGGAGGGCTGGGCCAGTGGCGATAGTACAGCGGCTATCCAGCAGTTCCGCGATCACTTTACGTTGTAAGCGCAGTGCGTCGGATATCTGCCTGTTGCCCGACGCAAAATAAAGTTAATGAAAACAATAACAACCTCAACCCTACAGGAACACACTATGAACATCAGAAACCTCCTTCTTTGCCTATGCGTCCTGCTGTTTAGTGTCAGTGGCAACGCCAAAACCCTTACCGTTGGCGTCGCACTGGCTAACTTCGACCTTAACTTTGTCTCTATACTTCGTAGCCGCATGCAACAGGAGCTGAAAGCCAGCCAGCTCAACAGCCAGTTTGTCGATGCCAAAGGTGATGTCGCGCTGCAGGTGCAGCAGGTAGATGACTTTATCAACCAAGGCGTAGACGCCATTATTCTTAATCCGGTCGATACCCAGGGCGTCTTGCCGATGATTAATGCGGCAAAAAAGGCCGGTATTCCGCTGGTTTTTGTGAACCGAAAACCGGAAGTGAAATTGCCCGAAAACATGGCGTATGTCGGCTCTGATTCGGCGCTGGGCGGCGAAATGCAGATGGAAGCACTGGCAAAAAAAATGAACTACAAAGGCAATGTGGCCATTCTTATGGGGGCGCTGTCGAATGAAGAGGCTCGGGAACGTACCCGCGCGGTAGAAGCCGTTATCAGCAAATATAAGAACATGAAAGTCATTGAGAAGCAGACGGCGAAATGGCAGCGCAATGAAGCGGTAGATGTCGTGTCAGGCTGGCTGCTGAATCAGCGTCCGATTGATGCCATCGCCGCAAATAACGATGAGATGGCAATCGGTGCCATCATGGCGTTAAGCCAGGCGAAGAATGAAAAAATTCTCGTGGCCGGTATCGACGGAACACCGGACGGTCAGCAGTTCATTAAAAACGGCAAGATGGCGTTGACTATTTTTCAGGATGCCAGAGGCCAGGCCACAGGTGCGGTCCAGGTGACCAAAGCGCTGCTGGATAAGAAGAAAGTTGAGACGCTTAACTGGGTGCCTTATCAGCTGATTACACCCGAAAATTACCTGACGTTTTCTGCTGAGCATGCCGGGTAGTTTTTCATCCAACGTAGCTGTACACCTTTGGTGCTGACGAGAACTTAATCACTCTTTATAACCAAAAATCATGATGCGCGCGAGTTCAGAACGCTTTCAGTAAAATGGGGGAAAACGGATTGTAATAAGCGCGCATATCGTGTTTGTTTGCGGTTCCCGTGTTTATTTGCACTTATTTATCTCTGATAGCATTGCTGATCAGATTTGGTCCTCTATGAATATTTCCCACAGTGCTTCAACAGCCCAGGACATTCTTGCCGCGTGTCTGAACAGCCTGAGCTCCAGGGGAACTCAACGCGCGCGCTCCTTATTAGCCTGATTTACAATCCCACCAGCGTAATATGTTTTTTCAGTGTCAGCGCTTTATATAACGCGTTCGCCAGGCTGCCTGACGCTATTTCAGGGTGAGCACCGTCTGAATCGGTCCAGAATGATTTAATACGCAGTAGGGTATTAATGCTGGTGACGCGCTCCATCTCAAGCACAGCCAGCACAGGGTAGCGCATTTCGCCAAGTTGCTCTGTTGTATCTGCCTCGATCACCGCGGCGCGGGACGCCTGACTATCAAAGATAACGTGGCATCGTGCGCCGTTCAGGTTGAGTATGTCGATAACTTCGTAAAGGCACTCAACAGCCTCTGCACTGTAGGTTGCGGGTACGTTAAACATAGCAAATCCCTCTGACGCAAAATGTCGTGAGCAGCCAGCATAGGCGAACTCTAATGAGAGGAGAAGTTACTGTTTTTGCATGAGAAATGTAGAGTTCTAAGGTTACGGTAACGCGCGTTATTTTTACTCTTATTTACGCTGGTACTAAAGTTAAGCGAGGCGCAAGCGGGTCATGGCGGCAGGGCGCGGATTTGACTTAAAGAAACATTCGCACAGGGCGGGCTAATCGTTCCAGTGCGGAGTGTATTTATGGCGGCACGCAGCGCGTCAGCTGCATGCTTTCGCCATTTTACAGGATGAACATCAGGTTAAGTTTAAGATTTATCGCTGTGTTAAATCATAAACTTCTTATACCCGCAGCGCTGAATGTTAAAGGCGTAATGAACTAAAAAGCCTGATTAGCCTTAGGGATTAACGGGATATTCATACGCATGAATTTGCTCAGTGGGTCTGCAGGACAAGAGGAAATCGAATGCTGAGCGCCGCAGGCAATATGTCAGCGGCAGGCACTCTTAACCACAGGCTATCTCTGTGGCACGTAGCTGATCCTGCGTTGCGTTTGAGGCAGATTGGTCCTTATCAGCCTGTATCATTAAGCCGTGTGGCCTGTCATAACGCGCCAGTAATCGCTTAATAAACATCTAATAAATAACTGGTATAGTGACGCAAAAAATAGTGACGGAAGTTTATCTATGCTGAAGAAATACCGGGGTTCGCAAATTCTTTTCCACTGGCTGACGGTTTTACTGATTATCGTCGCCTATGCCACCATCGAACTGCGCTGGATGGCAGAGAAGGGAACCTGGCAGCGAAATGCAGTGATGATCACCCACTTTTCCGCAGGCTTCTGTGTCATGATCCTGATGATAGCCCGCCTCTGGCTGCGTACCCGTGCTGTAACGCCGCCGATTACGCCGCCCGTGGCACGCTGGCAGATCGGTCTTTCACATCTGGTGCACACACTGATTTATGCGCTGTTTGTGGTCTTACCGATTCTCGGGCTGAGCTCGCGTTACCTGCGTGGCAAAGAGTGGGCCCTGTTTGGGATCAATATGCCTGTGGCGACATCGCCCGATCCCGCCACGGCCAGTATGCTGATTGGCTGGCACGAGACTCTTGCCCCGCTGGGATACTGGTTAATCGGTCTGCATGCGCTGGCGGCGCTGTTCCATCACTATTTTCTGAAAGATGACACGCTGCGCAGGATGATGCCGTAACTGCGTCTGCTGACATCCCGGAGCGGGACGATTGTAAACGGTCCGGCACTCAGGTGTCGGATGAACAGGAATATTGAGAACAATCAGGCTCTGGCTGATATCGAAATATGCTATCACGGCTTTTATGGTCGTGCTGATTTCAGAAGCGGCTAAACGTAGCGATCGCTTGGGCGGCTTACTTGCGGCCTGACCTCTGGTTACCGTGCTGGTGCTTATCTGGATGAAGGTAGAAGGACAGACCCAGGCAAAAATTAGTGCTCATGCCTGGTACACCTTCTGGTATGTGGTGCCGATACTGCCCATGTTTATTCTGTTCCCTTTTCTCTATCAGCGCACCGGCTTCTGGCTGACGCTGCTCATCTCCTGCGCTATCACTCTCCTGCTTTTCGCACTCTGGGCTTTGCTTCTGAAACGCTGTGGTATCGTGCTGATGTAGCGCTAAAGCCGCTAAGGTAAGCAAGTCGTCCTTATTCCATGCAAGCAGGCTAAAAACCGCCTCAGAGGGCGGTTAAAAGCATCTTACCGTGCGCTAAGCGGGCCGGACTCTGGCCTTTGTTGGATGCCCGTCACGCCCGTCATCATGGGTGTGGTCCGGGTCAGGCTCAATGATAACAATATAATCTTTGCCAACCCCGTCACGCGTTAACGTCACTAAATCGCCGGCAACAGGTTTGGAATCAAAATCATGTTCCTCTTCGACGCCAGTATCTTCAAATATCACACCGAATTTCATATTTCCGTCCTCTTTATGATGAGTCGCGCCGTTAACTCGGTTTTATGCTGACGCTTACCTATTGAATTCTAGCCTGGACTGAAAATGCCACTGAGCTCATTGGATTAGCGTGTCGCGATCTGGAATGTAAAAACGGGCGGGAGTCAGGAGACGCAAGGCCACCCGACGGTCACGTTCTGCCGTCATTAATGCCAGGGGCTTCGCGATTTTTCACTGTGGCTGGTTTGCCTGACTCTCTTTATGATGGATTTTCCCGGGTGATTATCGGGAACAATCAATGACTTAGGGAAGTACTCTTGCTATGACCTTATTAAATGACCTCGATCTGCGTCAGCTGGAAGCCTTCCCGGCCGTAATTTCTGCGGACAGCGTCACTGCGGCGGCCAAAGCACGGAACCGCTCGCAGCCCGCCGTCTCTCGCCTGATTCAGGAATTAGAGCAGTCGCTGGGTTATCCGCTGTTTATTCGCAATGGCCCGCGTATCCATCCGTCAGAAGAGGCGTTGCAACTGCATCAGTATGTGCAGAAAGCGCGGCTGTCATTGCACCAGATTCGCTTACGCGCACAGGCGATCGCGCATCAGCAGCATCGTCCACTCAGCATTGCTGCGACGCCCGCACTGGCTGCTGGTTTATTGCCGCAGGCACTGGCTGCGCTGAATGTGCAGAATAAAGTGCAAATCATCAGTGAATCCGCCGTACAGACGGCGCATGCGGTGATCACCGCAGAGGCTGTCATCAGATTATGCAGCTCGCTGCTGGAGCATCACGCGGTCGGATGCCGGCATCAAACTGCTGCCACAATATCCGTCAGCGAATAATCGACACTCAGTTCTATCTGAATGTCCGGAAAGCGTTTCAGCAGAGGCTTTAGTCGGGGCCAGAGAATGGAATCAATAGCGTGATCGTGCGCGGTCAGGATTTCAGCTGTCATTGTTGCATGCCCTGCACATAAGCATTCAGTTTTACCTGGCTTATCAACCAATCCTGCCAGGCCTACACTTAAAAAGTGCCGGGCGTGATGTCCGCGTCCGGCTTTTCCAGCTCTGGAAAACGGAGCCTGCATGAAGAGACTTGCCAATGCTGCAGTGTCCCTGGCACTGTCTGTTTCAGTCACCTACGCAAAGGAGATCACCCCGATGATTACGATTATGCAAAGCGGAGCAAAACCCTCCGTAAAAGGTTCGCCAGACTATTTCACCGGAACGGTTCGTATCGATTCACCTTTTCAGGGCACTGAGCCTGCGCGTATCGGCGGGGCTACCGTGACGTTCGAGCCTTCTGCCCGCACGGCCTGGCATACGCATCCGCTTGGTCAGACGCTGATCGTGACGGCTGGTGCTGGCCTGGTGCAGGAGTGGGGTGGTCCCGTGCGTGAAATCCGGCCCGGCGACGTGGTGTGGATACCGACCGGCGTTAAGCACTGGCACGGGGCCGCACCGGAGACTGCCATGACCCATATTGCCATCGCCGAAGCCCAGGACGGCAAGGTCGTTGACTGGATGGAGCAGGTCACGGATGAGCAGTACGCCTCAGCAGACAGGTCATGAACGTAACCTGATGAAACGGGGTCTCTGCTCCGTTGTCGTGCTGTGCGCTGCGCTGGCTGGAAAGGCGGTCAGCGGCCCCCTGTTCGGGTTTGCTCCGGCTGCCGACGCGTATCTGAAGACGTATCTTTTCGGTGATATTTTCAGTCGCGACGACCTGGACTGGAAAAGCCGCGAGCTGGCTACCATAGGGATGCTGGCCGCCATGTCCGGCACTGAGCCGCAGCTGAAAGCGCACCTGAATATGAGCATGAATGTCGGAGTCACGCCGTCTCAGCTTGCTGAACTGGTGGCTTTCTTTATGGAGAATGACGAGCAGGCAAGCGCTGACCGGCTGCAGGCCGCTCTCGATTCAGTCCCTGCCGGTTAAGTTCTTCCGTGTTACAGACATTTTGTTTTTGTCCGGATCCCCGGCCGGAAAGTGTTACAGGCGGTGTTACGCAGGCCAAAAGAACTGCTGATCGTGAAGGATGCAACGCATGTCGATTTATACGATCGTATGGGTAAAATTCCATTTGCGAAGATGACCGACTTCTTCAATCAATACCTGAGTTAGTAATCAGTGAGGCATGCAGTGTCTGCATGCCTTCACCACCGGGAATTAGCATCAACACCGGTCTCTTTTCTGCCCTCTGAAAAGGTCCTGCCGACAGTTACGGCAAAAACATGCAGCCTGACATGACAACGATGACCTTACGGATAACGGGCAAGGCACCCTGTCGGGTTAAGGACAGAGATGTGATCAGTGCTAATTTGAGCATGTCTCACTCAGGAATATCAGCTAATACGCTGACTCTGCTCACGGCGATACTTATGATAATCCTCGTCGCATTCAGCTGAGCAAAAAGCCGTTTCGGCCACGACAGCTTCATCTTTGCACCAGACGCATAAACCGTTGGGACTTATAAGTTTGGTCTTACGGGCTGCCAGAGAAGCGGCGAGATGCGCTTCTTCGCGCTCCTGGGCCAGATCAACATCATCCATAAAATTTCAGAGCCTCATCAACTTTCAAGGATTAAAACACAAACCGTTATGTACAGAGAACGCGTTTGTGTAAACGAATACGTAATTATACAGCAAATCAGACTCATACTTAATCACAGCGCTATATTTCCAACATCTTACACTGACTTTCAGAATTATCAGGAAACAGTACGCCTGAGCCCGCCATTTCTTACTTACTTCCATTAGAGGAAAATATTAATAGCTTCTGCTGAGCCAGCTGGCTTCACAGAAATAATGTTTCAGAGATGACTGTTAAAGCATTCAGTATTTTATTTGCGAGTTGACTCACTGATTCCGGATTATTAATTGTTGTGTAACTATGCAAATAGCCTGAAAGAGTCGCTTAAAAAGCGCGTCAGAGACAACGTTATAATTTATTGATCTCAGCATCAGGTGACGACTGTCTGCATAACACTTTGCGCTGACCTGTTTGACACTTTTCATGATTCAGCATTGAACCCACACCGGTACATTAAAAGTGTAAGAATTAATGCTTAGTGCAGGATTTTCACCTGATTTTAACTACAGTTGTTATCACTCCGATTAAACCACCATGGTTTTACGATGCCGACATCTTTAACCTCCACGCTTTATGCTCGTTTGAGACTGCTGATCTCCATCACTGCCGGACTGATCTGTTATTTTCTGCTCTCTGATCATCCCGGGCAGATGCAGCGGTTACTGATTAGCTGGAATGTCTGGGCCTGGCTCTATCTTGGTATTCTCTGGTTTCGCATGCTGCGTACCGATGCAACGGGCATCAGGCGCATTGCTCAACAGCAGGATCAGAGTGCTGCACTGGTGCTGGGCATTGTGATCGTGGCCTGTATCGTCAGCATTGTGGCCATACTGAGTGAACTCCCCACGCTTAAAGGTCTCACCGGCACGCCGAGACTGCTGCATTTATTGCTGACGGCACTGACGCTGATTGCATCCTGGGCCATGTTACCCAGCGCCTTTGCGATGCATTATGCCCATCAGCACTATCTTTACCGGGATAACAGCGTGAGTCCGCTGAGATTTCCGGATAAAACAAAAAATCCTGGCTACTGGGATTTTCTCTATTTTTCATTCACCATTGCGGTTGCCTCGCAAACGGCGGACGTCGCCACCGGAACAACAGAGATGCGTAAGCTGACGTTATTGCAGTCTGTTATCTCATTTATTTTTAACCTGGCTATTTTGGGTTTATCGGTCAATGTCGGTGCCAGTTTGCTTAATTAGGCTGTTGTCATCAATCGACAGCCGGGCAACGTTTATCCGACGTGAGCTTCTGAAATAATCTGGTCACCTGTCGTGATTATAACAATGTGTAATAAGGTGTTAGCTGCCTCTTCACCAGACACCCGCTGCCGTGTAAGTTCGTGGGTGATTTACGCTATTGGCCCCCAAATCCGATAAGGAGGAATAGAGTGAAAGCCACCGCCATGATCACTACAAGCCTGTTAATGCTGATGAGCAGTGCTCACGCTAAAGGTCTGACGACATCAGCAGAAGGTAACAAGCTTTCCGTCAGCTTTGGTCAGCCCACCATCAAACAGGTTCTGCACTATCGAAAAATGTATGACAAAAAACCATTTCCGGATGCGGAGATTTATTACTACGATAACGGCACCTATAAGATCATTTCTCAGGGTGAAAACCATTACGGCGTTTATGTCATGCAGGGCAGGTTTGAGGATGAAACCTTCACCGTACGCTTTATCTCACTGCCTTCATCCGACTGGGGCAATAAAACGGCCTTTCACCAGTTAACCTTTATCAGAAATGAAAAGCAGAACGTTTTTATTCAGAACGCGATTGTGGATACCGGCGAGGCTATCGCGCAGCAGAACGGCACCTATACGCAGGAAAAAAACAGCGTAACCAATCCGGTTTCAACAAGCTGGGAAAAAAAATAAGTCTCGCCTGGCATGTCTGTCACGCTTCCAGTTTTGACCGGCTGCAACATGGCCGGTCACAATTGTTCATCAAAAGATGAGCAGCCGCAGCGTAATGCCCTATGCTTTTCCTCTCAGTAGATGCCCCTGATGCGCTATTCCGGTTGTGTTTAAGGGCAGGGAAGTACACTACCGGTAATCAGTCTGTGAGTCATAACGCCCGCTTTTTACGGATACTAAACTCCAGTCATTCTGAATTTTGTCAGGCCCCGAGGCGTAAATATGGACAGAGCTTTGCCCCTGCTGGCTGTGCAGGATGTGACTTTTTCGGTTGGGGACCGCCAGTTACTGCGACCGGTATCTTTACAGTTAAATCAGGGCGATTATGTGTTACTGACCGGTCCATCCGGCAGCGGAAAAAGCACGCTTCTGAAAATCCTTGCTTCACTTATTACCCCAACGACAGGTCAAATCCTTTTCAGGAACAGTGACATCACCACGCTAAAAGCCGAGACCTATCGTCAGCAGGTTTCGTACTGTTTTCAGACGCCACAACTGTTCGGCCAGACAGTTTATGACAATCTTGCGCTGCCCTGGGAGATTCGCCGTCAGAATCCACAGCGGGACAAGCTCGTTGCTGCGCTGGAAAGCGTTAAACTTTCGCCTGACATGCTGGAAAAATCGGTTGAACAACTTTCAGGCGGAGAAAAGCAGCGTGTCGGACTGCTCCGCAATCTGCAGTTTATGCCTGACGTACTGTTACTGGATGAAGTGACCAGCGCCCTTGATGAGGAGAACAGGCTGGCTGTACTTTCACTGATTAACCGGATCGTAGCTGAAGAAAAGGTGGCCGTGGTACGGATCAGTCATGATGTCAGCGATATTCAGCAGGCCGGGCACGTGCTGCGCCTTGAACCGTCAGAGAAGGAAAACGAGCGTGAATCAGCATAATATCAGTGACACTTCGCTGTTGCTGTCACTGACGCTGGTCGTCATCGCGCTGTTGATCAGCCAGAAAGAAAAACTTGGCATGGGCAAAGATATTGTCTGGAGTGTTTGTCGGGCGATTGTTCAGCTGGTCATCGTCGGCTTTGTGCTGAAGTCGATTTTTGATGTCAATAACCGCTGGCTGACAGTATTGATGGTGCTGTTTATCTGCGTGAATGCCGCGATTAACGCCCGCAAACGCAGTCAGAATATTGATAACGCGTTTGCGATAGCGCTTGTTTCAATCTTCAGCGGCACCGTCATAACACTGACGATTCTGGTACTGAGCGGCGCGATAGCGTTTGTGCCGATGCAGGTCATTCCCATTACAGGCATGATCGCCGGGAATGCCATGGTTGCAGTGGGGCTCTGTTTCAGCAACCTGAATCAGCGCTTCAGTGACAACCACCAGAAAATTATGGAGATGTTGAGCCTGGGTGCATCGGTGAAGCTCGCCTCAGGCCGGATTATTGCTGACAGCATTCGCACAGCGATGATCCCGACAGTGGATGCAGCCAAAACCGTCGGACTGGTCAGCCTGCCCGGCATGATGTCCGGACTGATTTTCGCCGGAATCGATCCGCTCAAGGCGATTAAGTATCAGATTATGGTGACGTTCATGCTGATAGGCACCGCCAGCCTGTCAACCATCATCGCCGTCTGGTTATCCTATCGACGTTTCTATAATGCCAGGGCGCAGCTGAAGATATCGGGTACAAAGCAGAATTAATCGTGCTGATGGCTGTGGTAAATATTGCAGTCATTGAATACATCATTTTTTAAAATCAGAATTAAACATTTAAGCGTGCGGATGTGATCAGGACTATGGGAGATATTGGTTGCCTCCGTTTACCCGATTAAGATTGCTTTTATAAAGGACAGGGATTCTCCCGAAATGCTGAACTAATCGCGCTGGGTCAGCCATTGAAATTAGTTACATCATACATAATGCCGTGCTTTCAGGAGCGTTCCAGGCGGCTATATCGCCTGGAAGTAAGTCAGACGTCTGTAAACAGGGTTTAGCAGCCTGCCAAATTTAGTACTGTAGTGAAAATTATCTGGCCCGATTTACCCGCCTGCGGTCGTCTTTTCGGGGCGAGGAATAGAGACGGATTGCGTCTCAATCTTTAAGAACTGAGTTAACAATGGTCATGCCTGCCGCATTACTACGTTTGGTAACACTAAGCATTCCTCCACCAAAATAATTTCCCGCAGGTTCGCACACTTTAATCCGTCTTTGCAGATCTGGATCGTTAACATCTACGCCAGAACAGCTGTTACGACTGCCAGCCGAAAACTCGCTATATGCCGTATAGGTGCTGATGGTACCCGGAAGTAGCCAGATTAGGGTGGTGAGCAGCATGTAACCTAAAAAGATAACCATCAGAACGGCACCTGCGAAAAGTTTGATGTTATTCATCATGCCTTTCACAGGCTCCCCCTTACCCCATTTTTTTATGATCAAAAAAACGGACAGTCCCAGAGGGAGAACGGCGCACCATAGTGCTTTAAGTACGGGTTGTGCCAGAAAGGTAGTGCGGTCGATTTCATTGAGCCACACAAAAAAAGTAAATATGCAGCCCAAAGCACTGGTGATTATCAGCGCCAGACGAGGTGTCGAACAGGAATTCATCTGTAACTCTCTCCATGAGTCAGTTTTAAGCAGTACGAGTCACGAGATTAACGCCGCGACTGGCACATTCTCTGAACCTGCAGGTAGTAAGGTGGGGCATGGATCAGGCGAAATTATTTTGCGGTTAAAGATTATCATGTTGCTCTTACCATAGACAAAGAGCATAAACTTTTTTTATGTTTTATATCGTTCCACAACATGAGGAGAGCGAAATGATTGTCAGAACATGGCACGGATGCGTACCGCTCAGGCATGCGGAGGGCTTTGCGGCTCACCTGCAAAAGACCGGTGTCGAACATTCAGAAGGGACACCAGGAAATCTGGGAGCCTGCGTGCGCAGGGAAACGCAGGGTGAATGGGAGCATTTTTTTCTTGCTACATACTGGGAAAACGTCGAGGCGATTAAAGCCTTTGCAGGCGAAAAGTATCAGATTGCCGTGACATATCCGGATGATGAGCAGTTTGAACTGCTCTCCGATCCCTACGTTTTTCAGCATGAGGTGCAGAAAGTAATGCCTTTATAATTATTTCCCCGCTGCCGCCCGGCGGCGGCTTATGTCTGATTCAGCAAATTTTCTCAGAAGACGTATTGGCCTGGTTCAGTAAAATCAGTCACTTTCCCCCCGGGCGAAGAACATCCCTCCGAGTTGACAATCTTTAGCCTTTTATTCAGAGGATCGCCCGATTTTATTCTGCGTTAACGTAACCTCCTCACTTCTGGAGGAAATCATGAATAACAGAAAAATCGTCTTTTCTCTGTGTATGGGCATGATGATTTTTTGGGTTAGCGCATCTGAAGGTAAAACATTTAAGCAAACCGATGATCAGATTCGCCAGCTCATCATAGAGGATTCAATCGACTCATACCCGGGTGTTTGTGCATGCCCCTTTAACTCCGCACGTAACGGCAGTAGCTGTGGCAGGCGCAGCGCATGGAGCAAGCAGGGCGGATATGCACCGATTTGTTATAAAAAAGAAGTCTCAAAGGAGCGAATTGAAGAGTGGCGTAATAGCCACGACGCTTAGGCCGTCGAGCGAATACATCTCAGGGAAGGAAATAACGTAATAGTCAGCTAAGAACATACCTGAATAGCCGGTTATGGTTTAAGTCTGCTACTGTTATTTTTTAACGAGTCAGTATAAAAAGAATATTGCCGGTCAACGTGGCTCCTTTTACACCTGATAAATCTGAAAGATAATATCCCGCAAACTGTCAAACCTCTTATCTGCTATTTTATAAAAAAATTAGTCTTACGCGATTGCCGGACAACAGCGTGTCCGGCAATCAGCTATTTTACATCAGAACCAAAGCTCAGCTTAATTCTGCGCCGGCTGATTTTTCTCGGCCTCTTTCTGTTTTTTCTTCGCCATATGGTGACCGACTGCGCAACCGGCTGCGGCCCCGGCAACACCATGATGATGAGCAACATGACCTGCCACGCCGCCGACTGCGGCGCCTTTCAGACATCCTTCGGCGTTAGCCTGTAAATTCACAGACAAAAACAGACCGGTAGCCATAACAATAACTGATAATTTTTTCATCTTTTTATATCCTGATAGTCATAGTTGCAGGTTGAACTCCGCTGAGCATAGCCAGGCTTTGAGATGTTACGCTCGCCAGGATACACGAATCACGAAGTTAGTTACCTGTCGTTACGCTTTTAGGGCAATGACCAGGGCAATGACAAATGCAGGTGATGCATTATTAATCATGAAGTCAGGCTGGCATCATTTTCAGATGGGATATAAGCGAGAAATGATGCGCATCAGGACAAGATGACGGGGTTGAGCACAGGTTGACTTGTTTTAGCATCGGGCAGCCAGAAAGAGAATCGCGTACCGTTTAATTTGTTTTTTTCGCAGCAGACTTTTCCACCATGGGCCAGCACGATGGCTTTTACAACCGCCAGACCCAAGCCTGTCCCGCCACTCAGGCGTGAACGGGAATCATCGGTGCGCACAAACGCATCCCATATCGTCCTGGCAAAATCCTGATCGATTCCCGGCCCCTCATCGTCTATGTGCACAGCGACGCCTGCTGCATCCTGCTCACAGGAAATCATGACAACGCCCGGGATGGAATAGCGGCGGGCATTTTCCAGAAAGGCCAGCATCACCTGTCGGAAGCGTAAAGCATCGCATTCAATAATAGCCGGATTCACTTTCAGCACGAGTGAGTGGTGACTGGCTTTGAAATCCTCTTTCACCAGTTCAGCTAACGATTCAATCTCTCTTTTGATATTCACGCGCTCATAGTGAATATGCAGATGTCCCGACTGCGCCAGACTCAGGGTTCTGAGATCCTCAATTAACCGCGTCAGACCATCAGTCTGATGAATCAGATTAACGAAGAGCTTATGATCGGGCGCAAATATGCCGTCCGCTAAGCCTTGAAGTCTCCCACGCAATATCGTCACCGGGGTTCTTAACTCATGAGCGATAGCGGCGTTCCAGGTCCGGCTATCATTTGACAGGGTTTCCAGTGTTTCCGCCATGCGGTTGAAGTCTTTGACCAGCGCATTAATCTCGCCAATTTCTATGGCACCTTGACTGGCTCGCGCGCTTAAATCCCCTTCAGCCACGCGTTTTGCACTGTGAGTCAGCGACTCCAGCGGAACGATCATCTGGCGCGCAAAGCGGGCAGAAAAAAACACCGAGACGGCTATCGTTAACAGCGTCGACACCAGCGTGGTAATCCAGTCGCCGGTTGTCCCCATGTCTAAGTCGAGTGGCAACAGCTGACCTGAAAATAATCCGATAACGGTCGGGTAAAGTGAATAGGTGGCAAAGGAGGTCAGAAAAGAGTAGATCGTGACTTTGACGATGAGCCAGTTCAGTTGCCCGCTAAGACCACGTTGCTTCATTTACTCTCTCCCAGGCGATATCCGAAGCCTCTCACATTCTGCAGCAGTCCTGACGCACCCGCATCATCGAGTTTCTTGCGTAATTTACTGATATGGCTGTCAACAGTTCGCGGTAATGTGTCACCTTCCGGAAAACACGCTTCCAGCAGTTCATCCCGGCTAAATACCCGGCTGGGTTCGCGCACGAACTGGGTGATTAGCCTGAACTCGGTTGTTGTCAGGCGTGAGGCAATATCCACCCCGTCAGGTTTAACAACAACGCTGTGCTGCTGTAGGTTAATGGAAAGCGATCGGGTCGAGTAAATATCTTTCGAGCGTGTGATAACCTGGGTACGTCTTAACACGGCCTGAACTCGTGCCACCACCTCAGCAGGATTAAACGGCTTAACGACGTAATCATCGGCTCCGATGCGTAATGCAGAAAGTTTATCCACATCATCGTCATTAGCCGTGAGCATAATAACCGGGATATTTCCCCGGCGACGCACTTCGGCCAGGACCTGCCAGCCGTCCATAATCGGCATACGGACATCCAGTACGATCAAATCAGGTGAGGATGTTGCACAAAACGCTAATGCTAACGCTCCGTTTTCCGCATGGCTCACCGTGAAACCTGCATTCTGCAGATAGGCGGTTAATATGGCGGCTATTTCGACATCATCTTCGACGATTAAAATCACGCTGCTATTCATCCTTATCCTGTCATCGATCTGAATCGGCCCGGACGGCGGCTCAGCGCTTATTCTGAAGAGCGCCGCCGGGTGCGCTATAAACGCTATTGTGTTACAGCCGTTGCCATCATGATATCAGGTCTGTGAAACAATAATTCAGACGAGATACCCGCTTGAAGCGCAGTTTGCATATCATTTTTCATGAGTGATCAGCTTATTTCGCAGAGTCATCACGATGACAAAAAACAGCGGTATAAAAATAACGGCCAGAATCGTAGCACTGATGATGCCGCCAAAAACCCCGGTGCCGATAGCATGCTGGGTTTCACTGGCGGGTCCGGAGGCAATGATTAACGGGACGACGCCCAATCCGAAAGCCATTGACGTCATGATAATCGGACGCAGACGCATTCTGGCCGCGGTGATTGCTGCTTCCCGCAGGCTCTTGCCCTCCTGGTATAACTGTCTGGCAAATTCAATAATCAGCACGGCGTTCCTGGCCGATAGCCCGATAACAGTAATCAACCCGACCTTGAAGAACACGTCATCAGGCAATCCGCGAATCATCACGGCAGCGACAGCGCCCGCGATCCCCAAAGGAATCACCATCAATACGGAGAGCGGAATGGCCCAGCTCTCATAGAGCGCAGCTAACACCAGGAAGATCACCAGGATGGAGAGCACCATCAGCATAGGTGCCTGTGCAGCAGACTGCTGTTCCTGCAACGACTGGCCGGTCCATTCAACCGCGAAACCCGGCGGCAACTGTTTTGCCAGCGCTTCCATCTCTTTCATAGCATCACCACTGGAAACACCCGGCGCAGCACTGCCTGAGAGCCTCATCGCGGGATAACCCTGATAGCGGACCTGCTGGAGAGGCGCGGATGACCATACCGGTGTAACGAAGGCTTTCATCGCGACCATCCGGTTTTCACTGCTTCGGACATACAAATTGAGGATGTCATCAATCTGCATACGATCTTTCGCCTCAGCCTGAATAATCACCTGCTGCATTCGACCTTTATTGGGGTAATCGTTGACGTAGAGCGAACCCATCGCAGCGGAGAGCGTGTCGCTGATGCTGGTGAACGAGACACCCATGGCATTGGCCTTTTCACGATCGATATTCAGCCGGACAGTCGTTCCCGGCGGCAAGCCGTCAGGATAAACCTGCGTGACTTTGCTGCTTTTAGCGGCAAGCTGCAAAAGCTTAGTCTGTGCAGCTTCCAGCGCTGCATAACCCTGATTCGCGCGATCCTCCAGCCTCAGCGTAAAGCCTGAAGAGTTTCCCAACTCCTCGATAGCCGGGGGCATCATCGTCATGATGGTGCCTTCCGGTGAGTCGCGCATCGCCTGCCCGACAAATTCAACTTCCCCCCGGGTGGTGTTATCACCGCGTTCCTTGCCCTCTTTCAGGACGGTGAAAGCCAGTGCGGTGTTTGCCCCAGCGCCGGAAAAGCCAAAGCCAATGATGGATTGATTAGTTGCGATGGCGGGACGCGAACTCAGGGCATCTTCATATTTTTTCACCACAGCCAGTGTCCGCTGCTGCGTTGCCTCCGCTGGAAGCTGAAACGCCGTCATGAAGTAGCCCTGATCTTCTTCGGGGAGAAAAGCGGAAGATAGCTGACTGAATGCCAGTCCGGTTCCTGCGCACAGTGCAATAAACAACAGCATCATTCGGCCGGAGCGTTTCAGGGTAATGGCTGTCCAGCCGGAATAGCGGCTAGTCAGTCGATCAAAGCCGCGGTTGAACATGCCGAAAAAACCGCGCCGGGCATGATCGGAAGGCATTTTAAGCAGCGTGGCGCAGAGTGCGGGGGTCAGTGTCAGCGCCAGCAATGCGGAAAACAGAATTGCGGTCGCCATTGAGAGGGCAAACTGACGGTAGATAATGCCGACTGAACCGCTGACGAATCCCATGGGGATAAAGACCGCCGTGAGCACCAGCGTAATGCCGGTGATGGCACCCGTTATTTCGCGCATCGCTTTTGAGGTCGCCTCGCGGGGGTTGAGGTTCTCCTCACGCATGATGCGCTCAACGTTTTCAACCACGACAATCGCATCATCAACGATGAGGCCGATGGCGAGCACCAGTCCAAACATCGTGAGAACATTGACGGAGAAGCCAGCGAGCAGCATGACGGATAGCGTGCCCAATAAGGCAATCGGCGCGACAATGGCGGGTATGAAGGTATAGCGGATGTTCTGTAAAAACAGATACATCACCACGAATACCAGCACCATCGCTTCGAGAAGGGTGTGGATCACCTTCCCGATTGAGAGCTTTACGAAGGGTGCGGTATTGAAAGGGAGCGCGTAACGAATATCCTCCGGCATCGACAGACTCAGTTCTTTCATCCGGGTCGACACCGCCTCTGCGGTCTTTACCGCGTTGGCACCGGGCGCCAGCATAATCGCTGCACCCGTTGAGTTCTGACCATTTTCACGCATCAGCATGCTGTAACTCTGAGAACCGGTCTCCACTCTTGCCACGTCAGAGAGCTTGACGCTGGAGCCATCCTGATTCGCGCGCAGCACAATGCGGCCGAACTGCTCAGGCGTGGTTAGCTGACCCTCCACCGTTAAGGGAAGGGTAACCATCTGACCGGGCAACGCGGGCTCGTCACCGACCCGTCCCGGGGCGATTTGGGCATTCTGCTGAGTGATGGCGGCAGAAATGTCGTTCATCGTCAGGTTGAGTGAAAGCAGTCTGGCGGGATCGATCCAGACGCGTAGCGCGCTTTCCGCGCCGAACAGCTGAACCCGTCCTACGCCAGGCAGTCTGCGCAGTTCTTCAACCACATTTCTGGCCATGTAGTCACTTAACGCTTCACTGTCTTTTTTCCCGGCTTTGGAGGTCAGACTGACAATCATCAGGAAGCCGGTGTCAGCCGATTCAACCTGAAGCCCATTCTGCCGCACCGTCTGCGGCAGGCGGGATTCCACCGTCTTGATGCGGTTCTGTACATCAACCTGAGCCAGTTCGGCATCTGTGCCTGGTTTGAATGTGACCGTAATGGTCGCCTGACCCGAGGTGTCCGTGGATGATTCAAAATAGAGCAGATTCTTGACGCTGGAGAGTTCGCGCTCAATCAGGCTGACGACGGTGTCGTTCATCGTCTGCGGCGAAGCGCCTGCCCAGGTCGCGGTGATGGTGACATTCGGTGGTGCAACCGAGGGGTAACGGGCCACCGGCAGTTTGGGGATCGCAATGATCCCGAACAGAATGATGAACAAGGCGACAACCCAGGCGAAAACCGGGCGCCTGATGAAAAACTCAGCCATATTACTCTCCGGCCTTCATGGTCAGATTTGCAGGGGAGGCAGTTGAAATCACTGCCGCGACTTGGGTGCCGTTGCTGAGCTTATCCATGCCCTGGACAACAACACGGCTGCCGGCAGGTAATCCTTCGGCAATGCGATAGGCGCCATGGATTAATTCCCCGACGTGCACGTTGACCTGACGGGCCTGTTGCCTGTCGTCAACTACCCAAAGCGCAGCGTGACCCTCCTGAAGTGATACAGCCTGCTGGGGAACCAGCAGCGCATCGTCATAGTGCTGACGCAGGATCTCAACCCGAACAAACATGCCGGGCAGGAGTTCGCGGTCAGGATTACTCACTTCAATGCGCACCATAACGTCACCCGTTGCGGGATCGACGCTCATGCCGGAGAACAGGATCCTGCCTGGCTGGTGATAGACAGCGCCACCGGGTAACAAAATCTTTACCGGCACGCCTGTAGCGGCATTCTGCTGACTCACTGCCTGCTGGCGCAGCTGGTGGTAAACGTCAGCGGGCTGGTGGACGTCCACATAAATAGGGTCTGTCTGGTAGATGCGAGCCAGCGGGGTGCTATCACTGGCTGTCACATACGCCCCTTCGGAAATCAGAGCCTGATCAATACGTCCGGATATCGGTGCTTCAACGGTGGCAAAACTCAGATCAAGCGCTTTGCGCCTGAGCGCAGCGCTGGCCTGCGCGACATCTGCCGCCGTCTGGCGGGTATTCGCAATGGCTTCATCAAAGCTCTGACGGCTCACTGCGCCCGTTTTCATTAGTGGTCGCAGACGCGCAGCCTGCTGCTGGGCTTTGTCATTGCCGGCTTTGGCACGCAGTAAACCGGCCTGAGCACTGGCAACTTCCGCTTCAAAAGGCGCCGCGTTAATCTGGAAGAGTGGCATGCCTTTTTTAATGTCTGCGCCCTGTTCAAACAGCCGGCGCTGAATAATACCGCTGACCTGCGGCCGTATTTCTGCAGTGTGCAGCGCATTAACGCGACCTGGAAGCGTCTCGCTGACCGATAAAACCTGTGGCTGGATCACCTCAATGGCAACCTGAGGAGCAGGGGCTTCAGTTTCCATAATCGCTTTTTCATCGCAGCCCGTCAGCGCGGCAATCAGGGCAACCAAAAGTAAAGGCAGCGAAAAAAGTTTGCGGGATAACATGGATTTCTCGTCTCTAAAAGTGATAACCCATGTTATCGGACACGCGTTTATTCTCAGTTGAGGGTGTGTTGAGATTGTGTGTAGACGCTAAATTATTTAACGTTTAAAAGATGATTGCATTGCCGGGATGAAATTCAGTTTGCAATGCAATCACCTAAAAGGATCTCGCTTCAGAATAGCGTACGGCCTGAGGGCATAATATCGCACCACTGTTTTTTATAATGCCAGCCTGGGTTGTAAGCCCCCAGAGAAAAAATAAATTTCTTATCCGATGACGCCGCTAACGCTCTGGCGTGCTGAATGTTTTCCCAGAGTAAGACAGAACCCACCCCCATCGATTTAAACTGCGGGTCAATTCCGCCATTAACGTCCTCGAAATAAAACCATGATGGGCATTCAACTTTATAATTGAGGTCAAAAGCGCAGGGTGAGTCATTGATGAATAAGACTTTGCCGAAAATCATATCTCTGAACGTAGTGAACGTCTCAGTCAGGATGCTGGTGTCAGTACACTTAAGGGTGTTTTGCCACCGCAAATCGAACAGGTGCTGATAAATAGCCGACAATTCAGCAGGGGAAAAAGAGGAGACATCTTCGACTGTTCCACCCGCTTTTCTGAATCGCCGTACCTCTCCGGTACGCTTCTTAGCGGTTTTCATGGAAAAGTCGGACTTGATGTGAGCTATTTTTTTCTTAAACAGGTTGTGACGGATGCTGTTAAAAATTACGCCCTGAGAATGGGGCGATAACCGTTTGGTTTTAAAAGGGAGGATAATTTTCTCACCCGATTTAATCGGGAGGATTAAATCATCAAAAACAAAGGGAAGCTTTGATTTTTTATATTCCAGAGAGCCATTAATTGAAAATACCCCAGCAATGGGTTGTCCATGTCGCCTTTTTATATAGTACTGAATACAGACGCCTTCACGCTCAGAAAGATAGGCGAGAACACGGGGATGGGTGCATACGCTTCCCCCAAATGCAGTGTAAAGCTGAGCATAAGCAGAAAGGGTGCACTCTTCCCAGCCGGTATTTTTAAGTTTTAAGTGTGTTGTAAACATGCCTGTCACCTGAAGTGCAATGCGAGAATGCGCCGGAGAGTCTGCCCGGAAATATTTTATAACGGCCAAGGGTGTAATTGATGAACATTAAACAAGGGATAAACAAGTGCAGGGATTTATATGATAAACCGTTTTTGTTTAGCTTCTACACATGTTCTACACACAGTCTGAACTGACTCTCCATAAATAACCCACCAACAAACTTCATTCTTTAAATTTATAATAAGTTCAGGAAAAAAATTTTAAATAAATCTTGATCCCAAATGGCAAAAATTGTTCAAATCAGATCGTGAGTTCAACAGAGGGTGTAAATATTTAAAGGTGGCACTCTGATCATGGAATATAAACAGAATCTAAATGAACAAGTTTAATGAAATATCTTCAGTCTTGTTGAGCCTGACGATAGTTATTACCTTTATACTGGTCTGGTTCTCAGGCTGAGAAGTGTTTAAGTCGTCAGTTTAGGATTTGGCGTCAAACCTTAATTTATCTTTAAGACCACCATAAATATGGTAACCACAATAATTTTTCCTGTTCGGGAAGCGTTCTGTTAATGCTTTCCTTTGATCAACCAGATTAAATGGCACTATCATGAAAAAAATCCTTATTACCGGTTCTACAGGTTTTTTAGGCGGGGCTGTCGTCGCAAATTTATTACAGAACAGCGTTAAGGATCGACTGCTGCTGCTGGTCAGAGGCGAGACCGTTGATGAAGGGTTGAAGAGGCTTACAGCCAACCTGAAGAATTTTGGCTTAAAGGAGTCAGTAATCAATTCGATAGCACCTGAAAATATTATCCTGGGTGACCTGGCATTTACGGATAATTTTATTCATGACTCACGACTTAATGACGTTACCCATGTCATTAACTGCGCCGCCGTCGCCTCATTTGGTAATAATCCTGCCATCTGGAAAGTGAACGTTGAAGGCACGTTCCGGTTTGCCGAACGAATGAGCCGGGTTGAAGGCTTGAAAAAATTTATCCACGTTGGAACCGCTATGTCCTGTGCGCCGGAACCTGGCTCACTGGTGACTGAGGGCGGACTCAACTCCAGTCGGGATCAGCATATCGTTGAATACACATGGAGTAAGGCTTCGATTGAAAAGCTGATGACAGAGAAATTGCCAGGCCTGCCACTGGTGATTGCCCGTCCGTCGATTGTGGTGGGTCATTCCGATCAGGGATGCCTGCCTTCAGCCAGCATTTTCTGGGTATTCAAAATGGCACTGGCGTTGGGTAAATTCACCTGCGACCTTGACGATCGTATTGATGTGGTTCCGGTTGATTACTGCGCGGATGCACTGGTTCTGCTGCTCGACGCAGATAACGTCATTAATGAAGTCATTCACATTTCTGCCGGAACACACAGCAGTGTTACGTTTGCAGAAATTGATGAGGCGATGGCCAGAGCGTCAGGAAACAAGGCGCTGGGTGTGGATTATCAGAAGGTGTCCTATAAACAGCTGTCAGATAGCAGAAGAATGTTTAAGGATCTGTTTGGCCCCTGCAATGAACGCATCATGCTGCGCGCGATGAACCTGTATGGGCACTTCTCAAACCTGAATGTGGTGTTTGATAACACCAAACTGCTGCAGCTTGGCATGAATAAGCCTTCCAGATTCACCGAGTATCTGGATCGCTGTGTGCTGACAACACGTGATTCAACAATTGCCGAATTGATGCAGGTCGATTTTAAGTAGTTGGGAACGAAGTAAGGGAAGAGGGTTGTTTTTCCTGAAAAAAGCGCTTCCGGCTGGAGGCGCTTCGGTTAATTAAAACGTCATGGTCAGACCCGCATAATAAGCACGGCCTGGTTCGTTATAGGTCGATGCCCCATCTGCTTCCCGGTAGAGTTGCTTATCCAGCAGGTTATTGATGCCGGCGTTGGCCCGCAGATTTTTGGTAATGTCATAATTGAAATTAACCCCGAATACCGAGTAAGCCCCGACTTCCCGAGTCGACATTGAGCCATTTTCTGTGCGGGATTCCGCATACTGCCTTGGTTTCTGGCGGCCATACATTGTCCAGTTCAGGTTGGTAGAGAAATCCTGCGTCACCTGCCAGTCCAGCATGGCGTTGATGGTGTATTCCGGAATAATCGACAGCGGATTGCCGGTCTTTTTATCCTTTGACTGGATCATGTAAGTGGCATTAGTCCGCCACTCAAGTTCGTCACGGACCAGCGGTATCGTAACATTACCTTCCAGACCTTCAACCACCGCTTTGCCGCCGTTGCTCCACTTCAGAATGTTGTTGCCATTAGAGGCGTAACCCAGCACATCGGTCCCGGCGACGATCTTGTTCTTATAATCATTGCGGAACCAGGTAAGACCCGCCACATATCCACTCTGACTGAACTCAATACCCAGCTCTTTATTGACGCTGACTTCAGGATCAAGATTTTGATTGCCCAGCAGATAGCAACTGCCACGTGTAATGTTGACCGGACAACCATTACCTCGTGTAGCCAGTAAATAGCCTTCGCTGGACTGATAGAGGTTAGGGGCTTTAAATGCACGGGCGATACCGGCTTTCAGGGTAAAACTTTCTCCCAGCGCCTGAGAAATATTCAGCGACGGACTCCAGTTAGCCCCAAAGGTATCGTGATAATCAAAGCGCAGACCCGGGATCACCTCAGTACTGTCGGTCGCGGCGATATTATCTTCGAAATAGAGCGAACTCAGCGTCGCACTGTTTTTACTGTTGCGGCTGCCCGCATCACCACTGATACCGTCAATCGAAACGCCTGGCGCACTGGTGCCATTCATGGAGTTGGGATCGTTCAGCTCATCACGGTTCCACTCGGCGCCCAGCGTAACGGTCTGTTCACGCAGCAGTTCCAGCGGGAAGCTGACTTCACCTCCTGCCCGGTAACTTTCAAAGCGGCTGGTCGAAAACGTACTGCTGTTGATTCGGCCTTCGCCCGCGCCCGCGGTGCCTTCGTTCAGACGGGTGTTATTGGTCTTCTCATAGTTAAAAGTCAGTTTTGACTGTCCCCAGTCCCAGATGCCATTGTGCGAGAGGCCCCAGGTCTGACGGTAAAGACGATTAGTTTCCGAGCCGTCGAGAGATTCGATAAGCTTATTACCGGCTCCGTTACTGTACTGGGTATCCCCGGCGTAAATATTGCCCTGACGACTGTAGCCATAGCTGAAATCCAGCACCTGCAATGGCGTAATCTTCCAGGACAACACGCTATTGATGTCTTTATTGCGAACGCCTTCACGACCGGCCGCGCCGGAGCCGTTATGCGACTGATTGATATCGAAAGCATCGCTGTCGGTTTTATTGATGTTGCCATAAAGCCGCATAGTCAGTGCATCACCCGCCAGCGGGCCACTCAGGTTAAAGTTGGCGCGTCGGGTTGCCCCTTCTTTATCATCTTCCGGCTGGTTGGTGTAGAGCGACAGCGATCCGCTCCAGTCATTTGTCGGACGTTTGGTAATGATGTTAACCACACCCCCAGCAGCGCCTGAACCGTAACGGGCTGCCGCTGGTCCACGAATAACTTCAATCCGTTCAACCATTTCCGGCGGTACCCAGTTGGAGTCGCCACGGGAATCACGCTCGCCGCGCCAGCTGTAACGCACCGAATTGCGAGAGGTTGTTGGCACACCGTCGATCAGAATCAACGTGTTTTCCGGTCCCATACCGCGAATATCGATTTGACGATTGTTACCGCGCACACCATTGGCGCTGTTACCGGTAAGATTGACGCCCGGCATTTTACGGATGATGTCGGAGAGGTCGTTGACCGGCGGATTCTTTTCAATGTCCTGTGAGGTAATCACTGAAACACCGGGCTGCTGTTTTAATTCCTGCTCCGCGGTGACCAGCATTGTTTCATCATCAGCCAGCCTTTCTGTCTCCTCCTGAGTAGCGCCGTTAGCAGAAGTACTTAACAAACCTGCCAGCAGCAGAGCGGCAGGGCGCTTATGGACACGCATGGTTACATTCACTTAGAAAATCTCCCTGAATTATTAAGGTCTGTAAACAAATGCGTATGATAATGATAATAGTTATCATTGTATATCTCGTTAAGGCATTTTTTACATCCCCTGACAGTGGGCTTTTTATTCATCAGTCTGATCACGCAGATGAGCAAAACAGCGCATAAAAATGCTTCTTTGTCATGACCCGAAAAGTTTCTCAGAATGGCTCAGAATACGTCATTGTGACTCCAGACTTATTAGGTCTGGAGTCATAACTTAACGATGGGTAGAATGGCGGCTTTTAAACGGGCAACAGGTAATAATGTGATAACAGATTCGACAATAACCACAGCGCGTTCAGCACATGTTGGCCGTCATGTCCTTATCTGGCTGGAGCAGGTTAAAGCGGCTTCGCTGAGCGAACTGGATAATTTTGGCGATGAAGGCACGGTAGAGCAGGTGATGAAGGTCTGGGTAAAACTGTCACTGTTGATCAGCCGGCGGCGTCCTGAGATCGCCATTTCGTCTCTGCTGAAACATGTTCTGCCCAACATCGGATCGCAGCCGCTCAAAACGCTGAACCGTTTGCGCCTTAACCGGCTTTACAACATCCTGATTGCCGACGGTAAAAAGGAGGAGGCGCGTCGGGTGTTCGCGCTGACCAAACAATTTCTCGCCTGGGCCGAGATGCAGGGCTATCTCGATCATTCGCCTATTGCCTCGATGAAAAAACGGGATGTCGCAGGCCGCGCTACGCCACCGCGCAATCGGCAACTCACCGATGCGGAAATCTGGGTTTTCTGGCACGGTCTGGATAACTGGGCATTATCGGAACAGGCACGCTGGGCGCTGCGCTTATGTCTGGTCAGCGCCCGACGGCCGGATGAGATTGTGCAGGCGCAGAAAGGGGAATTCGATCTGCAGTTAGGATTGTGGATGCAGGGCACCCGTAATAAATCACAGCGCGAGCATGTGTTGCCGATTTCACCGCTGATGCGGCTGTGCATCGAAGCGTTACTTAATGCTGCCGATCCGGATTCGCCCTGGCTGGTGCCCGCACCACGCGATCCCCAACAGCCGCTGTCAAAAGGTGCGCTGAATCAGGCGCTGCGCCGGATGATCCGCGCTCCGCGTGGGCTGGGACTGGAGCCGTTTACCCCACGCGATCTGCGCCGAACCGCCCGATCAAAACTTTCAGCCCTCGACACGCCTAATGATGTCGCCCGCAAAATCATGAACCATGCGCTGGAGGGGATTGATCGGGTCTATGACACCCATGACTATCTGAGCCAGATGCGTAGCGCAATGAATACCTTTTCAGATGCGGTTAAGCAGATTATTGAATGCGAAAGTTATCATCTGCTGCGACATCGCTATGATGGCGAGACCCTCACTTTGAGCAATCTCTCCATCATGTCGATGTCACGCTAAGGCTGCGGTTTTCACGATCAGAAGTGGTAGCGCAGCCAGGCAAAATAGACGTTACCGTTATTATGCGTACCCGGTATGTAGGTCATCTGGAAATCGAGATCGCCATAGCCGATTGAGGCCAGCGGCAGCAACGCAGGCACCGGTATATAGTCCCAGTTATGCCGGGCGGTAACGCCTGCCGTGTAACCTGCACCCCAGTGAAAATTCTGGTCAGCCAGCGGACGCCATGTGGCTACCCAGCCATAACCTCCAAAGGGCTCCCATTTATTGAAGGAGTCTTTGAACGCCATTAAATAGATGCCGTTCCAGTTGCCTTTTTCATCGTAGCGGGAAATCCCCCCGCCTGCGCCCCAGGGCCTTTCATTATATTTATTGATGTGTTCCCGATCGTACGTGGCACGGTTGTGCCACGTAATCGCAGGCAGATAAAAGTCGATTCCCTCTGGCTGCTGCCATGTTGTGGCAACCTTATCACTGAAGCTTTCCCAGCCTGCGCTGACATTCTGAACCAGTGTGGCGGAGTGAGCTGTAAAAGCAGTGAGAACGGTGGTTGTCATCATCAGCGCTTTAAGAGTTGAAGTTTTGCGCATGTGCGAATACCTGTTAAGTCTGGTGTTAAATAAGGAAATAAAAGCTTTAAGACGAGTATTGTCGCACAAAGAGTGGCAACTTAAGGTCAATGAGCGGTTGATGCAGGATTTTATAATTAATAAAAGCGATGTGGCATTTCTGCTGCTCAGATCGTTCGTTTATCCATCGGCTATTTTAAGACTCTCTCCTTAATAGCAGGCTTTGAAAAAGCTTAACGTGCAGACGATATCCTGAAAAAACTCGCATTATTTGTTAACAAAATCTTGCAATGATAATCGCAATGCGTATATTTCTCATTTGCTTTGAAAGTTCATCACACCCGCGCACAGGCGCTCACGGAAAGGGTTTCTGGTTCCTCAAACCCAAAGCAGGGCAGCGATGCCCGCAGGATGCAAGGTCGTGACAGTGGCAGCATAAAAACATAAAGATAATTGAGGAATTAATGAACGCTTTCGATCTTCAGGACCCCAGGGCTACAGGGGCGTCTGCGCTGCAACGCCCATTCCGATTCTCCTTACTGGCCGCCATCATCGCCTCGTCGCTGACGCATAACGCCGCCAGTGCCGCAGAAACGTCCACACCCGCTGCCAGCGATGGTCAGACGCTAACAGTCAGCGCGTCAGCCGACAATGCCGTGACAACGTCACCGCAAACGGATTACAGCGTTCCGGTTACCCGTGCTGGCACCAAAATGCTGGGCACCGTACGTGATGTGCCGCAGTCCGTCAGCATCGTCAGTACTCAGCGTATGGCCGATCAGCAGCTCCAGTCACTGAATGATGTGCTGTCCAACACCACCGGCATTCATGGTATCAGTGGCGATATGGACCGCACTAACTACTATGCGCGTGGTTTTTTGATCGACAACTACATGGTTGATGGCATTCCTACCGCCTTTGCGGAGCGCTGGAATCTGGGCGATGCTCAGACCGATATGGCGCTGTATGAGCGCGTTGAAGTGGTACGCGGGGCGACCGGGCTGTTGACCGGGCCGGGCAATCCGTCTGCTGCCATCAACATGGTGCGCAAGCACGCGGACAGCAAAGCGTTCGGTGGCACCGTTTCCGCCAGTTACGGCAGCTGGAACAAACAGCGCTACGTGGCCGATCTTTCCACGCCACTCAGTGAGTCCGGCAATGTTCGTGGCCGCATGGTCGCCGGCTGGCAGGACAACAACAGTTTCATTGAGCGCTACGGTGCTAAAAAACAGTTTTTCTATGGCGTGATTGATGCCGATCTCACCGATTCTGCCACGCTGTCGGTGGGTTATGAGTTCAGCCAGGTCAATACAGACTCGACGATGTGGGGCGGCGCACCGCGCTGGTACACCGACGGCACGCAGATACATACCCGACGCGGCTATAACACGGCGCCAGACTGGGCCTACAACGATAAAGAGAACCGTAAAGTCTTTGTGAACCTGAAGCAGGACTTCGACAACGGCTGGAACCTGACGTTAAACGGCACGCACACCGATATGCGTCTGGACAGTAAGCAGATCTATCTTGATGGCTATTTTGATCGTAGCACGGGTGCGGGCGTCTCTTCCTATGCCAATTATCCTGTGGTGGGCGGAACCGGTTATAACACCGGGAAGCGCAAAGTAGATGCCGTCGATGCCTTTGCCAGCGGCCCCTATGAACTGCTGGGCCGTCAGCACGAGCTGATGGTGGGCGTCAATTATACCCGCCAGGATAACAAGTACTTCAGCACCTTTGAGAATATTTCCTCTGAGTCGCTGGGCAACTTCAACGATTTCAATGGCCAGTACCCGGAATCTGACTGGACGCCACGTCTGCCCGCCAGTGATACCCAGCTGGTTCGCCAGAAGTCGACGTACATGGCAACCCGACTGTCGCTTGCCGATCCGCTGCACCTGATCCTCGGCGCACGCTACACCAACTGGAATCGTGAAACGCCAGGCGGGGAAGCGGAAGAAAATAACATCACCCCGTATGGCGGGCTGATTTATGACTTTGCTGAAAACTGGTCTGCTTATGCCAGCTATACCTCGGTGTTCCAGCCTCAGGATTATCGTGATGCCAGTGGCGCTTATCTGTCACCGGTTATTGGGAAAAACTACGAAGCCGGGCTGAAATCTGACTGGATGGACAGTCGCCTGACTGCCTCTGTTTCTGTATTCCGCACTGAACTGGATAACGCTGGCGAGGCGACCACCCAGACCATTCAGGGTTCAGGTGATGTGGCCTACATTGGCCGTAAAGGCGTAGTGAGTCGTGGCGTCGAGTTTGAGGTCAATGGCGCATTGACCGACAACTGGCAGATGACCTTTGGCGGCACGCGCTACATAGCGGAAAACCGGGACGGCAGTACCTTTAATCCACAGTTACCGCAGACCAGTTTTAACCTGTTCAGCAGCTATCGCCTGCCGACCCTGCAGCAGCTTACGCTGGGCGGCGGCGTGAACTGGCAGACACATATCTGGAACGACGTCGGTGGACCGGAAGGCAACGGCACATGGCGCGCCCGACAGGGCAGCTATGCACTGGTTGATCTGTTTGCCCGCTATCAGGTGAGCAAAAATCTGTCGCTGCAGGGCAACCTTAATAACCTGTTCGACAAAGAGTATGACACCAACGTCGCCAGCTCCGTTGTCTACGGCCAGCCACGCAACTTCGCGGTAACCGCCAGCTATACCTTCTGATTTATCTGCGGGTAAGCCTGTGAAAAACGCCTCGGTTGAGGCGTTTTTTTTATCCAGCCAGCTATCTCTCGCCTCTGTTGGCACAATTTTTCCAGAAAAGATTTCAGAGCACAGGCAGGATTATCGTCCGACAGAAAACTGCAATGTTGCCTGTGCATTTCGATGATTCTTATCAGTAACCCTTCATCCATTCTCATATTGGTGAAGCTTCTGCCAGATTTTTACATCAGCTTAAGGCGCATTAAGTACTCGGGAACCAGCAGGTTTCTGTGTTTCCGGCTTGTCAACGCTCAGCCGTTTTGAGAAGATGGTTTCCATAATGGAAACATTCAGGAGCCAATGGAATGCATGTTATTTCATGCGTGCCGTTTGACGAGGCGGCCAGAAAACATCCCAATGCAGCGGCAGCACTGGATCTGCTTTACCGTCACCTCAGACAGGGCAATTTCAGTGGTCCTGACGATCTCAGGGCGCTTTATGCAAGCCTTGATCGTATGAAGTATCGCGCTAAATGGTGGGTCATTGACGTCAGTGGCAACCATTTGCGCGTGATATTCTTCGCGGATTTTGAGCGCAGCAAAATCTTCATCAAACATATCTGCACGCACGCTGAGTACGACAAGCTTGTTAAGAAATATCGGGAGGTAACCGAATGAATACTGAAGCTATCAGGCTGTCAAACCAGCTGGCAGAAGCGGTGCCGCTGCTGGCCGGCAGCAAACAGCGACATGATTATCAAGAAGCACTGGAACTGGTCGAATACCTTATTGAACATGAGCCGGATAATCCGCTGGTAGATTTGCTTTGTGCCCGCATTGCTCATTATGAAGATAATGATCCTGCGATGGCCGACTTCAATAGCCGCCAGCGTGAAATCAGCACCGGACCTGGCGTTCTGAGGGTATTGATCGAGCAGCACAACCTCAGCCTGAGTGACTTCGAAAATGAAATTGGCAAAAAGTCGCTGGTCAGCCGAATCCTCAGCGGCGATCGTCAGTTGACCGTGTCACACATACGGGCGTTGTGCGCGCGATTTGGCCTGTCACCATCGTTGTTTTTTTGATTTAAGACGACGCCAAAAGTCATTATGACTTATCACTCCGATTGATAAAAAACGCCTCAGCCGAGGCGTTTTTCATCACAACGCAGGCCCGTGCTTCACGTAAAACGCAGGGCCAGATTAAATCCTTCACCTGACTCCACGACAATCGCCTCAGGGTGCTCCTGAAACGCAATATCACCTGCCTGCAATGCGATTCTGACCTGCGCGAGATCGCCAGTCTCAAAGCCCAGCGCGACCATGCGGGCGCTACCATCATAGTCTTCGGGCAGCGGACCAAAGCGACGTTGCGCATACTCTGCTGATGCAAACCGAACTGTGGCGGCACCGGCGCGCAGGACAAAGGCGCCTTCAGGGCAGGCAAGCACTGTTGCGGCACCAAAGAGACGACTATAGACCTGAGCCGAGTGCGCCGGGTCCTGCGCCACAATGACAAATTCACTGATGTTCCTAACGCCATTGGGATGGCGTTGCCAGGCAGGCTGCCATACCGCTTCAGGCGTCAGGTGCTGGCAAAAAAAGCTGCGGCCATTGGGTATCAGCGAAGGGCGCAGCCGCACGGTACGAAAGCGCGCTTCAGTTACCGTACCGTCGGGCAGATCGACCGGGCGATGAAAAGAGGCGGGTGGATCACCATCCAGATCCTGACGTTCCAGATGCTGAAACTCACGGTCGGCGTCACTGCTTTTCCATACCAGGCCACTCAATCCTAATGGCGATTGCCAGAGATCGGCGCGCTGGCTGCCTTTACCGGATTCATAACCAAGTAGTTCAAGATAATTTTCGCCAAAGATGGCCAGATGATTGCTCGAACCCAGCGAATGATGACCGCGTTCTGTGAGCTGAAAGCCAAGCCGCCGGAAGCGCGCACTGGCGCTGTCGAGCTGGTCGGCAACGTTAATCACCGCGTGATCCAGAATCGGTTGCGGAACCGGAACGGACATCGCTACACTCCTTTTTTTGGTCATTGCGCCGCCACAATCTGCAACGCGCGCGGGACCAGCTGCGTGAAGTATTCTACTGCCGGGCCGATCAGTGCTTCGTCCGGATCGAAGGCGGCGTGATGCAGGCCAAATTCGCTGGCGCTGCCGATACTGACAAAAGCGCCCGGCACCTGTTGCAGATAGAAGGCAAAATCTTCTCCGCCCATCTGCGGTGACTCAGCATGCTCCGCGAGATAACCGCTCTGCTGTGCGATTTCCAGTGCCAAATCCACCCAGCCTGGGGTGTTAATCAGGGCAGGTGGCCCCTCGGTCCACGCCAGCTCCGCGGTCGCGCCAAATCCGGCGGCGATGCCCTGAATCAGCGAGCGGATGCGGTGTGGGATCTGCGCCCGGATCTCACCATTGTGGGTGCGCACGGTGCCTTCCAGCTCAACGCTTTGCGGCAACACGTTCCAGGTATTTCCGGCGGTAAAGCGCGTCACGCTCAGCACCACCGTCTCCAGCGAGCTGAAAACCCGGCTCGGCAGCGTCTGTAAAGCGGTCACAATATGGCTGGCAATCACAATCGAATCGATGCCCTCCTGCGGTCGTGCCGCATGCGCGCCTTTACCTTCAACGCGGATCACAAAGCGATCGACGTTGGCATAAAACGCGCCCGCCCGACTACGCAGTGTACCGAGCGGCAGGTCGGGCGCATTGTGCAGGCCAAATATTGCCTGTACGCCTTCCAGCGCACCGGCATCAATCAGCTGACGTGCGCCATCAAACGTCTCTTCGGCGGGCTGAAACAGAATCCGTACACGGCCTGGCAGCGAGGCTTCCTGCTGTTTAAGCTGCAGGGCAACGCCCAGCATCACCGCGCTGTGAAGGTCATGACCGCAGGCGTGCATGACGCCCGGCGCCTGAGATCGCCACGGGCGATCGGTGATTTCATCAATCGGCAACGCATCAATATCCGCGCGCAGGGCAATCAGTGATTCACCGTGACCAATTTCTGCCACCACGCCAGTTTTCAGTCCCAGCGGCAACAGCCGGATACCCGCCTGTTCAAGCCAGCCGGCAATACGCTCAGTTGTGGCAAATTCATGGTTTGAAAGTTCCGGATGCTGATGCAGTTCGCGACGCCACTGCACCAGTTGTTCAGTTAAAGGCAATGTCATGTTTATCCCTGTTTTTCCGGCAGAAAAGGCTCGCCCAGCGTCAGCATCAGGCGATTGGCCCAGGCAAAGAAGGCGGTGGACTGAATCAGGTCGAGCAGGTCGAGCGTATCCAGGCCCTGCTCACGCAGTGCAGCGATCTGCGACTGGGCAGGTTGCGCAGGGGTCAGCGACAGCGCTGCCGAAAAGGCGATGATCGCCTGCCAGCGGGCAGTGTGTCCGTGGGATAACACTGCGCCGGGCGCAACATTCAGCAGCTTCTGTACTGCGTCATCCTGCTTCGAAAGCTGGCTGGCTTTACGCGCATGAACCGAGGCGCAATAAATACAACCGTTGACCTTACTGACCACCGTGGCGGCCAGCTCACGCTCGGCGCGCGGCAGCCCGCCAGCGCTATAGAAAATGCCTTTGTCGGTCAGGGTACGCTGCTCCAGCAGCGGCAGGTTACGCCCCAGCAGACGGAAATAGTCGGAATCGGTGTGACCGAATTTTGCCAGCGTCGCCTGCTCCTCCTCACTGAATTCAGCCAGCGGTCTGGCGGGCAGCCACGGTTCCCAGCCGAGTTCCAGCTGCGTAAACGCGGTCAGCGCCGTTTTGCCGCTGGCGGTCTGCAGTGCCTCATGCCAGTGACCGGCGACGACCGGTGCAGCTTCAACCGCTGCTTCATGGCCCTGCAGGCTGCGCAGGCCTGTGATTAAACGGCTCTGAAAACTGACGAACGCCACCAGTTGCGCCAGCGTGACAATGCCACGCGGACTCCAGCCCGCCTGCTTCAGCGCCTCCAGATCGGCAGGTGTGGCGGCAACCGGCTCGAAGGTGAGGCGATGCGCGAAATTCAGCGCGGCACTAATCCGATCACTATCGGGCACGGGCTGCTGCGGCTGATAGTGCGCCTGCAGACCAGGCTGTCCATGCCAGTCTGCGACCTTTGCCGCCAGAAGGCGCCGCTCGGTTAACGGAAAATCGTCATCGCCCTGGCTGAACAGCACCTCGTAGCTGCCCTGGGCATGGCGCGTCGCGGCGTGGCGTGTCTGGCGCGCGTGGGCCAGTCCGGAATCGGGGTCGATATCCGCCAGTGTGGCAATCAAATCGTCAGGTTGACTCATGAAATTCTCCTGTCTGGTTCGCCAGCAGCACGAAGTGCGGGCGCAATATGTCCGGCAATCAGCTCAATCGAGCGCAGCGTATCGGCATGCGAAGGCTCTGCTGAATGCACCTGGAATGAGATGTCGGTGACGCGAGGCAGCACGCTGTCCTGCACCAGCGAGCGCGCGACCTGATCGATGCCGCCAACATGGGCATCAAACTGTGCCAGCAGGTCATCAAAGCTTTCCCCGCGTATTTCGCCACGGTACTGAGCAGCCTGCTTGCGAATGCCCGGTTCAGCGATCTGACGCGCGTAGTGGTCTGAATCCGCGACAAATGCAGTGCGGGAGGCAAGAATACGCGGCTCAATTCCCGCCGGAAGTGCCGCGAGATAGGCATCAATCAGCGGATTCTGCAGCGCATCGAGCGGAAGTCCGGCCTGGCCTGCTGGCCGTGGCTGGGTGCGCGACAGCATCAGACCGTGTCCGCCCTGGCCGGCACGGATTGCGCCCTCAACCGAAAAGGTGGCGATCCACACGCGTCCGGCGAGCTGCGGCGCGGCAGGATAAAGATGATTATCAGGATGACCCAGCGAATCACCGCGCCAGGCACTAAGCAGCGTATGCAGATTCTCTGCAAATGCCGCGCCGCGTTCGCCAGACGTCAGCCCAAAGGGTAAAAACGAGTCCGGCGTGCCGCCCGAACCCAGCCCGATCTCCAGCCGTCCGTCCGACAGCAAATCCAGTACTGCGGCATCTTCTGCGACCCGTAGTGCATTTTCCATCGGTAGCGTGATGATGGCAGTGCCGAGCCGTATGGTGCGGGTATGGGCGGCGGCGTGCGCCAGAAAAACCAGTGGCGAAGGCAGTCCGCCCTCATCCTCATGAAAGTGATGTTGAGCAATCCATGCCGTATCAAAGCCACAGTGCTCGGCATGCTGAATCTGCTCAGTGGCCAACTGATAGCGCTGTTTAGCCGGGACGTTATCCAGCAGTCGGGTAAAAAATCCGAGACGTCGGCTCATGCTGACTCCTTATGCGTTAACGGAATGAGCGGAGGAATCGCACCGATCAGTTCGCGCGTGTAGGGATGCTGAGGTGCGCTGAATATTGTGACAACGTCACCTTGCTCTACCGCTTCGCCCGCTTTTAATACGGTGATGCTGTCGGCAATCTGTCGCACCGTCGCCAGATCGTGCGTAATAAAGAGATAAGTCAGCCCCAGTTCGGCCTGAAGCTGCTGCAACAGGTTGAGGATTTGTGCCTGCACCGTGACATCCAGCGCCGACGTCGCCTCGTCCAGCACCAGGATTTCAGGCTCACAGATCAGCGCTCGCGCCAGGGCGACACGCTGCCGCTGACCGCCCGAAAGTTCATGCGGCTGACGTGACAGCAGAGAGAGCGGCAGTGCCACCCGCGAGGTGATCGCTTCCACCCGTTCGCGGCGCTGGCTGCGGTTCAGCCGGTCAAAGTTACGCAGAGGTTCTTCGATAATCGCATAGACCGTCTGACGGGGATCGAGCGAGGAAAACGGGTTCTGATAGACAACCTGGATCTTACGGCGCAGTTGACGCATTGCCGCGCCGCGCAATCCATTGACTACAATGCCGTTCAGCGTCACTGCGCCTCTATCGACGGTTTCAAAGCCCAGAATGATACGTGCCAGCGTCGTTTTTCCGGATCCGGATTCGCCGACCAGCGCATGCGTGGTGCCACGTGCCACCTGAAAACTGACGTTATTCAGCGCCTGTAACCGCTGCTGTTTACCCAGCGAAAAGCTTTTCATCACGCCGGTTGCCCGAATTGCCGGAGCAGAAAAACGGGCGGCCGCAGGTTTTACGCGGGCCGGTCGCTCTGGCGCAGCATCGTTCAGTAACTGACGGGTGTAGGGATGTGATGGCGCGCTGATGACCTGGGCGGTGCGTCCCGCTTCCTGAATTTCACCGTGGCGAAAAACAATGATGCGGTCTGCACGCTGTGCTGCCAGCGCCAGGTCATGGGTGACAAACAGCACGGCGGTATTAGACTCCTGCCGCAGGTTATCCAGCAGATCGAGAATGCGCTTCTGCACCGTGACATCCAGTGCGCTGGTCGGCTCATCCGCAATAATGATCTCCGGCTGCAGGGCGAGGGCGATAGCGATCAAAACACGCTGCTTCATGCCGCCTGAGAGCTGATGTGGTAACTGCCTGACCCGCTGTTCCGGGTGGCTGAGACCGACGCGGGTCAGCAGATCAATGACCCTTTGCTTGCGCTGTGCTGCCGGTAATCGCAGATGCAGGCGCAGGATCTCCTCCACCTGTTCGCCGACAGTTTTAACCGGATTCAGTGAGTTGCCGGGATCCTGCGGCACCAGGCTGATGCGCGCACCGCGCAGCGAGTCGACGCGCTTCTGTGACCACTGGCTGATATCAACGCCGTTGAGCCGGATTTCGCCCGCTTCGCGGCGGCCGTTTTCTGCCATCAGGCCCATAATGGCCTGTGCCGTGGTGGTTTTGCCGGAACCGGATTCGCCGACCAGTGCCACCATCTCACCGGCGTGCAGTTCGAAGCTGACGTTATTCACCACCGGCTGCCACTGGTTGCCGCGGCGATAGCTTAACGTCAGGTTGTTGACGGCGAGTAACGGCTGAGCGCTCATCGGCGTCCTCCTGAAAGTTGCTGACTGATGCGGTTCGCAGCGAGCACGACAGCCACTACCACCACACCAGGAAATGTGGTCAGCCACCAGGCGGTAGCCAGATAATTACGGCCTTCAGCGATTAACAGACCCCATTCCGGAATCGGCGGCGGCGTGCCGTAGCCGAGAAAACTCAGGGTCGACAGCGCCAGAATAGCCTGACCAAACTGCAGGGCGGCATAGGCGATCACCGGCGTCAGTGCATTGGGCAGAATGTGACGCCACAGCACGCTGAAAAAGCGGCCGCCACTGCCATATGCCGCCTCGATATATTCACTGTGGCGAATGCGCACCACTTCGGCCCGCGCCAGCCGGGCAAAGCTGGCAATGGAGGCGATGCCCACTGCGAGCGCGGCATTCAGGGTGCCGAAGCCGAGCAGAATCAGCACGCTCAGTGAAAGCAGCAGGGACGGGATCGCCAGCAGCACATCCACGGCGCGCATCACGATCGATTCAGTTTTGCCGCCCGTGGCGCCTGCCAGGACGCCCAGCGCGGTTCCGGCCAGCAGGCCGATGGCCACTGACATGACGGCGGCAGAGAGGGAATGTGACGCGCCGTAAACGATGCGGGCAAAGAGATCGCGGCCGAGTTGATCGGTGCCGAGCCAGTGTCCGGCCTGCGGTGCCAGCCGCTGTGCGCCCGCGATGCCTTCCAGCGGGTTGGCCTGGGTAAAAAGGGCCGGGAAAAGGGCCGCCAGCACGGCCAGCACCATCACGAATAGGGCCAGCCACAGGCCCGGCGCGAAGCGGTAACGCCTGGACGGGACGGATTGCCGGGCGGCCGCGTAATCAACCAGACTCATGTTGCACCTCTTAAGAGCTGTAAGCGCGGATCAAACAGCGGCATCAGCAGATCCACCAGCAGGTTGATCACCACAAAACCCAGCGCGGAGATCATCACCACCGCCTGCAACACCGCCACATCCTGATTGTTCACCGCCTGCTGCGTCAGCTGACCCAGCCCCCCCAGGCCAAACACCGTTTCGGTAATCAGCGCGCCAGCAATCAGTTCCCCGAGCAGCAAACCCGCCACGGTAAGCACCGGCAGCATCGCGTTACGCAGGATGTGCCGCCACAGGACATAGTGCTCGCTGGCGCCTTTGGCACGCGCCACCGCCACGAAAGGCCGGGTGGAAACCTCATCAATGCTGCGCAGCAGAATCTGTGCCAGCGGCGCTGAGATTGGAACCGCGACGGTGATAATGGGCAGAATCAGTCCCTGCCACGGCGAGGGATTGATGACCGGGATCCAGCGCAGCTGGAATGAGAAGAGCTGAATCAGGGCGATGCCGAGCCAGAAGGTCGGCACGGAGATAAACAGCGCGGGCAGGGACTGCAGCAGATTCCGCAGGAAGCGCAGGGCGGGCAATCTGGAGAGGGTCGCCAGCACAAAAGCCAGCAGCGTTGCCAGCAGAAATCCGCACAGCGCCAGTCGCAGCGTGCCGGGCAGGTTGCTGATCAGCAGTTCACTGACCGGTACGCCCGCCTGCACCGAATAGCCGAAGTCACCATGCAGCATCGCCGCCAGCGTATGCAGATATTGCTGCCACAGCGGGCTGTCTGCGCCATAGGCCTGACGCATTTCAGCAATCTGCTGTGGACTCAGGCCGAGATCCGGATTCTGAAACTTTATCAGCACCGCATCACCCGGCAGCACCTGCAACAGCACAAATGACAGGGTAAAGGCAGCCCAGAGTACCAGCAGTCCCAGACCGGCGCGTTGCAGCAGATAGTGGCGCATCCTCACCTCCGGTTACTGTTTTTCCAGCCAGGCACCATAGAGTGCCGGACGGCCTACCGCCTCAAAACTGACCCCCTTCAGCCAGGGCGCGCCCGCATAAACCTGCGGCTCTTCAAAGATCGGAATCACATAGGCCTGGTCCAGCAGATAGCGCTGAACATCACCGGTCAGCTGCAGTCGTTTTGCCGGATCAACTTCGGAGGAGACATCCACCAGCAGCTGATTGAGTTTGTCATCACGGAAGTTTTTTACTTTGTCGCTGGAGCCGCCTTTCTGCAGCAGGTTGTCGCGGTTAGCCGGGTAGAAGCTGCTTTTAATCACGTCGGGATCGGCGCGGCCAACTTCCGTGACATTCAGCGGCGTTTTCAGAGGATCCAGGTTATCCAGCGTTTTGCTGCCTGCATCACCGGCTTTCACAGTGAGGGCAACCCCCGCCTGTCGCCACTGCTGCGCGACCAGTTGCAGCACCTCTTTGTTCTGCGGCTGCGGCAGGGACTCATAGACGGTTAACGCCAGCCGCTGACCCGCTTTCTCACGGATGCCATCTGCGCCGGGTTTCCAGCCTGCCTGGTCAAGCAATGCCTTCGCTTTTGCCAAATCAAACGTCAGTTTGTCCGCCAGATTGACGTAGCCGGCAGCGGTGGTCGCGACGACCGAGGTTGCCTGCGGATAGTTGGGAGAGAAGAGCGTTTCAACCACCTGCTTCGCATTGGTGGCGTGCAGCAGCGCCTGACGCACCCGGATATCACTCACCAGCGGATTATCAGGACGGAAGCTCAGGCTGTCGTTGACGCCACGGGTCGGCGCGGCATAAACCGGGAAGTTCTGATCTTTCGCCTGCTTCTCATCATAACCCTGCACCTGACGAATCAGTCCCGCCTGGCCCGCCAGCAGCGCACCGATGCGCACGCTGTCTTCCGGCGTCACAATCACTTTAATTCCGTCGAGGTTAGCCGGACCCTGCTGCCTGATGTTTTTCGGGCCCCACTGGTACGCTTTGCGCGCCACCAGATCCACTTCGCGACCGAGCTTCTCATCACTGACCACAAATGGTCCGGAACCAATGATATGCCGGGCATCACCCAGCTGATCGAAACTGCGCGCCAGGGTACTCAGCGACACCAGGCCGGAGCCAATGGTGGCGGTGCCCTGCAAAAATCCAGGCGAGGGTTTTTTGAAATAAAACTTCACCGTCAGCGGGTCAATCACTTCACTGTGGTCGTAGTTATTAATCACTTCCGAAACCGGCAGGCGCAGCGCTTTATTTCCCAGCCCGTAGGTATCAAAGTTTTTCGCCACCGCGTTGGCATCTAATGGTGTGCCGTCAGAAAAAGTCACACCCGGACGTAATTTAAAGGTGTATTCCGTTTTATCGGCATTGGTGGTCCAGCTTTCCGCAATCCAGGGTTCAACCTGTAAAGTTTCAGGATTCTGCCAGGTTAATTTATCGGTGATCTGATTGAGAATGCCGCCATTAGGGTAAAAGCCCCCGGCTGGCGGATAAAGGTTGGTATGTGCCTGCTGTTCAAGATAAATCAGCGTGCCGCCTTTAACCGGCGCGGCCACTGCATTAAAGGTGAGAATCCCAGTAAGTAAGGTAAAAACCAGCGTCTGTGCGCGTGGTTTAAGGGGAAATAACGTCGTCATGGTGAATTCCTTTGTTATCAATTGCCTCAGCAGGCGGAATCATCATCGAATGACGCAACTCACAGATAAAGTAACGATTTGGTCAAAGCTTATCTGAAAATAATAAATGCGGGAGTGGGTGGGTTTTTATGAATGTTTAATATGCGGAATGGCAAATAAATATCTGCCATTCCGCGGATTTATATTTTCTTAACGACATGCAGGGGCGTCATTACAATTCGGCACATAATTTACGTTGTCCAGCACGCAGGAACGCACTCACCAGTCCCAGCCACAGCAGCCCGCAGATCAGGTTCACCAGGCTAAAGCCTCCGGTTCCAAAGCTGAAATATGCGGTTTTGGCGGCTTCAATGCCCAGCGCAATAATCAGGATGCTTACCATACCCAGCATTGCCGCCACGCTGCCTTTTCCGGCGCTGCTTGAAAACAGCGTCATGCGATACAGTCCGGCATTAATCAGCCCGGTGCCGAAGCCGTAAAGACTCATTCCGGCGGTGAGCCATAGATAACTTTGCGGATCCAGCAAAGTAGCGACCACCGCAATAGCCAGTCCGCAGACCACGGGCCAGGCACCAAGCCGTACCGGCTGTTCAATCGGCAGACGGCTGGACAATCGCCCCAGCATCAGATTGCCCGCAATCATCGCGGCAAAGACCGGCAGCTGAAGCAGGGCATAGTGGATGCGGCTAAGTTGCGCGCCGTGGATCAAAATCACAGGTGATAGCGCCACCCAGGCGATGCAGGGTACGGTGACCAGTCCGATAGCCAGTGAACCACGCATCACCTGACGATCCTTCAGCAACGCCGCGTAACCACTGATGATCGATCGCAGCGACAGCGGTTTCTGACGATCGCCCGCCGTTTCAGGCATGGCATACCACAGCCCGGCCAGCGCCAGCGCCGCAACCGCGCCAATCAGCCAGAACAGGGTGCGCCATTCTCCCACGGTCAGAAAAGCCGCGCCTGCCAGCGGCCCAGCCAGCGGGGCGAGCAAGGCGACGTTGGCCATCAGCGCCATCATTTTGATGCTCAGCGACTCCGTGAACGCCTCCTGCACCGCTGCGTAACCCACCGCACCGATAAAGCAGAGGCTGATCCCCTGCAGAAACCGCAGCAGGACAAACTGCTCAATGCTTTGCACCCAGTGGGTCGCGATGCAGGAGAGCATAAAAAAGGCCACGCCGCTGAGCAGTACCGGACGCCGCCCGATGCGATCCGAGAGCGGACCCAGCAGCCACTGCAGCAGTATGCCACCGAACAGATAGGCAGTGAGCGAGGTGGAGACCCACTCTGGCCCGACTTTAAATTCCTGGGTCACCAGCAGCATGCCGGGCTGGATCATGTCATGGGCGATATAGGTAGCGAACTCGAACAGCACCAGAGAAAGCGGAAAGATCAGATGTCGCCGGGTCAGCGTTGCCAGCGGTTGAAAAGAAGCCATTAAAGATTCCTGCAATAAAACCATTAAAAAAAGCGGCCACCAGGGTGACCGCATAATTATTAAGTGACAGTGTAACGGTTAACGCCAGCGGGCAATCGGGTTGACCAGCGTACCGGCGAACTTAAGGTTCTCGGCGGGATCGGAAAGGTTGATCATCTGCTGGTTATTCGCCAGCTGCAGGCGGTTCAGGCAGGAGCGGGTAAACTCAGGCGCGAACATGTCATAGCGCGCGAACTTAGTCGCATGCTCCGGATGCGCCTGCTGGTAATCCTTCACGCACTGCGCCACTGCCTGCCAGAAATCGTCTTCCGGCAGCGTCTCTGACTGATCGAGAATCGCGCTGATAAAGCGGAAGATGCAGTCAAACACATCGGTGAAGATAGAGAGCAACTTAAGCTCCTCCGGCACCTCGACGGCCAGGCGATGCACGCCTTCCGGCAGCACCGCGTCAGGGTTCATCACGGCGATCTCTTCGCCGATATCCTTCATATAGGCGCTGACCGGCACGTTGTTTTCCAGCAACATGATCAGGTTTTCACCGTGCGGCATAAACACCAGATCGTGCTGGTAGAAGCAGTGCAGCAGCGGGCTGAGATAGCAGGTCAGATAGCGTTCAATCCACTGCTTCGCAGGTAAACCGGAGTCCGCGATCAGCGCGGGCAGCAGTGGCTGCTGGTGGTGATCGACGTGCAGGAAAGAGGCCATCGTCATCAGACGCTGGCCTGGTTGCAGGCTGGCGGCTGGATTATCGCGCCACAGCGCAGCAAACATCTTTTTATAGGCGGAGTCGCCTTTGATGGCCTGCTCGTAGTAGCGGTTGTGATAGCCAACCGACGCAACTTCACGCAGGATGCGGAAATCACAGCGTTTCAGCCAGTCATCGCCCGCCACCAGTTGTTCCAGCCAGCCGTTTATCGCGGGTGTTGTCGCCATGTAATAGGGCGACAGGCCGCGCATAAAGCCCATGTTAAGTACTGACAGCGCGGTTTTCACGTAACGCTTTTCAGGCTGGCTGCGGTTAAAGAAGGTGCGGATGGACTGCTGCGCCTGGTATGCGTCGTCGCCGGTGCCGAGATAAACAATATCGTGACTGGCAATATCGGCCGCAAACACGGTCAGCAGTTTGTTCTGCCACTGCCACGGATGCACCGGCATCAGGATATAGTCCTCCACCGCCAGCCCTTTGTTCACCAGCTGCGCATTGAACTGTTCCACGGTAGTGTCGCCCAGCTCATCACGCATCAGCTGCTCATAGCTCAGCTCGCTGAGGCTGGAGAAATGGGCGTTGCGGCGGTGGACCGCGACCCAGATAAGATGCACGGGCGCGGCCGCTTCCGGCGCATAGGCCAGATAGTCCTGTGCATCGAAGCCAATACGTCCGTTGTTGGCAACAAAGCAGGGATGGCCTTCGGTCATCGCCGCTTCTACCGTCTGGAAATCAGCTGCGACCAGCGCATGGCTGTCGGGGTTATTCTTCTGCAGCTTATAAACGCTGCTGCACAGCGTGCTGCTGATCTCTTCCATGTAAGTTGCCAGCAGCGCCTGCGGAATCCCGATCTCACCGTTGAACTCCACGATAAACTTCAGCGCATCCAGCGGCAGCGCGTGACCGTTCTCCTGCTTGCGCAGGGAATCTGCGTCGATCTCCCAGTGATCCAGCGCCAGCCGCGACGCCCGGAAATGGTAAGTTGCTTCACCGCCCGGCACCGCCAGCTGATAACTGCCATCGCCCGTTTCCTGCGGCGCAATGATTTTTTCATGCGAGAACTCAGCAATTGCTTTGCGGATCAGCATGCGGTTTGCCTGCGCCCAGTGGTCGCCCGTCAGATGCGTGCCGTCTGTCAGTGATGAGAGGGTGTTCATGGTCTGCGACTCCTGCTGTAACGCGTGTTGATAATCTTCCCGCTGGCAGAAGGCCAGCCAGGCGGTTTTATGGCCCATGTCGATGGTGTGCTGGTAGCGGAATCCGGCGCGTTTATTCAGCACGTGAATTTTTTCATTGCGCACGTCTGGCTCGACCACCACGCGACGCACCTCTGGACGGCTGAACATGTAGTCCATCACCAGCGTGAAGACCTGCCAGCTAAAGGCTTTGATCGGCTGGCTGGCTGGGGCAATCAGAATATGCATGCCGTAATCATCGGACGCGGCCGGATAAAACTTGCCAACCTCGTCGTCACCGGCGCGGTAGCACTCAATCAGGCAGACGGGCTGATCATTGCAGCAGCCAATCAGCGCTGCATGGGGATCCGTTGCCGTCAGCGTCTGGTAGAACGCCGCGACCTGCTCCAGGCTCTGCTGCTGCATGCCCCAGAAGCGGGCGTAATCGCGGGTAACCCAGCTGTGGATTAGCGGCGCATCACTCTCAAGCATCGGTCTCAGGGTAAACCGTCCTGCGGGGCGGTCGGCACTGAACAGTGTTAGTGATTTCATCTCAGTGCTCCGATTTTGCCGGGAAGGTCTGGAAGGCGATCTGGCGCTCAATCGGATAGACCTCGCGTCCGGTCAGTTCACGCAGCAGTACAGAGTTGCGGTAGCAAGCCATGCCGAGGTCCGGCGTGACAAAGCCGTGGGTATGCAGTTCGGCGTTCTGTACGAAAATCTGATTATGATGATCGATGCTGTAGTTGCGCTGCACGTCGTAGCGGCCTTTGTCATCCCAGCGCAGGCGTGCGGTAATGCCCTCTAAAAACATCGGTGGCTGATAGTGATAGCCGGTCGCCATCACCAGTCCTTCAGTGCGACGGGTGAAGGTGCAATCCTGCTCCTCCTGATGCAGCGTCAGCTCGAATTCGCCCTGCGGCAGCCAGCGCATCGCGGTCAGCGCCGAGTGGGTAAACAGGTTGACGTTGAGATCGCCGTCGAGCTGTTTGACATACATCAGGTCATAAATGTCATTGATTAAGCTGCTGTTGATGCCTTTGTAGAGATTCTTATGGCGCGCATTCAGCTCATCACGGGTGGTGGCGGGCAGGGCGTGGAAATAGTCGACCCACTCTGGTGAGGTCATCTCCAGCGTGAGCTTGGTGTACTCCAGCGGATAGAAGCGCGGCGCGCGGGTGATCCAGTTGAGCTGATAACCAAAGCGGTCAATATCGGTCAGCAGGTCGTAGTAAATTTCTGCGGCGCTCTGGCCGCTGCCCAGTACGGTAATTGAACGCTTCTGCTGCAGTTCTGCTTTGTTAGCCAGATAGTGGCTGGAGTGCGTCAGGCGCTGACGATGCGGCTGGCTGCACGCTGGCATCCAGGCTTTAGGCCCGGTGCCGAGAACCAGATGACGCGCCTGATAGCGCAGTTTTTCACCCGTTCGGGTGTCGGTCACCTGAAGGTGATAGATCCCGGTGGCCTCATCATGGCTGACATACTCGACATGACTGTTCCAGCGCAGATTGGAGAGCCGCGAGCTGGCCCACTGGCAGTACTGGTTATACTCTTTGCGCATCAGGAAGAAATCTTCACGGATATAAAAAGAGTATAACTTTCCCTTTTCCTTCATGTAGTTGAGCAGACTATACGGGCTGGTGGGGTCGGCAAGCGTCACCAGGTCGGCCATAAACGGCGTCTGAAGATGCGCATTTTCCAGCATCATGCCGGTGTGCCAGTCAAAGCCCGGATTCTCATCCAGGAAGAGACCATTCAGCCCCTCAACCGGCTCGCTCAGACAGGCCAGGCTCAGGTTGAACGGGCCGATGCCGATACCAATAAAATCGTAAACAGGATTATTCATTTCAGATCTCTCCATGATTCGCCGCGCTCAGCGCAGAGGCACGCACCTGTTCGCGGCCATAGTGCGCAATCAGGCTCAGTACATCTTCAATGTCGGCAGTGGTCGTGGTGGGATTTAACAGGGTAAATTTCAGATACTGACGCCCGTCGACTTTTGTGCCCGCAATCACCGCATTACCGGAACGGAACAGCGCTTTACGGATGGCAGCGTTGATCTCGTCGATCTGCGCGTCGCTGGCATGTTTGCCGGGAACGTAGCGGAAAATCTGGGTCGTCAGCTCAGGCGCATGCAGCACTTCAATGGCAGGATGCGCCGTTAACAGCTGGTGCGTGGCCTGGGTCAGATCTATCAGCGTATCGAAGGCGTCACCCAGCGCCGCGGGGCCCATCACACGCAGTGTCAGCCACATCTTCAGGGCGTCAAAACGGCGGGTGGTCTGAATACTTTTGTTCACCAGATTGGGCGTGCCTTCCTGCTGAGCGCTGAGTGGATTCAGGTAATCTGCATGGTGCGTGACATGCTTCAGGTCATGACTGTCGCGCACAAAGAAGGCGCCACAGCTGACAGTCTGGAAGAACGATTTGTGATAATCGACAGTGACGGAGTCAGCATGCTCAATGCCGTTAAGCCGTGCGCGATGATTCTCAGAAACCAGCAGGCCGCAGCCGTAAGCGGCGTCAACATGCATCCAGAGACCGTAATCGTCACAGAGACGGGCGATGTCGGGCAGCGGATCGATGCTGCCAAAGTCTGTGGTGCCGCTGGTGGCGACTACGGCAATCGGGATTAGCCCTTCACTGCGGCAGCGTACGATCTCTTTTTCCAGGCATTTTGCATCCATTCGGTAGTGGTCGTCGTGATCAACGGCGATAACCGCGTCATAGCCCAGACCCAGAATCGCCATCGACTTCTGAATGCTGAAGTGGCTGAGTTTCGAGGTAAATACCCGCCACTTCGGCGCTGTCTCCGGCAGGCCGCGATGTTTGATCAGATGCCCCGGATGATGTTCCGCGCACCAGCTGTCACGCGCCAGCAGCATTGCCATCAGATTGGACTGGGTGCCGCCGCTGGTAAAGATCCCATCCGATCCGGCAGGCAGACCAATACGGCTCAGCGTCCAGTCGATCACCTTCTGCTCAATCAGCGTGCCGCCGGCACTCTGATCCCAGGTATCGACCGAACTGTTCACTGCCGCCATAATCTGCTCGGCCATCAGAGAGGGCAGCACGACCGGGCAATTCAGATGCGCCAGGTATTTAGGGTGGTGGAACCAGACAGCGTCACGCAGATAGAGCTGACTCAGCTCTGCCAGCGCGTCATCGTTATTGCCCAGCGGACGATCGAGATCGACATCGCTGAACGCCGCCGCCAGTTCGTGGGGCAGAATCCCGCTGAAAGGCTTCTCTACGCCAGTAACGGTGCGCGTCATCAGCGACAGCACCTCCTGAGTCTGCTGCGACCAGGCCGCCAGTTGCTGATCGTTAAAAATAGCCGTTTCGGCTCCGCTGGCATTGGAGGCTGGCGCGAGGTCCAGTGCCGTCTGAGTGGATGAGCGTAAAAGCATTTTCAGTTCCTGTGCGTGAATATCAGTGACCCTGCCGACACCGCGTCAGCAGCGTTAGAAATCCGCTCAACAACTCCAGTAAACATAAAACTAACTAACCAGATAAAAACCCTGACCATTACGTGGGTTAGGGTTTTCACCTTAAAAAGAGAAAATACCGCATATTATTTGTGGATTTGGCAGCGTTTAACGCTTTGTTATATGCGGATGAGAGTGTAAATGTTAATCATTATCATTCAAATGTTTTGTTGTTAAATTTTATTTATTAGTATGTCTAATGTTGAAAATGTGACTCAGATCACTTTTTACGTTCGGAATAGTCCTTTTTTTATGGAAAATCAGGACCGGGTTGAACCAGAAATGAGGGGAGCAGTGGCGTTGTGCGTCAGCGTACGGGCAAAACAAAGGGGAGAAATGACTTTAATCGATATCAGGATTGGCGCGCTGCAGCCAGTAAGTGTGGGAATACCGGGGGTTCGGTCAGTCTGGTCGGGTGTGAAAAACCGGAAAAGGCGGAGGGCCTTTTCCGGTTAGCATTACAGCGGCTGATTACACTTCATTTGTTTCAGCAGGAACTTTCTTTTTGGCCATGAAGTTATAAACCACAAGCAGGCCAAAAATGCCGGTGATAATCAGGGTAATGGTTCCCTTATCCATAAAGTGCGCCATATTACCGAGCAGGATGCCTGTTACGCCAAAGTCCGTATCCGAGAAAGTGGTGTTTGTCAGTCCAATCTGTCCGAGCACCGGCAACAGGGCGACAGGCAGGAAGGTGATTAACAGGCCATGAGCGAAGGCGCCACAGATTGCTCCGCGTTTGCCGCCGGTCGCATTACCAAACACGCCAGCTGTCGCACCACAGAAGAAGTGAGGAACCACACCAGGCAGAATCAAGACCCAATGCAGCTGACCCAGGACAAACAGTCCGACCAGACCACCGACAAAGCTGGAGATAAAGCCAACCAGCACCGCATTCGGCGCATAGGGGAAGACAATCGGGCAATCGAGCGCGGGTCTGGCTTCCGGCACCAGTTTTTCTGAAAAGCCGGTAAAGGCCGGAACGATTTCAGCCAGAATTAAACGCACGCCCTGCAGGATAATAAAGACGCCTGCGGCAAAGGTAATGGCCTGAATGAAGGAATAAACGAGGTAGTTCTGACCATTGCTGAAGTTAGACTCTACGTACTCTTTACCGGCAGACACCGACAGGATTAAGTAAATAATCATCATCGTCAGGGAGATAGAGATTGTACTGTCGCGCAAAAAACTCAGGTTTTTTGGCATATTCATCTCTTCGGTGGATTTCGAACCTTTACCAACTAAAGAGCCGATCCAACCTGATAAGACATAACCTATTGTCCCGGTATGCGCCAGCGCGACATGGTCACCTCCGATGATCTTGCGAATATAGGGCTGAGCGATAGCCGGGAAGGTGGCCATCAGAATACCTAACAGCAGTGACCCGGTATAAATAAGCTGAATACCTTCAAAACCAGCAACCGATAAAATAATCGCGATCATACAGGCCATGTAAAACGTCACATGTCCTGACAGGTAGATATATTTGAGTCGGGTGAATCGGGCAACCACAATGTTGGCAACCATGCCGAAGGCCATGACCATGGTGGTTGGCGCGCCATATTTAGCCAGCGCGATAGAGACCATTGCTTCGTTATTTGGAATGATGCCCTGAACATCAAACGCATGTTTGAAAATGTCGCCCAGTGGCGTCAGGGAACCGACCAGAACGGTCGCGCCACCTGCCAGCACCAGAAAGCCCAGAATAGTTTTTACCGTGCCCTTAATCACATCTGGAAACGGCTTTTTCTGCGCAATCAGTCCGAAAAATGCCACCAGTCCGACCAGGATTGAGGGCACTTTCAGTACATCGACGACGAACTGCAAAAGATTTTGAGTAAACATATTAACCTCGAGGTAAGGCGTTTATCTGATTATTAGCGTCAGTTTTTCTCAAAATACTCGCGTATTTTTTGCTCCACTTCTTTCAGGTCGATAATATTGTTGATGATGATGACCTTCTGTTCCGGCAGGTTTGCGCTGTAGGCAATATCTTTTGCCATCACAAAAACATCCGCCACATCAGGCGTAACAGAACCAAGATCTGAATGTTCAACTTCCGCTTCAACGCCGATTGTTTTAAGCACTTTTTTGATGTTCATTTCCATCATAAAGCTGCTACCCAGGCCTGAACCACACACTGCCATAATCTTCATATCAAACCTCATTAACTGTTGATTAAAAGTCGCTTTTAACGGGCGGATCAGACGTCTGATAAAATCGTCATGAGCGCGTCCTGGCTGCTCGCATTAAAGATCCGAGCCATGATCTCTTCATCGGACAGCACTTCCGCCAGCTGGGAAATCATTTCGATATGGCTATTACTGTCCGGTGCCGCAAACATAAAAATCGCCTTTACCGGATCGTTCTCTTCAGAGTCAAAATTTACAGGTGTGCCCAGCAGCACAATCGACAAACCCAGTTTGTGCGCGCCCTGTTCCGGGCGCGCGTGAGGCATGGCAATCTGCGGCGCGATAACAAAAAAGGGACCGATCTCCTCTTTCTGTCGAATAATGGCATCAATATAATCCTGCGATATTGCGCCTTCACTGAGCAGAGGTCGCCCGGCTATCGCTATCGCTTCCTGCCAGTCCGCAACGCGTTCAACGTACTGGACTTTCTCATTGTTTAACCACTTCGCCAGGTGTGACATCGCTTTGATCTCCCTCAAAATGCCTGAGTATGTACAGTCAGTTTTTCAAAACTCCTGCTTCACCACTTTTTAACTGAGCCTGCTGACAACCGAAGCTCAGGATAATGAAGGGCTTAAGATGATTAAAAAAGCCTCTTCTCATAGTGTTACGAGAAAGTTCGTTGCTGACCGTGGACGTAAGGTTGTATTTCATCTTCGTCATCACATCTGTACATGTTGAAGATGTCTAGTCATCCTGATGATGTCCCTCGATGTGTATGGACACAACCTGTAAAGTCAAAATATCGCTGAATAGCCTTAACATCAGTGCCAACTTGATAAGTTGGTCACATATTCAGGTCGCCGAATTAGTACTTATCCGGCAATGTCAGGCAGAACTGTACTGATACGGATTGATGGCGTTCCACCTTCACGCATACAGGAAGACATTCGATGGCTGATGGCATCACAGAAAAGCAAAAAGAGGTTGTTGATTACATCCTCAATAAAATTAAGGATAATGGCCTTCTCCCCGGAGAAAAGCTGGATACCGAAATATCCATCGCAAAAAATATCGGCATTACCCGTGCGACGGTTCGTGAAGCGACACGTATTCTGGTTGAGCAGCAGAGAATTTATCGCGTCAAAGGTTCAGGTATCTTTGTGGGCTCTACTGAAGTGAGCAGTCAGGCGCACAGATATCATGTGCTTTCACCGTTTGATTTTCAGGCGCAACGAAAGGGGCATAAAGGCGTCAGGAAAATCATTTCGGTCAGCATAATTAAAGTCCCTTCAGCCGATATGGCGCAGGCGCTCCGTATTAAAAACAGCGATCAGATTTATAAAATTTTACGCCTGATGTGTTTCGATGATATCCCCGTGGCTCTGGAACATATTCACCTGCCGGTGAATATGTTTAATAGCCTGGAATTCAGCAAGCTGGAGGTCTCAAAATATGGCTATATTGAAGAGGTTACCGGTAAGAAAGTGCAGCTCAGGGATCAGCATCTGACGGCCGTGAATCTCGCTGATTCACAGACGCTGACTCTGCTTAATTTAGCGGAAGGGGATGCTGTCATTCAGCTCAATGAAACCGTTTATCTCGACGACGGCGTTCCCTGTGAAGTGAATGTGGCGCTTATCAACACCCGCTTTTTCCCGTTGAAACAAAACTCGCAACGGCCTTAGAAAATACGCTTTAGACACCTGTTTTTACGTATATCAACGCTATTACTTTGCGCAGACATCAACAGGCAAGCGATCCTGAATCAGCTGACTCCGGGATAGAGTTTGCGCTTTGGCGTGTAAGCAAGTATGCCAGGCAGCATGCTTTAATCAGCCGCTTTCGGTATCATCAGACAAAATGATCTTTCATCTAAAAATGAAATTGTTCAATATCATTATGATTTTAATTTACATGAGTAATTACTCGATGACTTAACTTGTTTTTTCGCTAAAACCCAAAGAAATGCCATCACTTGATTGATATCAAAAAATCTTCCAATACTCTCTTGCTAAAAAGATATAACAGATGATTATTACACTGTCTGATAATAAAAGGGAGTTAGTAATGGCTATTCCAGTTTAGCTATGGCTTATGGATGATAGTGGTAAGACCATAAAAGGAAGCGTTGATGTAAAAGGCAGAGAGGGAAGTATAGAAGTTAGCGAACTAATGCACTCTATTGAACAACCTACAGAGACTTTAACCGGAAAAATCACCGCAAAATGCTTACATAGTTCATTCTCATTTATGAAAGAAATTGATAGTTCTTCTCCCTGGCTTTACAAAGCCCTGTCTACGGGGCAGACACTAAAGTCAGCAGTATTTAAATTCTATAGAATAAATAATAACGGACAGGAGGAGGAGTATTTTCGAACCAGCCTTGAGAACATTAAGGTTACAGAAGTAGATTCCCTGATGATGGATGTTAAAAAACACCAGTGGGCCAGGCACAATCATGTTGAGTTTATTGATTTTTCCTATAAAAAATTACATGGCATTATCTGGACGGTAATGTCATTTATTCTGATTCATGGAATGAGAGGAAGGGATAATGGCATGGGAATATGATGTCACATCACACACCTTCAGCCGCAATGGTGAAACATACACCGCAGATTACGCCGGGGCGACAGGTTATAAGAATGATTTTTCTCAGGAATGTGTAAGCAGCAAAGGCCCACTACCCAGGGGTAATTATACCATTGGTTCTCCGCATAATTCAGTTCACACCGGAAAATATATTCTCGATCTCACACCCGCTTTGAGCAATGCCATGTGTGGCCGCTCTGCGTTTCGTATTCATGGAGCAAGCAAGAAGCATCCACTGGATTCATCTGAAGGTTGTATAATCGCTTCACTCAGTGTACGAAAAAGCATATGGGCAAGTGGTGACAGGGAGTTAAATGTTAAATGAAATCACTTCTTATCATTACAATATTTTCTCCTGCTGTGATGGCTGCTCAGATGACTGGCTTCGGCGCCAGTTATTATGATGACAAATCATCAGTCACTTATCACGACACACGCAAAGAATTAGTTCCCGAAGTAATCATTGGTGACAGGCTTTTTGCCATGGAGTTTAGCCGCCTTGAAGACATTGCAAAACAAACCGGAGCTGTAGTTAACCACGATAATCAGGCATCGTGGTTCTGCCTGACATCCAGAAATGTAAACTTCTGGTTTATTTCAGATAACGAGATGGGGCAGGGAGACTTAACGATGATAGCCATTGCGAGCGAGGGAACGAAAAAAGAGTGTTCTGAATATCAAGGGTATTTGAATGTCTCTGTTACAGGCATCCCTTTACTCAACGCATCTTCAGACACTCTGTTCTCGATGTTCTCCAGTAAGCCAGAAGGGAAAATTAACCAGTAATGCAATAATTCACGTCGATACGGAGAATTTACTCAGTTGAATTGCCTTCAATATTATCGTGAAAACAGCACAATCAAGGGCGTAATGATCAGCCAGGTTACGGCCAGTTAACAGTATTCCGGAGGCTACATGCTGTGTAGCCTCTGACTTGTACGAATGCTTACAAGACTTATTTTCCTGTCTCATTTTTCTGCCCCGTTAAGAGTCGACTCAATAATGCTCCATCCCTGATGAATGAAATTCCTGCAGTCGCGGCTAATAACAACTGTCATCTCTCCATACGTAAGACGATTTTCTGCAGACCTTTGCCAGTTCGCCGATTTTACTTACCTGAATATCAGGCATCGAAAAACGTTATACGCAAAATATCTGCCTGATTCCCTGTTTCAGAGCCCGTTTTCCCTCTTTCACTTCTCACTGTTCCCCATTATGACGAATTCAATAAAGCATAAAACAATATGATGTTTTACCAATTATCGACTGCGCAGCACACTGGTCCGCAACCGGAATGAACAAGGACCAGGTGAATGGCATATCGATTAAGTCTGTTAGATAAGGCGCCCGTGCTGCAGGGCGAGTCGCCTGTAGCAGCACTGCAGCGTACGCTGCAGTTGGCACAGCTAGCAGAGGAGTGGGGTTATCACCGCTTCTGGCTGGCGGAACATCACAACACCGCGCAGCTGGCCAGTCCTTCACCTGAGGTATTGATTGCCTGGATCATTGCCCAGACCCGCCATATTCGTGTCGGATCGGGCGGGGTGATGTTGCAGCACTACAGCCCGTATAAAGTGGCGGAAAACTTTAACCTGCTCGCCTCACTGGCACCGGGCCGCATTGATATTGGTGTCGGCAAAGCGCCGGGCGGACTGCCACTTTCCACACATGCACTGCAACAGGGTGTCGATGCGGCTAAAAAAGGGAGCTTTGCCGAACAGCTTCAACTGCTGGATAGCTGGCTTAAACCCACACAGGCGCAGCCTGATGTCGAAGGTTTAGCCGCGACGCCGCTGCCATCACGTCCTGCTAACCGATTTTTGCTGGGCGCCAGTGAAGAGAGCGCCCGGCTGGCGGCAAGTCTGGGCTGGCAGTTTGTCTTTGCAGCTCATCTCAATGGCGACCGCCAGTTGCTGGAGCATGCACTGAGTACTTTCTCTCACCTCAGTAACGGCCAGCGCGCTCTGGTGGCTGTTCAGGTAGTGGTGGCCGACTCGCCCGCCCAGGCTGACCTGCTGGTTTCCACGCTGCGTCATTATCATGTGTCGGTGAAAGGCGGACCTGGCGTTAACGTCGCGAGTCTGGAACAGGCTGAGCGCTATGTGCGGCAGGGTGGATATCGCGATTATCAGATTGAGCCGCGCACACCGTCACTGCTGAAAGGCACCGCAGCACAGGTTCATGCCCAGCTTGATGCGTTGCACCATAATTTCGACATTGATGAGTTCGTTATCGACACGCCGATTACCGAGCCGGTTGCCCGCCTGCAGTCACTGGAGTTGCTGGCTACACATCATCTGGTTGCAGCCTGAGTCTGAGTGGAGAGTCATCATGAGCAATGCATCACAACTGATTGAATGGCGGCGTGAACTGCACACCTGGCCAGAGCTGTCGGGTCAGGAGTTCGCCACCACCGCCCGGCTGCGGGGCTGGTTGCAGGCGTCGGGCATCAGGCTGCTCGACTATCCCCTTGAGACGGGTCTTGTGGCGGAAATTGGCAGCGGAGAGACCGTCATCGCCCTGCGCGCCGACATCGATGCGTTGCCAATCCATGAAGCGAGCGGTGTGCGTTTTCACTCCCGTCATCCCGGTGTGATGCACGCCTGCGGTCACGACCTCCATAGCGCTGTGATGCTGGGCGCGGCGTTACAGCTTAACGACCAGGCCGATCAGTTGCCTGGTCGGGTGCGCATCCTCTTTCAGCCCGCTGAAGAGATTGCTCGCGGAGCACGCCAGTTTATCGAGGCGGGCGTGCTGGATGAGGTGCAGGCTATTTTCGGCATGCACAACGAGCCTTCACTGCCTGTTGGTACGTTTGCTACCCGCAGCGGGGCGTTTTACGCCAATACGGACAAATTTATTATTCGCGTCACCGGCAAAGGCGCACATGCCGCGTATCCGGAGCAGGGCGTGGACAGTATTGTCACCGCCAGCCAGATCATCCAGGCCTTACAGGGACTCACCAGCCGCAGCTTTAGTGCGCTGGACAGTCTGGTGCTGAGCATTACCCGCATCGACGGCGGCAAAAGCTGGAACGTATTGCCGGGCGGCGTTGAGTTTGGCGGCACCGCCCGCACGCACGATTTACAACTGCGTGCCGAACTGGAACAGCGGGTGCGTACGCTGGTTGAGCACTTTGCTGAAGCCAATGGCGCGCAGGCGACCCTGAGCTGGCATCCCGGCCCGCCAGTGCTAATCAACGATGCGCACTGGGCAACCTTCAGCAGTGACGTCGCGCAGCAGGCTGGCTATCGGGTGCAGTCCGCCGAACTGCATCTGCTGGGTGAGGATTTTGCGTTCTATCTGCAACAGGTGCCAGGCGCGTTTGTCAGTATCGGCAGCGCCAGTGATTTTGGTCTGCACCATGCCAGTTTTACCCCGGATGAGGCGCTGATTGCCCCCGCCGCCGACTACTTCGCCCGACTGGCACGCCAGGCGCTGCAACACCTCAATGCGCGATGTCGGGACGCCATTCTGAACTGAATTCATCTGCAGCCCGCCAAAACACGGGGGTTCTGAGAACCCTCGTCGGGCATCGCTACGACTAAAAAAGAGAGAGCATCATGACCACAAGACAACTTCGGCTGGGCACTATTCTGCATGGCGCATCGGGAAACATGTCTGCCTGGCGCCATCCCGCGGCGCAGGCCGATGCCAGTATTAATCTGGAGTACGCCAAAAAAATCGCCCGCAAGGCGGAGCAGGGCAAGCTCGATTTTCTGTTTGTTGCCGACGGGTTGTTTATCAATGAGAAATCGATCCCGCACTTTCTCAATCGTTTTGAACCGCTGACGCTGCTCTCTGCACTGGCGGGCGTTACAGAATATCTGGGGCTGGTCGGCACCGTTTCCACTTCTTATAGCGAGCCGTTCACGGTAGCGCGTCAGTTTGCCAGCCTCGATCACCTCAGCGGCGGGCGTGCGGGCTGGAACGTTGTTACCTCGCCGCTGGAGGGTTCCGCCAAAAACTTTTCCCGCGAGAAACACCCGGAACACGCGTTGCGTTACCGCATTGCCGACGAGTATCTGCAGGTAGTGAAAGGCTTGTGGGATTCGTGGGAGCAGGATGCCTTTGTGCGCAACAAGGAGAGCGGGCAGTTCTTCGATCCGGCGAAGCTGCACACGCTCGATCATCATGGCGACTTCTTCCAGGTGCAGGGACCGCTAAACATCGCCCGCACGCCGCAGGGCCGTCCGATTATCTTCCAGGCGGGTGCGTCCGACGACGGTAAAAAGCTGGCGGCGCGTCATGCTGACGCCATCTTTACCCATCAGCCCACCCGCGAAGAAGCGCAGGCGTTTTATCAGGATGTGAAACAGCAGCTGGTAGCGAACGGTCGTCAGCCAGAGGATCTTCACATCTTCCAGGGTGTCAGCGTGATCGTGGGCGATGATGCGGAAGACATAGAGCGCCAGTATCAGACCACGGCGGCGCTGGTATCGATTACCGATGCCCTTAACTACCTTGGTCGTTTCTTTGACCACCACGACTTTTCTCAATATCCGCTGGATCAGCCGTTCCCGGACATCGGCGACATTGGTCAGAACAGCTTCCGCAGCACCACCGACGAGATCAAACGCAAAGCACAGCAGCATGGCCATACGCTGCGCCAGGCGGCACTGGAAGCCGCAACGCCACGTCCGCTGTTTCACGGTACGCCGGAAGAGGTCGCGGATGGCCTGCAGCTCTGGTTCGAAACCCACGCCACAGACGGCTTCATTATCAATGGCGGCACACCCGACACCTTTGAACGGTTTGTTGACCGCGTGGTGCCGATTCTGCAGGCTCGCGGCCTGACGCGCCGCGACTACCCGGGCAGTACGCTGCGCGACAGCTTCGCCCTGAAGCAACCCGTTAATCAGTTCACCTCACAATAAGAGCCTGCGTCATGAAAAAAACATCGCGTCTTCTTGCCCTGCTTATTCTGACCGCCAGCAGCCATGCGCTGGCTGAAGGCACCAGCGTGTCCTATAACGGCCAGCGCGTCAGCCTGGAAGCCAATAAAGCGCCGATTAATACGGTGAAGAATCCTGACGCCATCGCGCAACTGCCCGCGGGACATCACTTTGTAGTGCCGGGCTCCTTTACCGTGGCCGTGGCGGCGCAGAACTCTCCGCCGCTGACGGTATTTTCCGATGACAACAAAACCTTGCTCGGCAGCGAGGTGGATATTGCCCGACTGGTTGCGGATAGCCTGGGATTAAAACTCAATGTCGTGCCGACGTCGTGGGAAGGCTGGCCGCTGGGTGTGGCCTCGGGCAAGTATGATGCGGCGATCTCCAACATTACCGTGACTAAAGAGCGCAAAGAGAAGTTCGACTTCGCCACCTATCGCAAAGACTCACTCGGCTTCTATGTCAAAACCAGCAGCCCGATTAAGTCACTGACCAAAGCGGAAGACATTGCCGGATTGCGGATCATTGTGGGATCCGGCACCAATCAGGAGGCGATTCTGCTGGCGTGGGATAAAGAGAATCAGGCAAAGGGTCTGAAGGGCTTTACCCCGATCTACGCCAAAGATGACGCCGCCCAGACGCTGGCACTGCAGGCGGGGCGGGCCGATGCCTGGTTTGGTCCTAACGTCATTGGTGCCTGGAAAGCGGCACTGACCGGTAAAACCCGGCTGATCGGCAGTGTGGATGGTGGCTGGCCAAAAGCGGCGCACATTGCCGTTACGGTGAAAAAAGGCAGCGGCCTTGCAGAACCGATCAGCACTGCGCTGAATGGCGTCATCAGCAATGGTGATTATCAGAAGGTGCTGAACCGCTGGGGTGAAGGCGTGGAGCATATCGATCGTTCTGAAATTAACCCCGCCGGGCTGGGCGACTAAGGAGCTGAGCATGAGTGAATCGACTTTCCGCGAAGTTTCGCCCGAGGCCCCCGAGCTGCAACCGATTCTGGGTGGTCTGTTTGGTGAATATTCGGCACGTTATGGCGACTTCTTTTCCCGCCGTAACGAGCAGGAGCAGGAGCTGACGGAATGGTATCTGCCGCCGCAGGGGCTGTTTATTGTGCTGGAACGCGACGGCGAAATCATTGCGATGGGCGCTTATAAACCTTATGACCCACAGACCGCTGAGCTGAAGCGCATCTGGACCCGCAGCGATCTGCGCCGTCAGGGGCTGGCGCTGGTGGTGTTGCAGGAACTGGAACGGCGCGCGCTGCAGGCGGGCTATCAGCGGCTGTTTCTCACCACCGGCTTTCGCCAGCCAGAGGCGGTGCGGCTTTATACCGGTCACGGCTATCAGCCACAGTTCGATCTGAGCGGCGATCTGGAGCGTTACGGCCAGCCGCCACATGACGGGCGACTGCGTTTTATTAAAGTAATCGGCGTTTATAACGTCGCTGAGGCGAGTTAAGGAGTGACGATGAGCAAACATCAACATCTACAGGTGGTCCCGGCACGTTATCCGGCGCGCACCGCCGGCGCTATTCTGGCGCTGTTTATCCTGGCGGGTGTGGTGCAGTCAGTGGCCTTTAACCCGCGCTGGGAATGGGGCGTGTTTGCCCGCTGGTTTTTCGATCCGGTGATCCTGCACGGTCTGGGTCAGACGCTACTGCTGACCCTGCTGGGCACGATATTCAGCCTCTTTTTCGGCGGTCTGCTGGCGCTGGCACGTCTCTCCTCATCGTGGCTGCTGAGCACGCTGGCGTGGGGCTACATCTGGCTGTTCCGTTCGCTGCCGCTGATCGTGGTGCTGATCATTCTCTATAACTTCTCCTACCTCTACGACACGCTGTCGATCGGCATTCCATTTACCGGCCTGTCGTGGGGCGCATTTCAGACGATTAATGTGCTGGGCCAGTTCCCGGCGGCGGTAATTGGTCTGACGCTGGTGCAGGCGGCTTACAGTGCAGAAATTATCCGCGGCGGGATCCTCGGCGTCGATCACGGGCAGGTTGAAGCCGCCTCCGCGCTGGGGCTTTCCGCCTCACGCCGGACCTTCCGCATCATTCTGCCGCAGGCGCTGCGCGCCATTATTCCGACCGCATTCAACGAGATCATCAGTCTGGCAAAAGGGACTTCGATGGTTTACGTGCTGGCGATGCCGGAGCTGTTTTATACCATTCAGATGATTTACAACCGTAATCAGGAAGTGATCCCGCTGCTGATGGTCGGTGCCGCCTGGTATCTGATTATCACCACCGTCCTGTCCGTGATTCAGTATTACGTTGAGCGCTGGCTGGCCCGCAGCGTGAACCGTGAGCCGCAGCCTTCGCGCTGGCAACAATGGCGCAATCGCGTCACGCCACTTCATCCGACCGAGGAGATCAGCCATGTCCGAAGCCATTGATTACCGCACTTCTCACACAACAGGTGCCATCACTATTACCGGCGTGACCAAGCGTTTTGGTAAACACAAAGCACTGGATGATGTTTCGCTGTCGCTGGAACCCGGTTCGGTCACGGTGATTCTGGGGCCATCCGGCTCCGGCAAATCCACGCTGCTGCGCACCATCAATCATCTGGAGCGGGTCGACGAGGGATTCATTCAGATCGATGGCGACTATATCGGCTATCAGCAGCGCGGCGACAAGCTGTATGAACTCAAAGAGAAGGCGATTCTGCGGCAGCGTATCAACGTCGGCTACGTGTTCCAGAACTTCAATCTGTTTCCGCACCTCAGTGTGCTGGATAATCTGATTGAAGCGCCGATTGCCCATCGTCAGCTGACGAAATCTGAAGCGATAGCGCGGGCGGGTGAACTGCTGGACATTGTCGGCCTGCGCCATAAATCCGATGCCTGGCCGCGTCATCTGTCGGGCGGGCAGCAGCAGCGTATCGCCATTGCGCGCGCACTGATGCTCAATCCCCGCGTGATGCTGTTCGATGAGCCGACCTCGGCGCTGGATCCGGAGCTGGTCGGTGAAGTGCTCGACGTGATCAAAAAGCTCGCGCGTTCCGGCTCCACGCTGGTGATTGTGACCCATGAGATCGGCTTTGCCCGTGAAGTGGCGGACAACGTGGTCTTTATGGTGGATGGCCGGATTGTTGAGCAGGGCAGCACGACGCAGGTACTGAACAATCCGCGCCATGAGCGCACCCGCCGTTTCCTGGCGCGCGTGTTATGAGGGCGCTGACCTTAACAGCGCTGACGCTGCTCCCGGTGCTGAGCTGTTCGGCTGCGGAGAAGCTCGATGTGCTGAAAAATGAGACGCCAATCCATGCCCCGGCGAATCCGCAGGCGATCGCGAAAATCCCGGCTGGCTTTCACTTTATACAACCCGGTACGCTGACGGTGGCGACCGCCGCGACTAATTCTCCGCCGCTGTCGCTGCTGGCGTCTGACAACGTCACGCGGATCGGCAGCGATCCGGACATTGCCAGGCTGCTGGCTGACAGTCTGGGGTTAAAGCTGAAGCTGGTTCCGGCCTCGTGGGAAGACTGGCCGCTGGGCATCAGCGCCGGACGTTATGATGTCGCCATGTTTAATATTGCCGTTACCGAAGAGCGTAAGAAGAAGTTCGATTTCGCAACCTATCGCGCTGATAACCACGCCTTTGCGGTAAAAAGCGACAGTAAAATCAGCCAGATAAACAGCCCGCCTGATATTGCCGGTAAGCGGATTATCGTTTCGTCGGGCACCAATCAGGAGCGCATCTTGCTGAGCTGGGATCAGCAGAATCGGGCCAATGGTCTGCCTGCGGTGACGCCAGTCTATCTAACCGATGATGCCTCAGCGACGCTGACGCTGCTGTCGGGACGAGCCGATGCGATCTTTGGTCCGCACTCGATGGCCGCCTGGAAAGTGGCCTCACGCGGACAGACAAAGCTGGTTGGCAGCGGTCCATTTCGCGCCTGGGTTGCCGTGACCACCAAAAAGGGCAATGGGCTGGCACCGGCTTTACAAGCCGCTCTGGATGGCACCATTACAGGTGGGCAGTATCAGCAGGTGCTGGCCCGCTGGGGTGAACAGGATGAAGCGGTTACACACTCCACGGTGAATCCACCGGGCATTGTTTACTGAGGCTACAGAACCGGCTCTCCTGCTGAAGCCGGTTCTGCAATTTAATGCCCACAGAATTGAACTACACTCTCCAGCGTTAGTGATTTATCCTGCCCGCCTGTTTTCGTAAAAATCCTCACTGCGTGGCGGAGTAATTGACCTGGAAGCCCCATGAAAATCAGATTCCTTTCTGCCAATGAGCCAAAACTGGCTGAGGTGCGCAAAATACTCGAACCCATCGGGGTCGAAGTTCTGCCCATCGCCCGTCGCATCGAAGAAATTCAGACTGAAAACGAGCTGGACCTGGTGCGCGATAAACTGACCAAAGCTTTTTCGCTGATTGGGCGGCCACTGTTTGTGGAGCATACCGGCCTCTATCTGGACGGCCTGAATGGTCTGCCGGCCGGTCTGACCCGCATCTTCTGGAACCGCCTGGACGCAGAGCGCTTTACCGCGCTGGTGCAGGGGCTGGACAGCCAGGCCGTGACGGCCAAAACGGTGCTCGGCTACTGCGACGGCCGCAAAATGTATCAGTTCTCGGGTGAACTGCGCGGCACCATCGCCCCTAAACCTGCAGGAACGCGCGGCTTTCAATGGGATTGCGTGTTTATTCCCGAAGGCTATGAGCAGACCTTTGCAGAAATGGGCGAACTCAAGAACGAGATCTCAATGCGGCGCATCGCGCTGGATCGCTTCGCCACCTTTTTAAAAACCTCGCGGGGAGTGGCATGAAACCTGAACTCAAACGCGCCTATGATTCCGGCAAACTGATTCTTTTTGCCGGTGCCGGTATTTCGCGCAATTTTGGCTTACCCGAGTGGCATGAACTGATTGCTCACCTCGCAAATGAGCTGGGCTACGATCCTAAGATTTTTAATACCTACGGCACGCATCTGTCGCTGGCGGAATATTACAAACAGAAGAAAGGTTCACTTGGCCCGCTGCGCAGCTGGATGGATCGCGAGTGGCACCGCCCGGATATCGATGTCCGGTCTTCAGAAATTCACACCATGATTACTCAGGGTAATTTCTCGCGTATCTACACTACCAACTACGATCGCTGGCTGGAAGCAGCGCACGATGCGCACGGTGTTCCCTATTATAAAGTGGCGAACGCCGCTGACCTGGTCTCACTGACCGAAGATAAACGTCACATTATCAAACTGCACGGTGACTTCGATGATGACACCTCTATCGTGCTTGATGAGAGCAGCTATTTTGAACGCCTCTATTTCGACTCACCGCTCGACATCAAACTGACCCATGACGTAATGGGCAACTCTGTGCTGTTTGTCGGCTATAGCATCAGCGATTTCAACATCCGCCTGCTGTTTTACCGTCTGACCAAGATGTGGGGCCGCACCGGGCTGGCGACAGCCCGGCCCAAATCGTATCTGTTCACTAACCGTAATAACCCGGTAGCCAAAGAGGTGCTGGGGCAGTGGGGGATCGAGGTGATCGTTTCCGAAGAAGACGATCCGCGTAAGGCGCTGGCGATGTTCCTTGAAGAGCTGCTGGTGTAGTCAGCCTGGCTTCTGGCAGAGAAGCGGCAGGAAAAAGAAAAAAACCTGCGCCCGGTTAAGGTTAGCCTGCGCGTAGCAAGTAAACTTGATTCTCTGCTGGCAAAGCATAACCGGCATGATATACTGTATGTATACACAGTACCTGAGGGCGAAAAGATGGCTGTTGAAACAAAATTTGTTGTAGTCAGAAAGGGTGAAGAGAAGATGACGTTTGCCAATAAGAAAGAGGCCGATGCCTACGACAAAATGCTCGATATGGCCGAAGCCTTTACTGACTGGCTGTTACAGCATCAACCTGCACTGGATGAATCTCAGGCAGAAACGCTGGGCCTGCTGATTGCAGAGCAGAAAGACACAGTGCAGCATATTCTGCGTACCAGCAAACTGCCGGACGTGTCCGCAGGCGCGACGAAGCCTGAAGCCGTGGCAGATAATGGTGCGGATGAGCAGGTGGAAGAGCCTGCTGCGAAGAAAGTACGCCCCGTTAAAGCTGCGTAATTGCCACAACGCCGGAAGCGACCCTCCCGGCGTTGTTGTTTCTAATTAACGGATTTATCCGACCTTTTGTCAGGACATACAAAACACATCCTCCTGTCATTTCCTTGTGCTGAATGCCCGCCTGCAATCTCCCTGTAAATCACGCAAATCAACCAGCTACATTTTTGAACTCAGCGCTATAGCATCAATCAGGATTCAATAATCTGGATTTTTGATCATTCATTTTTAAGCTTTGACGCCGTTTGCGTATTTTAACTCTACGCATAAACATCATCAGTCTTAATTGAATGAATTAGCAAGAAAACTAATATGATATTCTCCTGGTGATTTCTTACCTCATTTTAAATATTAATTAACACCAGTCACATTAAATAAGAGATATTAATTGTTAATCGGCTCACATTTTCTTGTGAAATAATCCGGCAGTGCTATTCAATTTTAAAAAGCAATGTTAGGTTAGAGCCGTTTTCAGCGTAGGGTTGTTACTGGATAACAGGCAAAACCTAAGCGTTCCACAGTCTTAACCACTGTGGGGGGCTTAGGTTTTTTTTTGCCATAAATTTACTCCGTCATAGCGTAAATCATTAATAACCATAGCGATAACGAATCGACCTATTCAGGCCAGGGAAACATGACGTTGAGCAAAGCAGGTTCAGGGCTCTCCTGCGAACCGTACATCATTAAAATCAAAAACAGGTTGCTAAGATGAAATATAAAAGCATGCTGTGCGCACTCTCATTATTGACCTTTTCACCCTTGTCGACAGCGCAGGAATGGAGCGGAACGGTATTAGGGTTTGAATCTCCACCGGATCCCGTTCTGGGTGATATGTATGGTCTTCGTAAATCGCTTAACAATAATGGATTTACCTTTAACCTGGGTTATCTGAATGAAATTGGCTGGAATGGCGGCGGTGGATACAATCATGCGTCACACGTCGCTTATATCGATCAGTTTGCTTTGACCTTTAATCAGGATTTGTCGCGCTGGACAAATATTCCCGATGCACGTATTGAAGCGAACATTGTTAACCGCAATCACAACGATGATCTGACCACGCGACGGGTGCAGGATCCTCGCGTGAATGTTAACGATCTCACGCAGGAGAGCTGGGGCGGACAATCTATTACCCGACTGGGCTGGCTGACCTTTGCCCGAAGTTTTGATGATCGGCGTATAACATGGCGTATCGGAATGATGAACAAGGTTCAGACCTTCGATCAGATTATACCCTGTGATTTCCAGATGCTTTCACAGTGTGGCGGAAAATCCGCGAACTCACTAACCTGGAATAACTGGAACGTTCATACATGGGGAACCACGCTCGAATACCGGTTAACGCCCATTGTCACTTTGAAAGGCGGCGTGATGGAGCAGAACCCGGACGCTTCCAGTCGTCATCACGCCTGGAGTGGTTCCACCCGACGCAGCAAAGGTGTCCTGCTGCCGGTTGAGATCGAAGCCCGCCCAATCATTAATGGCCTGCCGGGAGCCTACAACCTGGGCGTAGTTTTTACCAATGCTCCGCAAACTGAACTCTATCGCGGCCGGTCCGGTGGCGCGGGAGTCAGTGATCCCGGTGGTGATGAGAAGCATAACCGGACAGGGTTTCTTTACGCCGGACTTAATCAGCAACTGACGCGACATCAGGATGACGCAAGTCGCGGGTTAAGTACTTCATTCAGTATGAGCCTGGCCGATCAACGCACTAACTACATGCACTCGGTCTATGCGGCTTCGCTCCGCTATCGGGGTCTGTCTGACGCTCGTCCTGAAGACTGGATAGGTTTTGGCCTGACCTGGACAGATATGAGCAATCAATACGCGCGTAACCAGCGCTACATGAACACGATCAGTGGTATTTCTGACTACAACGATGCGGCTTATCATCCGGTGCCTGGCCATTCACTGAATGGAGAATTCTATTACCGATTCCGCCCCGTTTCCTGGCTGGAACTGCAACCCGGGCTTCAGTACTGGCATCGTCCGGCGGGTATTGCCCATACACAGGGTGCCTGGGTGACTGAACTCAAAACGGTGGTTACTTTTTAAGTTAATAAGCGGATTTCGATCGCTGTCACGCTTTTTACCCGGACAGATTGAGGTCACGAATAAAACTGATAGAGTGCCCGGACTGGATTGTTACTGCTTAGGCAGGCAAAACCTGATTTCTGGCCTCTGCCGGATGTCAGGTTTTTTTGTTTCTGGGGTTCCGATGAAAATCGCCAAAATTCTGAATAATAACGTGGTGATGGTTCAGGATGAGCAGGGGCGCGAGCAGGTCGTCATGGGACGTGGGCTGGCCTTCCAGAAGCGCGTCGGCGACAGTCTCAATGACGCGCAAATTGAGAAAGTGTTTGCACCACAAAGTGATCTGCTGGTCCGTCGGCTGGAGGAGTTGTTACATCAAATCCCGCCTGAAGTGATGACGACCTCCAATTGCATTATTGATCTTGCGATACAGCGTCTCGGGAAACTGCAGGAGAGTCTGTATATCACGCTGACCGACCACTGCTTCTTTGCCATTGAAAGACAGAAAAAAGGTCTGGCGATTAAAAATGTGTTGCTGTGGGACATCAAACGTCTCTATCCCAAAGAGTTCGAACTGGGGCAGGAGGCCAGGGCAATCATCTCCCGTCGTCTTAATGTCGAACTACCTGAGGATGAAGCCGGGTTTATCGCGTTACATCTGGTGACGGCACAGCTCAATAACGAAATGCCGGAAGTGATGCATGTTACGCGGGTAATGCAGGAGATTCTGCAACTGGTGAAGTATCAGTTGCGGCTGGAATATAACGAATCGTCGCTGAGTTACCAGCGTTTTGTCACCCATCTGAAGTTTTTCGCGCAGCGTATGCTGACGCGAACCGTAGTCGACGATGACGATGTTTCATTGCATACGGCAGTAAAAGATAACTACCCCAAAGCCTGGAAATGCGCGGTGAAAATCGCGCAGCATTTGCAACAAAGCTATCAGCGTGAGCTGACCGCAGAAGAGATTATGTTTCTCGCTATTCATATTGAGCGGGTGAGGAAAGAGGGGCACTAAGCCCCATCAAACAGGATTGTTACTGCTTAACGCAGGCAAAACCTGAGCGCGGCCTCTGAAAGGAGGACGTTCTCGGGTTTTTTTATTTTTGGCTCAGTCAACGGATGTCCATGGACATCGGTTTAAGGAAATCGAGATGGAATATCACACGCTGGCGCAGGATATCCTCGGCCATATCGGTGGCAGAGATAACATCGTAAGTCTGGTTCATTGTGCCACCCGGCTTCGCTTTAAACTGAAAGATAACCATAAAGCCGATGCGGAAGGACTGAAGAAAAATCCGGGGGTGATTATGGTCGTCGAAAGCGGCGGTCAGTTTCAGGTGGTGATTGGCAACCATGTTCATGATGTCTGGCAGGCTGTCCGTGCTGAAGCGGGACTTTTGGATGAGGCCCCTGCATCAGCCGAAGATAAGGCGTCAGGTAACCTTTTCAGTCGCCTGATCGATGTTGTGTCTGGCATTTTCACGCCGTTTATCGGGATACTTGCCGCCTCGGGTATTCTCAAAGGCTTGCTGGCTCTGGCCGTGGTCTGCGGCTGGCTTTCTGTTGAAGGTGGAACATATAAAATCTGGTTTGCGGCAAGTGATGCACTGTTTTTCTTCTTTCCGCTAGTGCTGGGCTACACCGCCGGAAAAAAGTTTGGCGGGAATCCCTTTATTACCCTGGTGATTGGCGGGGCGCTCACTCATCCGACGATGATTGCCGCCTTCAATGCCAGCCAGCAATCCGGCGCCATGACGGAAGCGTTTCTCGGCATCCCTGTGACCTGGTTTAATTACAGCGCGTCGGTGATACCCATCATCCTCGCCGCATGGGTGAGTTGCTGGCTGGAAAAACAGAGTACCCGTCGGCTGCCCGCCTCCATGAAAAACTTCTTTGCGCCACTGATCTGTCTGAGCATCACTGTGCCGCTGACCTTTCTGGTGATCGGTCCACTGTCCACGGCCTTAAGTCAGATGCTGGCGAATGGCTACCAGTGGATTTATGCGCTGGCCCCCTGGCTGGCTGGCGCCGCCATGGGCGCGCTATGGCAGGTCTGTGTAATTTTTGGTTTGCACTGGGGACTGGTACCTCTGATGATTAACAATCTTGCGGTACTGGGGCATGACTCGATGCTGCCTATGCTGTTGCCTGCTGTCATGGGCCAGGTTGGCGCGGCGCTGGCCGTTTTTTTGCGCAGCCGGGATGCGCGGCAGAAGATGCTGGCGGGTTCATCCGTGACCGCTGGGATTTTTGGTATTACCGAACCGGCCGTCTATGGGGTTAATCTGCCCCTGCGTCGTCCCTTTATCTTTGGCTGTGTGGCGGGCGCTATCGGCGGTGCCATTGTCGGTTTCAGTAGCACACACGTTTATTCCTTTGGCTTTGCCAACATCTTCACTATCGCCCAGATGATCCCGCCTGGCGGTGTCGACGCCACGTTATGGGGTGGTATTGCCGGGACCACACTGGCGCTGATACTGGGCTGTAGCCTGACGCTGGTAGCGGGTATGCCTGCTACCAGTGTGCCAGTTACGGCAACCCCGGTGATAACTGGCGAAGATGACATTCTGTCACCGATGACCGGTACCGTAATCGCGCTTGATCAGGTGCCCGACCCGACCTTTGCCAGTGGCCTGCTGGGACAGGGCGCAGCCATCATTCCTTCCGACAACAAAGTCATTGCGCCTTTCGCGGGTGAAGTTGCCTCTCTGTTTCAGACCCGGCATGCCATCGGCCTGTTGAGTGACAGTGGGATTGAGCTGCTAATCCATGTGGGTATCGATACCGTCAGGCTTGATGGCAAACCTTTTACGGCACATGTAAACGTGGGCGACACGGTTAAGCCCGGCGATCTGCTGCTGACGTTTGATCGTCAGGCCATTCTTGATGCCGGATATGACCTTGCAACACCGATCATTATCACTAACAGCGATGCGTATCATGAAGTTTTGACGGTGGCAGGGACAGCTGTCACCGCAGGAACGCCATTACTCAGCATCATTCATCAGTAAAAGGAGCACAGGATGAAAACTTTCCCGGATACATTTTTATGGGGTGGTGCGGTCGCCGCTAATCAGGTTGAAGGCGCCTGGCGTGAAGAGGGGAAAGGCCTTTCCACCTCTGACGTCCAGCCACAAGGGATTTTTGGCCCGGTAGTCGATCGCGTTGCGGGGAGTAAGAGCCTTAAAGATGTGGCGATCGATTTTTACCACCGCTATCCGGACGATATCAGGCTGTTTGCAGAGATGGGATTTAGCTGTCTGCGGGTTTCAATTGCCTGGACGCGTATTTTCCCGAACGGTGACGAGCAACAACCTAATGAAGCAGGCCTGGCCTTTTATGACCGATTATTCGATGAGCTGGCAGCACATAACATTACGCCACTTGTGACGCTGTCACATTATGAGATGCCCTGGAATCTGGTTCAGCAGTATGGCGGCTGGGGAAACCGCCGGGTGATTGGCTTTTTTGAGCATTACGCGCGTACGGTGTTTACCCGCTATCAGAAAAAAGTCAGGTTGTGGCTGACCTTCAATGAAATCAATATGTCTTTACATGCGCCGATGACTGGCGTAGGCCTGCCAGAAACCAGCAGCCTGGGCGAAATTTATCAGGCGATTCATCATCAACTGGTGGCCAGTGCTCTGGCGGTTAAAGCCTGTCACGAAAGTAACCCTGAAGCCAGTATCGGTAATATGCTGCTGGGTGGGCTGGTCTATCCGCTGAGCTGTAAGCCTGATGATGTGCTTGAAGCGCTGCAGGAGAACCGGAAATGGCAATTTTTTGGCGATGTACAGTGCCGGGGAGCTTATCCGGGCTATATGTTGCGCTTCTTCCGCGAAAACGATATCCAACTGGATATTACCGATGCCGATCGCCAGATACTCAAATCGACCGTCGATTTTATCTCTTTCAGCTATTACATGTCCGGCTGCATCACCGCCGATGAGGCGCTGAATCAGCAGATGCGCGGTAACATTCTGAGCATGGTGCCTAATCCCCACCTGCAGAGCTCTGAATGGGGCTGGCAGATTGATCCGGTCGGGTTGCGTACCTTGCTGAATCTGTTGTGGGATCGTTATCAAAAGCCGCTGTTCATCGTTGAGAACGGACTGGGGGCCAAAGACATTCCGGATGCCACCGGCGTCGTGCAGGATGACTACCGCATCAGCTACCTCCACGATCATCTGGTTCAGGTGCGGGAGGCCATTGAAGATGGCGTTGAGGTCATGGGGTATACCAGCTGGGGTCCAATCGATTTGGTCAGCGCATCCAAAGCCGAACTCTCTAAACGTTACGGCTTCATCTATGTTGACCGCGATGATAATGGCGAAGGCTCGCTGGCGCGTAGCCGCAAGAAAAGCTTCTACTGGTATCAGGAGGTTATAGCGACAAACGGAGCCTCACTTAAAGGGTGAGATGACTGCCTGTTAATACCCATCATTGTGGCTCACGACAGGTCGCGATGCCACATTGATGTTTGTCAGTAAAACGATTACGGGATGATGAAATGAAACTGATCGTGACGGACAATTATAATGAAATGAGCCAGATCGCAAGTCATCATATGTTGGGTTATATGACACAAAACCGACGTGTGAATCTGGCGATAACGGCAGGTCGTACGCCTGCTAAATTGTACGAATATCTTGTTTCAGCCATCGGCGGACGCTCCGGCTATTCACATGTTCATTACTATAACTTTGATGAAATTGCGTTCAAAGGTCAACATCGTGAGGGCGTTACGATATCCAGTCTGCGTCAGCTTTTTCTGTCACCAGCACAAATTAAAGAAACGAACATTCATAAACTCACCGATGACAATTTTCTGGATTTTGAGCGTCTGTTAAAGCAGGAGGGTGGATTAGATTTAGTGCTAATGGGACTGGGGTCAGATGGACATTTTTGCGGCAACATCCCTGGCCTGACCCGATTTCATCACCCGGTGGTTAAGCATCCCATAGAGGGTGATCTCGCTGAATTCATTGCCCGGACTGAAATGAAGGGTGATTTAAGCTCTGTGCCTGATCATTATGTAACTATGGGGCCGATGAGCGTTATGGCAGCAAAAAATCTGTTACTCATTGTCAGCGGCGAAAATAAAGCCTGGGCTTTGGCACAGGTTATTGAGGGAGCGGTGACGGAGCAGATTCCTGCATCCGTTCTGAAATTACATCCTTCTTTGTTAATTATCGCTGACAGGGCTTCTGCCTCTCAATTAAGTACTGAGTCGCTTGAGCGTTATGTTCAGGGTTAAACTAACCTGGTAGTTAACGTTACAGAACATCACGTGATTAACGCTATAGCTTTTTAGCATCTGTTACTACCTGATAGCGGGTGCTTCTGCCGCCACCCTCAAGCCGGTAAAGACAACCTTTCTCTACCAGGTCCGCCAGATGACGGGTCGCGGTCGCTTTACTCACTTTAGCCACCTTCTGATACTGACTGGCGCTGATCCCCCGTTCGAAACCCTGCTCGCCACCATCCAGCAGCCGGTTCAGCACTTTCACCTGTTCCGCGCTTAATCCCATCCCCTGGTGACGTAGCCAGAAACGCGCTTTCATCTGGGTACGATCGATGACGTGCATCGCCTGCTTCAGGCTCTCATCCAGGATATCAAGAAACCACACCAGCCAGTCTGTGATATCAAGGCCGCCTTTCTGCGTCTGCTCCAGGATGCGGTAATAACCGGCACGCTGCGCCAGGATAGCGGGTGACATGGCATAAAGGCGAATGCTCTGACTGTCGGCCTGCGCCAGTGCCAGATCGGTTAGCGCACGGGTGATACGGCCATTCCCATCGTCAAATGGATGCAGCGTAACAAACCAGAGATGACAGATGGCAGCGCGCAGCATCGGGTCCAGCATCACATCCTGCTGACTGCTGTTGAACCACTCAATAAACTGCGCGAGCTGCGGCTCCAGTCCGTGTCGCGGTGGCGCTTCAAAATGCACCGTGGGGCGATCAATGCGACCTGATATAACCTGCATTGGCTCACTGCCGCGCAGCGTGCCGACGCTCAGACGCTGCACCGTCCATTCATCGGCCGGGAAGAGCCAGTGATGCCACTGAAATAATCGGTCGAGCGTCAGTGGCTGACTGCGGTTGTTGATGGCATCCAGCATCATGGCGGCCAGCCCTTCTGAGCGATCAGAGACCGGATAAGGCTGTTCTTCTGTGACGCCTAACCGGCGTGCCAGCGATGAGCGTACTGACTGTACGTTTACCCGCTCCTCTTCAATCGCGGAAGAGGAAAGGATATTACTTAACAGAGTATCCAGCGTCTGCGAATCACTGTCTGACTGCAGGCTGGCACGGCCCAGCAGCAATCCGCGCTGCTGCTGCAGATGGCGCAGGCGCGGTAACAGCACGGCATCCTGCCATTGAAAATCGGGCCAGTCCGGCTGTTGCCAGATCCAGGTAATGCTCATATTCGGCTCACGCTAAGGGTGGATGAGCCGAATAAAGGAGGCTATTCGGCTCACAGAATGAGCCGATAATAGCGAGTATTTGGCTCACAGGTCAACCCGGCTGAATTGAGGGCAAAAAAAAGGACCCGAAGGTCCTGTTTGCTTAGCGGGAGAACTGCATAAAGGTGTCTGAATAGTAGTGAACGATCCAGGCGACATACGCCAGCCAGACAACCATCCCGATAGCTAATCCTGATTTACCGATCATTGTTCTATCTCCACTGCGATAAGGGGGCTACAGCAACTGTTGACATAAACTGACAGTAATGGTGGGCACCAGTATTGTTGCAGATCAAAAAAAGGCCGTTCATTAGCAGCGCCATAATCCCTTTGCGATCAACTTCCCGTAATCACGCTCTGTGAGACCCCCATCACGGCGGTGAAATGGCCATTAAAGTTCAAAAAAACGCCGCCGATAGATGATCTCAGGAGCACCATAACTACTAGGAGGTATTGAGCCAGGTAAATTTCAGGGGATCACTATGGCCAGTCAGTTAACACATAAGAAAAGAATGAGTACCCGTGCGCAGATGCTGATCATGGGTGGTTTGACAATTATGCTGGGATTTACCGTGACCATCGGCGTCCTCAGCTGGCAGTCGGGTAAAGAGCAGAAGGTGCTCGCAGAAAACTATCTGCAGCAGATTGCACAGAGCCGTGCGCTTCAGGTGCAGCAGGAGCTGGGGCATGCCCGTGATGTTGCCAGTCATCTCGGGCAAAGTCTGATCGCGTTGCCTCAGGCCGCTATTACCGACCGTAAAGTGGCCGATAAAGTCATGGAGTATGCGCTGCGCGCCAACCCTGATTATCTGTCGATGTCGGTGATATTCGAACAGAATGCGTTTGATGGCCGCGATGCGGAGTTCGCGTCACAGCCGGGCCAGGCGCCACAGGGACGCTATGCCTTTTTTGTGGATCGTGACGCATCAGGTAAATACGCGATGCATCCGCTTCTCTCCTATCTGACACCGGGTCAGGGCGATTACTATCTGATCCCGCAAAAATCACAAAAAGATACGCTTACCGAACCTTATAGCTATGCCTACAACGGCGTGCCGACATTGCTGACTTCCGTAGCTGCCGCGATTATCGATCAGGGGACCTTAAAAGCGATCGTCACCTCTGACATTTCACTGGCCTCACTGCAGCAGAAAGTGAATCAGATCAAACCCTGGCAGGGCAGCGGCTATGCGCTATTGCTCTCGAATGGCGGGAATGTGGTGTCCTCACCCGTGAAAGAGGAAGCCGGTAAGCCCTGGAAAGGCGAAAAAGATGGTTTTACGACGAAAGTCGTACAGCATTTTGATGCCGTGCTGGGCGAAGACGCATTAGTCACCTGGCAGCCGGTGGTGATTGGTAACAGTGACAAACCCTGGTATCTCGGCGTTGTCGCACCGGTCAGTCAGGTGATGGCTGCTGCCAACCGGCAACTGATGTGGGCACTGCTGCTGATGGTGGTCAGTATTCTGCTGGTCGGCACCGTACTCGGCATGCTGTTCAGTCGTAAGGTGCTGCGGCCGATTGGCGGCGAGCCGATTGAAGCGGCAAATATTGCGCTGGCCGTCGCGGATGGCAAGCTGGATAACGCAATTGCAGTGAAAAACGGCGATCGCAGCAGCCTCTTCTTTGCGCTTCATACTATGCAAAGCCAGCTTCGGCAGATTGTCGGGCAGATTAAAGATTCCAGTGAATCAGTACGACAGGGCGCGGGCGAAATTGCCAGCGGCAACCTGAATCTGGCGTCACGCACCGAAGAACAGGCCGCCGCGCTGGAGCAGACTGCAGCCAGCATGGAGCAGATCAGCGCCACGATCCGCCTGAATGCCGACAATGCGCAGCAGGCGACCAGCCTGACTGAAAACGCGACGCACATTGCCAGTCGCGGTGCCTCGCTGGTAGGCGAAGTGGTGCAGACCATGGCGCAGATCGATGACAGCTCGAAAAAGATTGGCGACATTACCACGATGATCAATAGCATTGCCTTCCAGACCAATATTCTGGCGCTCAACGCGGCGGTAGAAGCAGCACGCGCCGGTGAGCAGGGGCGCGGTTTTGCGGTGGTCGCCTCAGAAGTGCGTAATCTGGCCCAGCGCAGTGCTAATGCGGTGAAAGAGATCGGCGCACTGATTGAAGAGTCGAGCGTACGGGTGGAAAGTGGCGTCCGGCTGGTGAACGATGCCGGTAAGACCATGCAGGAGATGATGCAGGCGGTAAATTCAGTGCAGGGAATTATCGGTGAGATCGTTACAGCGTCAAGCGAACAGGCACGTGGCATCAGTCAGGTAACGATAGCGGTTAATGAAATGGATGGTGTTACCCAGCAGAATGCCGCGCTGGTGCAGCAGATGTCGGCGGCTGCCAGTTCACTGGAAGATCAGGCGCAGCAACTGTCACAGACGGTGGAGCAGTTTCATCTGGCGTAAAGCGGGCTGATACTCCTGAAAAACCGTCGCTGCTGGATAAAGCGGCGGCGGTTCAAATAGCATACGTCCTTCGCAAAGAGATAAGAGCGCCATCCCTTTTCGCTAACACTGATAGGGTGATTAACTACCACCGGTGAAGCAGAGTACGCCCGTCTTCGTCCTTGTGGCCATTGCCACACTGAAACTTATTTAGCAGCACATGGTCCCAGCGTCACCTTTTATGCCAGCAAATCCAATTCATACTGCATATCTGAAACTAATCCTGTTTATTAATTCATCGGGGGATAAATCCCCAAACATAAAAAGCCAATTCTCGGGAAGCTTAATACTTCTGTATTTTCATTATTTAAGTTTGTCTGCACTTTATGGGTAATACAGCAAGTTGCGATAAAGCGTGCAGAGCTATACGTTTCAGCGGAACTTAAGCTGTCAAAGCGATAAGGTCTTGCTACATTGATGCTCTCTGTCCCTTTTAATCGTCGTGACAAATGTCTGCCGAACTCATATCCGCTCGTGTTGACGCTGCGGGAATTGAGGTCAGACATGAGTTTGCTCTGGCATATTTACTGGCTGCGGCTGTTATATATAAAACGAATGCCGGGCATAGAAAATGAATACACGGTTCTTCAACGTATTGGCTAAATTTGTCTGTTTTGTGGACACAGAACTATTCTTTTGTGCCAGGAAAGTAAGGGAAATTGCCTGTTCTGAAGAGGTATAACAGGAAAGAAGACAACCTTATCTAATAAATGAAACGCAACTATGTTGAATACCAGGGACAGTGTAGTATTGAAATGACGAATTGACTGAGTTATTTTCAATATCACTGGCAAACCACCAGTCTTACTGGCGCGTGCAGTAGAAGGGGTTTTTTAACATTAATGACTAAAAAGGCAAGGCGATGAAGTTCAGATATATAGTCCTGATGGGAATGGTAACACTTAGTCTGGTCTTCGCACTATTACTTCCTGGTGTATTTTCACAGTTAAGAAATACGCCTGAAATTAATTATTATAAAGGTCATGCTGATCTGGCTTATAGTGTATATAGTGGTTGTAAAGATCATCCGGCCAACATTGATGACTGCTATGCGGCATACAGTGCGGCCGTTTATCTGGCAAGCTCAGGAGATTGCACTCCTGCAGGTAAAGAAGTAAAGCGTAGGTTTAAGATCCTTGTTGAAAACATTAGTGAGAAAAATGTTACTGAAGAAATAATATCTGATTGTCAGGTTAAAGATGAGGAGCATTTATTTAAAAAAATGATGAAGAAGTTTAGCTGACGTTATTGGCGAAGAAATAGCGATAACATCCAGTGGCTCTGCCGTCCACTATTTAGATCGGCCACCGTTCAGAAAAAAATTAATTCGGGCAATCCCGTTCCCCCCCCTGAAAACGTCTTTAGCGACGACTGGTTGCTGTTGAAGTTGGGGGGAGTGTTAATCAATAATTTCGGCGACGGTCAGATGCGGATAAAGCGCATAGCTCTGAAACATCCTGGCAATATCCCAGTCAGCGGGATTCAGGTCGTTGAACTGCTTTTTATCCAGCAGAATTGCCCCGCCAGAGACGCTATCCAGACCGGCGAACGTGTTCACGGTACGGCGCGCCATCTCAACCTCAACTCCTTTATCTATCTCTATATCGGTACCGGTCTGGGTGCCGCCATCTTCACCGATGGCCACATTTATACCGGTCACGCCCATAATGCGGGCGAGATTGGCCACATTGTGGTGGAGCCAGGCGGCCGCGAATGCTACTGCGGTAATCAGGGTTGCCTGGAACGTTATGTCTCGTTGCAGGCCGCCTATGAATTCTGTGGTCTCGATCCGATGCGGGCGCTGCCTGAAGATCTGCTGCAGATTGAACCTGCGCGTTTCCTTGCATGGATAGAGAGCGTAACAACGCCGTTGCGCCAGGCAATCAATATTCTGGAGTCGGTGTTTGATGCAGAGGCAGTGATTATTGGCGGGATGATGCCTGCGCCATTGCTGGAACAGATGGACGCGCGCTTGCCGCCGCTTTATCAGTCGGTACGTGGACGTTACCTGTTAGATATGCGGCTGAAGAGGGGCATGACCGGCAGCGATACCGCTGCACTGGGAGCCGCGTTACCGATTTTTGATGAGTTTAACCCGAAGTTTCAGGTATTAATGAAATAGGCGAGAAAAGGGCGCTGTTACCTGCAACAGCGCCCTAAGCATTAACCCGGGTAGATACCGCGATCTTTACGCGCCATCAGGATCCGTTCACACGCCACGATATAAGCCGCAGTACGTAGCGAGCAATCCTTCTCCTTTGACTTCTCCCAGATATGAACCATCGCTTCGGTCATAATCTTATCGGAGCGACGATTGATCTCATCTTCACTCCAGAAGAAGCTGGCCATGTCCTGAACCCATTCAAAGTAACTGACGGTCACGCCGCCGGCATTACAGACCACATCCGGCACAACGATAATGCCGCGGGTTGCCAGCATGTCATCAGCATCCGGATAGGTCGGGCCGTTTGCGCCTTCCAGCACGATTTTGCAGCTCAGGATCTCCGCGCGCTCGCGGGTAATCTGACCTTCCAGCGCGGCTGGGATCAGGATATCCATCTCAGTGGTCCAGAACGCCTCTTTATCAATGCTCTGCGCACCAGGGAAACCGGCAATCTGCTTGTGGGTGATCTGCCATTCGCTCAGCGCGGCCATATCAATGCCATCTGAATTATAAATCGTTGCAGTGTGATCCTGAATCACCACCACGCGCGCGCCTGCTTCATCAAACAGACGTGCCGCTTCGCTGCCGACGTTACCGAAGCCCTGAACCGCCACACGGGCGCCTTCGATGTCAATACCTGAGCGACGAGCCACTTCACGGCCAGTAATAAACACCCCACGGCCGGTCGCTTTTTCGCGGCCCAGTGAGCCGCCCAGGTGAATCGGTTTGCCGGTCACCACTCCGGTAATCGTGGTGCCGTGGTTCATGGAGTAGGTATCCATCATCCACGCCATCACTTTGCTGTTAGTGCCGACGTCCGGTGCCGGAATATCTTTCTGCGGTCCAATAATGATGCCGATCTCGCTGGTATAACGACGGGTCAGCCGCTCAAGTTCACCATCGGAGAGTTTGAAAGGATCAACACGAATGCCGCCCTTGGCACCGCCATAGGGCAGGTTGACTGCCGCACATTTGATCGTCATCCATGCAGATAGCGCCATGACTTCATTAAGATCGACATCAGGATGATAGCGAATACCGCCTTTACCCGGGCCGCGTGAAAGGTTGTGCTGAACGCGATAGCCTTCAAAATGGCGAATCGAGCCATCATCCATCTGAAGAGGAATGTCGACAATCAGTGCGCGTTTTGGATGCCGCAAAGTATCTATCCAACGTGAAAGATCGCCAAGATAGGGCGCAACCCGGTCGATTTGCTGTAAGTAGGTGGACCAGGCAGATGTGCTGCTTTCAGACGCATAAGATAACTTATCCATAAAAAACCTTTCTTAATGAAGTTATTTATTGTGTGGAGCCGTGGATGGTGAGCGCATTGTAAGGCGCGGACATAATCTAACACTTCTGAAACAAATAAGATGGGGTATCCGCCCTGGAAAAGTGCAGACATGCCCCTTTTTGGGGCGCGTGTAGTGAATAGATTTTGAGAGATGCCCTTTAAAGACGAATAATAATGCGCTACGGGTGCGTACAGCCTGCATATAAGGGGGGGCTCGCTATCTTTCAATTCTTTGAGGACGTTCAAAAAGTTAAATAATTGATCTTAACTTCATTGACTTTGCTGCACCAATTAAGTGCATGAGAATAAGTAATAGAAGGATTACCTTAAGTAATGGGTTGAGCGGAAAATAAGCAGCTTAATCATCTGGTTAGAACAGACAGGAATGATAAGGCGAGGAAAATAAAATTGGCGGGCCAGCGCCGCAAGGCTGGCCCCGAAGCATTACTGCCGCAAAGCCTGTTCGGCTTCTTTCAGCTCTTCACGCGCTTCTGCCAGCTTATCTTCGCGCTTCTGAATCTTGCTGGCACTACGTCCTTCCGCTTTCGCTTCTGCCAGCTCCTCTTCACGCTCCTGCACCTTAAACTTTTTCTCTGCTACTTTTTCCTGGCGCTGCTTTAACAGGCTCTCTTCAGTGCAGTTCTGATCCACTTCACGCAGCGCTTTTTCAAGGCCGGCAACCTGATGGGTATTATTGTGCTGGCGGGCAAAGGAGAGCTGTGTCTCAATCTCCTGCTTTTTAGCAGCACAACCGGTCAGATTAGAAGCCGCATGCGCAGCGGTGAAAGCGAGTGGTGACAGGCACAGAGTCAGGGTCAGGGTCAGTAAAGTCTTTTTCATCGTAGTCTCGTCAATGAGTCAGGGTTGAGACTCCAGTATACGTAGCTACCTTAAGAGATTCTTAACGAAAAAAATTATTTACTGGCGCGGAAAAGCAGGGGAATAGTGAAGCTGCCTGCTATCAGGCAGCGCTGGAAGAGGAGGTTTGTGAAAAATGCAGATTACGATCAGGTCCACTGAGCATGATCGGAAAACCATCCTGACTCTGCTGGTCATAATAGTCCTGCATCACCTGACTGATCCCCGCACCACACCACATCACATGATGCTGATGAATGGCGGTTTTAATGGCAGGCTGTCCAGTGGCACGCGAGTCAACCGCGACATTAAAGCCCAACGCCGTCAGACGAATTGCCTCCAGCCAGATTTCCGTTTTATCCAGTACGCTTACCGCTTCCAGAAACAGAGGAACGGACGATTCACTGCGCGATGAGACACGCATCACTTTGTCCGCCTGCTGCTTAACGGTTTTCTCAAAACGGTCAAGGCGTCGTGCCGCGCCCTGACGGTGGTCGGCATAGAGCCAGACGCTCAGCGGTCGCAGCAAATTAATGATTAAATCATCACCGCTATAGTTACTAGACATGTCGTGCATCTGACGTGAAAGCGACAACGGTGTGCCAAATTCAAGCTGCCAGAGCATGTCGCCCTTGCGCGCCGCCCAGCCGTAGGTCTTAACCGATGAGGCGTCCTGCTGACCCTGCCTGATCTCATTAAGTGTTGCACCGGTTGCCGTCAGGCCAACCAGAGTGTGGATTTCGCTGAGATGAGCATTGCTCCACTCGTCAGCATTCTGCTGTGATGTCAGTAATCCCTGCTTCATCCAGCGCTTCAGATTCGCAGGATGCGTGCCGGTTATCGCACAAACAGTATCAGTAGTATGAAATTGCATATCGTGCCCTCTGCTGAGGGAAAGGCCGCCGGAATTAACCGGGGATGAACAACCACTATGAACCTTATAATCGTTAATTAACAGCGTTAACGCCTGTTAAAAGCGCTAAATAGCACCAATCACGCTGCGCTTATTCGGGTTTTTGAACAGGTTAAATTCAGGGTGATCAGCAGGTTAAATGCGTGATGACTCATCATAAAAAGACTGTGTATTTATTCAGTAAATATTCTTTACGCAGATAGTCCGCAAAAGCAGCGCTGTTTTATCCATTTTAAGAGCATGCTGACTTCACACCCCCTTACATCCGGCCTGCAAACCGCTAAAATAGTTGGTTCTGATGATCAGGAGAAAGAGTGTCCAATGCGTTATCGTTTTACTCTCGCCGTTATGACGGTTGCTGCTGTACTGACCGGCTGTGCGAAACATGCCGCCAGCGAAGCACCAGATGAATTTGCTGCTGGTCCGACACAGATCGATGTCTCGCATATCAAGACCCGTGCGGATGATGGCTCCAGTGTATTCCTGACGGTAGATGGCAAAGACGCTGGCAGATTGCCGAATGGTGAAAGCAAACTGCTGCATGTGCCGGCGGGTAAGCATCAGGTCGGTGGGTATGTGCCGACGCTGTTTGGTATGGGCCGTGTCACTATTGCGCCAGTTGAAGTGACCACGTCACCTGAAGATGTCAAAAAAGTGGCCTATACGGTCACCCGCAATAAAGCGACCTTTGTCGAGAACAAGGGCGAGCAGGGCTGAGTTATTAACGGCGGAGAGCAGCGCTCTCCGCTGGAAACGGCTGTTATAAACCGAGCTCGCTTAGCGAAGGATGGTCATCCGGGCGACGCCCCTGTGGCCAGTGAAACAGCCGCTGTTCTTCGCTGATTTTCAGATCGTTAATGCTGGCAAAACGCTGCGTCATCAAACCCTGCTCATCAAACGCCCAGTTCTCGTTACCATAAGAGCGATACCACTGTAGCTGCTCGTCGTGCCATTCATAGGCAAAGCGCACCGCAATCCGGTTCTGGTCAAAACTCCACAGCTCTTTAATCAGCCGATACTGGTGCTCCCGCTGCCATTTTTGCTGCAGGAACGCGACAATCTCTGCCCGGCCGGTCAGAAAGGTATCGCGATTACGCCACCGGCTATCTGCGGAATAGGCCAGCGCCACACGTTCAGCATCGCGACTGTTCCAGCCATCTTCAGCGAGCCGTACTTTTTCCATTGCCTGTTCAGGCCGTGTAAATGGCGGTAAGGGCGGGCGTGAATTTTTCAACTTTCTCTCCTCAACGGCGCGGGCAGATGCGTTATCCGCATCCATGACAGGTTAATCAGAGGTCGAGCGCGTGGATCTGACAGACAGCGCGTGCCGCTTCCTGACCTTTTTTAACAAAGTGCTGGGTATAGAAATCGATGAACTCGGCCGATGGCTGGAAATTATGTGGTGTGAGTGACACGGAGAAGACGGGCACGTTAGTCGTCAGCTGCGCCTGCATCAGACCACTCACGACCGCCTGAGCGACGAAATCATGGCGATAGATGCCGCCATCCACCACCAGTGCCGCACAGACAATCGCATCGTAATTGCCGGTCTGTGCCAGACGTTGCGCCAGCAGCGGCATTTCAAAAGCGCCAGGAACATCCCATGTTTTAATCTCGTATGAGGCTCCGCGACTTTCCAGTTCCTGTTCAAACCCGGTCAGAACCTGAGAAACAATTTCGCTGTGCCAGTTAGCTTTGATAAAGGCGACTTTCAACGGCTGCATGACTTACTCCAGTAATAGATAACATTCAGTGGTAACGGGCCAGACTGAGCCTCAGCACACCGAATCAAAATAGTGAGCATCGCAGGTCAGTAACCTGCTGAGAGCCTTCACTATACTGCAATGTAAAGAGTCTGTGTCCATCATTGTGATTATATGTAAATAACAGATGACATCATTAGCCTTACTGGCCGCATGAAAAAAAGTACGCCTGCCATCGATAGCTCGTCCTGAACACGTCTCCCAGACCGGAAAACGCTTTCTGCTCCCATGTTTGCGTAACCGGTTCCATTTACGTTATTGCTTAAATAAAATACTGGATATTTGAACAGGTGTTTGTATAATAAATGGACTGCCCGCCGGGTATTGGTAGCGTTAGCGAGGGGTGAACCCATGATGATTTCGACTGAAAGCCTCAAATCTCTGGAACAATCGGTCACAATGAGCAGCCGTGAACTGGCTCAGATGACCGGCATTACACACGGAGAAGTGAAGCGGTTAATCAAAAGTCTGGAAACGGCTCAGCGTCTTTCTCAGCCACTCAAAGTAAATGACTATGAGCGGGATGGAGAAGTGCGCCAGGAGTATCGTCTCAGCAAGCGTGACTCTCTGCTGGCTGTAGCACGTCTTTCCCCGGGCTTTACGGCTGAAGTGCTGGACCGCTGGCAGGATCGTGAAAAAACCACGCATCTGCCTGACTTCACTAACCCGGCTGAAGCGGCTCGCGCATGGGCTGAGCAGTTTGAACAGCGTCAGGCAGCTGAGCAGCAACTGGCCCTTTCGGCTCCCAAGGCGGCGTTCTTTGATAGCTTCGTGGAAGTTGACGACTCGCTGGGCTTTCGTCAGCTCTGCAAGATGCTGAAAGTGAAAGAACCAGAATTCCGCCAGTTCCTGCTGGAGCGCAACATCATGTACCGCGCCAAAGGAACCCTGACGCCGCAACACTACCATATGCAGGCGGGCTACTTTACGCTGCATACCGGCACCGGTGAAAACCAGCACGCTTTTTCTCAGGCGCGCTTCACCTCAAAAGGGGTGAAATGGGTGGCGAGTCTGTGGGCAGGGCATCTCTCTGCTCAGCCTAAAGGTGCAGCTGCGTAACTTCACCTCTGGCTTTCCTGACGGTCGCCTGTACGCAACCGTGCCGACAGACGTGCAGATTAAAGGGCAGATATAAAAAAGGCCGCATCAGAGTGCGGCCTTTTTTGATCGTTCAGGGTCGATTAAGGGCGATTTACCAGCCTTTAATAGCATCACCTTTATAGACTTCTTCCGCTTTCGCCGCGACTTCCGGTGACTGCAGCGCAGACTTCAGCTTCTGAATTTTGTCGCTGTCTTTATTATCTTCACGTGATACCAGTGCATTGACGTAAGGCGACGAAGCACTTTCCATAAATAAACCATCGCGGTGCGCTGATAATCCAGCCTGAGCCGAGAAGTTGGTATTGATGATGGATAAAGAGACGTTCGGATCATCTAACGTGCGGGTCAGCTGTGGCGTGTCCACTTCAACCAGCTTCAGATTTTTTGGATTTTCGATGATATCCAGCGAGGTCGGTAAATAACCCACACCGTCTTTCAGTTTAATCAGACCCTGCGCCTGAAGTAACAGCAGGCTGCGTCCCAGTGTCGTCGCCTCGTTAGAGATCGTCACAGTAGCGCCATTCGGCAGTTCACTGATGTTTTTGATTTTGTGTGAATAGGCCGCAATCGGGAACACGAAAGTCTTACCTACCACCGCAAATTTATAGCCGCGCTCTTTCGACTGGTCTTCAAGATAAGGGAGGCTCTGGAAGGCGTTGGCATCAACCTCTTTGTTATTCAGTGCTTCGTTTGGCAGCACATAATCATTGAAGTTAAGGACTTCGACATCAAGCTTGTATTTATCTTTGGCAACCTGCTGTACGACCTGCCAGATTGCTTCATCCGGCCCGGTATTAATCGCGACTTTAACTTTGTTATCGTCGTCTTTAGAGCAGGCGGATAATAATAAAACAGAACTGGCGAGTAATGCCGTAAACAAACCTTTCATTATCAGAAATCCCTCAGATAGTAGATGGCTTCAAAGATAATACAGAACGCACAGGTTGCGTACTGACGGCGGAATATATCTTATAACCGCAAAGCAAATTTCGAACATTAATTAACCACCCACTCTGCTGGCCCAATCATTCCCGCTATTTTTTTGCACTGGCGGACTGATCGTTTACTGGTTCATCACGTATGAAACCCTCAGCGCCATTTTCTTCTACGCTTACTGCTCAGTCACTACTGGCATTCTATTAATTAACAACAGGGATTAACCATGTCAAAGCAGGATAACAAGATTAACGCAGTCGAAGTGATGCGCAGCGGCCAGGCCTGGAACGGTGAGGTGATTAATGCTTATCCCACCGGCGAACCTGAACTGACAGTGATGCGACTGTCACTGCCTGCCCATACGTCATTGCCCTGGCACACCCACCCGATGCCGAATGCGGCGTTTATTCTTTCCGGCACCCTGATTGTTGAGGATAAAGAGAGCGGCGAACAGCGCACGTTCACAGCAGGTGAAGCTCTGAATGAAACGGTTAACAGCGCGCATCGTGGTTACACTCTGGATGAACCCGCTGAACTGGTGATCACGTATGCCGGTGTGAAAGGACAGGAACTGACCGAGCCGCTGCCGGGAGAACCTGAAGAGTTTTAGGTGGCGGCTTTTGACATAACTCATGACGGCCGTGTTTCCGCTGCCGCTTTTTAGCCCTGAACTAAACCCCGCCCGGATTTGATTCGGATCAGTAAACGGTGTGCCTGCACAGACCAGGATGAACATTCTTTGCTCCATCCACACCCACAATGTAAAAGGATTTTTCATGGATAAGAACGTTGCCCTGCTGCTCGCGCCCGGTTTTGAAGAAGCTGAAGCCATTATCACGCTCGATATTCTTTCACGGCTTGGCGTTCGCGTGACCACTGTGGCCTGTCAGCCTTACCGGGAAGTGACCAGCTACCATCAGGTGAAGGTCGTGGCTGATGAGCTGCTGGAGGAGAATTGCGAGCGGCTGTTTGATGCGGTGATTGTGCCAGGCGGCCCGGACGGCAGCAAAAATCTGTCAGCGAATGCTGCGGTGATCGATTTTATTCGCCGGCATGATGAAGCGGGTCGTCTGGTCTGCCCAATCTGTTCCGCAGCGGCCAGAGTGCTGGCACCTCACGCGCTTTTAAAGGGACGGCGTTATGTCAGTTCCGGCACCTCTTCAGAGGGTGTGACCGATGGCGTTTATGTTAATGCATCGGTTGTGAAAGATGGCAATCTGCTGAGCGGACAGGATCTGGGCGCGGCGTTTGATTTCGCCTTCGCCATCGCTTTTACTCTGACAGGTGAGGGCGACAAAGCCACCGAACAGGCGGAACACATCAGTCATAAGCTTAAGGTGGATTTCGCTAAGCTCTGATTCGATTTTTCGCCCCCGAAGCGTCAGGCTGACGGGGCGCAAAGTCATAGCAAGAACGCTTTTTATTCACAACCAAATCCCGCATCCCGTAATACCCCTTTTGCCTGCTCTGAACCTAAGAACGTCGCCAGCCTTTGCGCCTCTGGCGTGATGACCGCACAGGCATAGCGTGCAACAGGATTAACAGCCGCCGGAATATCCACAACCGTCAACCCCGCAGCCCGACTCAGGGCTGTCCGATAGCTGGCATAGCCGATAAACAGATCCGCCATATCCGCCTGAATAATCCACTCTGCTGCCAGCCTGCCTGTGGGAATTACTGGTGAGTCACGCCCGCCAGCAAGTGGGTGGGCGCGCTGGCGCACCGCTTCACCGGCATTACCCATCCGGGAGAAAAGAACCTGCGTATAGTCACCCGACGGGTCGGTACCAGGTGTGGACGTGGCGATTCGCAGCGAGTCACGGGTGAGCAATGTGAACCAGTCGTCTCCAGGCAGAAGACAATCGCTGCGCACCGTAATGCAGAGCCGGTTGCTGGTAAACGGCATGACTGCCAGCGCGCGTCCGGCAGCCAGCAGCGTCTGCGGATGATCCTCACTGGCTGAAGCAAAGAGGTCGCACGACTCACCGGCCTCAATCCTTTCGCGGAGCAGGCCGGCGGGACCAAAACGGGTTTCAACCGGCGCCGGAAAGTACGCCATTAGTGCTGGCCAGACGCCTTTCAGGCTGCCCGCCGCCAGTATCTGCATCACTCTGGCCCCTGATAAGTGGTGCGATAAAAATGCTGATACCAGCGGTTAGCCAGCGTGCTCATGTCGACATCCTGAAACTTCTGCGGATAGAGTTTTTTTGCCATCCACAGCTCGCCAATCCCCATCGCTTCCGGCATCGGATAGCCCCAGGCTTTTGCGTAGTCAGGCATCAGATAAACGCGATGATTTTTTACTGCATCAATGGCCTGCCATTGCGGCGAACTGTTGATCTCATTGATGACAGAAGGATAGCGATCCTGGACAAAAATCACCTGCGGATCCCAGGCGATCACCTGCTCCATCGACACAGTTTTAAATCCTTTCACGGTCGCCGCAGCAACGTTAACCGCTCCCGCATGCTGCATCATCAGACCGGTATATTTCCCGGAACCATAAGTAGTCAGTTCCGGATTTGCCATATAGGCGCGAATACGTTTTTCCGCCGGAATATCTTTCAGCCGGTCGCTGACGATTTTGCGCCCCTGATCGGTAGCCTCAATCAGCGCTTTCGCTTCAGCGGGTTTATTGACGATCTCGCCAATCAGCGTAATGCCGTCGCGCAGACCTTTGTCATAGGCCATTTCCTCATCAGTGAGGGTCGGATTCATTTTGTCCTGTTCACACGGCAGGCCATGACGCAGCGAGATAGCCACGACAGGGATCCCCAGCGCGGTAATACTGTCGATCATCTCATGCGGGGCATAGTTGGTGACAAACACCACCTGCGGATGCAGCGCCACCAGCTTCTCCGGATCAACGTGCGTCAGATCGCCAAGCGTAGCCATAGGGTTCAGCTCAGGGGCCAGTCGGGCATAGCCGTCGCCGAGTTGCTGCTTCCAGTTCGCCATCACCCCGACGATTTTATCGGTGGCGTTCATCTGCACCAGCAGGTTCAGCGTCTGATGCTGAAGCACAACAACGCGGTCAACGTGGTCAGGAATCGTAACCTGGCGGCCAATCTGGTCGGTGATCTGGCGTGAGGCGTGGGAAGAGAGCGGAAGAAATATCAGTAAACCGAGTGTGCATACCTGCCAGAAGCGCTTCATTAACTATCCTCGAAAATCGTTATGCATAGGATTATATAGCGATAGGTGATGCGCGTCACGGTCTGGGGCATTATTTTGGGAAAGCAGGACGAGGATAAACCAAATTGTTACAGATAAGACTCACGTCAGCTCGACATTTTCTACTCCACGGTCAATAAAATCCTGAGCGAATCATGATGATTTGCCGCTTTCCCTGTCTGTCATCAACGTTTGTATAATTAAAAATGCGTTAATCTGCGACCTCTTGGATTTCAGACCTGACAGGAAGTCAACTGCATGATAATCAGCCCACCATTTGTTCGCCCGCGGAATGCCGGAGAAAGTGACGTATCATGGGTCAGCCGAATGATGCCCGTGGATATCAACCGGGATTTCCCGCTCAACCGGCACGCATCATGGCACGGGGGCGTGCACGTCCTCCACACCGACCGCACTGAGGAAGGCTATGACCGCGTTGAGTTTGTCCGCGCGATTGCGGATGGGGAAGTTGTTTCTTTTCGTTCTCCATCTTCCACACACAAACGTGATACTTTTCCGCTGCATTATGATGGCAGAACCGATGACGGTTATGTCCTGCTAAAGCATCAGACCGATATCGGTGAAAACTGTCGTGTCGTGTACTACTCCCTGTACATGCATCTCATGGACCGGCTGGACCCGGCAATCAGAGCCGGAGCAAAAGTCTGGCGCAAGGACCGTATCGGGCAAAGTGGTATGGTCAGCGAAACCAATGCCTTTCACTTTGAGGTGTTCTGTGACAACGAGAACATGCTGAAGCTGACCGGACGCATCACTCCTGAACTCGATATCACCCGTGACGGCAGAACCGACACCCTTTACGGCGATATCCATTTTTATCTGCCGCCCGGTACACACTTTTATGAATCGGTGACTGACGCTGCCTCACCGGACACGGACCGCCTGAATTCAGTTCATACCACCACGGAACCGTTATTCGTCAGCATGACCTTCGAAAAAGGCGACTGCACGATGGTAACCCGCAGGCAGAACACCACCACGGCGGCACGTTTCGACACAGTGGGGGAGCCGCTGGTGAATGCAGATGCCAGTCCGGCAGACAATTCCATTGCCGAAACATATCTTAAATATGAATACAATCTGTACCGGACAGCGTGCCGTCTGTACCCGCAGAATCCGTCTGCCGGGCTCGAATTGCTCCGTTTCGGGCGGGTCATCAGCACTGAACATGAAACCCTGACGCCTGCTGATGCCCCGTTATGGCGTACCGTCAGGTTCCCCGGCGGAACGGGCATGGTTAACCTGGCTTCCCCTGACATCAAAAAATTCAGCGATGCCGACTTCCCGCACTGGACAGGGTGGCGGATGGTGGACGATGACACGGACAACAACAGTCAGTGTAATTCTCCCCTTATCGCCGGATTGCAGGACAGCGGGCATTTCGGCGACCTGAGCAGCCGTCTGGTCTGCCATTTTCCGCTGGAGTGGAATGCTGCCACCTTTGACCAGCGCTATGCCTGGCTCAGAACCGGCTCTGACGATGTTCCTGCCATGTCTGAAGAAGACTATGAACGGCTGAAAAGTCATGCCTCAGCGCTGTGCTTCAAGACCGGTGAACACGGCACCGGCAGGCTGTGGCATTTCCATCCAGTGGCCTTCATTACCCACTTTCGCAAATGCTGCTGGCTGAGCAAATCAGAGCTGAAGCAGCTTGTTCCACAGAACGCATTAAGAGCGGCCGGGCGGAATGATTACCGCTGGGAGGCCATAAATTACCGGGATGCTGCTGGCAGCATCCCGGACACTATCCGTACGCACATAAACAGGACGATGCAGAAATACCTGATAACCACCCCGCTGCGCATCGCCTGCTTCCTGGGGAACGGCATTCAGGAAACGGGCTGGCTGGGATCGATGGAGGAAGGGTACCGCTATACGGAAACAGACCCGCGCACGCGTCAGGTCATCCGGCGCTACAACATCTGGTACTACCCGTGGTACGGGCGCGGCCTGTTACAGCTTACCAGCCCGGTGAACTACTTTGATTATTTCAGCTTCCGGGGACGGACCTGCCCTGAAAATATTAAAAACATCCTGATAAATGAATACCGACGCCTGTATTCATACCGGCCTATTCGCTACTCCGACAATCATCTGTCTGATACCGAAAACCACGTCCCGGAAAATATTATCCGCTGGAGGAATAAAGTCAGCAGCGACCTCCATGAGGCGGCCAGCAGCGCCGGGTTTTACTGGGTGGCAAGGGATATGGCCCCCTACGCGGATGCCGAACATGTGCTGGAGCGGTGCAGCGTCACTCCCCGGCGGAGCGGGATAAAGATTTACTACCGCAGCCCGGCCTTCTGGCGGGCCAGCGCCGCCGTTAACCTGCCAAACCAGGTCAGCAACACTGATTATCAGGGGCTGAATGGTTTTGAGACCCGCTGCTGTGTTTACGGTAGTGCAATAGCTGTCTTCACCGAGCAGAAATTCCCGGACAGCCATAACAACCCGGTCAACGAAAAACCCGAATCAGATCAGTTAAAGAGAGGGTAATGGAAAGGTTTTTAATTTTTCTAACTCTGGCATTGTTAGCACAAAAATCTGTGGGCTCTATTACTCCAGAGATACATATCCCCTCTGCTTTCAACAAAGACAGGTTTGTTAATTATTACAAAGTTATATCCAGTAACAGCGGAAATAGTTCATGCGATAACATTTCATTTAAAAATTTCCACCCTCCGGAATACGCAACATTAAAAATAAAACGACCTCCATTTAATACTTGGTTTTGCCTGTATTCTGCCGATGTCCTGCATAATGGGTACGGGCCGGGAAGAGTATCACCTGAAAAAGTGTACTTTGATACAAATAAAGGATTATGGAAAAAGAAAAATTACACATTAAGTAAAGAAAGTAGCAGGCTTTCTCTGAACGTTTATGATATTAAAAACTTGAGCGAGTTGCAACCTGTAGAACTCTATAATATCCAGTCAGTCAATGCTCGCGGTTATGCGGTTATCGACAGCAATATCCCCAAGCAGGAAAAACAAAACGGGGTAAAGAAAAGTCTGTCATTCTGCCTGATACGTGACGAAGCTGCATTTTGTGCTTCAGGCTCAATGATCAACCTCGTCGATGGTAAGGAAGTCGATTTCACTCCCTATATGCTTAAATCTCTTGAGACAGTTGAAATGGGATACCGGCGAAATCAAATAATTGACAGTTACTAAATTCGCCATATGCCTGATTCAAATTCATATAAACAGCTAAGATGCTCACAAGCAAAAGGATCTGATAAGGATTCTTTTGCTTGTCCAGGTCTATCCTGAATTCTTACTCTACGTTTACATTCTACAGAGCGTCAGCCGCCCTCATAGCTTCACCCCCACAGCACTGATTATGTGCAATGCCCGTTGCTGGTTCACCATCCCGGTGCTTCCTGTACCAAAACTCGTCTACCTTACTGATATGACTTATTTTAATTTCTGGCACGCCATTTGCTCAAGTCTTAGCAGTAAGCAGCGTATGACACATTGATAGCAAATAGCTGGCTAGGGTTCCGGTTCACGCAGGTGAATGTCTGGTCCGAGAGCTGGCGACCTCTGCGAGGTTACACGGCGGGACAAAAGCCCGGGAGACAGCGGCACCATCTGGTGTCCTGCGCTGCTCCCGTTTTTTTGTGCCAACCAGAGGTCAACCATGAAGAAATCTCCCCTCGTGACGCTAATTCTGTCTCTGACGCTGCTGGTCAGCGCGCCGTCTTTCGCCGCCGTCAAAAAAGAGTTCAACATCTGCTGGACCATTTACGCGGGCTGGATGCCCTGGGGCACCATCAGCAATGAGAAGATCATTGATAAATGGGCCAGCAAATATGGCATCAAAATTCATATCACTCAGCTCAATGACTACATCGAGTCGATCAACCAGTACACCGCAGGACAGTTCGACGGCTGCACTATGACCAATATGGATGCCCTGACGATTCCTGCGGCAGGTGGTGTTGACTCCACGGCGCTGATAACGGGTAGCTATTCTGATGGTAACGACGGCGTAGTCCTGAAAGGTGAAAATAAAAAGCTCAGCGATCTGAAAGGGATGTCGGTCTATCTGCCTGCGCTGTCGGTGTCGCACTATCTTCTGGTCCGCGGGCTGGAGAAAGCCGGGCTGCAGGAAAAAGACGTTAAAGTCGTAAATACCTCCGATGCCGATATTGTCTCAGCGTTCGGCACCAGCCACGTAAAAGCGGCTGTGGCCTGGAACCCGCAGCTTTCGGTCATCAAAAAGACCCCGCAGACGACAGAAGTGTTCAGCTCATCGGCCGTGCCGGGTGAGCTGATTGACATGATGGTGGTGAATACCGACACCCTGAAAGATAACCCCGCACTCGGCAAGGCGCTGACCGGTGCCTGGTTCGAGATGATCGCGAAGATGCAGGCCGGAGACACCCAGGCGCTTAGTGCCATGGCGGCCGATTCCGGTACGGACCTCACCGGTTATAAGGCACAGCTGAAAACGACCCACCTGTTCTGGACTCCTGCCGAAACCCAGACCTTTGTCTCTTCCCCCGATCTGGCAAAAACCATGCAGCGTGTCGCTGCGTTTTCCTTTGATAAAGGGTTGCTGGGCGAGGGCGCGCAAAGCGCTGACTTCATTGGTATGAGCTTCCCTGGCAACGTCACCGTCGGTGATACCGCAAACATCAAACTGCGCTTTGACGACAGCTATCTGAAGCTGGCCGCTGCGGGCAAGCTGTAATCACCGGACTCAGGAGTTTCTGCCATGCGCCACATCAACCGCTATCCCCGGCAGGGAATGCGCCTGACGCTGATGCTGTTACCGTTTGTGTTGCTTATCGCCGCGTGGTTTATCAGTTCGGCAGTGCGTCTGGAAGCCAATCCCCACGACAAACTGCTGCCCGGCCTGTCGCAGATGATCGCGGCCATCGACCGGATGGCGTTCACGCCGGACAAGCGCAGCGGGGAGTATCTGCTGTGGGTGGATACGTGGATTAGCTTGACTCGTCTGCTGACTGGCCTGGCGCTCTCTTCGGTAATTGGCTTGTGCATCGGCATTGCTGCGGGCGTCTTTCCGATGACCCGCGCGGCGCTGTCACCCTTCATGACCGTGGTGTCGATGATCCCGCCGCTGGCGCTGCTGCCAATGCTGTTTATCGTCTTCGGGCTGGATGAGCTGTCAAAAGTGATGCTGATCGTCATCGGCATCACACCGATGCTGGCACGCGATCTGGAACATCGGGCGCGGGAAATCCCCGCAGAGCTGTTTATCAAAGCACAAACCCTGGGGGCGAACAGCTGGACGGTGGTGCTGCGAGTCGTGCTGCCGCAGCTGTTATCCCGGCTGATTACGTCGCTGCGTCTGCTGCTGGGATCGGCATGGCTCTTTCTGATCTCCGCCGAAGCCATCTCCGCGACTGCCGGGCTGGGTTATCGCATCTTCCTCGTCCGCCGCTATATGGCGATGGATGTGATCATTCCTTATGTCATCTGGATCACGCTGCTGGCGTGGCTGATGGACCTCGCGCTGCGTCAGCTGCACAAAACCTTTTTCCCCTGGGCGGAAGGAGGCCGGGAATGAGTTTTATCGATATCAAAAATATCTGGCAGGAGTATGGCGACCACGTGGTGCTGGAGCGCATCAATCTGCAGGTGAAAGAGGGCGAGTTCTGCTCGCTGGTGGGTGCGTCCGGCTGCGGTAAGTCGACGTTTTTACGCCTGCTGCTCGGTCAGGAGAAGCCAACGCGGGGAACGATCACGCTGGATGGCGAGCAGCTGCCCGGAGAGCCGGATCGCAGCCGTGGCGTGGTGTTTCAACGCTACTCGGTTTTCCCTCATCTCAACGTGCTGGATAACGTCACCATTGGCCTCGAACTTCCGGCGTCACCCTTTATCGGGCGGCTGTCTGGCGCCCGGAAACGCCAGGCCCGTGAGCAGGCAAAACAGATGCTGGAGAAAGTCGGGCTGGGCCATTCGCTGGATAAATATCCGGCGCAGCTTTCCGGCGGAATGCAGCAGCGGCTGGCCATTGCGCAGGCGTTTGTGATGCAACCACGCGTGCTGCTGCTGGATGAGCCGTTTGGCGCGCTGGATCCCGGCATCCGCAAAGATATGCATGCGCTGCTGCTCCAGCTGTGGAGCGAAACCCGGATGACGGTGTTTATGGTCACGCATGACCTTGCCGAAGGCTTCAATCTGGGAACCCGGCTGCTGGTGTTTGACAAAGTGCGCATCGACCCGCAGGCCCCCAATGCGTGGGGTGCGCGTATCACTTACGACATCCCGCTTAATGAAACGCGGCTGTCGCAGCTGACGACCGGCAGCAGAAACAACATTTACCCTTTAAAGGAGGCCGCTCAATGACAGATCTTTTTCATTCAGCCCCGAGCGTGCGCGAAGAGCCGCTGCCCGGTGGCGCGCATACCTCGCTGATTCTGCGTAAAGGGCAGATCCTGCGCCTGACCGACATTGAGGGCGGTGCGAACGTCAGCATGATGATGCTCAATCCCCACGAGAAAAGTGAACGGCTGAATCTGCCGGACACCCTGAAAGGCCAGCACACCGCCCGGCTAACGACCGGCTACTGCTTCTACTCCGATATGGGGCGCGTGATGGCCGGGATCGTTGCGGATAGCTGCGGCTGGCACGATCCGTTCGGCGGCGTACTCAACGCGGCGGAAACACAGGAAAAATACGGTGCCGGGCGCTATCAGGAGCTGCGCAACGGTTTCTATCGCAACGGCGTAGATAATCTGCTGGTTGAGATGGGCAAATGGGATCTGGGTCTGGAAGATCTGCTGATGGTCGTTAACTTTTTCAGCAAGGTCACGGTTGATGACCAGGGCCGCTTCGGGTTCAGCGCAGGCAATAGCCAGGCGGGTGATTTCGTTGAGCTTTACGCGCCCATGGACGTGCTGATGGTGCTGACCGCGCTGCCACATCCGCAGGATCCCGCCACTGACTATCTCCCGCGTCCGGTCCAGTTGAGCTGGTATCAGGCTGACGATATGCAGGTTGTAAGCGATGCGATTGCGAATCGCGGTGAAAACCAGCGTGCATTTCACAACACTCAACTTTTTGCCCTGTGAGGAGGCTGCGATGACCCTTATTAACTCTGATCGTCGTCCTGAAGATGCTGTCTATCGCCACGTAATCCCGGCAGGCGAGCCGTGGCTGTTCGAAGTCAAAAAAGGACAGACGCTGCGCCTGCTCGACCTCGAAGGGAATCAGGCAATTGATACCCTGTTTTACAACAGCGATAACCCGCGGGAACGCTACGATCCTCAGCGCACGCTGCGTCGTCAGGGAAACGTCTATCTGACCACCGGCAGCGTGCTCTATTCGAATCTCGGCAATCCGCTGCTGACGATCGTCGCCGACACCTGCGGTCGTCACGATACCCTGGGCGGAGCCTGCTCGCAGGAGAGCAACACCGTGCGCTATGCCCAGGGTAAGCGCTACATGCACAGCTGTCGGGATAACTTTCTCTGTGCCTGCCTGCACGATGGCCGCCTTCACAAACGTGATATCGGTGCCAACATCAATTTTTTCATGAACGTTCCGGTCACGCCTGAAGGCGGTCTGACCTTTGAAGACGGCTTATCTGCGCCCGGCAAATATGTCGACCTGGTGGCTGAATGCAACGTAATGGTGCTGATCTCCAACTGTCCGCAGCTGAATAACCCCTGTAATGGCTGGAATCCGACACCCGCCGAAGTGCTGGTGTGGAACTGATATGGCCTTGCGCACTGACCTTCTGAACATTCCGCCGACGCACGCCGCTTAAGTGCCGGTCAGCCCCGGGGACGGCCCCAGGGAATATCGAATTTTGCGGGACGACCCGCATCCCTGAGAGTTCGCCTATGTTTGATACCTTACTGATTGCCAATCGCGGCGCGATCGCCTGTCGCATCCTGCGCACGCTGCGGCCCATGCAGATGAAAGGGGTCGCCGTTTACTCCGAAGCCGATCTGAGCAGTTTACATATCCGCGAGGCGGATGTGGCGCTAAGCCTTGGCGAAGGCCCGGCTGCACAAACCTATCTGGTGACGGAAAAGATCATCGCCGCCGCGCAGCAGAGCGGGGCGAAAGCGATCCATCCTGGCTACGGTTTCCTTTCGGAAAATGCCGCCTTTGCTGAGGCGTGCGAGGCTGCCGGTCTGATTTTTGTCGGCCCCACACCGCAGCAGTTGCGGACTTTTGGCCTGAAACATACGGCCCGCGCGCTGGCGAAGGCCGAAGAAGTGCCATTGCTGGAGGGCAGTGAGCTGCTGGCGGATGTCAGCGAAGCCTGCCGCGCCGCAGAGCGTGTCGGCTATCCGGTCATGCTGAAAAGCACGGCGGGCGGTGGTGGTATTGGGATGCGCGTCTGTCGTGATGAAAATGCGCTGTCAGAGGCGTTTGAAACGGTCCAGCGCCTCGGCCAGAACAACTTCAGCGATGCCGGAGTATTTCTCGAAAAATATATCGAACGCGCCCGTCATCTTGAAGTGCAGATTTTCGGTGACGGGAAGGGCGAGGTAATCGCGCTGGGCGTACGCGACTGCTCGGTACAGCGGCGTAACCAGAAAGTGATCGAAGAGACGCCAGCGCCGAATCTGCCCGCAGGTATGGCGGAGGCTTTATGCGCGGCGGCTATCGCGCTGGGAAAAGCGGTGAACTATCGCAGCGCCGGAACGGTTGAATTTGTTTACGACAGCGCATCACAGCAGTTCTATTTCCTTGAAGTGAATACCCGCCTGCAGGTTGAACATGGTGTGACAGAGCAGGTGTGGGGCGTGGATCTGGTGCAGTGGATGATTGAGCTGGCGGCAGGCAATCTTCCGCCGCTAAGCGTATTAGCCGCCACGCTGAATCCACAGGGCCATGCCGTGCAGGCGCGCATCTACGCGGAAGATCCGGGACGGCAGTTCCAGCCTTCACCCGGACTGTTAACTGAAGTCCATTTCCCGGCGGCCGACGGTAAAAACCTGCGCATCGACCGCTGGGTGGAGGCCGGATGCGAAGTCCCGCCATTTTTTGATCCAATGCTGGCCAAAGTGATTGCCTGGCATCCCACACGCGAAAAAGCTATCGCCGCACTGGCACAGGCACTGACGGAAACCCGCCTCTATGGCGTTGAAACCAACCGCCTCTATCTGTTGCAGATCTTAGCCTTTGCGCCTTTTACCGCTGGCGACCCCTGGACACGCTGCCTGGAGCAGCTCGGCTATCAGGCTACAACGGTTGAGGTATTGAGTGCCGGCACCCAGACCAGCGTGCAGGATTATCCCGGACGACTGGGATACTGGGCGGTGGGCGTGCCGCCATCAGGGCCGATGGACGATCGCGCCCTGCGCTCAGGCAACCGTCTGCTGGGCAATGACGAGAGTGACGCCGCGCTGGAAATCACGCTGAACGGGCCCACCCTGAAATTTAACACGGAGATTCAGGCGGTGGTCTGCGGTGCGCCGCTCAGTGTCACGCTCGACGGCGCTGAACAGGTAATGGACGCCGTATTTACTATCCCGGCGGGCGCCACACTGAAGCTGGGCGCGATGCGTGGTGCAGGCGTCAGAAGTTATCTCTGCCTGAGCGGTGGTATTCAGGTGCCGGACTATTTAGGCAGTAAAAGTACCTTTACGCTCGGTCAGTTTGGCGGACACGCTGGTCGTGCGCTGCGCAGCGGTGATGTGCTGCATCTCGCGCCGCGGGCTACGAACACAGCCGCAACACAACTGCCCGCGGCGCTGCGCACAGACCTCGCCACAATCCGCACGCTGCGTGTGATTTATGGTCCCCACGGTGCGCCAGAATTCTTTGCGCCGGACTATATTGCGACATTCTTTGCCACAGAATGGGAAGTGCACTTTAACTCCAGCCGAACCGGCGTGCGCCTGATTGGGCCAAAGCCGATCTGGACACGCGACAGCGGCGGCGAAGCGGGACTGCACCCCTCGAATATTCATGACAATCCTTATGCCATTGGCGCGGTCGACTTTACCGGTGATATGCCAGTCATTCTGGGACCCGATGGTCCCAGTCTCGGCGGGTTTGTCTGCCCGGTGACGGTCATCGAAGCGGATCTCTGGCAACTGGGCCAGCTGAAAGCCGGTGACAAAGTGCAGTTTGTTCCGGTAGATATCCCGACGGCACGGCGGCTGGCAGAGGGGCGGCGTATTGAGCTGACCACGCTACAGCCACAGGACATTCTCTGGGAGCCTGCGCCACTGATGTCGCCGATAATAATGACCTGTGGTGAAGCGGATAAACGTCTGGTCGCGCGGCTTTCAGGCGATACGCATCTGCTGCTGGAGGCAGGCGAGCCGGAGCTGGATCTGGTGCTGCGTTTTCGCATTCACGCGTTAATGCAGGCGCTGGAAGCGCAAACACGCCACGGCATTATTGATATCACGCCGGGCATCCGCTCGCTGCAAATCCACTTTCAGCCGGAGACGCTGACGCCACACGTGCTGCTGGCGTGGGTGCGCGGTGAATGGGAAACGGTCTGCATGAGTGACGACCTTCAGGTCCCCACACGCGTAGTCCATCTGCCGCTCTCCTGGGACGATCCCGCCTGTCAGAAGGCGATTGAAAAGTATATGACCACCGTGCGTCCGGACGCGCCCTGGTGCCCGAGTAATCTTGAGTTTATTCGCCGGATAAACGACCTGCCAGATGAGCAGGCCGTCTGGAACACCGTGTTTGAGGCCCGTTATCTGGTCATGGGGCTGGGCGATGTTTATCTTGGCGCACCGGTTGCCACACCGCTGGATCCCCGTCATCGGCTGGTAACGACGAAATATAACCCAGCCCGCACCTGGACGGCGGAAAACTCAGTTGGCATCGGCGGCGCTTATCTATGTATTTATGGCATGGAGGGGCCGGGCGGCTATCAGTTTGTGGGCCGCACGCTGCAGATGTGGAACCGATATCACGAAGTCGCCGATTTTGGCGGAAAACCCTGGCTGCTGCGCTTTTTCGATCAGATCCGTTTTTATCCGGTCTCTGCTGAGGAACTGCTGCAGATTCGTCGCGACTTTCCACTGGGTCGCTATCCGCTGCGCATTGAGCACAGCACGCTGAGGCTGGCGGCGTATCAGGATTTCCTTACGCGTGAAGCGGAAAGTATTGGCGAGTTTCGTGAGCATCAGCAAAGCGCATTCAATGCTGAACGTGACCGCTGGATAGCCAGCGGCCAGGCCCATTTCGACAGTCAGGAAAACGTAGCGGATGAAGGCGGTGACGCACCGCTGCAACCGGGCGAGCAGGGGGTTGAAAGTCCGGTATCCGGCAATCTCTGGCAGGTGCAGGCGACCGCGGGCAGTCGGGTGCGGGAAGGGGATATCCTTGTGGTGCTGGAATCGATGAAGATGGAGATCCCGCTTCTGGCTCCGTGCAGCGGCATAATTCAGCAGGTCAGCGTCCAGCCAGGCAGCGCAGTGCGTGCAGGACAACGCGTGGTGGTAATCGTTGAAGACAATGCGTAACGACGATCACAACCGACCAGCCGGATAAGGTCATGCTTAAGTAACAATCTGCCGCTGCGCCCGTCAGCGGCTACATGCTGGCGGGCCATCACAGCAGCTGGGTATCAGCACCGCGCGCCCAGTTCTTTTAACCAGCCGATCATCGCCTCACTGCCAGGCTGACTCAGCGTGCGTTGCGGCCAGACAAGGTAATAGGGTTTGCTCAGCGGCAGGCAAAGATCATCCACTACCACCAGATCGCCCCGCGCCAGTTCCGCCGCAATAAGGCGTCGCTGCCCCAGCAGCACACCAGCTCCCGCGACAGCCGCATCAATCGCCAGCGAGGTCAGATTGAAGCTGAACGCGGGCTGCGGCAGCGGTTCATCCATGCCTTTTGCCTGAAACCAGCTTCGCCAGTCAGGCAGAAAACGGCCTTCATTGCCCCAGTCGAGGTGGATCAGAGGCGCCTGGCTTAAGATCGTTTCCGGCGTAAAACGATGTAACAGAGCAGGGCTGGCCACCGGCAGCACGTCATCATGAAACAACTTCAGCTTATCTGACTGCGGGTAACGATCCTCACCAAAGCAGATCACAAAATCGGCGTGCATCGCGGTGAAATCGACCTGAGAATGCGTACCGTGTAACGAGAGATCGATATTCGGGCAATGGTCGCGCCAGCTCGCCAGCTGGGGCAACAGCCATTTGGACGCCAGCGCCGGTAATGTGTAAACCGTGAGTTTTGGCGTGCTGGCCGCATGGCGGATGTTCTGCTGACCCAGGTGCAAAATATCAAAGGCTTCGGTGACATAGCGCAGATACTCTTTGCCGGTTTCAGTCAGCATCACGCCGCTCTGCGTGCGCAGAAACAGCGCGCTGCCAAGTTGCTCTTCCAGCTGGCGAATCTGCTGACTGACCGCCGCCGGGGTTAAAGCCAGCTGGGCGGCGGCTTTTGCCAGGCTGCCCAGTTCGGCGGCCACTTTAAAGGACTGAATGACGCTGATTTTGGGCAACCTTGGCAATTGGGCAGGCATTAACTCTTCCTTATCAGGGTATTAAGTTTTTATCGTTACGCAGCGTGGCAGGCGACAGGTAGAGTAACATCACACCTGCCCATCATGAGAGCTGTTGCTATGTCTGAATCCCTTGTTCGTCTTGATCTTCATCCGCTGACCGACCAGGGCTGGCGTCAGCGCTGTCGTGAGCAGTTAAACCACTCCGGCGCGCTGGTACTGCGTCAGTTTTTACAACCACACGCTTTAGAGGCGATGATCGAAGAGGGCAATGCCCGGCGTCATCTGGCCTATCACACCCGTAGTAAACACAATGTCTATCTGATGAAGCCGGATGAGGCGTTCAGTGCGGATCATCCGCGTAATCGGGATGTGCTCAGCACCAAAGGCTGTATCACGGATGATGTTATCGCTGCCGACTCGCCACTGCGCCAGCTTTATAACGATGACCTGTTTAAACGTTTCCTGTGCGATGTGCTGGGAGAGGAAGCGCTCTATCCCTACGCCGATCAGCTTTCGTCGATTAACCTGCACTATGCGCCTCACGGTCAGGAGCTGGGCTGGCACTTCGACAACTCCTCCTTTGCTATCACCTTACTGGTCCAGAAACCGCTGGCGGGCGGCGTGTTTCAGTATGTGAAAGATCTGCGGGATGCCGATGCCGGTGATATGAACTTTGCCGGTGTCGACGCAGTGCTGGAAGAACGCCAGATCGTTGACGCGCTGGAGATAGATGCCGGGGATCTGGTGCTGTTTCGTGGCCGTAATTCCCTGCACCGCGTGACCCCAACTGAAGGCGAGGTCACCCGTATGCTGGCCGTGCTGGCTTACAATACGCAGCCGGGTATTGAGTTGTCAGAAACCGCGCGTATGACCTTTTACGGCAGACTATGACATCATGGCGTGTCTGCAAGGGCACCCCAGCCGCGCAGAAAGATTTGCTGCGTGCGGAAAGCCACTAATGCACGCCAGTCCGCATCTTCGGGCCAGAATCCCTCGACAGTTAGCTTTACCGGTCAGATACCCCTGGATTAGGACAGATACTGGCTGTCTGCCCCGACACAAGACAATGCGCACAATCTATCTTATGTTAAATAACATATCGCACATGTATTCAGGTAGCTTAAGTAATCTCAATTCCCCCCCTTCGGGTTTTCACTTCAGACACAGGAGGCTGTGTCGCAACTAATCTGCAGGATTATTTATTGGATGATTACTACGGACGGCACGCTCTGACGTTTACGGTAGGATTCTGCTCAGCGAGAGCTTCCCGGCGTCTCCTGTTCAGAGAACAGCGTGATAATATCCCGCGAACCATGTAGCAGCCTCTCTATACGGACTTCCGTGTCCAGCACCCTGAACACGATGAGATACCGCCCGTAAGTACAACTTATGACGCTCTGTCCCAGTTCCGGTCTTTCTTTGTAGATAACCGGCGACTCGGCTATCAGCAAGCATTGCTGGTATAGTTCTTCCGTGAAACTCACCGCGCGCACCGGGTTTTCCTGCGCGATATAATCACCGATGACCTCCATATCCTGTTCTGCCAGAGGCGAAATACCCAGTTTCATTACGCTTTACCACCTTCGACCTGCCGCCGATATTTTTGCGACAGGCGACCAAATACCTCTTCCGCGTTTTTGCTTTCGCCGCTGTTTATACCTGCGCTGACTGCTGTTTGCAGAGCATCAAGTTTCATCTGCTGCTCCCGTTCTTCCAGTGCCCTGAGGCCCGCACGGATCACTTCACTGGTGTTGTTATATCGCCCGCTTTCTATCTGTTCGCGGATGAACGCTTCGAAATAAGGACTGAGTGCTACGCTGGTTGGCATGATTCCTCTCCCGCTGAGTTACTATCAGTTATTAACTGTTAGTATTTCAGGGTTACTCTTCTCTTTCAACTTCCGGCTTAACACCCTTCCACAGGTTTGCCGGATGTTTACCTGCGTGTAACTTTGCGTTGACCAACCCCGCGACCTTATAGCATCGCCAGTATCCTGTGCAGATCTTTGCCACTTTCTCGCATTTGTGATGTCATCCCGTGACGGAACGCTGGCCTGTAAAGTAAAAACCCCAACAATTTAGCTGGGGTTATGATGGGTCGTTACTCTTTCGCTATTGGCGTCTCGCTCACATCAATCTTCGTTTCGCCCTGAATGCCCTTAATGCGTTTCTCAACGTCATTCACCTGCTCGCTGCTGTGCAGCAAGGTGTACGTCAGATCAAATGCCGTGCTCGCGCCCGATTGCAGTTGCTTCACACGTTTTTGTTCACGTTCAATGGTGACCGGATAGGCGTAACTGGTACCAGGTTCGATGCCGGTCACGTAGCCCTGTTTCAGGGTGTCGGTATTTTTCCATAAGGTCAGCATCGGGAGTTGACGCGTATCGAACTGAATGGATGCGCCGCTGTTGCCCGCTTTATTTATCACCGCAGCAACGGTCTGATGATTGCTGTCGGAAAGCGGCTTGATGTTGAACACCATCTCATCGAAATCTTTGGTCGGACCTTTATAGGTCTGCCACTCTTTTAGCCCGGCTTTCGCGTAGTCATTGAACGGGCTGATGCCGGACATCGGTGCCATGAAGCGTGCGCCCTCTTCCAGAATAGGCTGGCCGAAGTTGCTGTGATAGATGATCTGGTAATCGTGCGGATAGTCGGCATGGTTGGTTAACACATCATGCAGGCTGAAACTGTTGCTGCCTGGCACGTAACGCAGCTCGGTCATGGTCTGCAAATCAGCTTTTTTAAAGGTGCTCTCTTTAATCAGGCCGCGAATACGGATTTCGTGTGGTGCCGCATCTGCCACTTCAACTTCCAGCTGGGAAACCGGCGTATTCCCCGCTTTACCGTGCAGCGTATAGATTCGTCCTTCATCGGTGACCGGATGACCGGTCCATTCGTAGCCGCAGCGCACCATCATCTCGTTGAAGCCGTCCAGCCAACCCAGACCGTTGCGGCTCTCAAGATTGATGTAGGCAGGATTGACGACCTCTTTCACTGGTGAATCCCAGCCCATGCGGGTGCCAAAACCCTCAACATGCAGTAAGTTCATGCCGCGGGTCGGACTTAACGTAATTGTCAGGCCATCCTCACTGCGGATCGTCAGAATTTTACTGCCTTCCTGCTTGCCGCCATGCAGGACTTTCTGTTCGATGCTGAACGGTTTGCCCTGAGACTTCAGCTCATTGCTGGAAATCTTCCAGTTTCCCTGCTCGGTGCCCTGTTCAGCACTCGTCAGCACCCAGGTTTTCGCCGCTGCTGAACCTGATACCAGAACCGCCAGTACTGTTAATGCCAGTTTAATCTTCATCATTCGCCTCATTTGCTGAATCGTTTTTTCATTCCATAAATGGAATTTACTGTCTGAAGCCGAACAGAAACGTGACGATGCTCACCTGCCAGAAAACCGGCGCTTTTTAGCAAAATTATTGCGGCTCAAATCACATAAATTTTACTTAATCAGGAATAACCACGATGCAATCTGTGACTCAACGACGCATGAGCTGCACTCGATTCAGCAAATGATGCAATGACCACCTGAAAATTGTGGTTAACGTCCTCTTAAATAAATCGTTAAAAAAATTTCAAAACCGCGCAACTTTTTCTCGTTTTAAACGAACCTTAAAAATGAGACGTCAGACAACCCCGTCTGCTCGTTAATGGAGAGAGTCACGCCAATGAAAAACACCCTGAAAACCCTGGCCGTCGCTACGCTGCTGGCACTGAGTGTTCCGGCAACATCCGCTTTTGCAGCGTTACAGGTCGGTGAAAAAGCCCCGGATTTTAAACTCGACGCCGCGCTGGCGGGCAAATCGACCACCTTTTCATTACAGCAGGCGCTGAATAAAGGCCCGGTTGTGCTTTACTTCTTTCCGGCAGCGTTCAGTGCGGGTTGTACGCTTGAAGCGCATGACTTTGCTGAAGCGACCGATGAATTCAAAAAACAGGGTGCGACCGTCATTGGTGTCACCGCCGGTAATACCGATCAGATTGCTAAATTCTCGCAGCTTGAATGCCGTGACAAATTTACCGTAGCCGCCGACCCGGGAGCCAAAGTCGCCGAAGAATATAAGAGCACCATGGAGATGAAAGGTCAGAAGCTTTCAGACCGGACCTCTTACGTGATTGCGCCCGATGGCAAAATCCTGCTGAGCTTCACCGATAAAAATCCTGATACGCATATCCAGAAAGCGATGGATGCCGTTAAAAAATATCGTCAGGCCAATCCGGCATAACTTCATCATCTGAGCAGGTACACCATGCTGACTGCGATTGTAGCCGCCTTCCTGGGCGGCATTATTCTGAACCTCATGCCCTGCGTGTTTCCGGTGATCTCACTGAAAGCACTGAGCCTGATCCGCCACCACGAATCCCCCTCCCACGCCCGGGCAGAAGGCCTGGCCTTTTTGCTCGGCGTCGTGGTGACGATGGTTGCCCTGACCGCCGTATTGCTGCTGGCCAGGGCGGGTGGTGCATCGGTGGGCTGGGGATTTCAGCTGCAATCGCCGCTGGTCATTGCAGCGCTGATTCTGGTGATGCTGGGTTCAGCACTGAATTTGCTCGGTCTGTTTGAAGTCGGACTGTCGATTCAGCGGGTTGGCGAAGTGGGTGGCGATCGCGGAGGATTAGTGGGTTCAGCACTGACCGGCGCGCTGGCCATCATTGTCGCCACTCCCTGTAGCGCACCTTTCATGGCCAGCGCAGTGGGATATGCCCTGACTCAGCCTCCGCTGGTGAGTGTGGTGATCTTTATATCGCTGGCGCTGGGCTTTGCTGCGCCCTTTACCCTGATCTCATTCTTCCCGGTGCTGGCGAGAATATTGCCAAAACCGGGCGCCTGGATGATCACCTTAAAACAGGGTCTGGCGTTTCCAATGCTGGGTGCGGTGGGCTGGCTGATCTGGGTACTGGAACGTCAGGCGGGATCGGCTGCACTGGCCGCGATTCTGGCCTGCTGCTTACTGTTTAGTTTTGCTGCCTGGCTGTATGGCATGGCGCAGAAACGCCGTATGATGGGACAGCGTCATGTGGTAATGCATGTTGCCACCGCGTTCTTTCTGGCGCTGGTCGTGGTGCCGTTGTTGAATATCAACAGTTTTGCCACGGGACCAGCTGAGACGGAAACCACCTCACCGGCTGCTGCAGCGGTGGCCTGGTCGCCCCAGAATGTTGACGCAATCAAAGGCCAGGGCAAGCCCATCCTGGTGAACTTTACCGCGTCCTGGTGTATTACCTGCCAGGTCAACGATCGCACGTCGTTGTCGACGCAAGCGGTAAAAGCAGCCATGGCGCGTACCAGCACCATTTACATGGTCGCGGACTCGACTAAATACAATCCCGATGTTGAACAGGCGCTTAGCGATTTCGGACGCGGTGGATTACCCCTCTACGTGGTCTACCCGGCTGACGGTGGTAAACCCGTGGTACTCCCGCAGGTGCTGACGCCAGGCATCGTGATTTCAGCGCTGGATCAGGCAACGGAAAAAGGAAAGAAAACCTGAGACGATTGATGAAACGATGTTCTGCTCCGGTATCAGCACACGGCGACAGTGTGCTGACCTGCTGATAAATGATGTCAGACACTGATCAACGCGCACAGCACTGGCCAGCCTTAATGGCCCGGGCGCAGGCGGGCGACAAAGCAGCCTATAACCAGTTACTCAAAGCGATGGTTCCGGCCATCCGGGCACTGGTGCGCAAAAAAATGCGTGACGAGGGGCTGGTTGAGGATGTGATTCAGGAAACGCTGCTGGCAATCCATCGGGTGCGGCATACCTACGATCCGCAGCGCCCGATCTTGCCATGGGTAGCCGCTATCGCCTCTGCCCGAACGATTGATACGCTGCGCCAGCATGGTCGTCGTCAGGAGGTTCAGGATGATGAGGCGCTGCAGCAGCGGCCCGCTGAAAGTGCAGAAGCCTCAGCCGATGCCGATATTCTCTCAGGCTATCTCGATACCCTTCCGCTACGTCAGCGGGAGATCGTCGAATCCGTGCATCTGCGCGAGCAGAACCTGGCGCAGGCAGCCGCTGAAACCCATCAGTCTCTTTCTGCCGTTAAATCCCTGTTGCATCGCGCAATGGTCAACCTTCGTAAATATGGACGGGGTCATCATGAGAAATCATGACCAGTTAATTAATCAGCTCAGCGCCTCCGCGCAGCCGGTGCAGCGCGTCTGGCCCACCGCCTGGCGCGTTGCGGGCTGGATCGCGCTTGCTCTGCCTTTTGGCGCACTGACCAGCTGGGCGTTTCACAGCAGGTTTACTGACTGGAGTCAGCCTGGCGCATGGCTGGCATTTATCGCCGTACTGATCTCTCTTGTCATCGCGGGCAGCACGCTGGCGGCTGCGTTTACGCTGAGTATCGCCGGCAGAAAACCAGTCAGCCTGCGCTGGCCGCTGATGCTGGCAGTGATGTGGCTGGGGCTGAATCTGATCAACATGTCATCTGAAACCACGTCTGCGGGCGCAAGCCGCTTTGGTGAAGGGATACATTGCTATCTGTTTATGCTGTCGGCCAGCGCGCCGATGATGCTGATGTCCGTGATCGCCCTGAAGCGCACCCGTTCACTCTATCCCGCGCGCAGTCTGGCGCTGAGCGGCTGTGGCAGTGCGTTTACCTCATCGATGTTGCTGTCGCTGTGCCATGACACCCATCTGCATATGATCGATTTCTCCATGCATCTGGCAGCAGGCATCACCATTGTGGTGCTGACGGTGCTGGCGGGACGCCGCTGGGTCCGGCTGGGAGAGTAATGGCAGGCCACTTCCGTTCCTCCTGAAGATTAATCCGCGCCCCGTTCAATGAAAGTCTGTCAGGAGCGCGGACTGGGTAATTTTATGCATTCTTCCCCGCGCGGCTACGGCCAAGATCCAGGGTCAGAGAGACCGCACCGACGATCAGCATCAGCGCCATAATCAGTGAAAACGAAAAAGCGAGATGCGTGTAATGCGCCACGTAGCCAATCACGGCTGGCCCGCTCAGTACCCCCAGGTAACCCAGAGTAGTAATGGCAGGCACGGCGACCGCCTGCGGCATCACCGTCTGACGTCCGGCGGCGGTGAACATTACCGGCACGATATTGGCGCAGCCTGCGCCGACAAGGGTGTAGCCCAGCAACGCCAGCGGCCAGGAGGCGATAAAGGTCACCATCGCCATGCCAGCGGCGGCAATCAGTGCGCCACCCAGTACTACAGGCAGACGACCCAGCGACGAAATGATGCGATCGCCGGTCAGACGCGCCACGGTCATCGCAATGGCAAAGCAGGTATAGCCCAGTCCGCCCAGTGATGCCGGCATGGCCCGGACGTCGGTCAGATAGACAGCACTCCAGTCCAGCACGGTGCCTTCGGTCAGGAAGACGGCAAAGCAGATGATGCCGATAATCAGTACGCTGCCGCGCGGAACAGCAAATACCGGGCCTTCAGCGGGGTTCGCGTAGGTCAGTAAACCCGGTGCGCTGACCAGCGTCATGATAATCACCGCCGCTACCGCCAGCAAACAGCCGGTGAGCACGCTAAAACCCATCGCCAGCAGCAGCGTCATAAAGCCCGCCCCGGCAATGCCGCCCACACTGTACATGCCGTGAAAGCCAGACATCACAGGCTTCGCCGCCTGCTTCTCCACCAGGATCGCCTGGATGTTCATGCCGCAGTCGGTCACGCCGATGCCGATGCCAAAAACCAGCAACGCCAGCGCCAGCAATAGCGGGTCGCTGAGCACCGACAGCCATGGCGTACTGATGATGACCAGCGCGACAGCGACCAGAATCACCCGGCGGCAGCCAAAGCGGCTGGTCAGCCAGCCCGTCACCGGCATCGCAATCAACGCGCCGACGCCAAGACAAAGCAGCAAGGTGCCGAGTTGCGCCTCATTAACGCCGGTATTGCCGCGGGCGAAAGGCACAATCACCGCCCAGGTCGCGGTTATAAATCCAGCGATAAAAAAGATAATGCGTGTTGCCAGTGTGGAAGAGACGTTATTAGCCATTGCATTCCTTTGAGGGATGTCGTGAAGAGCTGACAGGACTGAGAGATCGCTATTGACTCCCTGCCCGGCAGTGAACGATTATGCTCACTATAGCTCGATTTTGAATTATTTGAGGTTTATATGCTCGATTATGCAGCTTTCCCGCAGCAGCGACAAGCGCTGATTCGTGAGATATTGAAGGACAAAGGACGTGTGGTCTGCGCTGACCTTGCAAGGCAACTGGCCGTGTCAGAGCACACTATCCGCCGCGATCTCCATGAACTCAGTAAAGAGGGTTTATGTAAAAAGGTCTATGGCGGTGCGGTGTTACAGCTGCAGGAGGCGGGCAGCTTTGTCAGCCGGAAAGCTCACGATCACGCAGCAAAAGCCCTGATTGCGCAGCGCTGTGCCAGCCTGGTGAAAGCCAATAGCTGCATCTTTGTTGATGCCGGTACGACCAATCTGGCGCTGGCACAGGCGCTATCACCAGATTTGAATATCACCGTCGTCACCAATGCGCCCGATATTGCTGCGCTACTGATCAACCATCCTGCTGCGGAGGTAATTATGCTGGGCGGGCAGATACAGAAGAGCACCGGCGGCGCGGTCGGGCAAACCGCGATCAACCAGATCCAGGGGATTCTGTTTGATCAGGCGTTTATTGGCGGCTGCGCCATGAGCCCGGAGGCCGGGCTGACCGGTTTTAACTATGCGGATTGCGAATTCAAGAAAGTCGCCATGGCGCAAAGCAATCAGGTCATTGTCGGGCTGACAGCGGATAAAATCCCCGCAGTAGCGCGATTCAGCGTGGCGAAATGCCGTGAAATCTCAACGCTCGTCGTGGAAGAGAAGCTCGATAAAGAACTGCTTGAGGCGTTTGAAGCGGAAGAGATGATGCTTATTACTGTCTGATACGGCGTGATGAAATAAATCATGTCGCAGGCGAACCCGATAAATGCACACTGCCCTGGCTATACTAATGGTCGACAAATCCGCACCCGATGCTGCCAAATCCCAGGCTTTGGCGTAGGCTGAAAGCTGGTTGGTTTCACTACACAGGAGATCAGGATGCAAAATGAAATGACAGCGCAATGCCACTGTGGCGCGGTGGCGTACCGGGTGACGCTGAAGGATGGATTTAATACGGTGCGCCGCTGCAACTGTTCGTTTTGCCGGATGCGCGGCGCGGTGGTGGTATTTGCGACAAAGGTGGAGCTGACCCGGGGTGAAGCGCAGCTCACCGAATATCGATTCAACAGCAAAGAGGTGGGCCACTACTTCTGTTCGGTTTGCGGCATTTACACCTTTCATCAGAGCCGCTCACAGCCCGATCAGTTCGGGGTGAATGTCGCCTGCCTTGAGGGGGTTTCGCCGTTTGATTTCACCGATGTCCCGGTCTCCGATGGTATCAATCATCCAAAAGATGGCGGCGCGGGCGGTGTAGCCGGTCATCTGATCTACACCCCCACGCAATCCTGAACGAACGCAGGCTGAACTACTCCCGTGTGGGCTTGCCACTGAAGCGGGTAATCGGCTTCTGCTCTTCACGGTCAATCTGCTGTGAGAAGACCTCCAGCGCGGCGAAGATCGGGCGCAGTCCACGCCACAGATCTTCATCATTGAGCAACCGGATGATGCCGCGGATGCCTGGCGCGGCTTTTTCCTGACGGGCCTCATCGCGCGCCGGTTTAACGGCCATCGCGGCATCGCGAACGGCCAACAGCAGATGATTAAAACTTTCTGGCGGCACACTGCCCAGCGTCATCATCAGTAGCGAGAGATTCTGTAGCGCGTTCTGCGTACCCGGCTGATTAAGGCCCGAAACCAGGATTTTCCCCACCTCGCTATTTGATTTAACCAGGTCGTTCGCCAGCCGCAGAAAACCGTGCTGGTGGAGATTTTCAATCAGCTCATCCATCGCTTCGCGTGCGGTTGGCTCAGTACGTGTCGGCGTGACCTGATATTTCATCCGTTCTGCCATTAAAATTTCTCCGGTTTGTCTACGTGTTCAGGCGGTTCACGGTAGCCTGCCTGCTGCCATTTTTGTTCAATCGGCAGGTGATCCAGCGGGGTCCGACTGCCGTAACGGAAGTTGTGTAACGGCAACGGATTGGGCTGCGTCCGCCGTTCGATTCGCTTCATGTTCACGGCAAGCTCTTTATAAGCCGGTGTGTTGACGTCGGGATCGTGATGTTCGCCGGTCAGCGCGTTGACGCCATCCTTACCATGATGAATTGGCATAAACATGACGTTGCCCGCCACGCGTTCGGTGATAACAACCGGCACATCCAGCGAGCCGCGCCTTGAGGTGATGCGCACCCATTCTCCTTCCGTCAGCGCGCGCGAGGCAGCCAGTTCCGGTGAGATCTCAACAAAGGCATTAGGTGACAGCGACATCATGCGGCCACCCTGACCGGTCTGGTTCATCGACTGAAAATGCTCCAGCATCCTGCCGTTATTCAGCAGGAGATTGTACTCTGCATCCTCCTGCTCGGCGGGTGGCTGCCAGCTCAGCGGATAAAGCCGGGCTTTGCCATCCGGGAAATTAAACCGTTCCGTGTAGAGACGCGGCGTGCTTTCACCTGCGGCATTGACCGGCCAGAGTTGCGACTGCCAGCCGACCAGTTGCTCATAGCTTACGCCGGCGAAAATATCTGCAATGCCCGCTGCTTCCGCCATGATCGCGCCCGGATTCGGGTAATGCCACGGGTGACCGAGGCGCGCGGCGAGTTCGGTGAAAATCTGCCAGTCGGGACGACAGTCGCCCAGGGGTTTCATGGCGGGCGAGAAGTGCTGGATGCGCCGCTCGGTGTTCACAAACGTCCCCTCTTTCTCTACGCTGGGCGCGCCGGGTAGCACCACATCGGCAAATTCAGCCGTGCGCGACATGAAAATGTCCTGAACCACCATAAATTCCAGTTTGGTGAAGGCGGCATGCACAGAATCTGAGTCAGCATCCGCAAAGGCGGTCTCTTCGCCGGTGATATACATCGCGCGGATTTTACCTTCACCCGCCTCCTGCACCATTTTGAAGTTATCCGCGCCGGGCTGGTCGGAGAGTGCCTCAGGCGCGACGCCCCATGCTCGCGCCCATTTCTCCCGCACCGCCGCGTCAGTGACTTTTTCATAGCCGGGATAGAGATTGCTCAGGCAGCCGAAGTCGCTGGCGCCCTGTACATTGTTGTGTCCGCGCATCGGGTATCCGCCGGTGCCAGACCGGCCATAGTTGCCGGTGACCAGCAGCAGGTTCGACAGCGCCGTGCTGGTGTCGGCACCGTGGCTGTGCTGGGTAATCCCCATCGCCCACAATATACAGGCGCTGCTCGCCTGGCCAATCATCTCCGCCGCCTCTGTAAGTTCGGCTTCGCTCAGGCCACAGATCTTGCTGGCATAGTCGAGCGTAAAGGCATCGAGCGAGGCGCGGTACTCTTCGACCTGATTAACCCGCTGTGACAGAAACGCGTCATCGGCATAACCGTGATCGAACATATATTTCGCCATCGCTGAGGCCCAGACGAGATCGCTACCTGGCCGGATGCGCAGATAGCAGTCAGCCCGTTCCGCCATTTCGTGACGACGCGGATCGACAACCAGCAGTTTCTGACCGCGATGTTTATGGCTCTGTTTGATGTGAGAAGCGATAACCGGATGGTTCTCGGAAAGGTTACTGCCGACCAGCACAATCAGATCGGTTTCCTGCAGATCTTTTATTGTTCCGGCATCGCCACCGTAGCCCACAGTCCGAAATAACCCTTCTGTGGCCGGGTTCTGACAATAGCGTGAAGAGTTATCGACATTGTTGGTGCCGAAGATTAAACGGGCGATTTTCTGGGTGAGATAGGCTTCTTCGTTACTCGCTTTACTGGAGCCAATAAAGCCTATTGCGTCACCGCCATAGTTCTGCGCAACACCACGTAATCCATCGGCAACCCGCTGTAATGCTTCATCCCAGCTGGCAGGCCGGAAGCGGCCATTCTCGCGAATCAGCGGCGTTGTCAGGCGTTCCGCGCTGTTGACGAAATCCCAGCCAAACTTGCCTTTAACACAGGTGGAAATACCATTGGCTGGCGCTTCGGCGACCGGCTGAATTTTCAGGATGTGACGATCGCGGGTCCAGATTTCGAAGCTGCAGCCCACGCCACAATATGTGCAGACTGTTTTGGTGCGTTTGATTTCTGACTGGCGCAGCGCCACGTCAATTTTTGACACACCGGTAATTGGCTCCATGCCGATACTGTTTTCCAGCGTTTTCACAAAGTCGATAAGCGGACGCTTCAGCCCTTCATCCATCGCGGTGAACGGGCCCGCATCGGGCTGCATCGTTTTTTCCAGCAGTGCATTGCACGGGCAGACCGTAACGCAGTGCCCACAGCTGACGCAACTGGAGCCGGCGATTTCCGTGCCGCCATCCCACAACACGCGTGGGTGCGCCTGGGTATAGTCAATCGAGAGCGTCTCGTTGACCTCTACATTCTGGCACGCCTCGACACAGCGACCACATAAGATGCACTGGTCAGGGTCGTAGGTGTAAAACGGATTGGAGTGATCTTTCGCGTAAGGCTTGGGCTGATGAGGATAGTACTGAATCGGAATGTGCATATCGGCTACTGCGTTATGCAGCGTACAGTCGCCGGTGTTGTGTTCGCAGACGGTGCAGTAAAGCTCATGACGATTAAGCAGCCTATCCATACCCTCCTGCTGCGCGGCTTTCAGCACACTGCCCTCACTCCGGACCGACAAACCCTCTTCAGTACGAAGCGTACAACCGCGAACACGCTCGCCATTAGCATCGACCCAGCAGACATCACAGCTTTGTAGCGGCGTTAACGCCGGGTGATAACAGACATGAGGCAGTTTTTTCCCGTGAGCATCCAGAAAATCGATAAGCGGTTGATCAGCAAATCCTTCTAATCGTTCACCATTGAAAAGAATGGTGCAGTAATTTTCACTCATATGAGCCTCATGACGACATGGCGGATAGCGCTGGGCTGGAAAATGTCCCCAAATTTAAAGGGTTACTTCACAAGCTTAGTGAGGATTATCAGCCGTGCCATGAATACCGCTACGCTTATTGAGGTTAATCGCTGACAGGTAAGGATTTTTTAAAATGTAATGACTTCTTACCGGATGAAATCAGGGGTTTTTTATGACAAAACCTTCGTGATAATGACAAAGGGAATCTGAATGCTGCTTAGCAATGATCACTCTGTTGCCTGACCCCTGATACATTTATCCGCCAAATGTATGTTGTAACTATAAACTGACTTTTTGTTGTGTATCGCGTGAATTGCGGCGCTGTTCAGTCTGAAGTGAGTTAACCACTGATTGTCAGTTACCGTGCCGCTTATTCCAGAGATGAATTACACACTGGCACGAACTTATTACGGCATTGAAAAAAGCGAGGCAGATTTAATCCGGTGAGCAATTTTATGGACTATTTCAGCGTATGGCGATCACTATTCTGCTGGTCGCAAGTGAGCGCTCTGTTGATTACACAAATATGGCGCTCAGCTTATAGTCCAATACCCAGCAGACCGGAATGACGGCACACAGCCCACAGTATAACGCTCACGTTTTAATCATATCTATCAGTAATTTATCTGATTCTTAACTTGCTGTTAATTATAAGATGATAATGATAACTGTTATGGTAATATCCTGTTAACCCTGCCGGAGGCTCACTGTTCAGGGCCTCTTTACGCGTCATGTTTAATTTAATTATCAGTAAAACTCTGGCTGGAATGAGGTCCCTATGAATCCCATCGTATATATTGTTGACGACGACGCTGCTGTGACTTCAGCATTACGTAATCTGCTCACCGCCGACGATTACACAGTTATCACGTTTTCATCGGCAGATGATTTTCTGGCTCATGCATTCACTCCCCTTCCCTGTTGCCTGATTCTGGATATTAATCTTCCCGGCGCAGATGGATTCGATGTCGCACAGGCTTTGCTCGATCGCGGTTACACGATCCCCACCATCTTTTTAACCGGTTTCGGGACCATTCCGGTCACAGTGCGGGCGATGAAAACCGGCGCTTATGAGTTTCTGACTAAACCGGTTGATCCCGATCATATGTTGCAGGCAGTAGCGGAAGCGTTGCGCATCGCTGAACAAAATATGGCCGCCTCTGAGGAGCGGCGAGAAATATTCCAGCGGCACCAGACCCTGACGCCGCGTGAAAGCGAGGTGATGCTGCTGGCGATTAGTGGCCTGCTCAATAAGCAGATTGCTGCCGAAATGGGCGTCAGTGAAATTACGGCTAAAGTCCACAAGCGGCGAGTGATGGAGAAGATGCATGCGCGCTCGCTGACCGATCTGGTGCGTGCGGCTGAGCGGCTCAATATTGATCATACCCGCCGTCGCTAAAGCCACGATGTAAAGCTGGCCCGCACGCTTATTCCAGTGGCAGTGTAAACCAGAAACGGCTGCCGCCTTCTGGCCGGTTCTCTGCGCCTAACTCTCCGCAGTGCTTTTTGATGATCCCTTTACTGATGGTTAATCCCATGCCCATGCCGCTTTTCTTGGTGGTGTAGAACGACTCAAAGATCCGGTCACGCACGCCATCAGGCAATCCGCAACCGCTATCCAGCACCTCAAATCGCAGCGTTTCAGCCGTGGGATTCTCTGAGGTGAGGCGCAGCAGGGCCGCGCGCGGTAAATCATCGGACATGGCATCGATAGCATTAATGACCAGATTGAGCAGCACCTGCTGAATCTGAACGCGGTCGCAGAAAATATCTGCCCTGGCCGCCTTGAGTTTCAGTTCCAGTGAAATGCCCCGCCGTTCCAGCTCGATCCGGGAGAGCGCCAGAATATCACGGGCAATCAGATGCAGGTTTTCTGGCGCAAAGCTCGGTTCATGATTGCGGGTCAGCGCCTGCAGACCGCGAATAATCTCTCCGGCACGTTTACCCTCTTTAATGATCTCGTTCAGACTGCTGCTGGCATTTTCCAGCATCAAGGGTTCACGCTTTAACCAGCGCAGGCTGGCACCCGCGTTAGCCACGATTGACATCAGAGGCTGGTTAATCTCATGGGCGATGGAAGCAGTAAGCTGCCCGACGGTGGTGGCGCGGCTAACCCGAGCCAGGTCCGCCTGCGCCATACGCGCGCTATCTTCTGCCTGACGCTGTAAAGTGATATCCGAAATGGTGCCGAAATACTCTTTCACCTCCGGGAAATTGTCCACCGGTTCTCCGATGCCTTTAATATAGCGGCATTCCCCGTCCGGCCTGAGTATACGGAACTCAGCCTGCATACTGCGCCCCTGGCTGACGCTAAGCGTGACCAGTTCACTGATGCACGCATGATCATCGGGATGAACGCGGGTGAGAAAGTCAGCCATCGACAGCCCTTTTTGTTCAGCTGGCAGGCCAAGAATGCGACCATATTCTTCAGAGACCATCATCATGTCCTCTGTCAATTCCCAGCGCCAGGTGCCGGTATGGCTGATCTTCTCGCCGAGCATCAGCGAGGTTTTACTGGCTCGCAACTGCTTCTCAACCCGCCGCCGATGAGTGTTCTCCTCCAGCAGCTCTGCGTAGAGCCGTGCGTTTTCCAGCGAAACGGCCGCCTGCGCACTCAGGGTTTTTACTATATGGGAGTGCTCAGCAGTAAACGCGTCGGGCATCAGGCGGTTCTCCAGATAGAGCACCCCGACCATGTTGGCCTGCCTGAACATCGGGACACACAACACCGCTGCGCCTGAAGCCACCAGATAGGGATCCTGGCTGAAGGGACTGAACGCCTCCGGTTTGCCGGTGCGTATCTCCTGGCCTGTTCGGATCACCGCTGACAGCACGGATAAAGGCAGGTCGGACGCGAGAGGTCGTTCTTTAACAATCTGCACACGCACCCCCTCTGCCATGCTCTCTGCCCAGGCCTGCGTCTCCGGCAGATTGCCATCCAGAATCCGGATGAGCCGACAGCGCTGAGCACCGGCCCGCTCCAGCAGCATGCGCATCAGGGTATGTATCAACCGATCAAGGTTGATCTCCTCCGTCAGGGCGCGCACGGCGGTCAGCACGCTCTCCATGTCATAGAATGCGGCATCCTGGGTAAACGGAATTGTCGCCAGTGCGCTGTTTTGCAGCGGCGCGGACAGATGCGGATAGCGCTGCTCCAGCTGGCGCACCATTGCCTGCGCGCCCCAGTTTTCCCAGCTTGCCATTGCCGCTTTAATCCAGGCATCTGCGGCGGTGTCCAGCTGTAAGGCTTTGCAGCAGCGACCCGCCAGCTGATTCGCCAGCGCATGGATGTGCAGATAGCCCGCCTGTCTGGAGAGACGAATGGCCTGTTCATACTGCTTCAGAGCGTCGCCCGTGTTGCCCGCCAGACGCGCGCACTCTGCCCTGAGCAGAGCATATTTGTCTGCAAACAGACCAGGATTGAGGTCAGCCCAGTCAGCAAACTTGTCGAGATGGCCACGCAGCACATTGCTGTCAGCCGCTTCAGGCTGGTGACTCAGTGATAATGCGCTGTAGAAATGAAAATCCATCAGATAGATATAAGCGGGCACTGCGCTAATCAGCGGACGAATATCCTCAAAACAGCGCAGCGCCTCCCGGTATTCAGCCGCAAAGAAATGCGCCATTCCCCGATAGAGACCGTCCCAGAACCGCACCATCGCTTTAGGGCCGGATATCGACCCCGGCTCACTGCCCGCTACCAGCGGCAAAGAGGCGACGCGATCCTCTGCCCTGAATCCATTGCTATTACGCAGTTGCATCACCAGTTGCTTCTGCATAACGAGCACGTTCTCGACGTCGGGATAATACGATTTGCGGGTAAACGCCAGTCCACGCTCAATGGAGGTCAGCACCGACTCAAGGTGGTCGCCGCGTGTCAGCGTGTTCATGATCTGATGACGCAGCGAGAGGCAGGCAAAAGAGCGGTCGCCATGCATTACCGCCACGCGAAAGCTTTCGCGGGCACACTCCACGGCGACATCCAGCGGCTGTGTCCAGATCCCTACCTGATCCAGTGGCAGCAGCGTGCGTGCTTTGTAGCGGATAAAGTTATGCTCTTCCACCAGCGCACGCGCCACCCGGCCACAGTCATAGCTAAACTGCCAGGCCTGATAGCGGTCGCCAGTCAGCACGCTGAACCAGGCAAGGCCAAACGCAGAAGCCCCTGTCATGCCCTGGTCCAGCGTCATCTTCAGCATCCGGCAGACCAGCATCAGATGCAGCTGCGGGCAGTCGTAGGCGGAAACAAAAATTGTGCTGGCCATCAGGTTCAGCACCGACTCCGTTTCGGCATTGTTGTTCAGCGGCAGCCGTGAAAAAGCGGTCTGCGGGGAGTCGCCAATCCGCGTTCTGAGCGACAGCCATTCGGCGTCGATCTCCGCGTCATTCGGATTACGGTTGAAATGCTCACCAAAAACCGCCAGCCAGGCGAGTGCGGTTTCCAGTGCCAGATGATTGTCAGACTGGCGCATATGAATTTCAGCAGAGAGACAGGCAGCCCTGGATTTTTCACTGAGCGTTCCCGGCTCACGCAGCAGTCGGGTGCAGAGCGATTGTGCGTTGCTGAGATTACCGTGCAGAAACTCGCACTCCGCCTCATCAAGACCCAGCATAAAGTCATTGCCGGTCACCATCCGCTGGCTAAGTCGCTGGGCGGTGCGCAGATAGCGCAGCGCCGAGAGATAGTCCCCCGCACGTTTCGCTCCCTGTGCAGCGCGCAGACAGAGCGGATAATACCGCTCACGCTCTGCGACACTCAGCGGCAGTTCAGCAATCATGCCAATGTGATAAACCGCGCGGAACAGTGTTTCACCGTTATCCGCCGTCACCACCGCGTCTGACAGCCATGCCGCCGCCTGCTGGTGAAGATGCTGTTGCTGCCGGCGGTCGGGCAGCGAAAATGCCGCGTTGTGAACCCGATCGTGGGTAAAGGCGTAGTTACCGCCCGTCAGGGTGATAAAACGACCACTGACTGCCGGTTCAAGCTGCTGCTGAAGCCGTTTAACAGGGGTTCTGCTGATATGACTTATCAGGGAGAGTTCGCCGCTGGCGCCCAGGCAGGCCAGATCGCCCAGCAGCTGCCGCGTTATCTCCGGCATCCGTACCAGCTGATTCAGCACCAGCGTTGCCACATTGTCGGTGTACTGACGCGTACTCAGTGTCTGGCTGTCGTAATGCCATTTCAGCGGGTTCTGACGAAAGTAAATGACCCCATCGTCCACCGCCTGACGAAAGAACTCCTGCACAGAGAGTGGATTGCCGCCGGTTTTGTCGAAAATAATCTGTGCCAGTTCGCGATGGCCGCCGGGACGGGTATGCAGCCTCCCCGCCAGCCAGCGACCGATGCTTTTCACGCTGAGCGGCTGTGGCGTCAGCGCCACGGCCCGCGCCGCGGATTCTCTGATCCGCTGTAGAAAACCGGCAATCATCGGACAGGGCATTGATTCACCCTCCCGGAAAGCGAGCACCAGCATAAAAGGCAGATGTTCACTACGAATAATCAGCGTTTCCAGCAGTTGCAGCGTGGCATTATCTGCCCAGTGAACATCATCAATCAGCATCACCAGCGGGCGACCCGGCGTGGCAAAAGCCTCAATCAGCGCACACGCCATCTGGTTAAACTGCTCGCGGGCGTCCGGAGCATGGCGCACCACGGGCGACAGTGTCCGGATATTCAGCAGCTGTTTTAATTCGGGTACCAGTTCAATGGCTAAATCGGTATACCCGCCCAGTAACCGTAACAGTCGCCCCCGCCATTTGCTGACTTCCGGGGCGGACAAACCCAGCAGATAGAGCGTGACCGTGCGAAAGGCGGAGGCGATTGAGGCATAGGGGGCGACTGGCGAATGCTGATCGGCCTTGCTGGCGGCCAGCAGAATCTGTCGGTGCTGCAGGTTTTTTAGTGCGGAGGCGATAATGGCAGACTTCCCGGAGCCGGGCGCACCGCTCAGCATCACCAGGCTCTGCGTGCCGCTGCGGTTGACCGCCTCAAGCGTGGTCAGTAACAGGCGCGCCTGCGGATGCTGCGTGAACAGCGTTTCGGGCCGGAAACTGCTGCTGAACCGCTCCTGCAAACCGGGCGTAAACGGCGCAATGGTGTTTTCCGCTGAGAGGGTTGCCTGACAACGGCGCAGATCGGCCATCAGTCCCTGCACGGTCTGATACCCCTCTGCGGGCGACTTTGCCAGCAGGCGCAACAGAATCACCGAGAGCATCGGCGGCACATCCTCTCTGACCTGTTCGGCGGGACGGGGGGCGGTAGCAATGTGATGATGAATCCACTCTGCTTCACCCGCTTCTGCTGATCCAAACGGCAGTCTGCCGGTCAGGTACTCATACAGCACCACACCCAGGCTGTAGAGATCGCTGAGGCTGCTGACGGGATGCGGTGTGCGACCGGTATGCTCAGGAGACATATAGGCCAGCGTACCGCCTGAGGCGCGCAGGCTGGTTTTGTCCGCCGACTGCGCTGCCAGCGAGGCCAGTCCAAATCCGCCCAGGCGGAAGCGCCCATCGTCAGTGACAAAAAAGTGACCCGGCTTGATATCCCCATGCACGATACCCTGATGATGCGCCTGACCGAGCGTGTGGCAGAGCTGCAATGCCACCTGCAGGAAGTCGGCGATGTTTTCAGGTGGAGTGGCGAGATTGTGAGCCAGAGTACGAAACGGAAAGCAAGGATAAATCAGGGCATACCGATTGTGATAACGGGTGGTGCCGGTGGCGGTGATTGCCCAGCGCGGTGAAAGATAGCCCGCCAGCGCACGCTCATTTTTAAGTCGCTGCGTCGCCTGAAAGGTGACCTCGTCACTTTGACCCGTAGCGACAATCAGGGATTCACCAGAGTGGCAGCGCGCCAGTATCCAGAGCAGGCAGCCATCCTGCGCCAGCGGTGTCAGCGTGTCGAAGTGGTCAATCGCGATCCCTGCGTCGTCACCTTCCTGGACATTAACCGAAAGCATGCTCATCAGCGGGCTTCTCCCCTGGATAACTCGCAACGGATCAGTGTCAGCAGCGTATCAACATCAATGGGCTTTCGCAAAAACGTGACCGCCCCCAGGGCGATGGCATACCACAGTGTTGTTTCTTCCAGATCTGCTGAGATAAAGATGACCGGGGGCAGCTCTGTCTGCTGTTTCAGGAGGACAAATAGCTCAAAACCGGACATGCCCTTGAGTCCGACATCAATAATCAGCAAGCCCGCCTCTGAAAGGGCATTGTCATCGCTCAGGAGCGCCTCACCGGACTCATATAAGCGCGTCGGGTAGCCGTCTGAGTGCAACAGATTGCTCAGTCCACTGCGGACCGCGCGTTCATCATCAACAATGATAATACGCTGTGACAGCGCCATGCAGTTATTCTCCGAAACGCCTCACTGTGCGGTACGCGAGGATTTAAGGGGTGTTATCGCCATCGGGTGGCGGTGTCCCACTGATTTTTGGCACACACTCATGGCGAAACCACTTCAGCGTCACCGGCTGACGGCGAAGCAGACGCTTAGCCAGCGGAATGATCTGTTCCCCCACCAGCATGCCGAACAGCCCCACCAGTGCAATAATCGGCGGAGCCGGAGAGTTGACGTTAATCAGCGCATAGATTACCCCGGCAAGCAGGCCCACCGCGAGAGAAATGATGTAGGATTTCAACATGTTCAGCTTGTCCGCAACAGGTATGTTTCAGGCTGAGCGCTGAGCGGCTGAAGGACGGTCGCATGCGCTGCTGGAATAACCGCCTGCATCAGCGCCCCGCCCAGTAACATTCCCAGCAGGCCCACCAGCGCAATCGCGGGCGGAGCGGGTGAACGTACTTTAAGCAGGCCATAAAACAGGCCAATCAACACCCCTGCTGCCAGGGAAAGAAGTAAAGGATTCATGACCGGACTCCTGTGCTGCCCGTCTGCTGACCGGCAGCGCGTGCCGATCAGCAGAGCGACCCTTAGCGGACCGGCGCGTGAACCGGTGCCAGAGTACGGTGTTCGCTTATCTGACGTGATGGCGCTTTATGCACCATGGTGTAGGCGTAATCCACACCAATGCCATAGGCACCTGAATGCTCTTTGGCAATATTCATCACCGCATCGTAAGTGTCACGGTTGGCCCAGTCACGCTGCCACTCCAGCATCACCTGTTGCCAGGTCACCGGCACGACACCCGCCTGAATCATGCGCTGCATTGCGTAGTCGTGCGCTTCTTTGGTGGTGCCGCCTGACGCGTCGGCCACCATATAGATTTCGTAGTCGCCTTCCAGCATCGCGCACAGGGCAAAGCTGTTGTTGCACACTTCCGTCCAGAGACCGGACACCACCACTTTTTTCTTGCCGTTCGCTGCCAGCGCATCACGCACTTTCTGGTCATCCCAGGAGTTCATTGAGCTGCGCTCCAGAATGTCCTGACCAGGAAAGACATCCAGCAGTTCCGGATAAGTGTGACCCGAGAAGCTTTCGGTTTCGACCGTGGTGATGATGGTCGGGATGTTGAAGACTTTTGCCGCCTTCGCCAGCGCAACGGTGTTGTTTTTCAGCACCTGGCGGTCAATCGACTGCACGCCAAAGGCCATCTGCGGCTGCTGGTCGATGAAGATAATCTGGCTGTTATGTGGCGTGAGGACTTCAAGCTTTGCGTTGGACATGCGTTCACCCATAGAGGTTAAGTAACGGAATTTCCGCCAACTGGCGCGGAGCAAAAAGACGGTCAGGACAGGTTTATTAATCCTGCTGCTGACTTGTCTGGTCGCAGTGTAGGGCGAGGTGACACGGCAAACTATTATCTCTGCGTATAACTATACGAAGGTATAGGTATCCCTCTGTATAACTAGACGACCCATCAGCCCGCTCACCATAATCCGGCTTATTCGTGCCCTGCTTATTGCGGCACTTCCTGTCCCGCGCTGAGTCGGACAACCCCGTTGAGGAGGATCTATGGTTACGCTGGGTAAAGCAGAACTGATACTGACCCATGGCAAATTTCATACTGTTGACCGCAGCAATCCGGTCGCAGAAGCCGTGGCAATTCGTGATGGCAAATTTGTTGCGGTAGGTACGCTGGCAGAGGCGATGGAGTATCACTGTGACGGCACCAAAGTGATCGATCTGAAAGGTCACACCGCCGTGCCGGGCCTGAACGATTCACACCTGCACCTGATTCGTGGTGGTCTGAACTACAACCTTGAACTGCGATGGGAAGGCGTTCCGTCGGTTGCCGATGCGCTGCGGATGCTGAAAGAGCAGGCGCTGCGCACGCCGTCACCGCAGTGGGTGCGTGTGGTAGGCGGCTGGACCGAGTTCCAGTTTGCCGAGCGCCGGATGCCGACGCTGGATGAGATCAACGAGGCTGCCCCCGATACGCCAGTCTTCGTGCTGCATCTTTATGACCGCGCCCTGCTCAACCGCGCCGCACTGAAAGTCGTCGGCTATACCAAAGAGACGCCGAACCCGCCGGGTGGTGAAATCCAGCGAGACAGTAACGGTAATCCCACCGGTCTGCTGATCGCCCGTCCCAATGCGATGATCCTCTACGCCACGCTGGCGAAAGGCCCGAAACTGCCGCTGGAACAGCAGATCAACTCGACCCGCCAGTTTATGCGCGAGCTGAATCGACTGGGCCTGACCAGCGCCATTGATGCGGGCGGTGGCTTCCAGAACTATCCCGAAGATTACGAAGTGATCGCTGAACTGCATCAGAAAAAGCAGATGACGCTGCGTATCGCCTACAACCTCTTCACGCAGCGTCCGGGTCATGAACTGGAAGATTTTGAGAAGTGGACGGACATGCTGACGCCAGGCCAGGGCAGCGACTATTTCCGTCACAACGGCGCAGGCGAAATGCTGGTGTTCTCGGCCGCCGACTTCGAAGATTTTCTGGAGCCACGTCCGGACTTAGCGCCTGGCATGGAGGATGAACTGGAGCGCGTGGTGCGTCATCTGGTGGAACATCGCTGGCCTTTCCGTCTGCATGCAACTTATGACGAGTCGATCAGCCGGATGCTGGATGTCTTTGAGAAGGTCAACCGCGATATCCCGTTTAATGGTCTGCACTGGTTCTTTGACCACGCGGAAACGGTCACTCAGCGCAATATCGATCGTATCAAAGCGCTGGGCGGTGGCATTGCGGTGCAGCATCGCATGGCATTCCAGGGCGAATACTTTGCTGAACGCTACGGCATTGAAGCCACCCGCCACACCCCGCCGGTACAGAAAATGCTGGAAACCGGCGTCCCGGTCGGACTCGGCACCGACGCAACCCGCGTCGCCAGCTACAACCCCTGGACCGCGCTCTACTGGCTGGTTTCTGGTCGCACCGTGGGCGGCATGCAGATGTATGACGTCAATGCCCGCCTTGACCGTGAAACGGCGCTGATGCTCTGGACACAGGGCAGCGCCTGGTTCTCCAGCGAACAAAATAAAAAAGGTCGGATTCAGGTAGGTCTTCTGGCGGATCTGGCCGTGCTGAGCAAAGATTTCTTCAGCGTGCCGGAAGAGGAAATTAAAGGCATTGAGTCGGTGCTGACGGTGGTGGATGGCAATATTGTCTATGCCGCCGGTTCGTTCAGCGCGGATGCACCGCCCGCGATTCCGGTCCTGCCTGAGTGGTCGCCAGTGGTAAACGTGCCGGGTCACTATCGCAGCGCCCCGCCAGTTGTGCAGAGCCGTGCAGGCATGATGCCCGCCGTCCACCACTGCAGCGGCCCGTGCGGGGTTCATCAACACTCGCATGAGATCGCCCGGGGTTCCAGTGTACCGGTCGCCGAAGATAACGCCTTCTGGGGCGCGCTCGGCTGCAGCTGCTTCGCGTTTTAATCATGAATAACGCTAGGGATCTGTCGCCCCGTATCAATGCGGGGCTGTTCTTCCTGCGCCTGACCGGCAGCCTGCTGCTGTTGCAGGTGCATGGGCTGCCGAAAATTCTGCATTTCAGCGAAGAACTGACGCGTATAGAAGACCCGTTTGGTCTGGGACCGATGATGAGCCTGCTGCCAGCGATAGTGGCAGAAGTCATCTGCCCGATCTTTATTATTCTCGGCTGGGGTAGCCGGATTGCCTGCCTGCCGATCATCGCGGTGCTACTGGTCGCGATGCTGGTGGTACACCCTGGCTGGTCACTGGCGGAAGGCCAGTTCGGCTGGCTGCTGCTCATTATCTTTACCACGCTGGCGCTGACCGGGCCTGGCGGCTGGCGAATCGGCGCGGTGAAACATCAGGGGGTTCGTCATGGCACAGGTTAATGATATCCACCAGCTCGAGCAGGAACAGCCTGCGGCAACGCCCACGGGTGAGGTTTCACCGCTACAGCCGCTGCGTCAGCCGGTGTTCCGCATGCTGTGGATCGCCACCGTCGTCTCCAATATCGGTCCATGGATGAACGATGTGGGTGTGAACTGGAGCATGCTGACGCTGAGTGCCGACCCGCTGGCCGTGGCGCTGGTGCAGGCGGCCAGCAGCCTGCCGATGTTTCTGTTCGCGCTGCCCTCAGGCGTAATGGCGGATATCGTTGACCGCCGCAAATATCTGCTGTTTTCCCAGCTCTGGACCTTTATCGCCGCGGCCGGGCTGACGGTGCTGGCCTGGACCGGCCATGTAACCCCTGAAGTACTGCTGGGCGCTGCCTTTTTGCTGAGCGCGGGTGCCGCCATGAGTTCGCCGCCCTTCCAGGCGATCGTGCCGGATCTGGTGACTAAACAGGAACTGGGTCCAGCCATTGCCCTTAACTCGCTCGGCATTAATATCAGTCGCGCCATCGGTCCGGCGCTGGGCGGCCTGATCCTCTCATTCACCGGGCCCTGGATGGTTTTCCTGCTCAATGCGTTGTCCGTGCTGGGCGTGACCTGGGTGCTCTGGCGCTGGAAAGCAGAACCCAGCGTGCAGCGCCTCCCGCCCGAGCACTTCTTCCCGGCGGTGCGTGCCGGTCTGCGCTATGTGCATGCGGCACCAGTGTTGCGTAACGTGCTTGTGCGGACCTTCGCGTTCTTCCTGTTTGGCAGCGCAGGCTGGGCTTTGCTGCCATTGGTGGCGCGTCGTGAACTCGGCCTCGGCCCTGGCGGCTACGGCATTATGCTGGCCTGCATCGGTGTCGGCGCGATAACCGGCGCCGTCCTGCTGCCGCGTCTGCGTCGTCGCCTGAGTTCCGATCGCCTGATGGTGCTTGCCAGTCTGATCTTTGCCCTGACTATGCTGGCGCTGGCCTTTGTGCGGCACTTCTGGCTGCTGAATGCGTTTGAGTTCTTCACCGGCTTTGCCTGGATCGCGGTGCTGTCGACGCTGAATCTTGGCGCACAGCGCAGCGCCGCGAAGTGGGTGAAAGCGCGTGCGCTGGCGGTTTATCTGACGGTGTTCTTTGGTTCGATGACCGCAGGCAGCGCCCTCTGGGGACAGCTCGCCTCGCACTTCGGCATTCCGCTGTCGCTCTGCATCGCCGCGCTGGGCATGGTACTGGCCAGCAGTACCGTCTGGCGCTGGCGGCTCGATCAGGATCCCGATCTCAATCTCGATATGATTGGTGACGGCGTCAATGCGCCTGCGCTGGATATTCGTCACGAACGCGGGCCGGTTATGGTGAATTACGAATACCGGATTACTATTGATGATGTACATGCTTTTACAGTCTGCATGCAGGATATGCGGCGGGTCAGACGCCGCGGTGGCGCCATCAACTGGTCACTGTATGAAGATATTCTGCAGCCCGGCATTTTCGTTGAAACGTTTGTGGTCGGTTCCTGGGTCGAACATCTGCGTCAGAAAGAGCGCTACACCATCAACGACAAAAAAATAGAGCGGCGGGTTTTCGCTTTTCATCAGGGCGAGCGCTCACCCGAGGTACGCTATCTGGTGGCGCCAGTGTAACTGGCGCAGTACCAACTTCTCATCTATCACGTCATACAGAGGGCAATACTATGAGCACTTTTAAAACGACCGACGGCACACAGATTTACTTCAAGGACTGGGGAACCGGTAAGCCTGTATTATTCAGCCACGGCTGGCCGCTGGATGCCGACATGTGGGACAGCCAGATGAAATTCCTGGCCGATAACGGCTATCGGGTGATTGCGTTTGACCGTCGTGGCTTTGGCCGCTCTGACCAGCCCTGGACCGGCAATAACTACGATACCTTTGCTTCAGATATTAACGATTTGATCACCCATCTTGACCTGCAGAACGTGACGCTGGTGGGCTTCTCCATGGGTGGCGGCGACGTTACGCGCTACATCGGCAGCTACGGCAGCGATCGCGTCGCGGCGCTGGTGCTGCTCGGTGCCGTTACGCCTATCTTTGGCAAAACGGCAGACTACCCGCAGGGTGTCGATATGTCGGTATTCGAGGGGATTCGTGATGGCCTGCTCAAAGATCGCGCGCAGTTTATCAAAGAGTTCGCTACGCCGTTCTACGGCACCAACGCCGGGCAGACTGTTTCAGATGGCGTGATGACGCAGACGCTGAATATCGCGTTGCTGGCTTCGCTAAAAAGTACCGTGGACTGCGTTACCGCGTTTGCGGAAACCGATTTCCGTGCCGACGTAGCGAAAGTCAATGTGCCAACGCTGGTGATCCATGGCAGCAACGACCAGATCGTGCCGTTTGAATCCACCGGCAAAGTGGCGGCGGAGATGATTGAGGGTGCTGAACTCAAGGTTTATGACAATGCGCCGCATGGTTTCGCGGTGACGCATCAGGATCAACTGAACCAGGATCTGCTGGCGTTTCTTAACGCGCAGTGATGCAAAAAAAACTGCGCGGTGAAAGCCGCGCAGTTTTCATTTTAACGGGTTGGATGATTCACTTCGTTGGGACGCAGATCGAATAACAACACCTCCGCTCCTTCACCGTGACTGAACGACAGCGTTTTCTCATTGCGAACCCGCGCACCGTCTCCGGCATTAAATTGCAGGCCATTTACCCTGACACTGCCGCGCGCCACATGAATATACGCATAGCGGTCGTCCGGCAGCGTGATCGTCTGCTGCTCATCGCCCTGGAACAGTCCCGCATAGATGCGAATATCCTGGCGTACCCGTAATGCCCCGTTTTCACCTTCCGGCGAAATAATCAGTCGCAAATTACCGCGTTTATCCGCTTCGGTGACGGAGATCTGCTGGTAGCCTGGCGGCGTGTTCTTCTCAGCAGGAACTACCCAAATCTGCAGGAAATGCACGCCCTCAGTACCAGAGTGGTTAAACTCACTGTGGGTCACACCACTGCCCGCACTCATCAACTGCACGTCGCCGGGAACAATCACCGAGCCGGTGCCCATTGAGTCTTTGTGCTCCAGCGCGCCTTCCAGCACATAAGAGATAATCTCCATGTTGCTGTGCGGATGAGCACCAAAACCACGCCCTTTAGCGACGCGATCATCGTTGATCACCAGCAGATCAGAGAAGCCCGCCTGTTTTGGGTCCCAGTAGTTTGCAAAAGAGAAGGTGTGACGTGAATTCAGCCAGCCGTGATCGCCCACACCGCGTTGCTCTGACAATCTTTGCTCAATCATATTCTGCCCCTTCGTTGATTCGGGAAGTGCGAATGCCCTTCGATGGAAACAGCATATAAGTAAACAAGAGAGTCACACAATGGTGTGAACGGGCAATCACTGTCGCTTTTTAGTGGACAATAGAGGCGTCGTTAAATTGGGAAAAGGCTGGCGGGTCATGCTTTCAGCTGCTGCACCGCACCACCAGCTCACCCTGCATGATCACACATTGTGAAGGCGCATCGGGCCGGGTGATTTTCTGCAACACCAGTTCACAGGCCCGGCGACCTATTTCCTTTGAGGGTTGCGCCAGGGTGGTCAGTGGCGGCGATACCATTTCAGCCAGTTCGCTGCCGTCAAACCCTACTACGCCGATATCGTCAGGTATCCGCAACCCCGCCTGCTGAATTGCCGTCATGGCGCCAGCGGCAAGCGTATCAGACACGGCAAACACCGCATCAGGAATGGTTTTGTCCGCCAGCAACTGCTCCATCGCCGCTTTTCCGGCGCTGAAGCTTAACTCGCTGGCGTAGGCAATCGCCTCCCAGGTCAGGTGCTGTTCTTTGATCTGGCGGGTATAACCCTGCTGACGCAGTCGGGCATATCGATAGCGGAGGTCGTGATTAATTAACGCGATGCGCTGCCGTCCCCGTGCCGCAAGGAACTGCACCACTGACTGCGCAGCGACGTCATCATCAATACCGACGCAGGAGACCTGCCCGGTGTCATCATGTTCGGCACACTGAACCCAGGGGGCCGCGCCTATCAGCTGGCTCAGCTCCGGCAGCTTGCTGAAGGCATCCATCGTAATGATGCCATCCACCATTTTGCCGGAAAGTAGTTGCAGACTGGATCGCGAACGTTCTATCTCCGCGCCCGAGTTGCACAGCAGGATGCGATAGCCATTTTTCTCGGCGTGCGCCTCTATGCCTTTAACCACTTCGGCGCAGAACGGGTTGGAGATATCTGAAACCAGCACCAGAATCATCGCGCTGCGCGCCGTGCGTAGCTGGCGTGCCAGCAGGTTAGGCTGATAATGGCTTTCTTCGATGGCCGCCAGGACTTTCTGGCGATTAGCTGGTTTTACGCTGTCGCTGTTATTCAACACCCGGGAAACCGTAGCAACTGAAACACCCGCCATCCGGGCGATTTTCTGAACAGACATAACGATCCTTCTGTTTTAATGCGTGTAAAGCCGACTCACCGCTCATCCGCTGAATCCACATGGCCACCTCAGACGTCGCGCTCCAGCCCCAGCTGGTGGCGTATCGATGGGGCGTTCTCTGCTAAAGCAAAATCATCAAACGCGCGGTCAGCCACGGGAATAATATGGCGACGGATAAACTCTGCACCTTCACGCGCCCCGGTTTCGCCCTCTTTCAGGCAGCACTCCCACTCCAGCACCGCCCAGCCATCATAGTCATACTGTGCCAGCTTGCTGAAAATACGACCAAAGTCGATCTGGCCATCGCCCGGCGAGCGAAAGCGTCCGGTCCGTGCCAGCCAGGGCTGATAACCGCCATAGACGCCGCTGCGTCCGTTAAGCTGATATTCAGCATCCTTAACGTGAAAGGCTTTGATACGCGGATGGTAGAGGTCGATAAACTGCAGATAGTCGATGTGTTGCAACAGCAGATGGCTGGGGTCGAACAGAATATTGCAGCGCGGATGGTGATTCACCTCCGCCAGAAAACGCTCAAACGTAACACCGTCATGCAGGTCTTCGCCGGGATGAATCTCATAGCAGAGGTCAATGCCATGCTGGTCAAATACATCCATCACCGGTAGCCAGCGCCTTGCCAGCTCAGCAAACGCCTCATCAAACAGCGCTTCATGATGCGGCGGCCAGGGATAGAACCAGGGCCAGGCGAGTGAGCCGGAAAAGGTGGCGTGGGCGCGCAAACCTAACTTCTCAGAGGCCGCGGCCGCCTTTTTCAGGGTGGCGATAGCCCAGTCAGTGCGCCGGACGGGATCGCCGCGCAATGCCGCTGGGGCAAAATTATCAAAAGCCATGTCATAGGCCGGGTTAACGGCAACCAGTTGCCCTTCGAGATGGGTAGACAGCTCGCTGATCTCCAGCCCAAAACCGGCCAGCAATCCCCGTACCTCATCGCAATAGGTCTGGCTGACCGCTGCCTGCTCAAGGTCGAAAATAGCGGGCTGGTGACAGGGGATCTGCAGCGCCCGGTATCCCAGCGCGGCGGCCCACTCCGCCAGACCCGCCAGGGAATTAAATGGCGGCTGCGAGGTGATGAACTGCGACAGGAAGATGCCCGGTCCCTTAACTGTTTTCATTAGTAACTCCTGTTTTTGCTACCGCCTCATCACGATATTTAAACGAGAAGAAGAAAATAATCGCGATCAGCGCGGCGGCAACGGCGGGGATCCACCAGAAGAGTGCCCAGCTCTGCGCGCTGACGTTACCTGCAACCAGATGGTTGTAGAGCGCGCCAGAGATTTGCGATCCCAGCAGCATGCCGATGCCGTAGGTGAACATCACCACCATGCTCTGCGCCTGCCCTTTTACCTTTTCACCGGCAATCCGATCGGTATAGATGAAGCCCACCACGAAGAAGAAGTCATAGCAGATGCCATGTAGCAGAATGCCGAGGTAGATCAGCGTGCGCGTCTCATCACTCATGCCCAGCGCAAACAGGGCATAGCGGACAAACCACGCCGTCATCCCAATCAGCAGCATGTACTTCACACCCAGGCGACGAAATAGCAGCGGGATGATCAGCATGAAGGCAATTTCAGACATCTGCCCCAGTGACATTAGCGTGCTGACTTCGCGGATACCGGCATCCGCCAGCCAGGAAGCAGTAAACGCGTAGTAGGTGCCAAGTGGAATGGAGATCAGGGTGGCACACAGTGCAAAGACCATGAAATGCCGCAGCCGCAGCAAGGCGAAGGCGTCGGCGCAGAAGAGATCGCGGACTTTTAACGGTAAACCTTTAGCCGGTGCCGGTGTGTGAGGCAACGTCAGGCTATAAATGGCCAGCAGGACTGAACAGAGTGCCGCCAGCTGGAACACCGCCACGCTGTCTGCAATGCCGGTCACGCCGATAAAGATCCCCGCCACGATCCAGCCGATAGTGCCGAAGACCCTGACGATGGGGAAACTCTTCTCACTGCTGGCGAGACTGTGAAAGGCGATGTTATTCGAGAGCGCCAGCGTCGGCATAAAGCAGAGCGTATAGCCAAATAACAGGGCGATCAGCAACGCGCCGTTCTCTGCGATCAGTGCCTGCGGCACGAACCAGAGAATCGCTGCGCCCGCCAGATTCATGACGGCCATCACTTTCTGCGAGGGAAAGAAGCGATCCACCAGCATACCGAGCACAAACGGTGAGAGAATCGACGCGATAGGCCCGGCCGAAAACGCATCCCCAATCAGCAACGGCATATTGTGACGGGTCATCACCAGCCCCAGCGTTACCGACCAGCTGCCCCAGATAAAGAACTGCATAAACATCATCAGTGAAAGACGCGGCACCAGCAGCTTATGCTGCACCCGCTGACCTTCACTCTCCTGCACCGTTGCAATCATGAGAACCTCACGAATAAGTAATCGATTACTTTATGCCGGATTTAAAAGTAATCGATTACAACCGTTCATTCTTTCGCCGCGCTCACAAATTGTTAACTGTACGTTATTATCCTTTTGTTATTCAGCATTCTGATGCGTGCTCTGCTCACGTCGTAATATCCGCTACCCGCGCTTTACGAAAGCGGTAGCGTTCATACAGCACTGAATAGAGGCCGCCGCACACCACCAGAACCGCACCGATGACCGTGGTGGTAGTCGGCAGGTTACCCAGCAACAGATACCCCACCGCGACGGACCAGAGCAGCGTGGTGTAGTCGAACGGAGCCAGCAGGGAGGCTTCTGCGTACCGCAGGCTCAGGGTCATCAGAATCTGCGTGATTCCGCCCAGCAGCCCGCATCCTATCAGTAGCGCTACCTGATTACCGTGCGGCACTTTCCAGCCGCCCGGCAGCGTGACCAGCGACGTTATCGCTGTGGTGACGGCGAACCAGAAGGCGATGGCGCCCGGTTTCTCTTTGCCGTTAAGAAACCGAATCTGGACCAGTGCACAGGCGGTACAGAAGGCTGCCATCAGCGCCAGCAGAATGCCCGCCGACGCGGAGAGCGAGAATGCTGCCGACTGCGTCAGCGAAAGATGCCCGGAAAACATCACCAGAATGCCGCTGAAACCGGTAAAGACCGCCACCCAGCGATGGTGGCGCACTTTTTCACGCAGCAGCAATGCCGCCAGCAGCACGGTAAATAGCGGTGCGGCATAGTTAATCGCGGTAGCGTCGGTCAGGGAAATATAGAGCAGCGACAGGTAGCTGAAATAGAGACCACCGGTTCCGGCCAGCCCGCGCACAAAATGCCCGCGAATATTACGGGTGCGGATGCCCTCCAGCACGCTGCCCTGAACGCGTAGCCAGATGAGCAGTGGAACCAGTGCCAGCAGCGAGCGGAAAAATATCACTTCGCCGACCGGTATTGCGCCATCCAGCCCTTTTACACAGGCCAGCATCAGCGTTGAGCTCAACGCAGCTGTGATTTTCATCGCGATGCCAGCGGACGCGTTCATAAGTTTTTTAATCTCATCGGGGAAAATAAGCAGTAAAATCAGCAGACTCAGACAATATACTGGCACAATGTTCTACAGCAATCTGCCGTGATTGCGCCGCAGACGGCATTTTATCTTTTTTTGCCGCAGCATCACGGCATGAAGAGGCATGTGAGTCCGCGTCCGTGCTGGTAGACTCTGCGTTCTGCCTGCTTTACGGGCCGCTTCTCATAAGGATCGGGAGTTACTGATGTCCACGCTGCGTTTACTGTTATCTGAATCCAATGATCCCTGGTTTAATCTGGCGGTCGAAGAGTGCATTTTCCGGCAGATGCCTGCCACCCAGCGGGTGCTGTTCCTGTGGCGGAATGCGGAAACGGTGGTGATTGGACGGGCGCAGAACCCGTGGAAAGAGTGCAATACCCGGCGCATGACGGAAGATGGCATCCGTCTGGCGCGTCGCAGCAGCGGCGGTGGCGCGGTGTTTCACGACCTCGGTAACTGCTGTTTTACCTTTATGGCCGGCAAGCCGGAGTACGATAAAAGCGTTTCAACTGCCATTATCCTGCACGCACTGAACGCGCTGGGTGTTCCGGCGGAAGCGTCCGGCCGTAACGATTTAGTGGTGAACACCGCTGACGGACTGCGCAAAATCTCCGGGTCTGCGTATCGTGAAACGCCGGATCGTGGTTTTCATCACGGCACTATTCTGATGGATGCCGATCTTTCCCGGCTGGCAGATTACCTTAATCCTGATGTGAAGAAACTGCAGGCTAAAGGGATTACGTCAGTGCGCGCCAGGGTTGCTAATCTGACGGAGTTAACGCCCGGTATCAGCTATCAGGCTATCTGCTCAGCCGTGACAGACGCCTTTTTTGCACATTTCGGCGAGCAGTGTGAGCCGGAGATGATCTCTCCCGATGCCCTGCCCGACCTGCCTGGATTCACTGAGCAGTTCGCAAAGCAGAGTAGCTGGGCATGGAATTTCGGTCAGGCACCTGCCTTCTCGCATCTGCTGGACCAGCGTTTTATCTGGGGCGGTGTGGAGATTCACTTCGATGTCGAACGCGGCGTGATCAGCCGCTGTCAGATTTTCAGCGACAGCCTCAATCCCGCGCCGCTCGAAGCGCTGGCTCAGCGGATGCAGAACGTCACATACCGGCCCGATGCACTGGACCAGGTCCTGAATCTGCTGATAGCCGATTTCCCGGCACAACAGGCGGAGCTGACAGAATTGCGGCAATGGCTGATCGCAAGCTTAAGGTGAACAGGCTCAGTCTGATACTGGCCCGCGCGAAACGCTGTTGTGGGCAAAAACTTCGCGAAAGTTTTCAGCCAGACATAAACGCAAAAAACCCGCACAAGGCGGGTTTTTTTATTATCAATTCAGGCTTATCTGCTCGGGCTATTGCCGTCATCGCGATTGTAAGCGTTATTGATAACAGAGGCTTACATAGGGACTACGTTTGCCGCTGAAGGACCTTTAGCGCCGTTTTCAATAGTGAATTCGACCTGCTGGCCTTCGTCCAGAGTTTTATAGTCGTTGCTCTGGATTGCAGAGAAATGTACGAATACATCTTTGCTGCCGTCCTGAGGAGAGATAAAACCGAAACCTTTACCCGCGTCAAACCATTTTACTAAACCAGTCATTTTATTAGACATCGATAATTCCTTAATTTATGAGCCACTAAGTGGCGAAGATGGCCTGTCTTTCAGAAGGTAACTTACCAGGCTTTTAGGAGGAGACTCATGAATAAGGGTATCTTGTGATATCGCTTGCACTGAGGACTGCTTTACTAAAACTGCTTTGATAAGGTCTGTGTTCCAAACCGAGGTCGCCATTAAGCCATCCCTTAACGACTTTAGCAAACATTATTTTAATTTAATTTTAACATCCAGACGTCCGGAACGCCATTATTGATTTTTCAAGCCTTTTTAAATTCCCGCGCTTTCAGAATGATAATTTTCATTAAACGGTCAGCCAGTAAAAAGCCTTGCGGTCAATCACTGCGGAAAAGTTATACGTCGGCGCTGTACACATTAAGCGCAGCGATAATCGGTATCGCTGCGCCCTCTTCTTTTATATCAGGCCAGTTGCGTCTGCTGACGCGCAGCATGGCGCGCCGTCATTACAAACACCATCAGACCGGCCACGCCCAGCGCAACACCCACCCACGCGGTGGAGATCCAGCCATAGCCCAGCGACACCGTCAGGCCACCCAGATACGCGCCCATCGCATTGGCGATGTTCAGCGCCGAGTGATTCATCGCAGCCGCCAGGGTTTGCGACTCATTGGCGACATCCATCAGGCGAATCTGCAGTGACGGCAGCAGCACCGAGCAGGTGCCAATCAGGAAGGTCGCCAGCAGTCCGGTGGCCACATGCTGAACCAGCACCGGGAAGGCCAGCATCACCAGCACGTTCCATAACAGCGTCCAGCCAATAATATTCAGCACCGGGCCATCAGCCAGACGGCCCCCCACCAGATTACCGATGATCATTCCCAGCCCAAACGCCACCATCGCCCAGGGGATCAGCGAAGGAGAGATGCCAGCGATATTAATCAGCGTTGGCGCGATATAACTGAAGATCGCGAACATGCCGCCAAAGCCTACCGCGCCCACCAGCAGGGTCAGCAGCACCTGTGTGTTTTTCAGCGCACCCAGTTCACGCAGCGGATGTGCATCCGCATCGCCTGGCGTGTAAGGCACGTAGCGACCAATCAGCAGGCAGGTCAGGAGACCAACCGCGCCCACAAAGGTGAACACCACGTGCCAGCTGAATAGCTGCCCAATCCATGAGCCTAGCGGTACGCCAATCAGGGTCGCCACCGTCAGTCCCAGCATCAGTGACGCCAGCGCACGACCGCGCCGTTCAAGCGGGACCAGTGAAGCTGCCACCAGTGAGGCAACACCAAAGTAAGCCCCGTGCGGCAGGCCGGTCAGAAAGCGCGCCACCAGCAGGCCGTGATAGCTGTCGGCCATCGCACTGGCGACATTGCCGACGCTGAACAGCGCCATCAGGATCAGCAGCAGCGATTTACGTGCCATCCGCGCTGCCAGTACTGCAATAAACGGTGCGCCCACCACCACACCCAGCGCGTAACTGGCGATAGCGTTGCCCGCCTGCGGTTCGGTGATCGTCAGAGAGCGTGAAACATCGGGCAGCAGGCCCATCATGATGAACTCACCGGTTCCGATACCAAAGCCGCCCAGTGCCAGAGCGAGTAATGCCCAGCGGACAAAACCGGCATCGTCGGTTTTATGATTTTTTCTTAACAAAATGGATTCCCAATGACCTGAACTGAAAAGCTGACGTGAGTCGGCGGGAGAAAGCAGAACGTTATCCCGTCCGGATGAAGCGGCTTGACTATAGAAAGTGAGGCCGCGCTAAGCAACCCATTTTGTGATCTGACGCACAGTTAAGGCTGTTCCAGGATTACGCTTCCCCTGTGCGGGTCTGGCGCGATTCGCGCTAAGCCAGCTCACAATCCGGAGAGGTCAGGCAGGCTTAGATCGGGGATGTCTGCTTTACTGACCGATTAACGCGTCTTTATTTAACAGGTTACTGAACAGGAATCAGCAGATGACGACCAGAGTGATCCTTCTTACCGGCGCCAGCGGACGCATCGGCCGGACCTTCTTCGCAGCCAGCCAGGATCGTTACCGCTTTATCCTGACGGATGTGCGGCAGCCCGACTACGCGATCCCCGCCCCGCATCGGTTTATCGCGGCGGATTTATCGCAACCGGATGCGGCAGAGAACTTACTGTCAGATGAACCTGTCGATACCGTTATCCACCTCGCCGGTATCCCTGATGCACAGGCCAGCTTCGACGATCTACTGCCCGCAAACATTCTCTCCACCACCTGGTTACTGAAGGCAGCCGCAGATCATCGCTGTCGTCGTCTGGTGTTTGCCAGCAGTGCGCAGACTATCGAGGGTTATCCGACAGATATTCAGGTACATCCCGGCATGGCTGTCTGTCCTGCGAATCTGTATGGCGTCACCAAATGTTATGGGGAAGCACTTTGCGCTTTCTACGCCAGCCAGCACGATCTGAGCTGCGTGGCGCTGAGAATCGGGGCGTTTGAACCGGCACTGGATAATAGCCAGCACACTGCACGGGATTACAGCGCCTGGCTGAGCCCGGATGATGCCGTCAGACTGCTGACCGGCGCTGTCGAAGCGGAGAAGATCACTTTCTTTATTGGTTACGGCATTTCCGATAACCGCTTTAAACGGTTTGATCTGACGCAGACGCGTGAGGTGCTGGGCTATACGCCGTCCGATAACGCATTCAGGGCATTTACGCCGGGCGAACTGGATTATTAATCCTGCACCAAAGAGGTCAACGCGGTCGTAGTTTTGCCGGGTTGTGGCGCTTTATCTCAACAGCCGCCGGAAAGTCCGGCGGTTGCTTCAGGAATGTGGCAGAGATCGTCAAAATCAGTGCGTACCGGTATTCACCCGCCGGCCAATGTCTTTGAGCTGTGAATATTTCTCCAGCAACTGAGGACCATCATCCAGGCTCATGGCAAACATCCACATATAGGTCATTACCGAATAGATATGACCCGCATTGGTGCCGCCACGGCCCGACATTAGCGCGATAGTGACCGCAAACAGCAGTGCCGCCACGCTACCGATGGCCAGATAACCGCACGCTTCCCGATCCGAGAGGCGGATCCGCAGACTGGCCAGCACGCCATAGTGGCGGCCCAGTGACGCGGCGTTCGCGTTGCTGACAAAGCTCACTTCTTTCTCCAGCCGGTTGTTAAGACGGCCAAACAGCGCATCGTTCTTGCGGGTAAATCCCGGCAGGAAACAGGCGAAGAACAGCAGGATCGCCAGACAGCCTGCGCCGGTCCAGAACTCGATAGCCAGCAGCATCACTGCCGCACCGGTCATCGACGCCAGCGAAGTAATCAGCACCGGCAGATGCTTCTCGAAAAAGTCGACAAACTCGCGAGACAACGCCACCCGCGCAGCAATCGTCGACGCACTCTGTTTTTCGCTGCGCTGTGCCACAATCACCGGCACGGCCAGCTCAGCATAGATGCGGGCAAAAGTCCGGGTATCGACACTGCGCCGCGCTGCGCCGATAGCCCACATGGTAAAGACCATCGCCGCATAGAGCACCGCATGCCAGGTCCTGCCGGAGAGTATGGCGTTGATAGCGAAGCCCGCCAGCAGCGGATAAAGCAGATACATGACGTTTTCCGCCACCACCAGCAGCAGCGTGAGGAATAGCTTGCGGCTATGGCGGCGGCCAAGCATTTTTAATGTCAGAATAGCGCTGCGGGGAGCCGCAACGGGCAGGATCGTTTTTGAGGAAGACATAGTTTCTTTTTCTGATAGCGTCACTCTTGAGCGGTTGCTCAAGTACAAAAAGCAGTCTATTTGAGCGGTTGCTCAAAGTCAACGTGGCAATGATAGAGAGAATAATGAAAGAGTCGGCTGAGGTATTGAGAACCAAAATCCTGGATGCAGCGATAGTGCTGTTTATTGAGAAAGGGATCGAAAAAGTGACCACCCGTGAACTCACCGAGTCGGTAGGTATTTCACGCAGTCATATTTACCACTACTTCAGCAACTGGCAGACACTCTGCCTGGCAGCGCTGGAACGCTTTATGCGGGTCGATGTTGAAAATTTTGCCGACACACTGGCCGTGCTCACACCGCGTCAGCGGCTGCATACCCTGTTTGAAAGCCATCTGCCGAGTGCGCCGGATGCCACCTGGCAGCTCTATGCCTCTTTCTGGCAGATGGCTGCGCACAATGATGCATATGCTGCACTGGCTGAAGAGATGACTGAAGTGTGGCAGGCACTAATGGAGGGGATTATCCGTGACGGCGTCACCGACGGCACACTACGGTGTGATGATGTTCCCCGCACCGCCAGGCAAATCAGCGCCATGCTGAACGGCTATGCGGATTTGCTGACGATCAATCCTTCAGAATCTAAAGCTCGCGAAGCTATGGCAGACCTCGACCAGTTTGTTGAATTTGCCCTGGGGCCATGCCGTTAATCCCGGTTAATACGGTTTACCTTTCGCCATATATTAATTAAATGTTAAATAAAGGTTTATTATTTTAATTAGCCTGCAGTTTTAAGCGTCTATAAATGCGTATTCGTCAGTTGAGCGGACTTATGCTTTTTACGTCTGAAAAGCTGCCTTTTTGATAGCGTTTTTTACCGGAAACAGCTGTTTACACAGATTATTATCATTGACTTAGCGCCTTGTGAACCGGGTAAGCTGGTGTTTTTACGCCATTTATTAGCAAGCCGTTAGCGTAGCGGCAATAATGCATGCGGTCATAAACCCACCAACTGATTGATTCCTATAACAAAGAATCCGTTATCTGACGATAAAATTAATCATTGAGTCGGACCTGAAAAACACCTATATTGGCCGCGCTTTACACATAGCCACCCATTTTAATTCATTTATTCAACTGTGACGCTACGCCCGTCCCGGTTGTAGGAGAGATATGATGACGGATAAAGTCCGTATTGATAGTTTGAATGCACAGAACTTAAACGCAACCAACGAAACCTATTTAGTCCGTCAGGCTGAATTTGAATCAAACGTTCGAAGTTATCCTCGCAAATTGCCGTTCGCGATTGCGAAAGCTCAGGGTGTCTGGATCACCGACGTCGAGAATAATCAGTATCTCGACTGTCTTGCCGGTGCCGGAACGCTGGCGTTGGGTCATAACCATCCAGACGTTCTGCAGAGCATTCAACATGTCATTACCAGCGGCTTGCCGTTACATACTCTCGATTTAACTACGCCGTTAAAGGATGAGTTCTCTGAGTACCTGCTCTCGTTATTACCGGGTCAGGGCAAAGAGTACTGCCTGCAGTTTACCGGCCCGTCCGGCGCAGATGCCGTTGAAGCGGCGCTGAAACTGGCGAAAAAGCACACCGGTCGTTCCGGGATCATCAGCTTCTCGGGTGCGTATCACGGTATGACCCACGGCGCGCTGTCGGTCACCGGCAACCTGTCACCGAAAGAAGCCGTAGATGGCATGATGCCGGAAGTGCAGTTCATGCCTTATCCGCACCTTTATCGCTGCCCGCTGGGCATTGGCGGTGAAGCAGGCGTGAAAGCACTGACTTACTACTTTGAAAACCTGATCAATGACGTTGAAAGCGGCGTTCGCAAACCTGCGGCGGTGATTCTTGAAGCAGTTCAGGGTGAAGGCGGGGTTAACCCGGCTCCGGCTGAGTGGCTGCAGCGCATCCGCAAAGTGACCAAAGAGCACGGCATTCTGCTGATCATCGACGAAGTCCAGGCGGGTATTGCCCGTACCGGTAAATTCTTCGCCTTTGAGCACGCGGGTATCGAACCAGACATCATCGTAATGTCCAAAGCGGTCGGCGGCGGTCTGCCACTGGCGGTACTGGGCATTAAGAAAGAGTTCGACGCCTGGTCTCCGGGTCACCACACCGGCACCTTCCGTGGCAACCAGCTGGCGATGGCGACCGGCCTGACCACGCTAAAGCTGCTGAAAGATAACAACATCGCTGACAAAGTCGCGGCACAGGGTGAATGGCTGAAAGGCAAACTGGGCGAGCTGCAGCAGCGCTACCCGGTAATCGGCAACGTGCGTGGTCTGGGTCTGATGATCGGCATTGAGCTGGTGAAACCCGACGAACCTGCTGACCATATGGGCAGCTTCCCGGCTGACGGCGAACTGTCTGCACTGGTACAGAAAAAATGTTTTGAGAACGGCCTGATTCTGGAGCGTGGCGGACGTCACGGCAGCGTATTACGTCTGCTGCCTTCCCTGCTGATCACAGATGCAGAACTGGACGTATTCATGGATAAATTTGAAAACGCCCTGCTGTCCGCTGGCGTGAAAGCAGTTTAAGTGGAGTGAATGCAATGTCCCGGTTAAACCCGATTCTGGCGGCCTCAGCACAGAGTACCGAGGCCTACCAGCAGGCGATTGCCCAGAGTAGCGCGGCCGTCGTTAAGTGGCTGGAACAACCTGAGATGTATCAGGGAAAAACCGTCGCAGAGCTGCGCGAGCGCATTACGCTGGACTTCAATCCTCAGGGCCTGGGTAACCAGGCCGCGATTGAACGCGCCATTGAGTACTTCCTCAAAGACAGCCTGTCGGTGCATCACCCGCAATGTGTGGCGCACCTGCACTGTCCAAGCCTGGTCATCAGCCAGGCGGCGGAAGTGCTGATCAACGCCACCAACCAGAGCATGGATTCATGGGATCAGGCACCGTCTGCCACCCTGATTGAGATGAAGCTGATTGAGTGGCTGCGCACCCAGGTCGGTTATCAGCCTGGCGACGCGGGCGTCTTCACCAGCGGCGGCACCCAGAGCAACCTGATGGGTCTGATGCTGGCGCGTGACGCCTGGTTTGCGCGTCAGGGTCATTCTGTTCAGCAGGATGGCTTAACCGGCGATCTGAAGAAGATTAAAGTCTTCTGCTCAGAGAACGCGCACTTCTCCGTACAGAAGAATATGGCGCTGCTGGGTCTGGGCTATCAGTCCGTCACGCAGGTGAAATGTGACCAGTTTGCCCGCATGGATATGGATGATCTGCGTCAGAAGCTGGCCGCATCCAAAGCTAACGGCGAAAACATTCTGGCGATCGTTGCCACGGCGGGAACTACCGATGCCGGTGCAATCGATCCCCTGCGTGAAATCGCGGCGCTGGCGGCGGAAGAGAACATCTGGGTACACGTCGATGCGGCCTGGGGCGGCGCGCTGCTGCTGTCAGAGAAGTATCGTGACTATCTGGATGGCATTGAGCTGGTCGACTCCATTACGCTGGACTTCCACAAGCAGTTCTTCCAGACCATTAGCTGTGGTGCCTTCCTGCTGAAGGAAGCGCGTCACTATGAGCTGATGCGCTACCAGGCGGCCTATCTGAACTCGGAGTTTGATGAAGCACAGGGCGTGCCGAATCTGGTCTCCAAATCGCTGCAGACCACCCGTCGTTTTGATGCACTGAAACTGTGGATGGGTCTGGAAGCGCTGGGTCAGAAGCAGTATGCCGAAATCATCGATCACGGTGTGACGCTGGCACAGCAGGTGGCACAGTACGTTGAAGAGCAGCCTGCTCTGGAGCTGGTGATGAAACCGCAACTGGCCAGCGTGCTGTTCCGCTATCGTCCGGCGCATCTGGCGCACCTCAGCAGTACGGATATCGCCCTGCTGAACCAGCGCATCGGGGATGCCCTGCTGGAGTCAGGCCGCGCCAACGTCGGTGTGACCGAGCATGATGGCGTTACCTGCCTTAAGATGACCCTTCTGAACCCAACAGTAACGCTGGAAGATATCAAAGTGTTGCTGACGCTGGTGGAAAAAACGGCACAGCAGCTGGTGTAATTCATCACATCGGTTCACACCACAGAGGCGCCTTCGGGCGCCTTTTTATTTTTCTGCCGCTCTCTTTGCGTTGATGACCTGTTCATCCCTGCCCCCTCCGATCCGTAACCTGGCCTCTTCATCTCAGGTCTTGTACTGGCTGCTTCATTCGGTGCAAAAATCGAGGTACACGAGCGTAGTGGCCTGAATGTCTGGCATAATGCCGTGCCCTAATCACGCATCGACGCGCTGGAGCGCATGCTGGATAACATTCAAAAAACGAAGCGGCTGATATGCTAATTGATGAGCAGGTTGAGATGGGTTTAATTATTGCGCTTATCGATCCCGGAATAGTCAACGTTAAAGCAGCACCGCATTAAACTCATTTGTAGAAAATTGCCTGCACCGGAATCAGCTCGTCGCCGCCGGCCAGCCAGATTCCGGTCTCCGGCATCTCTTTTTTAGCAATGCCCTCACGGCGTACGCCTGTATGTTCAATTCTTATTGACCAAACGCACGGAAGCGTAACCGGCGAATTTAATGAGCCTGTTTAGCCCGTGTTTAATATTCAACCCGCATAACGTTTTTATTTTATCTGATATTGATAAACCGCATCGCGATCAAAAAATAAAGCTTATCTTTCAGCCATAATAGATCAATATTCAAATTAACTCTCTGATTAACCAAAAATAATGACTGTTCGTCTGGGTTAGGTAATTCAACAGGAGTAATGACTTATGCTGCTGCGTAAATTAATCATCATTATTATGGGCCTGATTATGGCGGCTGTGATTATCATTGCCGATAACCACGCTGATAAAGTCCGTTCGCGTGATCAGGTTTTCAGTTTATCGTCATCGCATGATCGCTAATCTGTTCTGAATAACCAACGCCTGCCCCCTTACGGGCGTTCATGCTAACGGGCTGCCTGATGCACAGGCAGCCTGCCGGATTATCCTTTACCGCTCAAACCACCATCCAGATCTTAGCGCGACGGCGGCTCATCCAGCCGTCGCAGATGATCATCTTTATTCAGCGTCATCAGCGCCACAATACTCACCAGCGCCGTCGCCATCACATACCAGGCGGGAATATCGGGATTACCGGTCTCTTTAATCAGCCCGGTGATGATTAGTCCCGCGCAGCCGGAAAAGACTGCATTGGAAAGTGAATAGGCCAGCCCCAGCCCGGTGTAGCGTACCCGCGTCGGAAACATCTCGGCGAGCATCGCGGGGCCGGGTCCTGCCAGCAAACCGACCACGCCACCTGCGATAAAGACCACCAGCGCTTTCAACAGCAGTCCGGTACTCTCTGCCTGCAAAACGTTTAACAGCGGCAGAGAGAGCACCAGCAGCAGCACCGCAGCTGAGACCATCACGGCGCGGCGGCCAATCCTGTCGCTCAGCATCCCGGCCGGGATGATGGTGGCGGCAAAACCGAGGTTCGATATCACCGCAATCAGCAGTGCCTGGTTAAAGCCGGTGTGCAGCGATGCCTGCAGATAAGTCGGCATAATCACCAGCCAGGTGTAACCGGCCGCTGACCACACCATCAGCCGGCAGATACCGAGCAGAATCGTTTTCAGCGTGTCGCCCAGGCTGGCGTTCACTTTTGCATGGGGCTGTGCCTGCTGCTGAACAAATGCGGGCGTCTCTTCCATCTGCACCCGCAGCCAGAGTGCCAGCCCCCCCAGCGGCAGTGCGATAAAGAATGGGATGCGCCAGCCCCAGCTCAGCATCTGCTCTGGCGTCAGCAACACTGAGAGCAATGCCACTATGCCTGCGCCCGCCAGTAATCCCAGCGCCACGGTAAAGGATTGCCACGCGCCATACAGACCGCGCTTTCTGCGTGGTGCAAACTCGGTCATCAGCGACACCGCCCCACCATATTCGCCTCCTGCGAACAGGCCCTGCAGGATACGCAGGCCGGTCACGATCAGCGGCGCCAGGATACCCAGTTGGGCATAAGTCGGAACCAGACCGATGGCAGCTGTCGCCAGCGTCATCATAATCAATACAAAAATCAGTGTGGGTTTTCGCCCGATGCGATCGCCCATCCGGCCAAAAACAATCGCACCCAGTGGACGGAAGAAAAAAGCGATGGCGAACGACGCGTAGGTCAGCAGCAGTCCGGTCAGCGCAGACTCGCCTTCCAGCCGGAAAAAGTTCTGCGCAATCACCGTGGCCAGAAAGCCATAGACCGCGAACTCATACCATTCAATGAAATTACCGACCGAACCGGCAAGCAGAGCACGTTTTCGGCTGGCGGAGGAGAGCAGATTATCAGCAGGGGCAGACATGACAGGCGATCCTTTTTAAAGCATCATCAGTCGTTTATGATTAGCACAATCGCTGCTCATCTGCGCAAACTTCTGCCCGTCGCGTTAGCGCAGACACATAAATCTACAGGTACACCCCCCCACACGCTCTTTTTCACCTTCGGTCCTTGCACAACCGCTTTACGGTTGTCAGGATGTGCGGCATTGAATGAATCAGGCGGATAGATGATGAACGCACACACCTCAAAAGATCCTCTTCACGGCATCACACTGGAGATGCAGATAAACAGTCTGGTCGCGCAGTATGGCTGGGCTGAAATGGCAAAACGGATCAACATTAACTGCTTTAAAAGCGATCCCAGCGTTAAATCGAGCCTGAAATTTTTACGCCGTACGCCGTGGGCGCGGGCTGAAGTCGAAGCGCTTTATCTGGCCTCGTTAAACGCGCAACCGGCAGCACGCGACGAACCGGCTGAAGAAGCCGATCAGGCACCCGCTGAAGATCCGTGGGGCAAGTGGCGCGGTAACACGCCGGAGTAACACTGACAACGAAGCAATAAAAAAGCCCGCGCAGGTAAACCTGGGCGGGCTTTTTTCACGTCAGGCTGCTGTTACAGCGCCATGTCGTGTTTCGCTGACGGCGCAGCCTGCTGAGGCTGTGCTGCCGGCGCGTCTGCGGTTTTGCCTTCCATGTTGATCACGGGCGGCGTGGTCAGTTGCAGGGTCGCTGCGGTCTCATTCCAGACCTGCTGCAGCAACGGCACGTTGTCATTCAGTTTCTGACCGTAGCCTGGGATCATTTTGTGGATCTTCGCCTGCCATTCCGGTGATTTGAACTCTTCCGGGAACAGTTTCTGCATCACGCTCAGAGAGATTGGCGCTGCGGTTGATGCACCAGGAGAAGCACCCAGCAGAGCCGCCACGGTTTTCTGCTGATCGGTCACAATTTCTGTACCCAGTTTCAGCACGCCACCTTTATCAGCATCTTTCTTGATAATCTGCACACGCTGACCGGCCTGAATCAGTTTCCAGTCCTCTTTCTTCGCGTCCGGGTAGTACTCTTTCAGCGACTCAAAGCGATCTTCATCACTCAGCATCACCTGTCCAATCAGGTATTTTACCAGGTCGAAGTTATCCATACCCACATCGGTCATTGGCACGATGTTATGGGTAGTGGTGGTGCTCAGCAGATCAAACAGCGAACCGTTTTTCAGGAACTTGGTTGAGAAGGTCGCAAACGGTCCAAACAGCACGACGCGTTTGCCATCCAGATAACGGGTATCCAGATGCGGAACGGACATCGGCGGTGCACCGGTTGAAGCCTGGCCGTAAACTTTCGCCAGATGGCGATCGGCAATGGCACTGTTTTCGGTGACCAGGAATGAACCACCGACCGGGAAGCCTGCATAGTTATCGGCTTCCGGGATGCCGGTCTTCTGCAGTAATTTCAGCGCGCCGCCGCCTGCACCGATAAAGACATATTTTGCGTCAACCGCACGTTCGTTGCCGTTTTTGGCATCTTTAATCGTGACGTGCCAGGAGTTGTCGCCGTTACGTTTGAAATCGGTAACTTCAGAAGAGGTTTCCAGACGGAAGTTGTCATTCTTCTTCAGGCTGCCGATCAACTGACGGGTAATTTCACCATAGTTAACGTCGGTGCCGACTGGCGTCCAGGTGGCGGCCACTTTCTGCTGTGGATCACGGCCTTCCATCACCAGCGGTGCCCACTGCGCGATCTGTTTGTGATCGGTAGAGAACTTCATCCCCTGGAACAGCGCCGTTTTCTGCAGTGCCGCATAGCGTTTGGTCAGGAAGTCAACATTGTCGCCCCAGACAAAGCTCATGTGTGGCGTTGAGTTGATGAAAGAGCGCGGGTCGTGCATGACGCCCTCTTTAATCTGTGAACTCCAGAACTGGCGAGAGACCATGAAGGCTTCGTTGATTTCCAGCGCTTTGGACACGTCAATCGAGCCGTCTTTACGCTCAGGCGTATAGTTCAGCTCCATGTTGGCAGAGTGACCGGTACCGGCATTATTCCAGCCGTTAGAGGATTCCAGCGCCACGCCATCCAGCTTCTCGACCATGATCTGTTTCCAGCCAGGCTGCAGCTCTTCCAGCATGGTGCCCATAGAGGCGCTCATAATGCCGCCGCCAATTAACAGGACGTCGGTTTTCTCTGGTGAGGTTTCAGCATGGAGGGCTGAAGAAACTAACAAGGCCGCGAGGGAAAGGGTGGGGATTACTTTCTTTGAATTCATCATTTTAATCGACAGCTCGGACGGTACTGGTTAAAAAAAGTCCTTAAAGTTTAAAATAATGTTATTTGTGAGTTAATGTGAAAATAGTTATAAAATTAAAAATAGCAATTTAGCCTTAATTTAATTACAAAAGGCTTACTGAATTGCTCACATATTTTAACCACACATTAAGGGTGTCTTTTGAATTATACAATCCCCTAACCCAAATATTGTTATTGCTCTGTCGCCCGCACGCAGACCGCTAAAACTGTACTGATGCGGTGAGTTAGCGTATGTTTCAAGCCGATCCCCTACCCGTGCTGAACATCGATGACAAGCCAACCACAGAACCGACATGCCGTGACTAAACGACCCATGAAACTCAGTACCCTGACCACCCTGATGATGACTGCGGTGATCGTTACCGTGCTGCTCGCTGTCCATCTGCTCTATTTCATTCAGATTGATAACTTTGCGCAGTCGCATCTTAAAGATAAAGCGATGGCGGTGGCGCGAACGCTGGCAGACAGCCCGGAAGTGCAGCGCGGGTTACTGTTGCCAGACGGCAGCAGCCAGATTCAGCCGCTGGCGGAAGCCGCGCGCAAACGCAACGGCCTGCTGTTTGTGGTGGTGACGGATATGCACGGCATCCGCTTTTCACATCCGAATGCCGCAGTGATCGGAAAACATTTTGTCGGCAATGACATCTATCCCACGCTCGGCGGCCGGGAAAATGTCGCGGTCAATCATGGGGTGCTGGTGGAGGCACTGCGGGTCTTTACGCCGGTTTATAACGCCCAGCATCAGCAGATTGGCGTGGTGGCAATCGGCATTGCACTAAATGATGTGGCGGCTCAGATTGCGAAGAGCCGCTGGAATATCGTCTGGACCGTCCTGTTTGGCGGTGTGGTTGGCCTGCTGGGTATTCTCATTCTGGTCAGGCGACTCAAGAACATACTGCTGGGGCTGGAGCCGCACGAAATCTCCAGCCTGTTTGAACAGCGCCAGGCGATCCTGAATTCCATTAAAGAAGGGGTGATTGCGGTCGATGATCAGTCACGCGTCAGCCTGATTAACCATGCGGCTCAGCAGCTACTGCATGAGACCACCCGCAGGATGCCGTTAAGCGGTGATCTGATTGCTGAGGAGAGCGTCATGCATCGTCATCAGCAGGATGCGCTGCATGCGGGCAAAGCCTGGCACGATCAGGAGCTGACGCTGGGTAATCGCATCCTGATCAGCAACACCGTTCCGGTGCGCAGTCGTGACCGCATTATCGGCGCGGTAACCACCTTCAGGGATAAGACCGAAATCAGCCAGCTGATGCAGCGTCTGGACGGCATGGTAAACTATGTAGATGCGTTACGTGAGCGGTCTCATGAGTTCATGAACAAGCTGCATGTGATTCTGGGCCTGCTGCATATGAAAAATTATGCACAGATGGAAGAGTACATCCTGAAAACCGCTAATGCCTATCAGACGGAGATCGGTTCGCTGCTGCAAAAGATCAAATCGCCGATCATTGCCGGTTTCCTGCTCAGCAAAATCAACCGGGTAACCGATGAAGGTCATCAGCTGATTATCGATGAGGCGAGTTTTCTGCCTGACTGCGGCAGCGAGGAGCAGAGCGCGGTTCTGATTACCGTGCTGGGCAATTTAATTGAAAATGCCCTGGAGGCGCTGGACCCGGAAACCGAAGGGGAAATTCACCTCATGCTGCATTATCAGAATGGCTGGCTGGCCTGTGAAGTGAGTGATGACGGCCCAGGTATCGACAGCTCGCAGCTCAGCGCCATTTTTGAGCGCGGCGTCTCGTCAAAAGGTGACGATCGCGGTGTCGGACTGTTTCTGGTTAAGCAGCAGACCGAAAGCCTGGGCGGCAACGTTAGTGTCGAGTCGGAACCCGGTGTATTTACCCAATTTTTAGTGCAACTTCCGTGGGAGAGAGGAATGATTACCCAATGATCAATGTGTTAGTTGTCGATGATGACGCCATGGTAGCCGAGCTGAATCGCTGTTATATCGGGCAGATCCCTGGCTTCACCTGCTGCGGCACGGCCTCAACCTTACAGCAGGCCAAAGAGCGGCTGGCCGAGGCTGAACCACAGGTTGATCTGATCCTGCTTGATATCTATATGCAGCAGGAAAACGGTCTCGATCTGCTGCCAGAACTGCGCAGCGCAGGGCGGCCAGTTGACGTGATTATTATCTCATCAGCGGCGGATGCCGCCACCATCAAGACTTCGCTCAACTATGGCGTGGTGGATTATCTGATTAAGCCTTTCCAGTTTGCCCGCTTTGAAGAGGCGCTGACCGGCTGGCGTCAGAAAAAATCGCTCATGGATAATCATCAGTTCTATCAGCAGTCAGACGTTGATCAGCTGTTGCATGGTAATCCGCCTGGTGCCAGCGAACAGAAACGCCTGCCGAAAGGGTTAACGCCGCAGACGCTACGTACGCTGTGCCTGTGGATCGACGCCCATCCCGGCACGGAATTTTCTACCGACGAACTGGCGACGGAAGTCAATATCTCGCGCGTCTCGTGCCGTAAATACCTGATCTGGCTGGCGCAGATTAATATTCTGTTCACCAGCATTCATTATGGGGTTACGGGCCGTCCGGTTTACCGCTATCGCCTGCAGCCGGAGTATCACACCTTACTCAAACAATACTGTCAGTGAACCAGCCGGTAGTCCGTGTCGAGTAACTGAAACGAAAAGTGACGTTGTGACGAGCAGATTATCTGCCTGTCACGGGTCACAAAGATAGCTTCAATGCCCGGTTTGTCAGTCAGGCAGGCGATGCCTTTTTCAACGCCCAGTCCGTACAGCAGCGTCGTATAGATGTCGCCATCCAGCGAGCGATCGGAAATAACGGTTACACTCAACAGCTCGTTATCCAGCGGATAACCGGTCTGTGGATTCAGGATGTGGTGATAACAGACCTCATCCAGCTCGAAGTAGCGCTCATAGATACCGGACGTCACGACCGAGCGGTTGTTCACACCGATGACACCGATCAGCGCATCGGCCTCACCAAACGGCTTTTTCAGACCGATTGCCCAGCCCGCGGATTCTGGTGGCGCGCCCACCGTCTGAACGTTGCCGCCCAGATTGATCAGCGCACTGCTGACCTGCTGCTGACGCAAAAAAGCCTGGACTACGTCGGCGATATAGCCCTTGGCCATGGCACCCAGGTCAATCTCCATTCCTGGCCGTGCCAGCATCACGCTGCGGGTGGCAGCATCAAGGATAACGTCCTGTGGATTGATCAGCGTCATGCGCGCCTGAAGATCGGCTTCTGACGGAACGCTGTGGCCCTGAAAGCCAATTTTCCAGCACTTCACCAGCGGACCGATGGCCAGATTAAACAGGCTGTCGGGCAACAGGCTCACCGCATGCGCACAGGCGATCACATCAAACACGGGCTGACTGACGACCACCGCATGCTCTCCTGCCGCGTGGTTAATCGCCATGACTTCCGACGCCGCGCGATTTACCGTGAAGAGATTCTCCTGCTGTTTGATCAGGCGAAAAACCTGCCTGGCCAGCGTCTGGTTGTCTTCGAAGAGTTTGAGCAGGATGGGCGAACCCATTAATACAGCGGAATAAGCATAGACACGCGCATCAGTTAACATAGGCGACTCTGCTTTAAAGGGGAAAACCGGCACCCGCAGGATGCGGATGCCGGAGACTGCCGTTAACGTCGGGCGTAGGCGGCGGCGTTACCGCCAGCCAGGATACCGAAGATAATGATATCTGCAACGGCGTTACCGCCAATACGGTTCGCGCCATGAATGCCGCCAACCACCTCGCCACATGCCCAGGCACCGTTAATCACCTGTTTCTGGCTGTCCAGCACCGCGGTGGTGGTATCAATGGTGACACCGCCCATGGTGTGGTGCACGCCTGGTGCAACACGAATCGCATAGAATGGCGCTTCGCTCAGCGGATGACGCAGCGCGGTCTGGCGACCAAAGTCTTCGTCTTTCTGCATTATTACGAAGTTATTGTAACGTGCCAGCGTCGCTTCCAGCGTGTGATGCTCACTCATGTTGAGTTTCACCGCCAGTTCCGCCACGGTTGGCGCGCTGACCACAAAGCCCTTGGCGATGTACTCGTCAGCCGCTTTGTTATTCATGCGCACCTGCTCGTCAAACACAATCCAGGCACTCTTCTCTGGCAGGGCAATAATCTGCGCTGAGACTTTGTCGCGGGTCTCCATCTCGTTGTAGAAACGCTTGCCGGCCTGACTGACCAGGATAGCGCCGCCGCCGCGAATCGATTCAGAGACTAGATAAGACGTGGTCTGCTCAACAGTCGGGTGAATCTGAATTTCCCCCATATCCACCGTTCCGGCACCAATTTTCTCCAGCATCGCAATACCGCTACCGGTCGCACCTTTGTGGTTGGTGGTGACAAAGCCATCAAGTTCAGGGCGATATTTCACCACCAGCTCACGGTTCGCACTGAATCCGCCGGTCGCTACAATGACGCTTCTGGCGTTAAGGATACGGCTGTCGTTGTATTCATCGACCACTTTCACACCCGTTACAGCACCGTTCTCATAAAGAATTTCTGCAACAGAGGTTTCCAGCAGCACTTCGATGTTGCGGCTGTTGATATTTTTCACCAGGCCGCTGATCAGGAAGCCACCTACCGCTGAACGGTCAGCCGGACGGTGAGTACGGTCGATGCTCATCCCACCGGTAATAGTGATGTCATTCAGTTCAATGCCGTGATTCGCCAGCCACTCAATCGCCTCAGGCGCCAGGTCCACAAACTCGCGCAGCAATACCGGGTTGTTTTTGAACTGGCCGCCTTTGAGCGTCTCCTCGTAGAACAGCTCTTTGCTGTCTTCGATGCCTTTGAGTTTCTGGAAACGGGTTTCGGCGGCGTTCATACCCACAGACGCTTTGATGGTATTGCCGCCAATGGTCGGCATCTTCTCGATGATAACCACACGTGCGCCTTCATCGTGCGCCTGAATCGCCGCCGCCAGACCGGCACCGCCGCTGCCCACAATCACCACATCGTAATTCTGTGGGGCATTAGGGTTACCGCCCTCTTCAATCACATGCTCTTTGCTGGAGGTGGTCAGCGCACGGGAAACCGCTTTTTTCAGCGCTTCACTCTGGGTGGTCGCGCCGGTAATCGCATCAACGTGTGGGCTGTTCGCCACCAGAATACGGTTACGCAGGCTTTCAAAGGTGGTGGTGAAGTCCACATCCAGCGTATCGTCCGGCACCAGCGAGATGTCGGTAATACGGTCGGTATCCAGTGTGACGTTGATTTTCAGCTTCAGCGCTTCGGCTTCCACTTTCTCCTGATAAACACCCGCTTTGTATTTACGGCCCGATTCGCTCATGTCGCGGATCATCGCGTCGACCAGCGAGAAGCGCCACAGCGGTTCCGGGATCTGCAGCTCTTCGCGTTTATTGCTGTCGATGTAGAGTTCGAGATGTTCGTTATTGATGATGCGGTCAGCCCAGTTCGGATAGGCGATACAGGCTTTACCAATGGCCACCAGGTCATAGCCTTTTTCCAGCGCCAGTTCGGCGTCGGCTTTATTCACCACGCCGCCGACACCAATCACCGGCACTTTTGCCAGCACTGGCGAGCGCATCGCAACGAATTTCTCGATCAGCGGCGTCGGGTCCTGCGTATCGACAATGGACGGGCGCAGCAGCTGGCCGACAGAGAAGTGAACATAATCGAGTCCGCGCGCGGCCAGTTTTTCCAGCAGATAGAGGGTGTCGTCAAAGCGGATGCCGGGCACTTCGATCTCTTCTGGCGAGAAGCGATAGCCGATGATGAACGAGTTATGGGCGAAGCGCTCCGCCATTTTGTGAGTGATTTCCAGCACTTCCAGCGGGAAGCGCGCGCGGTTATCGCGGCTGCCGCCCCACTTGTCATCGCGCTGGTTAGAATTCGGAGAATAGAACTGCTGAATCAGATAGGTGTTCGCACCATGAATTTCGACGCCGTCGAAACCGGCCTTAATAGCACGGTTCACCGCATCACCAAATTTGGTGATCATGGTTTCGACTTCTTCAGCGCTCAGCGCCAGCGGTTGAGTGGCACCTTCGCGTGGTGCGGCAATGGCGCTCGGCGCAACCGGTGTTTTCCCGCCGATGAGTTCGACCATGCGGCCACCGTGATAGATCTGCAGAATGGCCGTGGAGCCTTCCGATTTAATCGCGTCCGCGATGCGTTTCAGACCAGGAATTTTGTTGTCACTGTCGATAGCAATGGCACCCGGAAACGCCGGGCCGCGGTTATCAATAAAGCAGCACTCAACGATCACAGTTCCGATGCTGCCTGCACGTGCGCGGTAATACTCGACCAGTTCGCTGGTGACCGTTCCGTCATAAAAACCGGTACAGGTGGTCATGGGGGCCATCACCAGTCGGTTTTTTAACACAGCGCCGCCAGGCAGGGTAAGTGGATTAAGGATGGGGGTGAGAGATTTCATTGCGATAAACTCCAAGATTTAAAAGTCTGGAAATTTTTTAGCGGACGCAAATTATCGCTTTATTAAGTGGTCCGATGTCATGCGTCTAATATACCCTTATCTTTGCTTTCATAAGTGATAAATTTACTTTTTTAACTTTTAAACGATTCAGAGTTTTTATTTGCTGAATTCAGGAAGTGTAGTTATATTAATTGTTAACCATGGGTAACTAAAAATCAACCATTGATTTACATAAATAATTTAACCTTTATGATCATAGTGTTAAGATGAATGCGTCGACCGGGGCCTTCCCATGATTTGTCGATCAGCTTCACAAAACTGTCAGAATGTCGATGTCAAAAATATAAATAAAAAATAAATGTTAAAAACGGGGGAATAATGAATAAATTTCTTTGATCTGGATCAAAATCTATATTTGCAAAAATCGCATCATATTTACATGGATTTAAAAATGCTGCTCAATAGTCCAGCAGCAGATTGATAAAATCATTGCATCGCGGTTTATTCACATTATTAAGAATAAATAAGAAAGTCATCAGTGAAGGTCCGGGGCGCAAATCGCATTCTTCTCAACGTGCAGATAAAATACTATGAAACCACTCTCAGCTGTAACTGAACCCCCTAAAGCTGCCCCTGCGGCGGCGGGTAAAAAGAAAGCTATCATGCTGGCTCTGCCAGTCATCGTTGCTGTGTTGCTGTTGCTGGTGCCAACACCGGCCGGTCTCGAACCCTATGCCTGGCACTTCTTCGCCATCTTTGTCGGCGTGATTGTCGGATTGATCTTTGAGCCGCTGCCCGGTGCCGTTATCGGCCTGACCGGCGTCGTGGCCATCGCGCTGTTCAGTCAGTTTGTCCTCTTCAGCCCGGAGGAACTGGCTAACCCGAAATTCAAAGTCGCCAGTGAGTCCTTTAAGTGGGCGGTCAGCGGTTTCGGTAACTCCACGGTCTGGCTCATCTTCGGTGCCTTTATGTTCGCCGCCGGGTATGACAAGACGCAGTTTGGTCGTCGTCTGGCCCTGATTCTGGTGAAATATCTGGGTCGCCGCAGCCTGACGCTGGGCTATGCCATTACCTTCGCTGACCTGCTTCTGGCACCGTTTACCCCCTCAAACACCGCGCGCAGTGGCGGTACTATCTATCCGATTATCGCTAACCTGCCTCCGCTTTACGGCTCTAAACCCAACGACCCGAGCGCCCGTAAGATCGGTTCGTATCTGATGTGGGTCGCGATCACCGCAGCCTGTATCACCAGTTCGATGTTCCTCTCAGCGCTGGCACCTAACCTGCTGGCACTGGCGCTGGTGAAAAGCATCATCGGTTTTGATATCTCATGGGGTATGTGGTTCCTGGCCTTCCTGCCGCTGGGCGTGCTGCTGATTCTGACCATGCCGCTGCTGGCTTACTGGTTCTATCCGCCAGAAGTCAAAATCAATGATGAAGTGCCGAAATGGGCTATCGCTGAACTGGAGAAACTGGGCCGCCTGACACGCAATGAAATCCTGCTGCTGGTGTTTGTAGTCTGTGCCCTGCTGATGTGGATCTTCGCCACCTCGTGGATTGAACCTGCGATGGCTGCGCTGCTGGTGGTGGTACTGATGCTGTGGACCGGCGTCCTGAACTGGAACGACATTACCAGCAACAAGCCGGCCTGGAATACATTCGCCTGGTTCGCAACGCTGGTGGCGCTGGCTGATGGCCTGGCCCGCGTCGGCTTCATCGCCTGGCTAGGTAAAGAGGGAGGCATGCTGCTGCAGGGCTATGACCCACAGATTTCAGCCGTGGTGCTATTAATCGCCTTCTTCCTGCTCCACTACCTGTTTGCCAGTACCACGGCACATACTACTGCCCTGTTACCGGCCATGCTGACCATTGCAGCGTCAATCCCGGGCATCAATATGCCAGTCTTCTGCCTGATGCTGTGTACCTCTCTGGGTGTGATGGGCATCATCACGCCCTACGGTACTGGCCCAAGCCCGATTTATTACGGCAGCGGTTATCTGCCGACAAAAGATTACTGGCGTCTGGGTACCATCTTCGGTGCCATCTTCCTGGTCTCTATGATGGTGATTGCTTATCCGTGGATGGTGTGGATGTTCTGACGGATACAACATGCAGATCAACGCGTTATAAGATACCATTCCTTCACTTCCCCGCTGCACCCGCAGCGGGGAAGCATAATAAACAATGAATTCGCCTATGATGTTGCGCCCCGCAGCCTGCCCGCGGAGGTTCAGCCGGTCATTAAGTGAGAAAAAATGTCGAACAAACCTTTTGTCTATCAGAACCCTTTTCCGCTGTCCCACGAAGATACTGAATACTACTTGCTGACTCGGGAGCATGTCTCGGTCGCCGAGTTTGAGGGTCAGGAGATCCTTAAAGTCGACCCGCAGGCGCTGACCTTGCTGAGCCAGCAGGCGTTCCACGATGCCTCTTTCATGCTGCGTCCGGCCCACCAGCAGCAGGTGGCTTCTATCCTTAATGACCCGGAAGCCAGCGACAATGACAAATATGTCGCCCTGCAGTTTTTAAGAAACTCTGAAATTGCCGCCAAAGGCGTGCTGCCGACCTGTCAGGATACCGGCACCGCGATCATCATGGGCAAAAAGGGCCAGCGCGTCTGGACCGGCGGTGGCGACGAGGCCGCGCTGTCACAGGGTATCTACAACACCTACATCGAAGATAACCTGCGCTATTCACAGAATGCCGCGCTGGATATGTACAAAGAGGTGAACACCGGCACTAACCTGCCGGCGCAGATCGACCTCTACAGCGTCGATGGCGATGAGTATAAATTCCTCTGTATCGCCAAAGGTGGCGGCTCCGCTAACAAAACCTATCTCTATCAGGAAACCAAAGCGCTGCTGAGCCCCGGCAAGCTGAAAAATTACCTGGTGGATAAGATGCGTACCCTCGGCACCGCAGCCTGCCCGCCTTACCATATTGCGTTTGTTATCGGCGGCACCTCGGCTGAAAGCACCCTGAAAACCGTTAAGCTCGCCTCGACGCACTATTACGACGGCTTACCGACTGAAGGCAACGAGCACGGTCAGGCTTTCCGTGACGTTCAGCTTGAGCAGGAGCTGCTGGAAGCGGCGCAGCAGCTCGGCCTTGGCGCGCAGTTTGGCGGCAAATATTTCGCGCACGACATCCGCGTGGTGCGTCTGCCGCGTCACGGCGCGTCATGCCCGATCGGCATGGGCGTCTCCTGCTCGGCTGACCGTAATATTAAAGCGAAGATTAACCGCGAAGGTATCTGGATTGAAAAGCTGGAAGCCAACCCAGGTCGCCTGATCCCGGAAGCGCTGCGTCAGCAGGGTGAAGGTGAGGTGTTGCAGGTTGATCTTAACCGTCCAATGGAGCAGATTCTGGCGCAGCTTTCTGCGTATCCGGTCTCTACCCGCCTGTCACTGACCGGCACCATTATCGTGGCGCGTGACATTGCTCATGCCAAACTCAAAGAGCGCATCGATAACGGCGAAGGATTACCGCAGTATATTAAGGATCATCCGGTCTATTACGCCGGTCCGGCCAAAACGCCCGAAGGTTATGCGTCTGGTTCACTCGGCCCGACCACCGCAGGCCGCATGGACTCCTACGTCGATCTACTGCAGGCTCACGGCGGCAGCAAAATCATGCTGGCAAAAGGCAACCGCAGCCAGCAGGTGACGGATGCCTGTCATAAACATGGCGGCTTCTATCTGGGCAGCATCGGTGGCCCGGCCGCGGTGCTGGCGCAGCAGAGCATCAAAAGTCTGGAATGCGTGGAGTATCCGGAGCTGGGAATGGAAGCGATCTGGAAAATCGAGGTGGAGAACTTCCCTGCCTTTATCCTGGTCGATGACAAAGGTAACGACTTCTTCCAGCACATTGAGCGCGCGCACTGCGCGAAATGCGTGAAGTAAAAGCTGCGTCAGATAAGAAAAAAGCCCCGGTCTCGGGGCTTTTTTGTGATGCGGACTGACAGATTTAAGGAGCGGATGGCTGTAAGAGTAAGCATGCGCAGGGAACGGAATCCCGACTCAATATAAATCCAGCAGCAACTTTTTAGCCCGGCGCATAGCGACAATGAAAGCAGCATAAATCTGACAGCAACACCTTAGCTTAACGCGCAGGAAACACGGTCAGAGGAGGAAAGCGTCCCGCGCCAGGACGGCGCGGGCCGAGCGTGCCATGGATGGCGGCTTTTGCGTCTTTCCGATCTGACCGCGTTTCCTGAGCAGCCTCGATCAAAGCGCTAACCCAGCCCTACCTTCCCAGGTAAACTAAAGCGCCGCTATCGGACCCTGTTAACCGCGCTGCAACCGCTGCAAGGCCACATCAATCTGCTCATCACCTTTGGTAAGTTCGATAATCTGATACTTAATTGCCGGATTCTCAATCAGACTGACCAGCGTCGCCGCCACATCTTCGCGCGAAATCTCACCATAGGGGATCGCCAGATCTGCATGCACCCGACCCGTACCAGCCTCATCGGTCAGCGTGCCAGGCCGCAGGATCACCCACTCCAGCTTGCTCGCCACCAGTTCCACATCCGCCAGGCGTTTCACCCGCATATAGTTCTCAAATCCCTCAGACGGCGTTTTACCGCGGCCCGCATCCGGAAAAGCGGATACCAGCATAAAGCGCGACACGCCAGCCTGCTCTGCGGCGGCGACTGCCAGCTTCAGCCCTTCACCGTCAATGGCATTGGTCAGCGCGATACCGGCACCGCCCGCACCCGCTGTAAAGACCGCCACGTCGTGACCGGCCATCAGCTTTGCCAGCGCCGTCACGCTCAGCTGCTGAATATCGCCCGCGACAGGCTTAGCGCCTGCGGCCTGCAGGGACTCAGCCTGTTCCGGCTTGCGGTGCATTGCCGTGACAGTGTGGCCTTTGTTGCTCAGCTGACGGGTCAGCTTTTGGCCAACCTTACCTGCCGCCCCGATAATGAAACATGTCGCCATAGGATTCACTCCTCCATTCACTGATTAGGTGTCAGAGTATAGCTATCTGCCAGAAACGAAACAGGCGCCTGATGCGGCGCCTGCTGGGTTTATTTCGGGATGACTTTTTCCGCTTTCAGCTTATCAAACAGCTGTGTAAAGGAGTCCAGCGTACTGCGATAGCCGGTAAAGCCCGCTTTGCGGCTCTTACTCATGTCGGTAAAGGCTTCCATCGGACGACCCAGGTCGGCATCGGTATGCCACCACGAGGCCAGCTTAGTCACATCGGCCTCACGCAGCTGATGCTGCTCTGCTATTGCCCGCCATGCGCTCTCAGCTTCCTGCATGCGATCTTCCAGCGGCATCATCTTCGCCGGGTAGTCTGCAGCTTCGATACCGAAATAGTCAGCCAGTTTTGGCCACATCCAGTTCCAGCGGAACACATCGCCATTTACCGCGTTGAAATCCTGATTAGCGGCGTTTGGTGACGTTGCCGCCCAATGCAATTGCTCGGCCAGCAGACCCGCATCGGTCATATCAGCGACACCATTCCACTGCTCTGGCGAACCCGGGAAGATAAACGGCCAGCCCTTCTCTTTGCACAGCGTCGCATAAACCGCCAGCGTCTGTCCCATGTTCATCGCATTGCCTACGGCATAGCCGATGATGGTATGCGGACGGTGCACGCTCCAGCGATAGTCATACTTATCTGCGCCCGCGAACACTTCATCTTCCTGCGCATAATAAAAGTTATCGACCGGCTGACGCCCCTGCTCTTCACGGAACGGCGTAACCGGCACGGCACCTTTACCGTAGGCTTCAAACGGACCCAGATAGTGCTTCAGTCCGGTCACCAGCGCGACGTGCGAACCTTTGAGGCGTTCACCGAGTGCTTCAATCACATTGCGAACCATGCCGCCGTTGACGCGGATATTCTCTTTCTCATTTTCCTGACGCGCCCAGACGCTGAAAAACAGCGCATCCGGTTTTACCTCTTTCAGTGCTTCACGGACAGCCTCTGCATCGGTCAGATCGGCTGTCAGGCTGGTTGCGCCTTCAGGTACGGCACCACGTCCGCGTGACAGGCCACTGACCTGCCAGCCTTCCTGCTGTAATTTATCTGCCAGTGCGCGACCAATAACGCCGCTGATGCCCACAATTAAAGCGTGCTTTTTCATTTGATTTCTCCTCGTTTTGCGTAATGCTAAGCCTAATAGAGAATTCAGTTCTTATCTCTGGCATTTATTCACAGCATTCTCAACCTGAGTTCACTAATCGATGCACGATCATCGCCTTAAAGATATTCTCCCGTTTGTCGCCAGCGTGGAGTGTGGCAGCTTTACCGCCGCGGCTGAACGTCTGCACGTGACCGGCTCGGCGGTCAGCAAGAGCATCAGCCGACTGGAAGCGCGCTTAGGCTCGCGGCTGCTGGAGCGCACCACGCGTAGCCTGAATCTGACCGACGCGGGCAGCGCCTATTATCAGACCTGTCTGCGGGTGCTGGAGGATCTGGCCGAAGCCGAGGCGGTACTGGCGGCTCAGCGCACCATTCCTTCCGGCCGGCTGCGTCTGGCGGTGCCCACCACCTATGGCCGCCTCAACGTCATGCCGCTGCTGATGCCCTTCTGCCAGCAAAATCCAGAGCTGGCACTGAGCCTGAGTTTGTCCGATCGCTTTGTTGACCTGTTTGAGGAAGGCGTGGATGTGGCGGTGCGGATCGGCGGTGCACCCGACCTTCCCGCGTCGCTGGGCTGGCGTAACATGGGTCGCGAGAAGATGCAGTTCTGTGCCTCTCCCGCTTATCTGGCCCGGGAAGGCCGTCCTGAAAATGAAGCAGCGCTGCTGAACCATCCCGCCATTCTTTATGAGCGTGTGGATGGCACAACCAAACCCTGGCTATTTACCACCGAAGATGGACAGCCCCACTGGCGCGACGTGCCCTACCGGCTGGCGCTGGGCGACGTCGATGCACAGCTTCAGGCAGTCATTGCCGGGCTGGGTGTCGCGCAGATGCCCTCATGGTTGATTCAGCGCGCCGTGGCCGCCAGTGAACTGGAAATTATTATGCCGCAGTTACAGCCCGACGGGCTGACGCTGAGCGTGGTGTGGCCACGCCGCAAACAGTTCCTGCCAAAAGTGGACGCGCTATTATCAGCGCTAAACGCCCTGGTCATTCGCTGACACCGGCCTGTTTTTTTGACTGCGGTTGGGATGTTTCATCCTGACCCTTTTTATTTTCTTTTTGCCGCCGTGCATTCCTGACTGTTCTGCCCCGTCTGAAATACCCCCAATCTGTTATTCCCCCAAATAATCCCTTTAACTTCAAAGGGCTTATTTGGGATTTGATGGAATCCCATCAAAATAAAAAACGCGAAAGGCTTGAGCTCACATAATGAAAACTAAGTTTCAAATATAATTTAACCCGAAATAAAAATATCAGTAGGGTGATGGCTTCTTCATGTTCTGACGTTTTGTCTTTGTTGTTATTGCCAGGAGTATTCATGGAAAAAGAACTTTATATCTCGTCGAACCCGGCCTCCGGTCCAAATAGCGCCACCCGCACCGAGCCTTTTGTGAAGATTATTGCGCTGGTTGCTACCCTGGGTGGATTGCTGTTTGGTTATGACACCGGCGTGGTTTCGGGCGCGTTACTGTTTATGCGCGGCGATTTGCATCTTACCCCGTTTACCACCGGGCTGGTCACCAGCTCCCTGCTGTTTGGTGCCGCCTTCGGCGCGCTGGCAGCCGGTCATCTGGCGGATGGTCTGGGCAGACGCCGCATCATCATTGCGCTGGCGCTGATCTTCGCCTTTGGCGCTGTCGGCTCTGCGCTGGCGCCTGATGTCACCTGGATGATCGCTTCTCGCCTGTTCCTGGGCTTTGCCGTGGGGGGGGCTGCCGCGACCGTGCCGGTCTACATCGCAGAAATCGCCCCCGCCAATAAACGTGGCCAGCTGGTCACCCTGCAGGAACTGATGATCGTCAGCGGTCAGCTGCTGGCGTATATCTCCAATGCCACCTTTAACGATATCTGGGGCGGCGAAAATACCTGGCGCTGGATGCTGGCGCTGTCGATTGTTCCCGCCGCTCTGCTCTGGATCGGCATGATATTTATGCCTGAAACCCCGCGCTGGCACGTAATGAAAGGTCGCAGTCAGGCAGCGCGTGAGGTGCTGGAAAAAACCCGCGCCGCTGAAGATGTGGAGTGGGAACTGGAAGAGATTGAAGAAACCATCGAAGAGAACCGGCAGCGAGGTAAAGGCCGCCTGCGCGATCTCGCGACGCCATGGCTGATGAAAATCTTCCTGCTGGGCGTGGGCATCGCTGCGATTCAGCAGCTGACTGGCGTCAATACCATTATGTATTACGCACCTACTATGCTGACCGCAGCCGGACTCAGCAACGATGCCGCGCTGTTTGCCACCATTGCGAATGGTGTGATTTCGGTAGTGATGACACTGGTGGGTATCTGGTTAATCGGCAAAACGGGACGTCGCCCGCTGGTATTAATCGGTCAGATGGGCTGCACCTGCTGCCTGTTCTTTATCGGGCTGGTCTGCTGGCTGATGCCGGAATACCTCAACGGCACGGTCAACCTGCTGCGGGCTTATCTGGTGCTGGCGGGCATGTTGATGTTTCTCTGCTTCCAGCAGGGCGCATTGTCACCGGTCACCTGGCTGTTGCTGTCGGAAATCTTCCCCGCCCGGATGCGTGGCATCTGTATGGGTGGCGCGGTCTTCTCACTGTGGATCGCCAATTTCGCCATCTCCATGGCCTTCCCGCTGTTATTAGCCGCGTTTGGTCTGGCGGGTGCCTTCTTTATATTCGCCCTGATTGGCATCGGCGGCTCTGTATTTGTTGTGAAGTTTATTCCCGAGACCCGGGGAAGAAGTCTTGAGCAGGTCGAGCACTATTTCTATGCGCTTTATAACGGCAAAAAATAACCTTTGCATGCTCTGTGTTAAATAAATAACGGCCCGTGTCATGAGGCATGACGACCCGACCGCCCTTAGCACCTCACCAATAATTTAAGGAAATCGTTATGAGCCTGAATATTCCCAATGCGCGCTTTTGCGTTAATCGTAAAATAGCGCCCAGCCTGAGTATCCCGCAGTTTTTTAAACTGGTCAGCCAGCTCGGTATTCATAATGTCGAACTGCGCAATGATATGCCCAGCGGACGCGTTACCGACGATCTCAGCGGCGATGAGGTAAAAGCGCTGGCGCATGAGTCAGGCATCCGGATTGTTACCATCAATGCGCTCTACCCGTTCAACCAGCTGAATGAAGAGGTGCTGCAACGCGCCCGCCAGCTGTTAAGCGATGCGCAGGCCGTCGGCGCCGAATCGCTGGTGCTCTGCCCGCTCAACGACGGCACGCCCATCAGCGCTGCCGACACCGTAAGCGCGCTGAAAACCCTGGCCCCGCTGTTCGCTGAGGCAGGCATTCAGGGGCTGGTGGAACCGCTGGGTTTCCCGCAAAGCTCGCTGCGTTCGGCGACTCAGGCGCAGACGCTGATCCGCGAGGCGGCCGTGCCTTTCCGCTTGCTGATCGACACCTTTCATCATCATCTGTTTGAAGAGGCCGAACAGACTTTTGAGCAGGGAATCGACATTCAGCAAATCGGTCTGGTGCACCTCTCCGGCGTCACCGACCCGCGCCCGGTCAGCGAACTCACCGACGAAGAGCGCATCATGCTCAGCGCAGATGACAGATTGCGCAGTAAACAGCAGGTCGAACGCCTGGAGAAGATGGGCTACACCGGCCTTTACGCCTTTGAGCCGTTCTCCTCCGTGATGAATAGCTGGCAGGAAGCGGACATCACCCGCGAAATTCGCAACAGCATCCAGCTGTTAAACCACTCAGCGTAAGGAATCATTATGACCATTAATATTGGTGTTATCGGCACCGGCGCAATCGGCCGCGAACATATCCGCCGTTGCAGTACCGTTTTACAGAATGCGCGCGTGGTGGCACTCAACGATATCAACCGTGACAACTGCCAGCAGATTATTGACGAACTGACGCCGGAAGCGCGCATTTATGACAATGCGATTGATCTGATCAACGACCCACAGGTTAACGCGGTGCTGGTTACCTCCTGGGGTCCGACGCATGAAGCCTTTGTGCTGGCCTGTATTGAGGCGGGTAAAGCAGTATTCTGCGAAAAACCGCTGGCGGTCACCGCGCAGGGCTGTATAAACATTGTGGAAGCAGAAATTAAGGCAGGACGTCAGCTGGTGCAGGTCGGGTTTATGCGCCCTTACGACAGCGGCTATCGCGCACTAAAAGCGGTGATCGACAGCGGCGAGATTGGTGAGCCGCTGATGCTGCACTGCGCGCACCGTAATCCTGAAGTGGGCGACAGCTACACCACCGACATGGCGATCACTGACACGCTGATCCACGAACTTGATGTGCTGCGCTGGCTGCTGAATGATGACTATGCCAGCGTGCAGGTGATCTTCCCGCGTAAAACCCGTAAGGCGTCGTCCCACCTGCGTGACCCGCAGATCGTGCTGCTGGAGACCACCAAAGGCGCACGCATTGATGTCGAAATTTTCGTGAACTGTGAATATGGTTACGACATTCAGTGTGAAGTAGTGGGTGAAAGCGGCATTGCCCGCCTGCCGGAGCCGGTCTCTGTGCAGCTACGCAGCGCGGCTAAGCTCTCCACCACCATTCTGACGGACTGGAAAAAGCGCTTTATCGATGCGTATGACGTGGAGTTGCAGGCCTTTATCAACAACGTCATCAGCGGCGAGATGACCGGTCCCTCCGCGTGGGATGGCTATGCCGCTGCCGTCGCCGCCGATGCCTGCGTCGTGGCGCAAACGTCTGGCGGGATCGTGCCGGTAACTATGCCAGCCAGACCAGCCTTTTATTGCTGACAGGCAAAATGCACGGTGGATCCCACCGTGCACGTCCCTATCCCGCCCCCCCTTTTCAGCGACGCTTCCCGCTATAGGTAATCAGGCGATCCGCTATGTTTAATGCGGGCCGCAAAATTACGCGGCCGCTGAATAATTACGGCGCGGTGATGACAATAGCCACGCGCCGGTTCTGCGCACGTCCCTGCGCGCTATTGTTGCTGGCAACCGGTGCACTCATGCCCAGGCCACGCGTCATAACATTTTCACGCGGAATCGCCGCGCCTTCCGCCCACTGAGCCGCGACCGCGTTTGCTCTTTTCAACGACAGCTGCTGATTATAATCCGGCTTGCCGTAATTATCGGTATGCCCGTCGATGCGCACATGCTCAATACCGGTCGACGCCAGACTTTTCGCCATTCCCTGAATGGTGAGCTTACTCGAGGGTGTCAGCTCTGATTCATTTACACCAAACAGGATCTTATCAGATAAGCCTAATCCCCAGCCTTCCAGGTTCTGCGTGAATCCGGCGCTTTTCATCGCTGCGATTTGCGCGTCGCTAAAACGCGCTTTCGACTGACAACCGACCAGCGCCAGAGTAACCAATAGCAGGGAAAGGTTTTTCTTCATATTTACGCCCTATTTATTCGCTTGTTTTTGTACATATTCATATCGGCACGTTCGAGGATCGATTCAACCGTATCGCCAGGTCGTGACCAGGCGTAGCCAATAGTCACCGAAGTTGTAACCGGCATGTCATCCGTAATAAGGATGCGTTCCCCAATGGTGTCATTAATGCGCTGCATGAGCTGCTGTAACTGCGCCTCACTCGTCCGGCTGTTGACCAGCATGGCAAATTCATCGCCCCCTAATCGTGCGACTACATCCTGTTCAGTCGCCAGCGATAAAAGACGCGATCCTATCGCTTTTAATACCTCATCCCCGGCGGCATGGCCCCAGTTATCATTGATGCTCTTGAAGCGATCGCCATCCAGAAACAACAGCGCAAAGCGCTCGTGATCGTCTGGCTGGTCAAGGCGCTGTGTCAGGCGAGCAGAGAAGGCGCTGCGGTTGGCAAGACCGGTCAGCGGATCGGACAGGGCTTTAGCTGCCAGCGAGCGATTGTCACGCATCAGAGACGCCTTCAGTGATTGCATTTCCATCAGCAGGGAGTTGAGGTCATCTGAAAAGAGCTGAAATTCTCTGATTGGGCCACCCGGAATACGCAGGGAAAAATCACCCGAATGAATGACATAGTGAATCGAACTGGTAATGGTACGCAGTGTCGCAATCATACCCCGATGCAGAAACTCACTCAGCATCAGCGAGATAATCAGTACGCAGAGCATCCCTATGGAGAGAATCATGAATGAGTATTGAAGGAAACTCACCGCGCCGGTTACGGTCCCTTCCAGCATTAGCGTACCAACAGCCACGTCAGCATGAAGAATCTCAACGTTAAGTGGTTTGTGATAAATCCACTCACGCAGCAACCGCGAAAACCAGCCCGTCTGTTCCCGCTGTGCATTCCACTGGACCAGAACCAGC
>NZ_JAMYXI010000002.1:0-160984 GCF_024158165.1 Pantoea sp. B550
CCGACACCAGCGCCGGAAGTTACCCCTGAGCCGGAACCGACGCCAGCGCCGGAAGTTACCCCTGAGCCGGAACCGACACCCGCGCCGGAAGTTACCCCTGAGCCAGCGCCTGTTCCAGACGCTTCGTCAGCGGATAATGCCACTGCTGAGCAAGCTGCTGTGGAGAAAGCAGAGGAAGACGCCAAATCCAAAGCAGAGGCACAAGCGAAAGCCGAAGCTGAAGAAAAAGCGAAAGAGGAAGCCGCGAAAGCAGAAGAGGAAGCCAAAAAACCGGCGTTCAATCCGGATGACTGGTTCTCTGTTTACGACAACCTGCCGCTGATCCAGCGCACGCGTGCCTTAATCGCCTCGCGGCAGTACATTTTCAGTGAAGCGGTCAGCCAGTTGCATAACCGCACTGACAGTCTGCGCGCTTCGCCAGAAAGCAGCGGATCATGGGCAACAATAGAGCAGAAAAAAGGGCATTTTCTTGGACTCGACGTCAACCAGCAAACACTGAACGTGGGCTGGGATAGCCGCAGCGACAAGCAAACAGCCGGTATCAGCGCCAGTTATACGCAGGGTGAGGTAAAAGGGGAGGGTCATGAAAAACATCGACTGGCTACTGTCGGTGCATTTTATTCCTGGCAGGCTGATGCCGGATGGTTCTTTGATGCGGCCAGTCGTTATATGTATCTGAATCAGGAGATAACGCTGGATCCTGCTTTAAATATAAATGGCATGAAAAAGGACAGCCATATGCTGGCAGGCAGCCTGCGCACTGGCTATCAGTTTGCGCTCGCTGACGATACTCTGTTTATCTCACCGTTTGTTGGTGTGACCGCAGGTGTCATGTCCGGCTATACCCTGAAAGGGGAGGATGCGTCAGTTTCGTTAAGTTCATCCACACCTTACTTCACCAGCAGCGGGTTCATGGTGCAGAAACGCGGTCTGGGCGCATTAATGCCGAATATTAACGTCAGCGCCAGTCTGGCCTATCAGTATTCACCTGGTAAAAATGGCTCCACAACCACGCTCTCCGATCGTCAGTCAAACCGGCAATACAGCGCCTGGTCAGATAACCGTTATCGTGGCAGTGTAGGGCTGGAAGGCATTATCGCGCCCGGCCTTTCACTAAATGCGAAAGTAGAGAACAGTTTTGGTGGTGAATTTAAAACGGATTACAGTGGTTTAATCGGCCTGTCATATCACTTCTGATATCCGTGTCGGAATAATATCAGAGCATCACTTCATGAAGGGGTGATGCTCTGACTTATCGATACATTATTCCTGCTGGAAAATATCAGCCTGCGGACGTAGCCGTAAGACGAAAAAGGATAATCTGCAGAGCAGTAAATCTTCAGAGGATAATGTATTAATGTTGATATTTTCTCCTTATTTCAGCGTCAGCAAACTAATCGCCAGACTTCCGCAGGCACTTCGTTGTAAGTCTCATTCATTATTAGTTCAGCTTTACGATGATCGTATGCGCCCTCAAAAGAAGAGAGATCGTCAGAAGGAAGTTTTTTCCGCATATAGCTTGTCACGATATCCAGGATATCGGTTGACGGGCAGTTTCTTAACTTATTCAGATAGTAGACTTTGTTCATAATTTTTTGCTGAAGTTAACCTGTAAAAATGAGCTTATGCGCGGTCTTAACTTTATCTAAGCTGACTCGCTGTGCTATCGATGCTGCCAGGAAGATAAAAACCTGACAACAGATATACGTGTGTCCTTACGCACTGGATACGTTCAGATGCGCCGCGTCGCCTCTGACGCTTCACTGGCCTGGCTAAACGGAAGATTAAAAATCAGCTTTTATCTTAATGTATTTTTAATTTGTTGTTTCTAAAGTTATTTTTTAAGTGAAGCCCTGCCGTAATCCCATATCAGATTGAAAAGATAAGCATAAACCAGAAAAAACAGCACTAACCCACATTCCAGTTTCAGCGCTGCGAATAGCGTAATATCCAGCCACCATGCTGCAAAAGGTATCAATACGAATAACAGACCTGCCTCAAATAAAACGGCATGGAGACATCTTATTCGCCAGTCTTTTTTAAATCCGGTTCGCAGCTGAACGCTGTCAAACATCAGGTTGAACAGATAGTTCCATCCCATCGCCAGCGTTGATGAAACTATAGTCAACAGTGCCGACTGCGAAGGTGCTGCCGAGGCAAAAATAATCAGAATGATGAAAACCAGGACATTAGCAACGACTTCGAAAATAACTGCGTGCAGCACTCTTTCTGTGGTGGTGCGTACCGGAGATAAACACTGTTCCAAATCACACTCTCATTAATCCGTCAGGCACCGTTACCGGTGAAGATAAAATTCAGGATAATCTTCTGCTCAGTCCGATTATATTCAAAGCGCTGGGCATTCACCTGCCTTAAACGGATGAGAATTTAGCATCGCACCGTCATAAAGTGAAAGCGTAACGGGTAACTACCAATAAAAATCCAGGCAGGCTTGATATTTATCAAATCTTACACAAAACGTGCTTTATCAGCGATGCGCCTTAGCATACCTGCTCCTGAATTACTCTTTCTGTTCAACGACCCGGGTCCAGAATGGTTAATCTGGTAAGTTTTTCACTGCATGCGGTGATGGCCTGTCGGATTCGAGGCGATGATAGCAACTCTGAAATGGAGTGAAATATTAAAATAGAAAATTGAGCGTATATAGATTTATATTTTAATATTTAGATGATAAGCAGGTTTAAAAACTGTATGTCGGCGTCATTTACCGTTCTGAAGCGATTGCGATACAGAAGTACAGCGTAAAGGTGAGGCTGCAGGAGGTGAAAAGTGGTTTGCCCACTGTGCCATTATCAATAGCCTAAACAGATTCAACGTCTGGCATTTATAACGAAAATGCAGTCCTCGGTGGAGAGTATGACGTGATGGTTACTTCATATCGCGTTCTCGGCTGTATAAATCATAAAGTCTACTTTTCCACTGGCATACTCATCGGGTTTCACTTTCTGCTCCAGATAATTCAGCATAAGCTGTACCGCAAGCTGAGCATGCTGCCGGGTATTCTGATCCAGCGTCAGCGCAACGCTCTGCTGCGCCATCAGCGTGCGTGTCGTGGCGTAAAGCTCATGGGTGATCCAGACGCACTGATTCAGCCGACGATGACGTGCCAGCGTCTGGCCTATTTCAGTGTTCCCCAGGCCGGTATTGTAAATTCCCTGCAGATTTCTGCTCTGAACCAACTGCTTCTCCAGCAACTTACTGAGGGTGTCCCTATTTTCCTGAGCCGCCAGAACTTCACATAGCTGAAGATGGGGATAGCGTTCAGTCATCAGCGTGCAAAATCCTTCAATGCGCTGACGATGCGCGCTGTAGTCCCTGTGACCACTGACCATCAATACCTCACCGGGCTGATGCAGCATTTTACCCATAAGCTGAGCGGCGGTGCGTCCTGCCTGCAACTGGTTGATCCCGACATGACAGAGCCGGGCGGCACCGGGCAAATCGGTGACCAGCGAGATCACCGGTACACCACGCACCCGGCAATCTTCCAGCGCCTCATAAATCGCCGGATGTTCATGGGCAAAAACGATTAATCCATCCCGCAATTCACTGCCTTGCCTGATAAGCTTTGCCAGTCGTTCAGGCTGCGCCTCCGGGACAAAAGTGCGATGCAGCGTCAACCGGCGATAGCCCAGATGGGATGCGACCTCCGTAAAATCCTGCGCCAGTTGCTTAAAGAAAAACGAATCGTTGCTGCTGAGCAACAGTTCTATCTGCCACGGATGACGATGCTCCTCAGGTAAAATTCGCCTGAGTCCGACTTCCCGTGCCGCCTGCAGCACCCTGTGAACCGTTTCCGGTGCAACGCCACCCCGTTCATTAAGCACCCGATCCACGGTTGCCAGCCCTACACCTGCCCGCAGGGCGACCTCTTTCAGCGACATGCCGCTCTCCTCTGAGGTAAACACCTCAAAACATCATGCTGTGAGTGTAAAACGCAGCGCTATTCTGCTGATGCAGCTTTCTGCCGGACTATGATGGAGTTCAAATAATGAATAAAAAGCAACGTGTTGCCCTTCTGGGGTGTGGCTTTATTGGTGAAGTTCATGCCGCGAATCTTCAGGCGCATCCCAAAGTAGAGCTGGTGTGGGTGGCGGATGCGGAACCCGCCCGCGCTGCCGACTTTGCGACCCGCTATGGTGCCCGGGTCGCGTCTGTCACAGACGCGATAAACGATCCGCAAATTGACATGGTGCTTATCGCCAGCGCGACGCCGACACATGCGGATTTGCTGGAAGCCGCTGCGCGCGCCGGTAAAGCTATCTACTGTGAAAAGCCGGTCGATCTTTCTCTTGAGCGTGCCCGTAAGGCCGTGACTAACGTTCTCCCTTACAACGTGCCGGTCACGGTGGGGTTTAATCGCCGTTTCGATGTCAGCCATCAGCAGCTGAAGCAGCAACTCCGTCAGGGGCGGATTGGCCCGGTGGAACTGATTCAGATGGTCTGCCGCTCCTCGGCTATGCCACCGCTGGCCTATCTTCAGGCGTCAGGGGGACAGATGCGCGATCAGGCTATCCATTTCTTTGACCTGCTGCGCTGGCTGACAGAAGAGGAGGTAACAGAAGTCGCAGCGATGGGAGCAGCACTGGCTTTGCCTTCTATCAGTGAATTTGGTGATGTGGACACCAGCATATTGCTGTTGCGGCTGCAGAACGGGGCGCTGGCACAGCTCGATAATACCCGCCGTACCGGCTATGGCTATGACGAGCGTATCAGTGTAATGGGGTCAGACGGCATGCTGGAATCGGCCTCTCAGCCGCAGCGCGGCGTCAGCTGTTATCAGGGCGCGCAGATTCAGCAGCCAGGTCTGCTGCCCGATTGGTTCAGCCGGGTGCAGCCAACCTATTATGCTCATCTTGATGCATTTATCCGATCGCTGAACGGGGAGCAGGTTGGCGATCTGCCTGGCCTGGAGGATGGTCTCAGGGCACAGGCGATTGCGGAAGCTGCGGTGATCTCTCTGGCGGAAAGACACTTCTGTCAGGTGGAAAACGAGCTGATCTGATCAGGCATGGCTGGCGGCCAGAAAATAAGTTTATTTTTATCGAATAGAAACCGGTGCTGAGCTGTTTACCGTATAGCGCCGCGCTGGCGGAGTGCCTCTGGCAGGTTTCATCAACTGCCTCCCCGACCCGATAAGGATAAATGATGACAACACGTTCTGGTATTCCTCTGCTTGCCGTTCCGGCCCTGTTACTGTTGCTGCACTCGCCGCTAAGTATGGCGATGGGTGACAATGACAGTGAGAAAAAGACGCCTGACTGCCCCAAAGGTCAGGTCTATGACAGTCAGACCAAAAGCTGTGTACCGGAGAAGACCAGCAGGCTGAGTGACGAAGACAAAACGCGCTACGCCTATCATCTGGCGAAAAAAGGTGAATATCAGTCAGCGCTGAACCTGCTGGATACGCTGAAAAACCCGGATACCCGCGAAGCCTGGAATTATCGTGGTTATGCTACCCGCAAGCTGGGCCGCACAGATGAGGGCATTGGCTATTATCAGCGCGCCATTGCGCTCGATCCCCGTTACGCTAAAGTGCGTGAATATCTTGGTGAAGCCTGGATGATCAAAGGGCGACCCGACCTGGCGCGCGAACAGTTAAAAACCATTGCCGGGATTTGTGGCACCGATTGCGAGGAGTACCGCGATCTGCAGGCCGCAATTAATGGCCATCCCGAGGTGTGACTCGGCACGGAGGAGCGAAAAATCACTCACAGCGACATCCGTCAGCACCTTGCAGAACACCTGACGCGACTCTGGCGTTACGGCTATGTGCTGTCGCACAACCGTGACATGGCAGAAGAGCTGGTACAGTCGACCTGCGTGCGCGCGCTGGAGCGCAGCGCACAGTTCACGCCGGGCACACGCATTGACCGATGGCTTTTCTCGATCCTCCACTCCATCTGGATCAGCGACTTACGGGCGCGAAAGGTGAGACAGGGCCAGGGATTCGTTGATCCCGATGCACTGCTGGCCGTGGATAACCATGCTTTCAGCGACGACAACCGGCACTACCAGCGCATCATGCAACAGGTTAACGCCTTGCCCGAAGCGCAGCGTAATGCGCTGTTTCTGGTTTATGTCGAAGGACTGACCTATCAGGAAGCGGCAGAAACGCTGGCTGTTCCGATTGGCACCATTATGAGCCGTCTGGCCGCAGCGCGTGCCACGCTGGCCAGGCAGACAGCGGCCTCGCCCGTACCGCAGGAGAATCGGAAATGAACAGGGAAACTTTTACGCCACCGTGGCGCGATGAGGCGATTGTTGCCTGGCTGGATGGTGAGATGATGCCACAGGAAGCTGCAGAGTTTGAGCAGGCGATGGCTGAAGATCCCGAACTGGCCGCAAGGGCCGCGAATTTCCGGCAAAGCAGTCTCGATTTTGAACAGGCTTTTGCACCGCTGCTGGAACAGGCTCCACAGGCCAGAATGGCACAGCAGCTGGCGGCCATTACCGCACCCGAGTCCCCGCCAGCCAAAGGATACAGCCGTCGGGCACTGATTGCCGCGTCTGTCAGCTTTTTGCTGGTGGGCAGCAGTATCGGTTTCCTGGCAAGACCGTCAGATGATGAGCAGGATGAAAGCCAGGCCATCCGCGATCTTGAAGCACGTTATATGTCGCTCTACAGTGCTGAAACGCTTGCCGACATGCCCGGTGATGCTCTTTCGCTGAAAAAGGGGCTGGACCGCACCCGACTCGATTTAGGATTGCAGCTGCACCCCCAGCAACTGCACGTAGCGGGGGCTGAACTGAAAATGGTGCGTATCCTGCGCTACGAACGGACGTCAATTGCGCAGATCGCCTGGCTGCACGCAGATTATGGCCCGATGGCGCTTTGTATCTCGCCCGCACCGCACAACACGAACCCGATTACCCGCGAACAGCGCCACGGCATGCAGCTGGCCTGGTGGACGCGCGACGGTTATCAATATGTGCTGATTGGCCGCAACCCCTCAGCGCAGCTGGCGTCCACCGCTGAAACATTACAGGCAGCGCTCACGTAATCCGGCAGCACGCGCAGCGGTGACGGTCAGCGCGGCTCTCTGACCTGCGCTGCAATCTTTAGCGCAATATTTACCCGGTCGTCCACCACCCCGACCAGCCGGTCCATACCGAAGGCGGAGCGGGAGATGGCGGTGGAGGCATGCAGCGCCAGCAAGCGTGAGGCAGGATCGAGGGTGTTCCCACTGTCCAGCGAGGCCAGCATCACGACAGGCCGGCTGACAGCTTTAACCGTCAGCGTGCCAAAAATCCGGTAATTACCGTCACCCAACGCAGCCACGCGACTGCTGACGAAATAAATCTGCGGGTAACGCTCTGCGTCAAAAAACAGATCACTTTTCAGTTGCCAGGTTAACAGGCTGTTCGAGGCCACCAGCGTTCCCACCGGAATATTCACTTCAATACGATCGTCACGATCCTGATCCGGATTAAGCGTAACCGTGCCGGTCACGCCCTGCAGTCTGGCCTGCGAAAAGTCATGTCCAAAGGCACGCCACGAAAGGCCAATCGACGTTTTATCGGGGGTAATGGCATAGGTTACCGGCGCGGCACAGATCACCGGGCTGATCAGGGCAAACAGAGTGCATAAGCAGGCGGCACGTATCATCACTTTTTCTCTTTTAGACAGACCAAACGTTAACGCCTGAAACCGCGATCTTATTCGCTTTTATTAGCACTGCTTTTACCACAGAGGCACAGATAAGCTTAAAGATATTAACTGACTGCCACCTTAAATTCACCAAAATGTAATGATTATTCCGCGGGCAGAACATCAACCCCAGGAAATATTAAGAATACATTAAGTCGACTTTATTAATCTTTCGTTTTACTGAAATCCTGAGTGGAGGTATTTGACACCCTTAAGGGGGCAATTTGCGATATGAAATTAGCTTATCGTAATCAGTGGCTTAAGGTTTTCTCGTTAAAGGAAATTTATGTCAGGCGAGCTTCATCGGAGCTGATAACAGGCTGGGCTTCCTGTTTTTTAAACACAATATCAATAACTCAAAAAGAGTTGAGTTCCGGGGCGGTATTATTGAAATGATAGTGAACTTTTCAGAAATCCATTAACTCAATCCTCGTTGTTTTTATTGTAATTAAACCTCTTCATTTAATGTTCAGTTAACTTTCATACGTTAGCTTGTATTAGCAGTCCGGTAACCTTAATTCCATAACGGGAAACCTGTTATGTCTTATCTGCCTGCCGGGTGTTGATAAATCACTATTTCAGTTCTTTCCGGCGTTGTATCCGATTAACAACGCGCGACAGTTTATGGGTTTGATTTGCAGGAGTTTTAGCATGGATTTTTTGCCATTTTCCCGCCCTTCATTCGGCAATGAGGAGCTGGCTGCTGTTAAAGCGGTATTCGACTCCGGATGGATAACAACCGGGGCGAAATGCGCCGAACTGGAGCAGGCCTTTGTTCAGCTGACCGGCAACCCGCACGCCATTGCAGTCAGCTCTGCCACTGCCGGGATGCATGTCACGCTGATGGCGATGGGGATCGGGCCTGGCGATGAGGTGATCACGCCGTCCATGACCTGGGTTTCAACCCTTAACCTGATTACGCTGCTGGGTGCCACGCCAGTCATGATTGATGTCGACCCGGATAACCTGATGGTGACGCCGGAAGAGATAGCTCAGGCCATTACGCCACGCACCCGCGCCATTATTCCGGTGCATTACGCCGGTGCGCCTGCCGATATCGCACCGATCTATCAGCTGGCTGAGCAGCATGGCATTGCCATTATTGAAGATGCGGCTCACGCGGTGGGCACGACTTATCAAGACAGACCGGTCGGGCATCGCGGCACGGTAATTTTCTCGTTTCACGCCATCAAAAATATTACCTGCGCGGAGGGCGGTCTGGTGGTGACCGATGACGCTGCTCTCGCCGATCGTATCCGCAGTCTGAAGTTTCATGGCCTTGCCGTGGATGCATTTGATCGCCAGACCCAGGGGCGTCTGCCGCAGGCGGAAGTGATGATGCCGGGCTTCAAATACAATCTGCCCGATATCAGCGCAGCGATTGCGCTGGTGCAGTTACAGAAACTGCCGGGCTTTATTGCACGCCGCCGTGAGATTGCCGAACGCTATCTTGAGGCGCTGCGTTCGCTACCTTTTACACCGCTTTCACGGCCAGAGTGGCCACATCAGCATGCATGGCACCTGTTTATTATCCGCATTGATGAACAACGCTGCGGGCTGTCCCGTGATGCCTTTATGCAGGCGCTGAAGACGCGAGATATCGGCAGCGGCCTGCATTTCCGTGCAGCACATACCCACAAATATTACCGCGAGCGCTATCCCGATCTGCGTCTGCCCGCCAGTGAACGTAACAGCCAGCAGATGTGTTCACTTCCCCTGTTTCCGTCCATGACGGATCAGGATGCAGAACGCGTGATTCAGGCTTTACATGACATTGCCGAGGCCTGAGATGCGCGATATCAAACCGATCAATGTGCTGTCCGTGGTGATCCCGGTCTATAACGAGCAGGAGAGTTTGCCTGAGCTGCTGCAGCGCACTTGCGCCGCCTGCGACGCCCTCAACCTTGAATATGAAATTCTGCTGGTGGATGACGGCAGCAGTGACCGCTCTGCCGAACTGATTGAACAGGCCGCCACCGTTCCCGGCAGCCGGATAACCGGCGTGCTGCTCAACCGCAACTACGGGCAGCACTCCGCCATCATGGCCGGATTCAGCCAGGTCCGTGGCGATCTGATTGTTACCCTTGATGCCGATCTGCAGAACCCGCCGGAAGAGATCCCGCGGCTGGTCGAGGCTGCGCGTCAGGGGTATGACGTGGTGGGCACCGTCCGGCAACAGCGCCAGGACACCTGGTTCCGTCGCAAGGCCTCGCGCACGCTTAACCGCCTGATTCAGCGGGTTACCGGCAAAGCGATGGGAGACTACGGCTGCATGCTGCGCGCCTATCGCCGCCATATCGTCGAAGCGATGCTCAACTGCCACGAACGCAGCACCTTTATTCCGATTCTGGCCAACACCTTTGCCCGTCACACCATCGAGCTGCCGGTGATCCATGCCGAACGGGCTTTTGGCGATTCGAAATACAGCTTTATGCGGCTGATCAATCTGATGTACGACCTGGTGACCTGCCTGACCACCACGCCGCTGCGACTGCTCAGCGTGGTCGGCAGCCTGATTGCGCTCTCCGGCTTTGCCTTCTCGCTGGTGCTCATCGTACTGCGACTCTTTTTTGGTGCGGCCTGGGCGGGTGACGGTGTCTTCGTGTTGTTTGCCGTGCTGTTCATGTTTATCGGCGCCCAGTTTGTGGGTATGGGACTGCTCGGGGAGTACATCGGGCGCATTTATAACGACGTTCGCGCGCGTCCGCGCTATTTCGTTCAACGCATTGTTCAGGCTCCTGAAGAGCCTTCAGTACAGGATACTCAATCATGAAGACCGTTGTTTTCGCCTATCACGACATGGGCTGTGTCGGCATCAATGCCCTGCTGAATGCAGGCTATGAGATCACCGCCATTTTTACGCACAACGACGTGGCGACCGAAAATAACTTTTTCGGCTCGGTAGCTCGCCTGGCGGCAGAACACGGCATTCCGGTCTATGCGCCGGATGAGGCGAATCATCCGATCTGGCTTGACCGCATCCGTACCATGGCACCAGAGATGATCTTCTCCTTCTACTATCGCCATCTGCTGAGCGATGAGATCCTGCAATGCGCTCAGAAGGGGGCCTTTAACCTGCATGGCTCCCTGCTGCCAAAATACCGTGGCCGGGCACCGCTGAACTGGGCGCTGGTCAATGGCGAGCGCGAAACGGGCGTCACGCTGCATCGCATGGTGAAGCGCGCAGATGCCGGTAATATTCTGGCGCAGCAGAAAGTGGCCATTGACGCTCAGGACAACGCGCTGGTGCTGCATCGCAAGCTGACCCAGGCCGCAGAGCAGTTGCTGAGTGACCTCTTGCCTCGCCTGCGTCAGGGTGAAGTCAGTGAGTGGCCACAGGATGAGAGCCAGGCAACCCGCGTGGGCGGTCGCACGGCCGAAGATGGCCGCATTGACTGGAATCAGCCTGCTGAGACAATTCACAACCTGGTCAGAGCGGTCACCGATCCCTGGCCTGGGGCATTCGCCTTTGCCGGTTCGGTTAAATTTATCGTCTGGAAGAGCAGGGTTCATCCGCAGCAGCAGCAGGCAAAACCGGGTACGGTCATCTCTAAACAGCCATTCCTGATCGCCTGTGGCGAAGGCGCACTGGAAATCCAGACCGGACAGTCTGAGCATGGCGTCTATATGAACGGCAGCCAGCTGGCGCAGAGCCTGGGCATGGTGCCAGGTGCGCTGCTCTATTCACAGCCGCAGTCGGCGCTGCAACGCCGTACCCGCGTACTGATCCTCGGTGTTAACGGCTTTATCGGTAACCATCTCACCGAGCGTTTGTTACAGGATGAACATTTTGAAGTCTACGGCCTGGATATCAGTTCAGACGCTATCAGCCGTTTCCTGGAACATCCGCGTTTTCATTTCGTTGAGGGCGATATCGCTATTCACTCCGAATGGATCGAGTATCACATCAAAAAATGTGACGTCATCCTGCCACTGGTGGCGATCGCGACGCCGATTGAGTACACCCGTAACCCACTGCGCGTGTTTGAACTCGATTTCGAAGAGAACCTGAAAATCATTCGCGACTGTGTGAAGTATCAGAAGCGCATCATTTTCCCGTCCACCTCTGAGGTCTACGGCATGTGTACCGATGCCAGCTTCGATGAGGATTGCTCAAATCTGGTGGTCGGGCCGATCAACAAACAGCGCTGGATCTACTCCGTATCTAAACAGCTGCTGGACCGCGTGATCTGGGCATATGGTGAAAAAGAGGGGCTGCGTTTTACCCTGTTCCGTCCCTTCAACTGGATGGGACCGCGTCTGGATAACCTCAATGCGGCACGCATCGGCAGTTCACGCGCAATTACCCAGCTCATCCTCAATCTGGTAGAAGGCTCGCCGATTAAGCTGATCGATGGCGGCAAACAGAAGCGCTGCTTTACCGATATTCAGGATGGCGTGGAAGCACTGTTCCGCATCATCGAAAACAGGCAGCAGAATTGTGATGGTCAGATCATCAATATCGGTAACCCGGACAACGAAGCCAGCATCAAAGAGCTGGCCGAGCAGCTGCTGGAAAGTTTCGAGCGTCATCCGCTGCGCAGCCAGTTTCCGCCGTTTGCCGGTTTCCGGGAAGTGGAGAGCAGCAGCTACTACGGCAAAGGCTATCAGGATGTGGAGCACCGTAAACCGGCTATCCGTAATGCGCGTCGCCTGCTCGGCTGGACACCGACCGTCACGATGGATGTCACTATCGACAACACCCTCGACTTCTTCCTGCGCACCGTCGAGCAACAGGCTGATAAGTGATGAAGAAGATTGGTCTGCGGATTGACGTAGATACCTGGCGCGGCACGAAGCAGGGTGTGCCGGCGCTGCTTGAGCTGTTCCGGCGTCATGCGGTGCGGGGCAGCTTTTTCTTCAGCGTGGGACCAGACAACATGGGCCGTCATCTCTGGCGGCTGGTGAAACCGGCGTTTCTCATGAAGATGCTGCGTTCCCGTGCTGCATCGCTCTATGGCTGGGACATTCTGCTCGCCGGCACGGCCTGGCCGGGAAAGCAGATGGGACGCGGCCTGCGGCAAATCATGCAGGACGCCACCCGTCAGCATGAGGTCGGCCTGCATGCCTGGGACCACTTTGCCTGGCAGACCTGGGCGGGCGTCTGGCCGCAGGACAAGCTGGTTGAGCAGATAGCGCGCGGCACCGAAACGCTGAGTGAAATCCTCGGTCACCCGGTCAGCTGCTCGGCCGTTGCGGGCTGGCGCGCTGATGGCCGGGTCATCGCTGCCAAACAGGACTTTGGCTTTCACTACAACAGCGACTGTCGGGGCAGCGGCCCGTTCCGGCCTCTGCTGCCGGATGGGCAGATCGGCACGGTACAGATTCCGGTGACGCTGCCCACATGGGATGAAGTGGTTGGCCGCGAGGTCAGCGCAGCAGGCTATAACGACTACATTCTGGCGAAGATGCTCGCGTCTGATGAGGGCGCGGTTTACACCATACATGCCGAAGTCGAGGGGATCATCGGCTACCCGGACTTTGACCAGCTGCTGGATGCCGCAGAACGTAACGGCATTCAGTTCTGTCCGTTAGGCGAGCTGCTGCCCGATGATCTCAGCACGTTACCGGTGGGCAGGGTCGTCAGAGGCGAAATTCCCGGACGGGAAGGGTGGCTGGGTTGCCAGAAACTGACTGAAGAGGCGAACTAGTGCGGATACATAACAACACGAAGTGGCTACTTTTTTTCGGCTTTTTTGTTCTCTATTACCTGATCCCACCGATGTTCCGCGACCTCTGGCAACCGGATGAAACCCGTTATGCGGAGATCAGTCGGGAGATGCTGGCCACGGGTAACTGGGTCACGCCGCACTTCTTCGGCCTGCGTTATTTTGAAAAACCGATTGCTGGCTACTGGGTCAATTCGCTGGGTCAGTGGCTGTTCGGTCATAACAACTTTGGCGTGCGGGCAGGAGCGATATTCTCAACGGCGATTACTGCCGCGCTGATCTTCTGGCTCGGCAGGCGGATATTTGGTTCGGCGCGCACCGCCGCTGTCAGTAGCCTGATTTTCCTCAGTTCGCTGCTGGTCTATGGCGTCGGCACCTATGCAGTGCTCGATCCCATGCTGATGCTCTGGCTGGCGGCCGGGATGTGCAGCTTCTGGCTGGCGACGGAGGCCAGCGGACGCGCCGGGCGCGCGGGCGGCTATCTGCTGCTGGGTCTCGCCTGCGGCATGGGATTTATGACCAAAGGCTTTCTGGCGCTGGCAGTGCCTGTGCTGGCGATTCTGCCGTGGGCGATCTGGCGAAAGAGACTTCCGGAGCTGCTCTGCTTCGGGCCAGTGGCGCTGCTCTCAGCCGCGGCGATCAGCGCACCCTGGGCGCTGGCGATCTATCATCAGGCACCGGATTTCTGGCACTACTTCTTCTGGGTTGAGCATATTCAGCGCTTTGCTGAGGACAATGCACAACACAAGGCGCCGTTCTGGTATTACCTGCCGGTTCTGCTGCTGGGCACGCTGCCGTGGCTGGCGCTGTTACCGGGTGCATTAATGACCGGCTGGCGCGAACGTCAGCACCATCCGGGCGCGCTCTATCTGCTGAGCTGGACGGTCATGCCGCTGCTTTTTTTCAGCCTGGCTAAAGGCAAGCTGCCGACTTATATACTGCCCTGTTTTGTGCCGCTGTCGCTGCTGATGGCGCACTATGGGCTGAACGCCGCCCAGCGTGCAGGGCGCGCTTTAACGGTCAATGGCTGGCTTAACCTGATTTTCGGCATCCTTACTCTGGCAACGGTCCTGCTGGTGCTGGCGCCCTGGAGCGTGACGCATCATCCGCTGTTCGCTACGCATGAGATGCTGAAGCTGGTACTGGGCGCGATGGCATTTCTCATCTGGGGGCTGGTGGGCGCATACAGTTGTCGATCTTCACAACGCCGCTGGCTGGCGGCCGCACTTTGCCCGCTGGGGGTCGCACTGCTTATTGGCGCTGCGATCCCGGATAAAATCCGCGATGCTAAACAGCCGCAGCACTTTGTTGCCACGATTAGCGCGCGTCTGGCCTCCAGCCGCTTTATCCTGGCGGACAATCCTGGCGTAGCCTCTGCGGCAGCCTGGCATTTGCAACGCAGCGATATCGGTTTCTATGACACTAAAGGCGAGCTGGAATATGGGCTGAGCTACCCGGATGCGCAGTCCCGCTTTGTCTCTCAGGCTGACTTTGGCGGCTGGCTTGCTGACCATCGCCGTATCGGAAGCGTGTCGCTGATGTTGCTGGTCGACTCGGTGCACAGCGATATCGGTGAGGATGTGCCGGTGCCCGATGCGGTCTATCGTCAGGGCAGGCTGGTCTGCCTCTATTACGGTCAGATGAAGTAATGCTGCTGCTGATTGTGCTGGTGAGTCTGCTCAGCTGCAGCGCGCAGCTGTGCCAGAAACAGGCGACCCACGCGACTTCGCGCCGAATTCGCTTAAGCTGGATTGGCATAAGCGTGCTGCTGTTAGGCGTTGCGATGCTCCTCTGGCTGCTGGTACTGCAGCGGGTGCCGGTGAGTCAGGCCTATCCCATGCTGAGCCTGAACTTCATTTTCGTTGCGCTGGCCGGACGCATCCTCTGGCGCGAACGGTTAACGCTGCGCCAGATTGCCGGCACGCTGCTGGTGGTGACGGGTGTGGCGCTGATGGCGAGTCAGCTATGAAAGGGTATGGATGGGTCGCCTGCAGCGTGCTGCTGGTCTCAGCGGCACAGCTGATGATGCGCTGGGCGATGCCGCGGCTGCCCGATGCCAGCAGCATTGTGTCTCTGCCTGCTGTTGCCATACTGCCCGCCTTGCTGCTGCTGGCCGGGCTGGGCGCGTATGGTGTCTCGATGCTTTGCTGGATTCGCGCGCTGCACTATTTTCCGCTGAATCGGGTCTATCCGCTGCTCAGCCTGAGTTACGTGCTGGTCTGGCTGGTGGCGGTCTGCGTGCCGGTATTCCATGAGGCGTTCAGCTGGCATAGCCTGGCGGGCGTAGCGATTATTGTTATCGGGCTGCTGTGCATTGTGGTTAAGCCCTGAACAGATAAGTTAGCGTTTCCGCATCATAAATCATTGTTATTACCGTTTTCGGGCAAAAATTAATGTCGCCATGATAGGCATATTAGCGTTTTAGTGTTAAAAATCCTTTTTGTTATCGTTTTCGGGCAACGGATAAAGGATTCATTATGCTGGTCGGCTTTAGCGCACTGCGCGAACGTTATGCTATCCAACTGGCGCAGCCATTACGCGTTAAGTCAGCTATTGGAACGGTACGCTCTCATCATGACAGCCAGGGCCAGGTTGAAAATCATTATCCACCTGGCTATCAACCGGAAGATGATTTTGCCGGTCACTTTGCCTTTGGTCTCAAGTACGAAGAGATTCACCTGGAGTTTTTTGCCCGCCTGTTTACCGCTGTCGGCCCGGAACCGCTGGAGGCGTGGTGCCGTCAGGAGCCGTTCGGACAGTATGCGCGACGGGCTGGCTTTCTCTATGAATGGCTGACCGGCAACACGCTGCAGGTACCGGATGTCACCAATGGAGGTTATATTGAGGCCATTTCATCCAAAGCCTATCTGACCCGAACGACAGTAAAGCGCGTCAGACGCTGGCGCATCAATGATAACCTGCCAGGATCGGTGGATTTCTGCCCGCTGGTACGCAGGACCGCGGCCGTTGAGCAGGCGCTTACGTTCGATCTCAATGATGCCTTAAACGATCTGGATAACGCCTTTGGCGCAGACATTCTGATGCGCACTGCCAGCTGGCTGACATTTAAAGAGTCGCGCGCCAGTTTTCTCATTGAGAAAGAGTCGGATCAGGGCGACCGCATTCAGCGGTTTGCTCACGTTATTGCGCAGTATTGCGGACAGCTTGACGATTCGCTCAGTGATAGCAGCCTGCATACCATACAGCAGGGCATTCTTGGCCAGGACGCACTGGGACTGGGCCTGCGCCGCTCACCCGTGTTTGTCGGGCAGTCGACAATGCGTGAGGATATCGTCCACTATATTGCGCCGCACTATGATGATGTTCCTCGCTTCATGCAGGGCCTGAAAGCCTTTGACCTGGCGACGCGGGGTGCCGCGCCACTGGCCCGTGCCGCGGTTATTGCGTTTGGCTTCGTCTATATCCACCCGATGCGTGATGGCAATGGCCGCATCCACCGATTTTTAATCAATGACACGCTGATTCGTGACGGAGCGATACCGGATGGGGTCATCCTGCCGGTCTCAGCCACCATCACCAGTTCGATGGATTTTCGGGTCGGCTACGATCGCACGCTGGACGTGTTCTCGAAACGGCTGATGCGGCGCTATGCGGGCTGCTATCGGTTTGGCGAACTGAAAACCTATGAAGATGACACGCTGAGCAACTTCAGTTTCAGCGAGTATGAGGATGCCCGGTTCGCCTGGCGCTATCCCGACTTAACCGAGCATGTGCTTTATACCTGCAAAGTAATAGAGCATACCGTCCGAAAAGAGATGGCTGATGAAGCGCGCGTATTGGTGATATTTCAGCGTGCACAGCAGCGTCTGAAGGACGTCGTTGAAATGCCCGATCAGGACGCGAGTCGCATTATTCGCTCGCTGAAGGAAAATGGCTGGCAGATCTCTGGCAAGCTTAAAAAAGCGTTTCCGGTGCTGGACGATACGACGCTGTCCGGGCGCATCGTGGAAGCGGTCAGAGCGGCGTTTGAGACCCAGGCAGACTGACTGCCTGGGTTTTACCGGGAATCACTGAGCACTATGCTTAGCCGGGCAGTTTAAGCTGTGCGGCCAGCGCCTGGATATCGCTGACGATCAAATCAGGTGCAGGTGCCAGCGGATAAGGTACCTGTCCGTGACGCCTGACAAAGGCAGTTTTCATGCCTGCCCGTTTTGCGCCGCCCACATCCCAGCCATGCGCCGCCACCATCATGCACTCAGACACGGGTTTGCCCATCTCCTCCATTGCCCACTGATAAACTCTCAGGTCGGGCTTATAAATCAGAACCTCCTCCACGCTGAGAATGCGAGTGAACAGCGGTCCCAGTCCGGCTGAGCTGAGTTGTTTTTCAGCCAGCGCGGTAGAGGAGTTGGTCAGCGCAACCAGCGTAAAACTCTGCTGCTTCAGGGCCGTCAGTCCTGCGGCAACGTCAGGATGGGCGGGCATGGCGGCGATAATGTCAGCCAGCGGCGTCGCGTCAGCTGGCAGAGTGACGCCGTAACGCGCAGCGGTCATCTTCAGTACTGCTTCGGCAATATCACCAAAGCTGTGCCAGTTGCCGGTCACTGACTCGACCAGTGAATGATGCAACAGTGAGGTAAACCAGGCCTCGGCGCGCTCCGGCCTGTTGCCAAGCCGCTGCGCGACAGCATGGTTCAGTTCGGTAGTGGACAAAAGGGTTTCATTCACATCGAAAAACAGGGTGCCGCTATAGGGTTTGGGGTTGCTAATGTTGCTCATTGGGCCTCCGGTAGATCGGACGAGTGTGATTGTGAGGCGTTTGGGCGCTGATTGAAGGTAGGACATTGAGGAAGATTGCTCAAGGTGTGGAGGCAGCGATAGGGTTGAAGGTAGATTAGCAAAACCAGGTGTAATTAAAGCCTGAAAACAGAGCGCATAATACTAGTTATGTTAAATAATACATAATTGTTACGGGAAACGGGCGCATTACTTTTAGTTTAAAAACGGTAACGCCTGGATTCTAAATTATGAGGACTATCGCTAAAGACAATGCCTAATCCCCCACACGCAGGTGAAGTTATTTCCGACATCATGGAAGATCTCGACAATGGAATCAGGGAGTTGGCTCGTGCTTTGGCTATTGCACCCTCTACAGCATCAGGAATGGTTTCTGGTATCACCGCTGCAACGCCTGAGATGGCTATCAAACTGGCTGCTGTTATCGGCAGTACACCTGAGATGTAGCTTCGAATTCAGGCTGCCTATGACCTTGATCGGACGGCTAAACCAGTGGATTTGTCGGTGTTGAATAGCAGTTACAAGCCCGAACCATTGCAAAATACGAACCAGCCGTATCTTACTGATGCGATTGAGTATCGAAGATATAACTCACAAAAGCTGATCCAGAACGACATCAAGCAGAGGCGGGTTGCTGCGTTCGTGGACCAGTTTAACCAGTTCATTATCGTCAAGGGCATCAGGTATCAGTTCGTAAAGCTCAGCCGGGCCGCAATAAAATGCAGGCTGATTGTGGTGGAGTATTGCGACCGGATAACCCTTCCCTGCTTTAACAATGGCAATGGGATCGCTTTTCAGCGCCTCTGTGCGGGCACGGGTATCGCAAAACTATGTATGACATAACCCCTCCAGGGCTACCTGACAGCGTTTTATCGTATCAGCATGAGGCACTGTTATTCAGCCACGGCATGTTCAGAACCCGTTGAAACTGATGTGTTCTTTATCAAAAAAGCTAAACGCTAAATCATTCTGCAAAGAGCCGTTCGATTTGATTTGCAAAACGCCCCGGCGCTTTCACCTCGCCTCTTTCTCATAAGAGTCATAACACACGCTGAAAGCATCAAACCACAGACAGGCTTTTAGTTCTCCTTCTCATTTCCGCCTGAATGTGGCTTATGCGGCTATGGCTCACGATTCAGGGTTTCAGAATGACTTTTGTCCAGCCATTATTACGATCGTCAAAATGCTTATAGCCTTCGGGAGCATCTGCCAGTGCAAGACGATGTGAGATGATCTGCGCCGGATTGGCTCTGCCCTGATGGATAAGCCTGGCGAGCTGGCGGTTGTAGGCTTTCACGTTACACTGGCCGGTTTTCATTGACTGACCTTTAAACCAGAACGTACCAAAATCGAACGGCACTTTACCCTCTTTAGCCAGCTCAGTTGCACCGCCGGGATCCTGAGGAACAAAAACGCCTACCGTACCAATCCCGCCCGTGGCCTTAGTTGATGCAACAAGGCTGTTCAGCGTGGCGGAGTTGTCCTCATGGCCATGTTTATTGCAGCACTGATAACCCACGCACTCGCAACCGCAATCCGTGCCGCGCCCATCGGTGAGTTCGAGGATTTTATTGACCGCCTCATCGCCCACGCCATTGATCGCCACTGCACCAATCTGTTCGGCTAACGCCAGTCTGTCAGGATGGGTATCGACCACAAAGACCTGTGATGCGCCTTTAATCATGGCCGAATGTGCCGCCATTAAGCCGACCGGGCCAGCACCGTAAATGGCAACACTCTCGCCAGGGCGTAATCCTGCCAGCTCCGTGGCATGCCAGCCGGTAGGGAAGATGTCGGACAGCATAACGTAGTCTTCCTCCTTTTCTGCCGCATCCGGCGGCAGTACCAGGCAGTTAAAGTCAGCAAAGGGAACACGAAGTAACTCCGCCTGACCACCCTCCCATTCGCCCATCTCCGCAAAGCCATAGGCGGCACCGGCCGTACCCGGATTTGCCGTGAGACAGTAACCGGTTAACCCTTTCTCGCAGTTTTCACAGAAGCCGCAGCCGATATTAAAGGGCAGGCAGACATAATCACCGACTTTAATCCGCTCTACACCGCTACCGATTTCAACAACCTGGCCCAGATTCTCATGGCCGAAGATGCGACCCTGCTCGAAGCTGGTTCGCCCTTCGTACATATGTAAGTCAGAACCGCAGATATTGGTGGTGGTAATACGGACAATCACATCGGTGGGACGAACGATTTTCGGATCCGGAACGTCTTTGACTGAAACGTCAAAAGGTCCGTTATAGACAACTGCTTTCATAATGTTTACCTCACGGGCATGATCAGTTTTGAGGGTGGCGACTGCATGATGCATTGCTGACGCGTACCCTCTTCGTGATGCTGCTTTTCAATCAACGGGCGTAATTGAATGCGTAAGTGTAGAACAGATTATGAAGCAGGCTGCTAACATTAACATCGTGTAACTCTATGAAATATAAACACCGCTTCGCTAAATTCCCTTTTGTCTTCCCCGCCTTTCTGCTTATCCTCACCCTGCTGTAATGCTACGGACCTATTACCGGAAAGAGATTAGCAAGGCCGCCGGTTGCTATTTAGAGAGACTGATTATCAGATGTCAGACGAAGCTTATCCGGATAAATATTCGCCTGATGCTTGCCTACTTCTTATCCTGCGACCACGTCGCGCTGCGGATATCGACTTTCACCGGCAACAGACCAATCCGGGTAAAGGTATCTGCCAGCGCCTGCTGCTGGGTGAAGACGTCTGGCGTCATCCGCTCTGCGCCAAACGGCATCCTTGCCAGGGCGCGCTGCCAGATCGGCTGCGGCAGACCGGTTGAGGTGGACATGATTTTTGCTGCCTCTTCCTGATTTTGATTAGCCCACTGACTCAGTGAACCCAGCTCATCCACCACCTCAGTGGCGATTTGAGGATAAGTTTCTGCGAACTTGCGGCTGGCAAGGTAGAAGGTGTAGTGCGGCACCAGCCCTTCGGCATTTTTAAGCAGCCGCGCATGGGCGTTGGTTTCCACTTCGGCGTAGTAGGGATCCCAGATGACCCAGGCATCTACCGCGCCGCGCTGGAAAGCGGCGCGCGCATCCGCAGGTGGCAGATAGACTGGCGTAATGTCTTTATAAGTCAGCCCTGCCTGCTCCAGCGCGGTGACCAGCAGATAGTTAACGTCAGAACCTTTATTCAGCGCCACACGCTTGCCTTTGAGATCCGCCACGCTTTTAATTGGCGAGTCTGCGGGCACCACAATCGCTTCGGTTTTAGGGTTAGCAGGCGAGTGTCCCAGATAAACCAGATCGGCCTGCGCTGCCTGAGCGAATGTCGGTGGCGCGTCGCCGGTAGCGGCCAGATCGATACTGCCGATGTTTAAGCCTTCCAGCATCTGCGGTCCGGCCGGGAACTCAATCCAGTGCACCGCAATACCCTGCTTTTTTAATTCCTGATCCAGCGTGCCGCGATACTTCAGCAGCGCAAAGATATTGGCTTTCTGAAAACCGATGTTCACTGTCTCGGGTTTCTCTGCTGCCTGGGTGTTGAACGCGAAACCCGCCTGGGCGGCAATAATCAAAGCGCTGAGTAAAACTTGTTTCATCTCTCATTCCTGAGTCTGTTTGTTGTCTGCGCAACATAACAAACGCGGGTTGAAGCGCTTAGCGATGAAATGTTCGATGCTTAGCTAAAAAAACGCTATGGATGCCAGACCGACTCGCGTACGCGAATGGCGCGACTGAATAACCCCAGCGCATAGAAGCGGTCCGCGATGGTCTGCTGTTCCCGGATAATGGCCAGGTTCATTCTCTGGGTCTGATGGCTGCGCCGGGCTAAGGCGTGCATCAGTGAGGTGGCAGAGATGCCGAGTTCCGTGGAGAGCAGCCCGGCAGCTTCAGCACGATGCGCATCAATGTAGCGGCCGGTCTGCTCGAGCGCGTTAAGCAGAACCTGTAACAGATCGCCAGAGTGCGTCGCAAATCCGCGCTCAGCCAGGTAAAACTGATGGTTATTGACCCGGCCAGTGCCATCCGCAATTACCCTGAACTCTCCGCTGTTCTCCGCATCGCTAAGTAACGGGTCCCACATCATCCAGGCATCCACCGCGTTGAGATCGCTGGGCGTCAGCGGATATTTAGGTGGGGCATAGACAATGCGCACATCATCCAGCGCTAAACCCGCCTCATCCAGAATCTGCAATAACAGATAGTGAACGTTGGAACCGCGATTCACGGCGATACGTTTGCCCCGGAGATCGCCAATCTGCTGAACCGGGCTGCTCTTCGGAACCAGCAGCGCCACGCTCTGCGGGGCGGCAGGTTCCCAGGCGACATAGACCATCGGACTATTGCTGGCCTGTGCAAACAAGGGGGGGACTTCACCAGTAGTTCCGAAATCGATCTCCTTATTGCTCAGCGCATGCAGAAGCTGGGGACCCGCAGGAAACTCACTCCACATGACGCTGACGCCCTGCCCGGCCAGCTGCTGTTCCAGCGACTGGCGGGCTTTCAGGATGCCAAGGTTGCCAAATTTCTGATAACCAATACGCAGTTCCCGCTCCCGCTCAGGCTGCTGACCAGGAGCAGCATCGCGCTGACGCACTGAACCGCGGCGCGGTTTAATCACCCCCAGATGCCCCAGCTGCGTGCGCAATGTATGTCGGCTGATACCCAGCAGCGCGGCCGCCTGTAACTGATTACCCTGGGTGAGTTCCAGCGCATTTTTTACCAGCGCAGCAATTACCCGCGGATAGAGCGGCGTGTCACTCTGCTGCATCTGCTGGCGTAAAAACTGATCCAGTGCCTCCTCTCCCTGCGGCAGATCGCTCCCCGCAAGAGGGCTTAGCCGCAGCTGCTGGGGCGTGACCAGTGAGGTTTTGCTGAGCAGCACGGCGTTGTGCAGCGTGTTCTCCAGTTCACGGATGTTGCCCGGCCAGCTGTAGTTCATCAACACCGTCATGGCTTCATCGCTGAGGCGAAGCTGAGGACGACCAAGACGGCGCGCATAGAGCTGCAGGAAGTGACTGGCCAGCACCGGAATATCTTCGCAGCGCTGACGCAGCGGCGGCAGTGTGACGCTGGCCACATTCAGCCGATAGTAAAGGTCTTCCCGGAATCGCCGCTCACGAATTGCCATCACCAGATCCCGGTTGGTCGCGGCAATGACCCGCACATTGACTTTTACTGGCCTGGAGGATCCCACGCGGGTGATCTCACGCTCCTGCAGCACGCGTAGCAGCTTCACCTGCAGCGACGGGCTTAGCTCACCAATCTCATCCAGCAGCAGCGTGCCGCCCTCTGCCGCCTCAAACCAGCCACGATGTTTATCCTGTGCGCCGGTAAAGGCGCCTTTCTCATGACCAAACAGCTCCGACTCCGCCAGGCTCTCGGTAAGTGCGCCGCAGTTAACGGCCAGAAAAGGCTGTCGGCTGCGCGCACTGTGATGATGCAGGTAGCGCGCCATCACCTCTTTGCCGGTGCCGGTTTCGCCAATAATTAATACGGTTGCATCGGTGGGCGCGAGCTGATCCAGCACGCTTTTAAAGGCGCGTGATGCGGGGTCAATTAACTCAGGGCTGGCTATCTGCATCTTTTTTACCGGGTGAGCAGGAAAGTCATGACCATACCGCGCCGCTGACGCTGAAACGAGAGCTGAAACACACCAGGTTGTTGCCGATGCAGCAGAGTACAACTCCTTCTGTTGCGAATGCAGCAGATTAACATCTGCCATCAAAATGATAAATCATTGAATTTTAATAATAAAATTATTTAACCGCACTGGCACGCATCCTGCTTAGGGCTATATAACCAAAGGGATTAACCCTATGTGATAAATTCGAATATCGTTATAAAGGAATCTGCTAATGAGCCATGCGACACAGGAAAATCCCAACCTCTTCTGGTTTCTGCCTACTCACGGCGACGGGCGCTATCTGGGTACCACCGAAGGCGGCAGAGCAGTCGATTTATCCTATTTACAGCAGGTTGCGCTGGCGGCAGATAATCTGGGCTACTACGGTGTGTTAATCCCGACCGGTAAAAGCTGCGAGGATTCATGGCTGGTCGCCTCGGCACTGGCACCGATCACCAAAAAGCTGCGCTATTTAGTGGCCGTGCGTCCCGGCCTGCAACCGCCCAGCCTGGCGGCGCGCATGGCGGCAACGCTGGACCGTCTTTCCGGCGGCCGGTTGCTGATCAACGTGGTCACGGGTGGCGATCCGGTGGAGAACAAAGGTGACGGCATCTTCCTGAGTCATGAAGAGCGCTATCAGGTGACCAAAGAGTTTCTTGAGGTTTACTCCCGCCTGCTGAAAGGCGAGAAGGTAGACTTTGAAGGTGAGCATATTCGCGTGGAAGGCGCTGAGATCCTCTTCCCGCCAGTGCAGGAAGACGGTCCGCCACTCTATTTCGGTGGTTCGTCGGAGGCAGCTATCGACATTGCGGCAAATCAGATCGACACCTATCTGACGTGGGGCGAGCCGGTTGAACAGGTCGCGGAGAAGCTGGCGGTGGTTCGTCAGCGGGCGCAGGAGAAGGGCCGTACGCTCTCTTATGGCATCCGCTTGCATGTCATAGTACGTGAAACGGAAGAGGAAGCCTGGGCGGCGGCCGATCGGCTGATTTCTCACCTGGATGAAGAAACTATCGCCGCCGCGCAGAAAATCTTTGCCCGCATGGACTCCACCGGTCAGGCGCGGATGAGTGCCCTGCATCAGGGGTCGCGTGAGAGCCTGCGCATCGGTCCCAATCTCTGGGCGGGCGTTGGCCTGGTGCGCGGCGGTGCAGGAACTGCGCTGGTCGGCAATCCGCAGCAGGTTGCCGATCGCATCCGGGAGTATCAGGCACTGGGCATTGAGAACTTTATCTTCTCCGGCTATCCGCATCTTGAAGAGGCACACCGCTTTGCTGAGCTGGTAATGCCGTTGTTGCCGCTGGCCGCCAACGCCGAAAAGAAACAGCGCAGCGTCAACACCGGTCCGTTTGGTGAAACCATCGGCGGCGACCGTCGCCCGGCTAAACAGACCAGCGCCAGCTAGTCAGTTAACAGGAAAAAGGCTCGCTTATGTCACAACAGCAGATTGTCATTATCGGCGGCGGGTTCACCGGCACCGCGCTGGCGATCCATCTGGCACGGGCTGGCCAGGCGGGGTTGCAGGTGACGGTAATTGAACCCCGCGCGCAGCTGGCGCAGGGCGTGGCATACGGCACCACCGATCCAGCTCACCGCATTAATGTGCCGGCCACCAGAATGCAGCTTGCCGGTGATGAAGAAGGGGCATTTGATTGCGACTATCGCGCCTCTCCTGCTTTTAACAACGACCCGGAGGCACTGTGGCATGACGGCAACGTCTACCCGCAGCGTGGTGAGTTCGGGCGCTGGGTCAATGCGCAGTTTGTGCATCAGCAGCAGCATTCGCCGGTAAAACTGAGTCATCTGCGTGACAGTGCGGTTGCCTTTAAGAATGGCGTGGTGACCACGGCCTCCGGGCAGCAAATTCATGCCGATCAGGTAGTGCTGGCGATCAGCCATCCCCCACCGGATCTGCCTGCTCTGCTGAAGCCGCTACAGGGCCATCCGGCTTTGATTGCTAATCCCTGGCAGCGCGATGCGCTGGCTCAGGTGGCTCCTGACGACAGGGTCGCGATTATCGGTTCAGGATTGACGATGTCTGACGTGGTGGCCTCGCTGCATCGCCAGCAGCACCGTGGAAAGATTACCGTCTTCTCCCGTCGTGGCCAGCTGCCGCGTGCCAATCTGAGTGGCAACAATGAGACTTACGCCCTGGATTTCAGTCAGCCGCAACCTGCTACCGCGCGCGGCTGGTTGCATCGTGTGCGACAGGAAGTTAAACAGGCGGCGGCGCTGAATCTGCCCTGGCAGCTGGTGCTGGATGATATTCGCCGTAACGGTCAGCGCATCTGGCAGAGTCTGTCGCTGCACGAGCAGCAGCGCTTTCTGCATCATCTCCGTCCCTGGTGGGATGTTCATCGCTATCGTATTGCGCCACAGGTGAGCCAGGTTCTCAGCCAGCAGCAGGCCAGCGGTCAGCTGAATCTGCTGGCGGCGCGCCTTATCGCCGCTGAATCGGGTGGCGCAACGCTCCGGCTGACGCTGCGCCTGCGTGGTGCGCAATCACACATGCTGGAGGTGGAGAAAGTCCTTGTCACCACCGGCCCTGCACACAACGCGCTGCTTAACAGCAATGCGCTGCTGCGTCAGCTCCATGGCGATGGCGTGATCCAGCCTGACTCGCTGGCGCTGGGGATCCAGGTTAATGCGCTGTCTCAGACGCTGAATGTGAACGGTGAAGCTAATCCCGGACTGTATGTTGCCGGGCCTGCCGCACGGGGTCGTTTTGGCGAGCTGATGGGATTACCGCAGGTGGCGGAACATGCCGAGTCCGTTGCACGACAGCTCCTCGCCGCCCCGCCGCTACCCTTCAGCGAGCGATGTCCCGACTCACTCACCTACTGAATCTTCCTTATAAAACACACATTAAAAGGTGGGCGGCAAGCGATTGCCGCATCCGCTCAGGAGTCGCTATGTCATCGCAACGTGAAATTCGCCTGAATGCTTTCGATATGAACTGTGTCGGTCATCAGTCACCCGGCTTATGGGCGCATCCCCGCGACCGCTCATGGCAGTACAAAGACCTGGCGTACTGGACCGATTTAGCACGCCTGCTGGAACGCGGTAAATTTGATGGGCTGTTTATTGCTGACGTGCTGGGTGTCTATGACGTGCTCAACGGTAATAACCATGCCGCCATCCGTCAGGCTACACAGGTACCGGTAAACGATCCGCTGGCGTTAATCACGCCGATGGCCATGGTGACGGAACACCTGGGCTTTGGCCTGACCGCCTCGCTGTCGTTTGAACATCCTTACCCGTTTGCGCGGCGAATATCGACCCTGGATCATCTGACCAAAGGCCGTATTGGCTGGAATATTGTCACCTCATATCTGGAAAGTGGTGCGCGCAATATCGGGCATCAGGCTCAGACCGACCACGATGCGCGCTACGACTACGCCGATGAGTATCTGCAGGTTATCTATAAGCTGCTGGAAGGAAGCTGGGAAGACGACGCTGTCCTGCGTGATCGTGAACGTCATATTTTCAGCGACCCCAATAAAATCCATCCGATTAACCATCAGGGAACGTTTTTCCAGGTGCCGGGCATTCATCTTTGCGAGCCGTCACCGCAGCGCACGCCGGTGCTATACCAGGCCGGAGCCTCCAGCCGCGGGAAAGCCTTTGCAGCAGAGCATGCTGAATGTGTATTTGTCGCGGCACCGTCGAAAGTACTGCTGAAGAAAACTGTGGCAGATATTCGCCGCAGGGCCGCTGAGGCGGGACGCGATCCCCGTTCCATACTGATCTTCAATCTGCAGACGGCGATTGTGGGTGAAACCGACCTGGCGGCGCAGGCGAAATGGCAGGAGTACAAACGCTATGTCAGTTACGAAGGCGCGCTGGCGCTGATCTCAGGCTGGACCGGTATCGATTTCGGGCAGTATCAGCCGGATCAGGTGCTAAAACATCTGCACACCAATGCGATTCAGTCGGCGGTTGAGACCTTCTCGACCGCCGACCCCAACCGCCAATGGACGGTGCAGGGTCTGGCAGACTGGGTGGGCATTGGCGGATTTGGTCCGCTGCTGGTGGGCAGCGCCGAAACGGTGGCCGATGAGCTGCAAAGCTGGGTTGAAGAGACCGACGTTGACGGGTTTAACCTCGCCTACGCCGTGACGCACGAAACCTTTACTGACGTGGTGGAACTGCTGGTGCCGGAACTGCAAAAGCGTGGCGTCTACAAGCAGGAGTATCAGCCCGGTACGCTGCGTGAAAAGTTATTTGGCCAGGGGCCGCGGCTGGCGTTGCCGCACCCGGGTGCCGGTTATCGTCGTAACGCTGACGCAGAAACTCGGGTAAATAGCGCTGAAATATCAGGATGAAATCTGCCGGTTAATAGTCTCAGTCATCGCTTAACAGATTTATTAACGGCTGAGAAAAGCGCCGATTTCAGGTCAGGAAAAGAGTAATGCTTTAATTCGTACCGGATGAATCCTGCTATTCATCCGGCGTCTGTCGTGGTCGTGTTTTAATGATTAACTTATTGAATATACTGAAATAGTTATCGTTATTTGTTGGTTGTTTACTGAGCCGGGAATGCCTATAAAACCCTCGTTACCTGCTGAATATAATAACGAGGATATGATGAGTACATTAGAGATTGACAACACCCTGACTGCCCCGCCGCCCCACTCCACGCCGGTTCGTTCGGTGAGTGATGTAGCCCGGCTGATCAACAGTAATACCGAGAAAAACAGCTACGCCCGCTGGATTGTGTTCCTGGCGCTGGGCGGTGTATTTCTTGATGCCTACGATCTCACCACGCTCTCTTATGGTATTGACGATGTGGTGAAAGAGTTTGGCTTAACCCCGGTGCTGACCGGACTGGTGACCTCTTCAATTATGATCGGCACCATCGTCGGTAACCTGGTTGGCGGCTGGCTGACCGATAAATATGGCCGCTACTCGGTGTTTATGGCGGACATGCTGTTCTTTGTGGTCTCTGCGATAGCTGCGGGTCTGGCGCCCAACGTCTGGGTATTGATTGGCGCGCGTTTTCTGATGGGAATCGGGGTAGGAATCGATCTGCCGGTTGCCATGGCCTACCTGGCGGAGTTCTCTAAATTCTCCGGCAAAGGGAACAAAGCGTCGCGCCTCGCCGCCTGGTGCCCGATGTGGTATGCCGCGTCATCTGCCTGCTTCTTTATTATTTTTGCGCTCTATTTCCTGCTACCTGCAGAACACATCGACTGGTTGTGGCGCGCCTCGCTGTTGTTTGGCGCGGTACCGGCCCTGCTCATTATCGCGGTACGCAGCAAGTTTATGAATGAGTCACCGCTGTGGGCAGCCAATCAGGGAGACCTGAGCGGAGCAGTTCGTATCCTGCGCGACTCCTACGGCATTATTGCGCATGAAGAGCAGCCCGAAAAAACCGAAACCGTGAAAGCGGCCCCGAAGGTGAGTTTCCGCGTGCTGTTTCAGAAGCCATACCTTGAACGCACCATCGTCAGCGCAGTAATGAACGTCTGTATCGCCTTTGAGTACACCGCCATTGCTTTCTTCCTGCCCTCTATCCTGGCGCAATTTCTGGGCGCGGGCGTGTTTGAAACCATCTCGGCCTCACTGGGGCTGAACGCGCTGTTCGCCTTTACCGGCGGTCTGCTGGGGATGCGACTGGCATGGAAATTTCCCTCCAGGCATGTGGCGATTGCGGGTTTTGCGCTGCAGTTTATCGCGCTAATCTCGCTGGCGCTGATCGGTCATCCGCAGGCGACTATCGGCGTGGTATTTGCCGTACTGATGCTGGGACTCTGGCTGTTTGCCGAAGGATTTGGACCCGGCGCGCAGTTGATGATCTATCCGGCGCTATCCTATCCGACCCACATTCGTGCAACCGGCGTGGGCTTTAGTCGCTCGCTCTCCGGCATCGGCAGTGCGCTGGCGCTATTTATCCTGCCCATTCTGCAGGCCCGTTATGGCACCAACATGTTCTGGATCGTCTCTCTCGCCGCCCTTATCCCCATTATTTTCCTGTTGATTATCCGGTTTGAACCGACCCGACAGGACATTGATGAACAACCTGCAACAGGAGAAGAACATGTCTGACTTAACCCATACTGAATTTGCCGCGCTGACCGAACATTTCCGGCCCCTCTTCAACCGTATTGCTGAAGGTGCCGCCGCGCGTGAAATCAACCGTACTCTGCTGCATGAGCCGATCCGCTGGCTGAAGGAGGCGCGGTTTGGCACCCTGCGTATCCCTAAAGAAGAAGGCGGTTTCGGCGTCTCGCTGCCGCAGCTCTTTTCCCTGCTGACCGCGCTGGCTGAAGCGGATTCGAATCTGCCACAGGCGCTGCGTGCGCACTTCGCTTTTATTGAGGATCGCCTGAACCAGCCAGAAAGTGAAGAGCGGCGGCGCTGGTTCCGCCGTTTCGTAGATGGTGAGCTGGTGGGCAGTGGCTGGAGTGAAATCGGAGCGGTTAAGCTGGGTGAGGTCAACACCCAGGTCTCACCGGCAGAGGGAGAATGGCGGATCAGCGGTGAGAAGTTTTACAGCACCGGCACGCTCTATGCGGACTGGATTGATGTCTATGCACAGCGGACTGACAACGGCCGCGACGTCATCGCGCTGGTGAACACGCATCAGAAAGAGGTGGAACGTGATGATGACTGGGATGGGTTCGGGCAGCGGCTGACCGGCAGTGGCACCACACGCTTTCATCATGCCCGCGTGGAGCAGCCGCATGTTTATGATTTCAGTGAGCGCTTTCGCTATCAGACCGCATTTTATCAGCATGTGTTATTAGCCACGCTGGCGGGTATAGGCCGGGCCGTAGTACGCGATGCGTCACAGGGGGTCGCGCAGCGTAAACGGATGTACAGCCACGGCAATGCGCCTCAGGTTAAGCAGGATGTGCAGGTGCTGCAGGTGGTCGGTCAGATCAGCAGCTGGATCTGGGCCGTTGAAGCCGCCGTTGATCGGTCCACCCACTCACTGCAACGGGCATTTGAACTGCAACTGAGCGGTGCGAATGAAGCGGAGCTTCACGCGGCGAACGTTCAGGCAGAGGTGGAGTCCGCCCGGGCGCAGGTAGTCGCGGTGGAGCTAGTGACGCGAGCTGCCACGGAGTTCTTCAATGCGCTGGGCGCGTCCGATACCCGCGTCAGCAAGGCGCTGGATCGGCACTGGCGCAACGCCCGCACAGTGTCATCACACAACCCGGTGATCTACAAAATCCGCAACGTGGGTGACTGGGAGGTAAATGGCAACGATCCGACATTTATCTGGCAGATCGGCAACGGTGATTAAGCATATTGATGATAGATGAATATGACGCAGCGGCGGTGTTCAGGCTGATAATGCAGTCGAGCGCCGTCTGGCGATAACATTTATTAATGTTAACCGAACCATGATAATGGGGTTACGTGTTTTAGTACCAATGAGCCTTATAAGGTAATCACAAGAATTCAGGTGTGAAATTTTTTTAAGGGATTACACCATGAAATAATTTTTTGCCAGGAAAAATCGGCAGTTATCTAAAATTCTGAAATGGCGGAATTAATAAAACCAGCTTCGCATTGTGAAGCTGGTTTTCATCCTGCCACACCGGTTGTTAAGGCTGGCTTACTGGCTCTGGCATAGCTGAAGAGTGGTGAGTGGAGATCTTCCAGCCCTTGCCATCCCAGACATAGGTGAAAGTATAACGTGCTGTGACGTGCGAATTATCTTTGAAGGTAAAAGTATAAACGCCGGCATCAATCGCTTTATTACAGCCGATTCGGATGGTGCGGGAATCAATTTTACCGCTCGGGCCTTTTTTCAGGAAGTCTTTAAAGTAATCAATGCGTTCCTGGTCTGTCAGGCGCACATGGTTTGAAATAGTTGGCAGCAGCACGGCATCGCTGACATATAATTCAGAGACTTTAGTGGCATCGCCGGTTGCCAGCGTATTATTCCAGGTATCAAACAGGCTGGCAACATCCTGTTCAGATGCTTTAACACAGGTCACAGGCTGTTGAGCCAGCGTGATAGCCGGTGCGCAGGACAGGCCAAATAGGCACAGTGACAATAACGTTTTTTTCATGAGATATCCTCTTTTTATCCTGGTGATGACAGCGTTCTGTGACTTAACTCAGACGCAGTCATGAAAAATTTAATAACGCATCAGGAAGAAATGCCCGTTACCTTGCCAGAAATTAATTTTCGATAATAAGTTAATTATCAGTCTCATTCGATAAACTATCTGACATAAAGCATCAACGTTGCTTTTTATTCAGGCTGGAAGATAACGTATAATCGCCAATAGTTGATATTTAAATCTTTGCGAAGTCAGTATTTAGTTTTTTATTCTGATTCAGGATGCAGATATGCTCCCGGAGAACGTGAATAAGAACTGTTCATAGGATGATAGCCGGGTTAGCATGTGGAGATTCCATTCCAGAAATTCAGTAAGCAAAGCGTTCTAAAACGGATCTGGTAGACAGTATTTTCATTTAGGGTCCTTCAATTATCTTTAAATTAAACTGGCTGCTTACATAATAAAAGTTTCAACCTTCAATGGTCTGTTAATTTCACTTCACGTTTTTTCCTTTTCGCCTTACTCCGCGAACTGGAAGTACTGACTTTATTCAAATTCTATTTATCAGGTTACTATTTCACTGAATCATTATTCAGACTTTCCTTCAATTATTCATTTTATGCCTTGCCAGAAATAACCGCTTCTTCATCAACCCAGGGTGGGCTGATGTTCCGGACGTCTTTCTGCCCTACCCATTTGAACGTCTGTCAATCAGGTCAAAACCGGGCTGAATCCGGTACCTTAACCTGGCTTCGTATAATTGTTCTTATACGAAGTCATGACACAGGAAAGTCGTCGGGTTATGATATAGAGCAGCAAAGATCACCCTGCAAAATGGCAACGCTACGTAAATTCTGACCGGTTATCCCCCTGATGAATTCTCAGAATTCACGTAGCGCGATCATCGCGTTTTCTGACTGATAAGTGAGCAAAAATGAGCGAGATAGTGCCGTTAACCCATCTGACGGTGACCCGGAATAGTGATATCACCGAACGGCTCAGGCAGTTCGTTCAGGACAAAGAGGCATTTTCCCCCAATACCTGGCGACAGCTGCTTAGCGTCATGCGAATCTGTAATCAGTGGTCAGAAGATAATCAGCGTACTTTCCTGCCAATGAGTGCAGAGGATTTGCGCGACTATCTCTCTTTTCTGGCTGAAAGCGGCCGGGCCTCCTCGACGATCACTTCACACGCTGCGTTAATCTCGATGTTACACCGTAACGCCGGGTTGCCGGTGCCCAATCTCTCGCCACTGGTTTATCGTACGATGAAGAAGATAAATCGTGTGGCCGTGATGGAGGGTGAGCGCGCTGGCCAGGCCGTGCCTTTCAGGCTGTCCGACCTGATGGCACTGGATAAACAGTGGTCAGGTTCTGATAACCTTCAGGCACTTCGTGATTTGGCTTTTTTGCATGTCGCCTATGCAACGCTACTGCGTATCAGTGAACTGTCACGGTTGCGGGTGCGTGATGTGATGCGTGCCGGTGATGGTCGTATCATTCTGGATGTGGCGTGGACAAAAACGATTGTGCAGACCGGCGGATTGATCAAGGCGCTCAGTGCCCGTTCAACTCAGCGTCTGGAAGAGTGGATCGATGCAGCCGGGCTATCCGGCCAGCCTGATGCCTTTCTGTTTACTGCTGTACACCGCTCTGGCCGGGCAATGATTTCAGCAAAGCCGATAAGCACCCGGGCACTGGAACAGATCTTTGACCGTGCATGGCATACTGCTGGAAAAGGCGGCGCAGTGAAGGCTAACAAAAATCGTTATACCGGATGGAGTGGTCACAGCGCCAGGGTGGGCGCAGCTCAGGATATGGCTGATAAAGGCTATCCTATCGCCCGGATCATGCAGGAAGGCACCTGGAAAAAACCGGAGACACTGATGCGTTATATCCGTCATGTGGATGCGCATAAAGGTGCGATGGTGGAATTTATGGAGCAGCACGCGGCCCCGGATGTTGCTGGCTGATAGAATGATAAAAAACGGAACGCCCATGATTAGGGCTCAAGTTATCCACAGAAAAAGTGGACAGCCTGTGTGTAAGCCGGTACTGAATGAGAGGGTGCCGGTCCTCCGACGCGTTCATCCCGCTGATATGATTGATTTCTTTTTACTCCCTTACAACTTGCTGCGACTCTGTCAAAAAATCAGACCTTTTAGTCAGTAATGCGTGGATTATTGCGGTCAGTGATGACCCTTGTACTGGCGGTTAGCGGTCTATACCGGCGATGATGTCTTCTGCTGATTATTATTGAAAAGGCCGCTGCCCCTCGGCCTTTTCTGCACCTGAAGACGTGACTTCACGCTATCAATCACTTCATTTTATTGCCTGCTCAAAAAATGCATCAACGGAGGCTGGCGAACTGGTTGCAAACACCAGTGCCGTGGTGGTGCCATTGTTGACAAGCTGATCAAGAAATTCAGATGCCTGTTGTTGCGCATAGTGATGATTGCGGAATTTTATTTCGGTTGGAAAGGTATAGGTATTGAGCCAGCCATTAAGCTGTTTACCATATTCACTGATCATGGTGATTTGAGGATAATGAACATGCGTATCCACGAATCCGGGTGTGATAATTTTTCCGCTGTAATTAATCAGCTGGTCGACAGGCTGGTCCTTTATGGTCGCATAATCACCTGATTTTAAAATATAGCCATCTTTAACAATAAGATAGCCATCTTCATAGTGCACGTTAGCTTCTTTTTTTTTTGCTGGAACGGCTTTAAAATAGACGATTTCAGCCCGGTATCCAACCGTTTCCGCGGCTACACAACAGGAGAAAAGAGACAACAATGCCATAAACGTAAGTTTCATTTACACCTCCATTTAGTATCTTTAATAAAATCCGTCTTATCTTTTCAGCGCGGGAATGATAGGTGAAATGATAAGGATGGCCGATACTAAAAATGCGATGACATTATTAACCTGGAAATATTGCTTAACTACTGAAATTAACCCGTTTTGTGGTTGTCTTATCCTTATCATCAATGATGCCTGACGTTTAAATTAACGCAGGTTTAGTCTGTTAATAATAATTTATTCACATTGTTTCTAATGTCTGATAAGCCAGAATCTTTATTCTGACACTTACACAAAGCATCCCATTAACATTTAAATGATTACAGGACAAAAAATATGAGAAACTGGCACCTCTTAATGTCGGGAGTCGTTATGCTTTCAGTCGCTACTACAGCCATCGCATCCGGTCAGGATCAGCTTCCAGGTCATGCTCAGGGTGCTGAGATTCTCCAGGTTAACACCCGTCAGGACCAGATCGACAATATTGGAGATCTGGTTTACCACCAGGTGAAAAGCGTGCGTTCTGTCAGGCAATTGCACATGTCACTGCTGGTGCCACGAACCAATGATCTGAAACCAGCGATTATCTATTTTCCCGGCGGGGGTTTCCTGTCAGCGGAACGTGACAAGTTTATTGCAATGCGGCTGGCCTTGGCAGAGGCGGGTTTTGTGGTCGCCGCAGCTGAATATCGCACTATTCCTGATATTTTTCCGGCGCCGGTTGTTGATGCTAAGGCGGCAGTCCGATTTCTGCGCCAGCATGCCTCTGAGTATGGTATCGATCCGGCGCGTATAGGGGTTCTGGGTGATTCGGCGGGGGGATGGCTCGCCCAGATGATGGGAACCACCAATGGGGATAAATCGTTTGATAAAGGCGATTTCACTGACCAGTCTTCAGATGTACAGGCTGTGGCCACGCTGTATGGCATTTCTGATTTGCGTAGCATCGGAGAAGGCTTTCCGGATGCGATACAAAAAGTGCATCAATCCCCTGCCGTCACCGAAGCGCTGCTGATTAATGGTGCGGCGTTCCGCGAATTCGCCGGGGCATCAGTGACCGATGAGCCTGAGAAAGCGCTTTATGCGAGTCCAGTGGGTCACCTGAAAGGCGTTAAACCGCCATTTTTAATTATGCATGGCAGCAGCGATACGCTGGTCTCTCCTGAACAAAGTGCAAATCTTTATAACGCCCTTAAAAAAGCGGGTAATCGTGCTGATTACGTGTTGATCGAAGGGGCTGAACATGGTGATTACCGCTGGTATCAGCCTGAGGTTATTACCAGAGTGACTCACTGGTTCCGGCAGGTGCTGGGTGAGCCAGTCAAATCAAAGAGCCAGTCAGCAGCAGATCCTGATGCCAGCCTCTGACTCAGGGTGATGTCTCCTTGCCTGTCAACCTGCACAGGCAAGGAGCACAGTCCTTTCACGCGCCTGTATGTAATCGTCTTGATGGTCCCTCAGCGTACCAGTCTGGTTTTGCGATCACTGCGCGTAGCTTTTCTGTTTATCACAATTTCCATGGCAGCCGTGACACCCCATCTTTTCCTCATCAGGCATAACCGGTATTGCCAGCACCCTATTTCCCGCTTTACGCAGTGTCAGCAGGATGATTCCATTCAGCAACAGAACGCTTATCAGGCAGACTGCACTGAATACAGGATGCTCGTTAAACGTGACGGTCTGATAAAAGAATGTCGCTATGGTATAGGCGATGTTAAGCCCCCAGCAGAATGAGAACATCATCCATTTTTTCCCGGCCTCGCGGGCGATCGCGCCCATGACTGAGACGCAGGGAACGTAGAGCAGAACAAAGATTAAGTAGCTGTAAGCGGCAAAGCCGTTGCCAAATTTGGTAGCCATCACACTCATAGAACCGGATGCCATCTCACCATCGCCTTTACTGGCATCGAGGGGATGCGCCAGTGCATCAATTCTGAATGCAGCGGTCAGGCCCGCCCAGGTTTCCGTCAGCGCCTCTTTTAGTTCATCTGCCAGGTTAAAAGCCTGCGGGTCAAACACGCTGCGCTGAATCGCCTCCGTGGTGTAAAGACTGTTGAGCGTACCGACCACGACCTCTTTTGCCATAATGCCGCTCACCAGCCCCACTGTCGCCTGCCAGTTATCCTGCGTCACCCCGATTGGCAAAAGCACGGGCGTGATTGCTTTGCTGGTCGCCGCCAGCGCAGAGTGGTTTATGTCATCAACCAGCTGGCCGTTGAATGCAAAGCTGCTCAGCACACCAATCAGCATACTCACCAGGATAATGACCTGACCGGCACGCACCACAAACATTTTCAGCCGTTGCCAGGTCTGCAGCAGCAGGCTTTTAAGATGAGGCCGGTGATAGACCGGCAATTCCATGATAAACGGTGAAGCTTCGCCACCCAGCAGGGTATGCTTGAGCACCAGTCCGGTCGCAATCGCCACTACAATGCCCAGCAGATAGAGTGAAAATACCAGGCTGGAACTGTGAGCATCAAAGAATGCTGCGGCGAACACCGCAAAGATTGCCAGCCGCGCGCCGCAGGACATAAAAGGCGCAATCAGTACCGTAAGCAGACGCTCACGCGGCGTGTCGAGCGTTCTTGTACCCATCACCGCCGGCACATTACAACCAAAGCCGACAATCAGTGGCACAAAGGATTTTCCCGGCAGGCCCAGTGACTGCATCAGCCGATCCATCACAAAGGCGGCGCGCGCCATATAGCCTGAATCCTCAAGGAAAGAGAGGAACAGAAACATCAGGCCAATCTGTGGAATGATTGGCAGCACGGTATTGATACCGGCACCCAGCCCCTGCGCCAGAAAAACCGTCAGCCAAACCGGGAAGTGGCAGACATATCCCAGCCATTGTGCGCCATGAATGAATATCGCCACCGAACTGCCGTCGAACAGCGGCTGCAATGCCGCGCCGATATTAATCGAGAGAACAAACATCACATACATCACGGCCAGGAATATCGGAATGCCCAGCCAGCGGTCCAGCACAATGTTATCAATCCTGCGGGTAAGACTGGCCGGGATAGCCTGATGAATGTTACTGACGGCCGTACAAACCGCATTAATGGCACGATAGCGATAATCGGCTATCTGCACGCCCGTATCGCCACCCGCTCGCGCCATAATCTCAGGCAAGGTTGGAAGTAGTTCCGGGCAAAGTTTCTGGCTGTTGATATCGCCTTCAAGCAACTGCAATGCCAGCCAGTACCTTTTCTGCGGGGTCAGAGACCCGGACATCTGCAGGCTGAGCTGCTCAATCGCGGTTTCAATCGCGGCCGGATATGGCACCTTCTCTGGAGCGCGATAAATATGTGGCTGGTCAATCAGTGTTTTTAGCTGAGCGATACCGTCGCCTTTGGTTGAAGTCAGTGAAACCACCGGACATCCCAGGCGGGCTGACAACGCTGCGGCATCAATAGTGATGTTCTGGCTTGCGGCAATATCCTGCATGTTCAGAGCGACAATACAGGGTACGCCAAGCTCAAGCAGTTGAAAGGTCAGGAACAGGTTACTTTCCAGACTGGAAGCATCGACGACGTTGATCACTACATCGGCATGATCCTGATAAAGATACTGACAGGCGATGCTCTCATCAATCGAGCTTTCAGCGGATAGCGTAGTCAGCGAGCGAGTGCCGGGCAGATCGATGAGCCGGACGTCAGACTGTGCAGTAAAGAACTGTCCCTCTTTACGTTCAACCGTGACACCCGCCCAGTTACCGACCCGCTGGCGGGCACCGGTCAGCTGATTAAACAGTGTGGTTTTGCCGGTGTTGGGATTGCCTATCAATCCGATGGTGATCTTTTTCATCAGGCGATTTCCTCCAGAATGATGTCGGCCAGATCACGCTGTCGCACCGCCAGGCTGACACGGCGGGTACGAATATGAACCGGATCGCCCATTGGCGCTACTCGAATGATTTCGATAACAGCACCTGGAAGCATGCCCATTGTCAGTAATTTCTGGCGCCAGGCGAAATTTACTGATGGCTTATAACCAAGGATTCGGTAGGAGCTGCCCATGTTAATTGCCATACCACGCTCTGCCTTTGAGTAAGAGACACTCATTCTATAAATGATAAGCGTTTCGGTTTTTGATCTGGCTTCAGGCAGACAGTGGAAAAGTGCTCTGAATGGCTTTCGTTTAGGAAACAGAGAACATCTTTCTGTAACCTGGTATCACGCGATACAGGCGATGTTTGTGAGAACTCTCATCGTCAGTTTTATAGCTTTGAGCAGCATCTATAATCCCGACAACAATCTGCTCCGCGAATGCAGAGGTTATTCATCCGTTGAGAATGGCAAAAGCCTTACGGCAACCTGATTGTCGTAAGTTGCCCAAAATCCAGAAGGCTTATATGAAACAAATTACTGTTACTGACCTCCGGCATCTCAGCGAAGAGGCTGCGAAATCCCCTCGCTTACGAGCCAATCGTAATTTACACCCTGAATTGAGCGATCCGGTGCAGCGGCTGGCCATCGCGATGGAGCCGGGCACTTATGTCCGCCCTCACCGACATCCGCATACTTTTGAATTGCTGACCTCGCTCTGTGGGCGGTTTCAGGTATTACATTTTGATGAAAATGGGTATGTGACCCAACGGGTGATGTTAGGAGAGGGGGGCAAGGTCATGGAAACGGAAGCCGGCACCTGGCATGCGGTGTTATCGATGGATAAAGGTGGCGTTATTTTTGAGGTTAAACACGGAGGTTACCAGCCTGTGACTGAACAAGACTCAGCACCATGGGCACCCGCCGAAAATGAGCCGGGTGCTGGGGAGTTAATGGAATGGTATGCTCAGGCACAAGTAGGGGATTCTTTTATCCGATAATTATTGTTTTACGCGGAGTAGACGGTATCGCGAGCGATGCTGTTCTGCCCCTTTATCCTGGCCTGACTGAATATCTTTCATGATGTCTTTTTGCTCAAACTTTCGTGTGGCGGCATACACTGTTTTAATCAGTAAAAATTTTTTAAATACGCAGAATTTCTGTCGTAAAAAAGGATTAATATTTTTGGGGTTCTGTTAATACTGACATGAAAAAATTCTGCTATTACATCAAAACCATCCGAATTAAATAAGTGAAATATAGATTCATTATAAAAAGATTAGCCTCCAGGCTCGTCTGGAGGCACGTGAATCGCTAAACGTTATGATTCTTATGGAAAAATAATCACTGGTTTCGTTGCTTAGGTAAAGCAATAATGGAAAAATCACGACGCGCAGTATAGTTTATTTTACTAAATCAGCAATTGTGTACGCAAAAAATCTTGTTTTCATAAGATGAAAAAATAAAATTATTACATGTCAATTCTGACGGGTCTTGCATAAAGGCATGCTTTCTCTTATCAAATCAATCAAAAAAAATCCATTTACGATTTATTTTAAATTTCTTTTGATAATGATAATTGACATTCAGGTCAGCTACAATCTCAGTACTTTCTTGCTAAAATTCCCCTGCGTTACCAGTTAAATTATACAGACATAAAAGGATGTTAAAATGCGTGAATTGTATATCTCAGAAGTGATCACCGTAAGTGGCGCTGACATCGGTTACTCGAAACTTCTTGGCTTGTGGAATGATGCGGGTCTGAATTCGCAGGGCTACTTTAACTATGACCGTGCCGCTAAAAGTATCAATGCTCTGGGGTTTGCCAGTGCAACAGAGAATAAAGACTGGAATAACTCATCCATTGGTGAGGCTGGATGGATGCTTAATGGCGCGGGTGAAAAAGTAACATGGTTCAACAACGGTCTCTTTATGGCTTTCCAGATCGGCTGATGTGAAGCAGCTAACACGGTTACTTCGCCGGACGTAACGGTGATCGATAAAAGGTTTCTGAAACTATCCTGATTCAGAAACCTTTTTTATCTTTAATACTCACCTGTGAGGGACTATCAGACCAGCTGGTTGTCATGTAAAACATGTCTCAGTTTACAGAGCGGCTTCAGAGTTCAGGTATGACAAACATATCATAACGACATTGTGTACAATAGTACCTGCCTGAGCGAATCCGGGTGTAAAGTATCTGCCTCTCATTTCATCCAGGCGCTATGGTCCCCCATTTTGAAATTCCGAAAAGAAGATAACGAAGAATTTTAGTTACATCATGCAGGTTTACTATAAAGAACAATTACGGCCCTTCGGGCCGTGCCCGACGGCTTGTCAATGAGCACTCGGGCTTTCAGAACGGCTCGCTTAGATTTGGCCAAAAACATGCACATTTCATAGGAAGATCGCCTGTTCAGATATCCACAAACAAGTGTGTTGTAACTAATCTATATCTGCTTCAGGACTGATTCAGTACCATTTTATAAGTTGTGAATGCACCGTCTCATCCGATGTTAAACCTTGACGTTTTTGTCATCGCTATCCTGCCGGACAGGCTTCGTGAATATTTATTGCTTACTCTGGAATACCCAACCGGGAACGTGCATATAAAAATGACAGTGGCCCGGCTTCAGGTCACTGCCATATCAGTGGTAAATACAGGTTACTTCAGAACACGGACCGTTTTCACATCAATTTCAACGCTGTTCCAGTCTTTATCGACTTCGCCTTCTATGCGGACTTTGTCAGCGGGTGACAATGATTGTCCCATCCAGCGCTTGTCGTCGATATCGACGTAAATCGTTCCAGTGGCATCTTTAAATTCATAAAGTTCATGACCAACCTGTCGGATGATATTGCCTTCAAGAACGACCCATGCGTCGTCACGTAGTGTTTTAGCCTGAGCCACTGAAGCGACACCCGGTGTCGGGCCTTTAAAACCGCCCAGCGAAGACCCCTGCCCTGCCGGATTAATAAATCCTTCCTGCGCAGAAACACCCAGACTCATTCCTGCTAATAACACCGCCAACATAATCTTTTTCATATTTTTATCTCCGTTAAATTTCCAGGGTAATTTACATCCCAGATCTTAACGGGATCTTAAGAAGTTTTATTGTCTGCACGTGTTTTGAAAATGTCATCAGTAAGGCGCTCGCACCATAAAACCATTAAAAAAATAATCAAAGTTGAATCTATGTTAACAATCAACAAAGTATAACAATAAATTAAAACCCTCTTGTTGGAAATAACCTCTTTAACACTGTTCTCAATATGGCAATAATAATAATTAATATCTACCTATTTCCGCACAAATTACTTAGCTCGCCTGCAGGTTGATAGTTATCATTTTCTGGCATAGATATATCCCGGTATTAAATTATTCTGTATCGCAGCTTTGCTCATGAAGTATTTTGTAATGTTTATAACCACTCGATTGAGTGGTTTTTTTATGTCTTATTTCAGCTAGTTAACTTAAACCTGTAACGCTGATTATACACGCCCCGATTGCAGGGAGGGATTTTCTGGTGCCACGGAGATAGGGAGTGGCGACAGGTATTGACTGCTCATCTGAACAAGCAGCTAACTGTCTTTTATAGCATTGCGACACTTATAAAAACGGTGTTGTGACTAATAACGAAAGAGGCAGAGATCATCAAAACGTTTTCAGGCTCACATAGTGAGCCTGAAAATAGTGGGATATCAGTTCAGTCTCTGAGCATCTGCCTCAGCTTCTTTTAAATCCATTTTTGCAGATTCAAGCTTCAGCTTCTTCTCTTCTACCTTTGTCATTTTTTTTCTGATTTTATCGCTACGTCCATCGACTCTGGCCTCAGCCAGTTCCTGCTGTGCTTCCTGAAGTTCAAGTTCCGCTTTTTTGACTTTCATCTCACGTTTACTGACATCATGAGAGGCACGCGTTGCCTGACGCTCATCAGTACAATAGGTTTCAATTTTGTTACGCGCAATATTGAGCCGTGCAATTTCTGCACTATTTCCATGTATTTTAGCGATTTCGCTTTTAGCTGAAATATCTGCGAGTTGATCTTTGCAGGAATCAGTTGCAGCGAACACGGTTAATGGTGAAGCAACCAGAACAAAAGCGATAATTGTTTTTTTCATAGCTATATTAAATCCTTGTTAAATTACACTAATCAGAATGATATTGCCGGTTCAATATAGCGAAAAGGAAAATAGCCACAACATAAAATTTGAAACATTAAATTATCATGTCATTAAGTCGCTATTGTTAAATGATTGGTTAGCACTTGATAGGATTCTTCATGCATATCACTTTTGGGAACCAGAAAAGTGCAATGCGTTTATTTAAACACCTTAGTTTTTAAACAATGTGCAATAATTAATCCTCTTCTGAGCAAACTATGGAAATGATCCAGATCATTTTTTTGAGCATTCGGGTCGGTACTCTTTGATTGTTATCATGTCGTTTAACAAACACAGCTAATAATACCGCATCTTCTTAAAGAACAACGAGTGGAAAGTAAAATGACATCTTTCAATTATGGCAGAAAATTTGCCTTCGCTTTCGTGATGATGGTTTCAGTTATGTCCATTTCCGCCTGCTCAGGCAATTATGTCATCTCCACCAATGACGGCCACATGATAACCACCCATGGTAAACCCGTCAGAGATAAAGAAACGGGCATGCTCTCCTATAAAGATGCGGACGGAAACATGCATCAGTTGCAGCAGCATGATGTTAAAGAAATGGTGCAAAAGTAAATCGCTTTAAACAACGATATTGATTGATTCCCTGAAAACTCCTGATGTGGAAAAAATGAGCAATGAAAATTTCCCTAATTAGCCTTGGTTTGCTGCTGTGTGTTTCTTCATCTGCAATGGCCATTGGCCTGAATGCTGAACAAGGTAAAAACACCTCTGCGCTGGATGCTGAAATTGGCCGTTCTTCCGGCGGACTCTATCTGGACAGCCAGTGGATCAAAAATACGGCAGATGGTGTGCAGATTGGTCAGGCGGGTACCGGCTATAACCTGGAAATGGGTCCGGTGATGCTGACCGCTGGCGTTAAAGCTACCTACATCGGTGGCAAAAAAGGGGATAACGGCGTCGCATTTCCTGTCGGCGGCGGTGTGAAAATCAATCTGCCTGCCGATTTTGCGATTTATGGTGAGGGGTATTCCGCGCCGGAACAGCTGACCAACAGCGTTAAGAATTTTGTGGAAGCAAACGCTGGCGTCAGCTGGTCACCTTTAGGCCCACTGGTCTTAAAAGTGGGCTACCGCTATGCGGGTGTCGATGGCAAAGATGGACGTCCAGGCCATACGCTGATCGATGGACCGTACATTGGTGGCGGTCTGACATTTTAATGTCGGCTGAAAATTTATTTTTGCAGGTGAGGAAGCACGTTCAGTTGACCAGACTGGCTTCCTTACTGAATAACTCGCCTCAAGGCTGGCGGGTGTCGCTGAGGAACAGATGATGAAACCTTTGATGCTGATGTTGTTCACTCTTTGTCTGACCGGATGTGTGCAATATAAATGGGTCAAACCCGATGCATCTGAGCAGCAGGAAACCATCGCAGAAACAGCCTGTCAGGCTCAGGCGCTGCGGGATTTACCGCCTGATAATATCGTCAGTGGTAAATACACCTCGAAAGACAGTAAAGATAAGACGACTGATACCGACTACTCCACCAGTGACGCCAATGAAAGTCAGCGCGAGATACTGGTGAAAGATTGCATGTTTAAAAAAGGCTGGCAACAGATTGAGGTTCAGCAATAGAGGTCTGTGAGGCCAGGTCAAAACCTGGCCTGTTCCTTTGAGTTTTACTTGTTCCGCTCAGCGTTTATTTCTGCATCATCTTTATGCTGCGCAGAACGCTGACGCCGGCAACGCTCTGAGCAATACAAAACCTCATTCCAGCACTTCTCCCACTTTTTACGCCATGACATCGGTTTGTTACACGTTTTACAGTAACGAACCGGTAATGATTTTTTATTGCCCTTAAACACTTCAGACCTCTGCAGAAGTAATCATCGCGCTGACGTTAACGCATCTGTTGTTCAGTGTAGCTTACTGAGGTTATTCCTCCCCATGTTTGCATTAGCAACATGTATACCGCGTTCAGATCAGATGATGCTGATGCCTGACCTTACCCGCTCAGCCCCAGAACGGATTGATAGTGCGAACTTATCATTAGCAACTATTTAAACTTGCGTTACTCTCTGTAACCTAAGAATGAACCCTGCTTAAATGAGAATCCACAGGGTTAATTACACCAGGCAACAGTACAGCGTCGTTCATACACGCACTCACCGGGCCGATTATTACTCTGTTCTGCTATACCTTACGTGGTGGACTTGAGACGAGAACACGTTGTCAAACCACTTATCAATCCTGGTCGAAGTTGTTCAACCAGGCGCTGAGTTTAATGCGTCTTAAGCAATAATCCTGGATAAAATGGCACACAGGCCTGAATCCACAGTATGCCATGAGGTTATTAGTTGCAGACTCTGAATGAACAAAGGGTAATTATTACCGTAAATAATCAGTTTAATGGTAAGGGACAGGCAATGATTCTGCTCAACCGCTACCCAGCAGTTTGAGTGCACAGCACATTTCACGCATATTTAAACCAACCGGCAGACAATTTTGCAGCGCTGTTATGCGTTATGTTACGTTTCTGAAAACAGAGAAATTCATAGGAAAATTAAATTATTATCATGAACTTACCACTGTGAGGCTGAATCAGCTTTTCAGTAAATAAACGAGAGAAATAATTTATAGCGGGATCTTTACAGCGAAATTATGCACAGCAGCATTGCCCTGTACGGTAACTTCGTGTGAGCTTTGCAGCTAACGTTATCCTCTTTATCAGGACGAGCATGCGAATAGCGAAGCGACTCCGCTGCCACTACAGAAAAATCAGCACGATTAATCCATAGCCCCGCTAAATTACTCTGCTTCTCAGATGATACGGGTTTTAGCCATTTTGAGTGAAGTAAGTAAAAAAATGGCGTAAATTTACTTTTGTTTAACGAGCATGCGTTCAATAGAGTTTCAACTCTCTCAGAAACAGATTAATATGTTAAAGTTGAACTATTGGTTCTGTATTATGATTCTTCGAAGGCAAGCATTTTAAAAAAGCAGGTCTGACGAAAAGCATCAGCGTGAACCCGCTCTGTATTTTTATTATCTGAACATGACTATGGTGACTTTGATGAGTGACACTCTCAACAGCTTGAATAATATCCGTACCCTCCGCGCAAATGCTCGCGAGCTTGACCTTGCTGCCCTGGAAGAAATGCTGGAAAAACTGTCTGTTGTGGTCAGTGAGCGACGTGAAGAAGCTCAGGCTTCTGAAGCGGCTAATCGTGAAAAAGCTGAGAAACTGGCAAAATATCGTGAATTATTGTTGCAGGAAGGTATCGATCCTAACGAACTGTTAAATGGTATGCCCACTGCGCCCGCTGAGAAGAAAAAACGTGCGCCTCGTCCGGCTAAATATCAGTATACCGACGAGAATGGTGACGTTAAGCAGTGGACAGGTCAGGGCCGTACCCCATCGGCTATTAAATCAGCCATCGATGCAGGTAAATCGCTGGACGATTTTCTGATCTAATTCAGAATGCCTGGATGATAACCGCCTGGCATTACCCAGGCGGTTTTTTATCATCAACAGACAGAAACATATCAATCAACAACACCTACTTTTCCTGCCTTTCATGCACTGCAATCCTCCTTCATACACAATCATGCACAGACACTATCCTGAATGTAATAACCGAAATGCTCTGCGTAATCGCGTTGCAGATAAAAGGCTTTATTCACTTACCTGAGCCGTTTTATCTATTCACAACCGACGGGGACTTACGGGCCCTGATGATTGCCAACCCGATCTGCTGACCAAATGAAAGTTCAAGCGTATTACCATCAGGATCGGCAAAAAATGCCCAGTAACCAACGGGTATTTCAGATTGCTGCGCATCGCGTCGCAATACACCTTCGCGCCGCGCAATTGCCACTTTTTCATCTATCTCTTTGCGACTGCCGCAGGCTACGCCAATATGACCAAAAGGCCCCAGTGGCGTATCGTTACTGTTATCAGATTGCACCAGTACCAGAGCAAAAGGTCGGGTCAGGTCAGACAGCCATGCGACTTTTTGCGCTTCCGCAATACCCGGTGCTCGCTGATGTATTACCTGCATCCCGGCATAACGATGATAAAAATCTACGCTTTTTTCTAAATCACATACCTGTAAAGCAAGATGAGTGAAACCGGTATCGTCTGACATGATCGCTCCCTGTTGAGGTTGAGCGATTACCGTGCCACAGGTGCAGTTCAGAATTTGATCACGCGTGCTGAGCCGGGCGCTTTTCACACATCACCCGGTTGCGCCCTGCCCGTTTCGCACGATACAAGGCCTCATCCGCACGCTCTATCAGCGCCTGTTTCCCTTGCTGTGAATCAGTAGCCAGATACATGGCACAGCCTGCACTCAGGGTAATGTGCTTTTGCGGCAGCTCAGTGGTCATATGCGGAATAGTGAGCAGATTGACGGCTGCGATGATGGACTCCGCCAGGTCCAGCGCAGCGGACAGCGGTTGTTCAGACAAAATGATGGCAAACTCTTCGCCGCCATAGCGGGCTGTGAGTTCGTTTTTGCGCCGGGCGGCGTGTTTCAGAACGGTGGCCACTTTTTTCAGACAGTCGTCACCGGCTACATGACCGTAAGTGTCGTTGTAACGTTTAAAATAGTCGATATCAAACAGAATCAGTGACACGGGCATGCCACTCAGCTCCGCATTCAGCAGGCTTTCTGTCAGCATGTGGTCGAAATGGCGACGGTTAGCAACCCCTGTCAGCCCGTCACTCTGTGCCTGATTTTCCAGGGAGCGATTCGCTGCTGTCAGTTCATCGCGTAATCGTGTCAGCTCACGCTGATAACGCAGCGTATGGCGCACCTGACGCAGCACAAACGCACCCAGTAAAAGAATAACAAGTAGCAGAGCCAGACTCAGAATCAGATCCTGTACCCAGCTCTTAAGCCAGTAGTTAAAGAGGGCACGCTTATCGTAGCCCGCGGCTACCACCAGCGGATATCGCTGTGAGCGGACAAAACCGAAGATGCGCTTTTTACCATCAAGCGCAGCCGTCCACTGACCGCTTCCTTTATCCGAATTGGCCAGGATCTTCAGGAACAGCGGACTCACTGAAAGATTTTTGCCGATGTAGCTATCGGGCATCGGCCGGGCGTAAAGCATCGTACTGTCTGCCAGCATCAGCACCAGCACATCGCCATCACTGAGTTCGTAGTAGCTGTAGAAACGGCGAAAGTAGTCCACTTTAACGGTGGCGAGCAATACACCCTTAAAACCGTTGTAAGCATCGTTGACCCGCAGGGTAACCGGAATTACCAGTTCGTGCGTGGTGCGGCTGCGAATGACCGGGCCGATATGCAGGTTATTGCGCGGGCTGGCACGATGATAATCGAAATACTCACGATCGGAATTATCAACACCTGGCGGTATCCTGCTCATCGAGGTCGCTATCCACCGGCCGCGCTCATCATAGTAGAACAGACCGTGAAGTTGCGGCAGATGGCTCTGCAAGAGATGCATCGTCTGACTCAATGCCTTACCCTCTGCACCGGTGGTGGCGAGCTGCTTTTCAAGCTCACGTTGTACTTCGCGCAATGAAAGTTCGGTTTGCAGAAACGTATCGTCAGCCTGCCGCGCCTGCGAAAGTGAGAGATTCACGGCCGTATCCTCAGCTTTACGGACGGTTTCATTCCAGTCTTCCCGCAGCGTCCACACATTTAATCCAATTACCGCCACAGTGAGTAATACACCTGAAAGCATTATGCTTCTCAGCAGCGGTGAAATTTCTGGCGCAGGACCATCGTTTTTACGGCGAAACTTCATGCCTGTCCTTAATAAACCCGGTTGACTGATTTAAGCACAGTTAATCAAAAGCAAAAATGCAAATCCTGCAATCCCGCTTCGATAATGACAATCTGCATTAAAACAGCAGAATTCGCTTAAATCCTCACCTTAACTGGCTCAATCAGTGTTCATAGTGCAGCATTACTAGCGAATAAATCCACATTTAAGCTTCAATTCGCAGGCACGTAAATGTTACCCTTGCTGGCTGAATAATTTGCACTTTATTGATTAGCCTGGATATTTGAGGAAATTTATGAATAAGAACCTGAGCAGCCTGAATAATATCCGCACGCTTCGTGCAGAGGCGCGCAATATGGCTCTGGATATGCTCGAAGAGTTGCGCCAGAAATTAGAGACCGTAGTAAATGAGCGTCGTGATGAGGAAAACGCGCGGGCAGCAGAAGCCCGTGAAAAAGCGGAGAAGCTGGCGTTTTACCAGGAGCTGTTGCTGGAAGAAGGCATTGACCCAGCGGAGCTGGTAAATAGCGCATCGCCTTCCGAAACCGGTACAAAGAAACGCGCGAAACGTCCGGCCAAATACCGTTACACCGATGAAAATGGCCTGGTCCGTTACTGGACCGGTCAGGGTCGAACGCCCTCCGTCATTAAAGCGGCGATTGAAAATGGTCAGTCGCTGGATGATTTCCTGCTTTAATCGCAACATTTCTGCCGGAATAGTGACCGCTACTGTGTGACACTATTCCGGCATTAAAATCCCGGAATGCCGATAGCCATCCCGACTTGATCATGCGTTATCTTTTGCCACTTTCTCGTCGTTCACCCTCTTCTGTGGACCACGAAACGTCCGGCGCCACTCGCTGGGAGAGACGCCAAACCGGGATTTGAAACGCTGCCGGAATGAGACAGGTGAATCAAAGCCTGCCTTTGCTGCTACACATTCAATGCTGATGCCGGTGGTTTCCAGTAACTGCTGGCTACGCTGCAGACGCTCAGCCGTCAGCCAATCGCCCAGTGACATCCCCGTCGCCTTATGAAAATGGCGCGTCAGCGTTCGCCGGCTCATGCTGAGTGTGTGCGCGAGTGAGTCCAGATCCTGCGGCTGATGCAGATTCTCTCGCAGGAATGCCAGCAGTGCATTGATCTTACCGTCTCGCGTGGACGCCGGAACTGGCCGCTCAATAAATTGCGCCTGTCCGCCTTCACGGTAAGGCGGCACCACCATACGTCTGGCCACCCGATTCGCTACGGCGCTGCCATAGTGCTGACGGATGATGTCCAGACAGCAGTCGATACCCGCCGCAGTGCCGGCAGAGGTGATAAGACGATCGTCCCGGGTATAAAGGGCATTGCTGTCGAGCAGAACCTGCGGAAAGCGTTCGCTGAAGTCACGCTCAAATTCCCAGTGGGTAGCAGCCCGATGCTGATCAAGCAGGCCTGCATAAGCCAGTACGTAAGTCCCCAGACAAAGTCCGACGACCTCCGCGCCACGCTGCCAGGTAGCCATCAGCTTATCAAGCAGCGCCTGTGACGGTTTTTCGTCCGGATTGTGCCAGTATGGCACGATAACGATATCTGCCTGATCAAGCAGGGTTAGCCCATGCGCCACCATGATTGACAGCCCCATCTCTGAGATCACCGGGCCTGATTTTTCTGCACAGATATCAATATGAAACAGATCCTGCTGCGGCAGAGCAGAGCCGAACAGAATGCAGGGAACTGAAAAATGAAATGGACTAAAACCGGCTGTTGCCAGCACAGCAACTCTCAGAGCAGCCATCTTCCCCCCCTTATTGTGTGAAAATGTATGATTAAGAATGAACCGCGCAACTGGGCCGGTTTAATGCCACGATGCTCAGAACATCATCGTTTCACCATCTTCCGGGATCACTACCTGGTCAGCAATATCCTGTTCCTGGGTGTAAGCTCGCAGTTCAGCGCGTGTCAGCAGACAATGGTTGATCGCTTCCATGTGCGAAGTTACCAGTGTCGCTTCAGGCAGAATATTGAGCGTACGCAGCGTATCCTCTTTTCCCATGATAATCGGGCCATAGAGATCGTTAGTCGCATTGCCGGCATTGATTACCACGACCTGCGGCTGAAAACGTTGCAGCGTTCTGACATAAGGCTTAACCCAGACGGTATCCCCGGCAATGTAGAGCGTTTTTTCTGACGGATGGGTAAACACCAGACCACAGGCATCACCCAGAATATCGCCCATTGTTTTGTCGGCGTACAACGCATTGCTGCCATGCTGACCCTCTGTTTTGTGGATTGTCAGGCCGTCGACAAACGAATTTTCATCCTGCAGCACCCGCACATGTGCAAAACCCTGCGAACGAATCAGCGCTGCATCACTTTCATTCTGGCTATAGATCATCATCGTCTTCGGTATAAGCTGCTGCGCAGCCTCGTCCCAATGGTCCATATGTGTGTGGGTGACAATCACTGCATCTACCTCCAGCAGCGCCTCAACCGGGAGAGGCAGCTCAACCATGGGATTGCGCAGATGGGGACGGGCGTTACCGGTAAAGCCTGGCCACGCTTCTTTATCAGCCAGCATCGGATCGATCATGAATCTATTGCCTGCATACTCCAGCAGCAGTGTGGCATTACGAATCTGGGTCAGCTTCATTGTGTGCTCCATAAACGGTCTGTTTTGATATCAGCCAGGCTTACAGGCTGCGATACGTTCACTTTACCGCATGCTCTGACCTGCCCGTGACAGGCTCACAGGACAGTGTTCGATGGATTCGGGCCAGTTTTGAATGTATCGCTGACGGGAGTCCGAGCTTGATGGAAGAAAGGGCATGACCTGATTGTGAAACAAATTATCAGGAGCAGGGCTGACAACATGAGGACAAAAAAAATGCCGCAGCAGGCTGCGGCATATTCATTTCAGATTCGCATCAGAAATCGGCTTTAAGAACCACGCGGTAATTGGCTTTACCGGCGCGGACGTGATCCAGCGCTTTATTGATGTCTGACATCGGGAAGAATTCAACCTGTGGCGCAATATCCGCACGCGATGCGAGTCGCAACAGCGAGCGCAGCTGGCCTGGTGAGCCGGTTGATGAACCGGTTACCGCTTTGTCGCCCAGGATCAGATCAAAAGCACTGACTTCAATCGGCTTCATTACGGCACCCACAGTGTGGAATTTACCCTGAGGTGCCAGCGCGGCGAAATAAGGTTTCCAGTCCAGGTCGACTGCCACGGTGCTCAGGATCAGATCAAAACGACCCGCCTGCTTCTTCAGGGCTTCAGGATCACGGCTGTTAACCACTTCATCCGCACCCATATCCAGAATCGACTGCTTCTTATCCGGCGTTGAGCTGAAGGCCACGACTTCGGCACCCATCGCGTGCAGGAGTTTAATCGCGATATGGCCCAGACCGCCAATACCAATCACGCCAACACGGCTGGTCGCAGTGATGTTGCTCATCAGCAGGGGTTTAAATACGGTAATACCGCCGCACAGCAGCGGACCGGCGCTGGCCGCATCCAGTTTTTCCGGCAGCGGGATAACCCATTGCCAGTCGGCGCGCAGCTTCTCGGCAAAACCACCCTTGTTCATGATGGTCGGGATGCTGCCCTGCTGACAGTTAACCTGCTCGCCGTTGATACAGGCATCGCAGTGCTGACAGCTTTTGGCTGTCCAGCCAATTCCTACACGCTGGCCGATTGAGAGACCTTTGCTTTTAGCCGCTTCGCCCAGGGCTGAAACCCGGCCAATCACTTCATGTCCTGCAATCACCGGGAACTGAGAGATGCCCCATTCGTTATCGATCATCGACAGATCTGAGTGGCAGACGCCACAATATTCCACCTGGACTTCGACTTCTTCGGCTGCCAGCTCGGCGGCATCGTACTCATAGAGTTCAAGGGCCTGGCCAGCCTGCATGGCTGCATAACTTTTGATTTTCATTAGTACCTCTGCGTGGTTAATCACCGACAAGTGTAACAACTGAAAGCCTGCCTTGCCTGGCCGTTACGCTTACACCGCACTTTTTTGTCTTTTATGTTGATAAATCAGCCTTTAACCTGCGCCCCGGAAAGCGTTTGTAACACTTTGAGCTGCGCGACCGCTTCCTGCATCGCGTCCATTCCCTGCGTCAGTTCACGCAGGCTGCCGAGATGCTTCGCAATGTCGGCGCGCTCATGTCGGGTCTGCTGATTCATGGCTGCCAGCGTATCGGCCGCGCTGATGCTGCGCTCAGCCATCTGTGCCGCCGTCTGTGCCGAGTCATTGGCCACCAGCCGGATCCGTGAGATGGTGGTAACCGCCTCGCCGATGTTACTCGCCGTGGCTTCAGCCTGCTCTTTCGACGAATGTGCCAGACGACGAACTTCGCCTGCTACTACGGCGAAGCCGCGGCCAGCCTCGCCTGCACGTGCTGCTTCGACAGCGGCATTCAGCGCCAGAATGTTAGTCTGGAAAGCTATATTGCTGATGCCATGCGTAATCTCATTGATGCCATTCGATATTTTTTCCAGATCGTCAAGCCCTTCATCCAGCCGGCCCTGCGCCTGCTGACTCTCAGTGGCGATGTTGCTGATGTTACGGATACTGCTTTCTGCCAGACTCAGCGTTTCGCCCTGGCTGTGAGTCGCCGTTTCCAGTACCGGTAGCGCCTCCATCAGCGGCGTCAGCGCCTGCTGATAGTTGATCACCCGATCCAGCACCCGTGTCTGAATGCTGTTCAGCGCTTCCCAGCGGCGCAACGCGCGCTGCGCGTAATGGGCAGCGTAACCGGCATACTCCACCGGAAACTGGCTCATCGCTTTGACGTCATGATTGAAAAACACCAGCGCCGAAAGCGTCTGATTGATTGGCACGCCCAGGATTTCACCAAAGCTGGAAAAGCCGGCCGCGGCAATCCCTTTGAAGAAGTGGGCATTGTGCAGTTTGTCAGCATTACCTACACGACGCAGGATACAGTCGTTCATGAGTATTGCGGCCGGTTTGCCATGCCGGGCAGTAAAAGCCTGCCACTCCTGCTGTGTCGCCTGTTTAAAGTCTTTTTCTTCCATCAGGAACAGCCGATCGCCAAACTCAAGGTCACAGAAAAAGTGCACGCCACCCGATTCAATTTTGGCGATCGAGCGAATGAAGTACTCCCCACCGACTTTAACGCCGAAAGTTAACCCCTTTAGCCGCTCGGTCAACTGCGCTTCGGTGCAGTTGAGATGTTCACACAGCGACGCGACAAACGGCTGCTGCTGACCCTGACGGTTAAATACAGAAGTGACGGTGCGCGCAATCGGATCGGCTTCAGCAATCAGCCAGCTCTGCTCGCGTGGCGTGAAGTTCTGGCTTTTAAACGGCGCAAAGGATTTTCCTGCTGCCATCTGGCAGAACACGATGACAGCCTTGCCCTGCAGTACCCTCCCACCCGCACCAATCCAGGTGCCATCAAAGGTGATTTTGCCGCCCGCTGAACCACCAATCGCCAGGCAGGGAAAACGCCCACAGTTGTACCAGGCCTGCATCAGAAAGCCTTCTGACGCTGACAATCCATCGCAGTAAATCATGGCGAAAGTACGATCCGCCGAAAGCGGCATCCGCACCTGCAACCGTGCCAGCTCCTGCTGGATGGCGGTGATACGCTGGCTGGCGGTCTGTGTGTCGGCGACATGCAGGTCGACAATGTGTGTCTCATGACTGGCGATCAGCGTGTCGGGCAGCCAGAGATAGCTTCCTTCCGGGCCATTCCCCTCACAGTAGGTACTTTGTGATCGACTGCTGCTCAGCGCACCGTTGGAAGAGAGCGTCAGCACCGTCAGATCGGGGGTGTTAAAGCGCTGCCAGGCCTGACTGACCCGCTGAAAATCGGCTTCTGGTGGAACAAACGTCATCAGGATCCCGCCCGCGCGCGAGCTTAAACCAATGGAAGAGAGTGAATCTGGCAACGCACGACAATCCCAGGTGCCATTCGCTGGCTGGCTGCTACGCCTAAGACGGGCAACAGGCAGGCGTCTTTTGATCGTCTTAATGATCGACATATTATTATTTTCGCTTTTATGTGAGTAACTTGCGCTTAATTCGCATTGTCTGATGTGTATAAAAGGAGGGCTAAATGCAGGTCCGTTCGCGTTCAGAACTCGTCGCTGAGTGCCGGATTCATCATTGACTGGCGCGCTCAACGCCATTGAGTTATCGCCACCAGCGGGAAAACCTTTAACGATTGCTGCAGTTGGTTTAATGGATGAGTTTGTTACATTTTCGTAGCATAAAATAATACAGGACGAGAGTCTGGTGGGCAGATGTAAAGCTGTGCTGGTAACTGATGTCTGCTGTTTGCGATGCAGACTCACCAATACGCTAATTGTAATGTCAAATGTAAATACAAAAGGGCTGACCCTGGGCACAATTAACATTCGAATCGATGATGATCTGAAAACACCATCCTATGCTGCGCCCGAAAAAATGGGTGTAACGCCATCTGATGCGCTGCGCCTCATGGCTGAATATATCGCAGATAATGAACGTCTTCCCTTTAAGCAGACGTTACTCAGTGACGAAGATGCAACGTTAGCAGACAGCGTTAAAGAACGCCTGAGGAACCTTGAGCCTGTACGGGTCACACTGGATGATCGTTAATGCGCTGGGTCGGTTATGTGGTGGCTGTCGGAAAAAGAGAGCACTCAGAGGTTTATTCTGCGGCCTCCTGGCGTCTCTCTTAATCGGACGCCTTCACTGCTAAAAATGAGCAGCTCTCTGCTCATTATGCACTCTTTATGCACTCTGCTCCTGCCAGTGCCGTTCGCAACGCTCCCGCGCTTCGGCAGTCAAATCGCGTAGATCGGGCAGCGTATCGCCGGAGCCGTAGCCCATTGATCCCATCGCTTCCTGCTGTTCATCCTGCGCAGCAAAAGTGATTTTCTCCTCCAGTTTCTGCCAGCTATCGCCCTGCTGTCGTGAGATCACAGCAAAAGTGGGCGTCTGTGCATCATCGCCGTAGATTTCATATTTCTGCTTCTGCTCGTCAGAACCAAACTCAAGCGTGTCGATTAATGTCGCGTCGCTCATAGCATTCTCCTTTTTCGTCAGGCCTTTAAGCGTAGCTCATCAGTCATTGCCCTGCTGTGGCTAACCGGCAGAAGAAATTTAATCTCTGCCTTATCAAGGCCTTGACGCTGTGCATTTGCATAAACGAAGCGGGCGACTATGCTTCCTGGTGTGACTAGCTAGTCCTTTTTATCTAATGGAACATTGATATGAGGTCTTCCTATGACACAACAGAAATACAGAGGTGGTGCCGGTAATTTTGCCAACGATCCGGAACGTGCGAGTGAAGCTGGCAGTGCAGGAGGCAAAGTCAGTGGGGGCAATTTCAAAAATGATCATGAGAAAGCCAGGGAAGCCGGTCGGAAAGGAGGCAAGATTAGTCGCCGTCCTTCTAAGTAATTCTGAATAAAGCGCTTTAGGACGTTTTACGCCATGGAGTGGCATCTCTCCTGAGTGAACCCACGACGATTTTCGCCCCTCATCTGTCTCTGCCATAAAATACTTTTACGCTTTTTCACCTCTCTGGTATGCGCGACCCGGATAGCGGATCTGACGGCACGTTTTACCGGAGGAGCCGTGATTTCAGCCCGCCAGTCCTGTCGGACAGACGAGCTGAGAGCATTATTTTGCGTCACGATGCCGGGTCAGATAGTGCTTCACCAGCACAAAGAATAGCGGAACGAAGAATAATGCCAGCACGGTACCTGCCAGCGTGCCGCCAATGATACCGGTGCCGATGGCGATGCGGCTGTTAGCACCGGCACCGGTCGCCAACGCCAGCGGTATCACCCCGGCGATAAAGGCCAGTGAGGTCATCATAATCGGTCGCAGACGGGTGCGTGCCGCCAGTAACGCTGCAGCACTCAGCGAACTGCCCCGACGCACTGCATCCTCGGCAAATTCGATAATCAATATCGCGTTCTTGGAAGTCAGCCCGACCGTAGTCAGCAACGCCACCTGGAAGTAGATATCGTTGCTTAATCCGCGCAGCGCCACGGCAAGCACCGTACCCAATACACCGAGTGGCACCGCTAACAGTACGGAGAATGGCACCGACCAGCTTTCATACAGCGCAGCCAGGCAGAGGAAAACCACCAGAATCGAGATCGCATAAAGCGTGGTCGACTGCCCGCCCGCCTGCTTCTCCTGCAGCGAGAGTCCGCTCCACGCGCCCGTCGTGCCTGCCGGTAGTTCATTGGCCAGCCGCTCAATGGTGTTCATGGCATCACCGGAGCTGAACCCTTCGGCGTTCTGACCCTGAATTTCATACGAGGCAGAGCCGTTGTAGCGGTTAAGACTTTCCGGTCCCATGGTCCAGCGGGTCGAAGCAAACGCTGAGAACGGCGTCATGCTGCCTTCACTGTTACGGATGTACCACTTATCCAGATCCGACGGCGCGGAGCGATACTGACCATCGCCCTGCAGATAAACGCGTTTCACCCGGCCACGATCAATAAAGTCATTGATGTAAGCTCCGCCCCAGGCGCTGGTCAGCGTGTCGGTCACATCATCCAGCTGAAGTCCCAGCGCCACCGCTTTACTGGTATCGATATCAATCTGCAGCTGCGGAGTCTGTGGCAGGATATTCGCCCGCACGCCGATCAGTTCCGGGCTTTGCGCGGCGCTCTGCAACAGCTGATCGCGGAGGTTACCCAGTTGCTCACGCGTGGTGCCACCGCTGGCCAGCAGCTCATAGGTGAAGCCATTATTCTGTCCCAGCCCCGGCACCGACGGCGGTGTCAGTGCAAAGATCTGCGCATCCCGAATCGACGCAAGCGCATAGGTGGCGCGTCCGGCAATCGCTTCGGCAGAGTTCTCACTGCCGGGTCGCTGGTCCCAGTTTTTAAGTTTGATAAACGCCATACCGGCATTCTGCGCCGCACCGCTGAAGTTAAAGCCGTTGATGGTGAAGACCACATCAATGTTCTGTTTCTCTTCCGTCAGGAACCAGTCAACAATCTGCTGATTAACGGCCTCTGTGCGGCTGGCGGTTGCGCCCGCAGGCAACGTCGCCTGAAGCATAATGCTGCCCTGATCTTCGGTCGGCAGGAAGCTGCCTGGCAGTCGGGTGAACATCACAAACAGCACCACGCCCATTGCGGCGTAGAGTGACACCATGATTAGCGGACGACGCAACGTTTTCACCACTTTATGACGATACTGACGCTCGGTGGCAGCATAAAAGCGGTTAAACCCGCCAAAGAAGCCTTTGCGATGGGGTGCTGTTGGCCGCAGCAGCATGCCACACAGCGCAGGCGTCAGGGTTAGCGCCACCACCACAGAGAAGGTCATGGCGGCTATGATAGTGACGGAGAACTGCCGATAGATCACGCCGGTTGATCCGGCAAAAAAGGCCATAGGCAGAAAGACAGCGGAAAGCACCAGCGCGATAGCCACCAGCGCACCGGAGATCTCCTTCATCGACTTTTCCGTTGCCTCACGCGCCGGCAAACCTTCGTCATGCATAATGCGCTCGACGTTTTCCACAACCACGATCGCATCATCCACCAGTAGCCCGATAGCCAGTACCATCGCAAACAGCGTCAGGGTATTGATGGTATAGCCGCACAGCGCCAGTACACCAAAGGTGCCGAGCAGCACGACCGGCACCGCCAGCGCCGGGATCAGCGTCGCGCGGATGTTTTGCAGGAACAGGTACATCACCACCACCACCAGCGCGATGGCTTCAATCAGGGTGATCACCACATCCTCAACGGAGATTTTGATGAAGTCGGTGCTGTCGAGCGCATAGGCCACTTCGTAGCCCTGCGGCATCGAGTGGCGATACTCTTCAACTTTGTTTTTGACCAGCGTCGCCGTGGCCAGCGCATTCGCACCCGGTGCCAGCATTACGCCGACACCCGCCGCAGGATGCCCGTTGAGTCGGGTGGTCATGTCATAAGATTCGCCGCCCAGCTCTACCCGCGCCACATCCCCTACCCGCACGATGGCGCCGCTTTTATCACTTTTAACAATGATGTTGCGAAATTGTTCCGGCGTCTGCAGCCGTGACTGCGCTCTGACCGTGGCCGTGAGTTGTTGATTGTCAGGTGATGGAAGGCCGCCGATTTTACCGGCTGAAACCTGAATGTTCTGCGAGCGTATTGCTGCCGACACGTCAGAGGGCTGCAACGCATAAGAGTTTAGCTTGTAGGGATCGAGCCAGATGCGCATCGCATACTGGCCGCCAAACACCTGGATGTCACCGACGCCTTCAGTCCTGGCCAGCGGCTCCTGCATATTACTGACCAGCCAGTCGCCGATATCGGTGCTGTTGCTTTTACCTGTCGTGTCATACAGCCCCATCACCAGCAGGAAGTTCGACTGTGATTTGGTCACGGTGACGCCAAGCTGCTGCACCTCGCTGGGCAGACGCGAGAGCGCCTGCTGCACCTTGTTCTGCACCTGCACCTGCGCGGTATCCGGATCGGTGCCCTGACTGAAAGTGACGGTGACCGACACATTCCCCTGCGAGCTGCTGCTGGAGGTAAAATAGAGCAGATTATCCAGCCCGGTCAGCTGCTGCTCAATCACCTGAGTGACGCTGTTCTCCAGCGTCTCCGCAGAGGCACCGGTGTAAGTCGCACTGATATTTACCGAGGGCGGTGCAACATCAGGATATTGTTCAACCGGCAACAGGGTGATGGAAAGCGCACCAAGCAGCATAATTAAAATGGCAACAACCCATGCGAACACGGGACGATAAATAAAAAAGCGAGAAAACATCAGCGGGATCTCATCCTTTGGGGCGGGAGTAAAACCTGCATTCCTGCAGGTCAACAAACTGCGTTGATTATAGGTTGTCACATCCGGTTAAACATCCTGACATGATCTTTTCCTCAACCGGGCTGATCGCGACGCGGTGCCGCCAGTTTATTTTGTAGCGGCCTGATCGGGTCATATCCGGTGTGATTGCTAAAAACATCGGTGTAGAACGAATCTGATGATGAACTGAGCAAAATAGTCATCCCTGACTATCCTGAAAAAAGGATATCAATCAGGAGAGAACAATGAAATTTTTCTACTTCGTTTCGCTTATCGCCTCTGCACTCTATTTACTGATCTTTCTGCCCAAACTCCGTACCCGACGCGAACCCATTGCCTACTGGGGGTGCTGGATTTATCTGGGAGCCAACGCGATTTTCTGGGCAGTTTATGGCATCCGGCATTACATTTAGCGCGGAATTTTAAGCAAAGCGGTAAATCTTCATGTTTCTGGCGTTATCCTGCTGATAGGCAGGGCTAGCGCTGGCAACAGGTTAAGTTTTTAGTAGCGGGTAGCTGCCGGTTATCGCTTTGAGCTTGTCAGCCCGCCTTCCCGCGTAACAGGATGATTTTTCCTCTGGTTCCGTTGTGGGATATAGTGTCTGCACTATCGTGAACACCTCTGCAAAACAGGTAATCAATGCCATGGCTCTGATCCCTAAAAACTATTCGCGGCTGGAAAGCGGCTACCGTGAGAAAGCACTTAAAATCTATCCGTGGGTGTGTGGGCGCTGCTCACGCGAATTTGTTTATTCAAATCTGCGCGAGCTGACGGTTCACCATATTGATCATGACCACACCAATAATCCGGAAGATGGCAGCAACTGGGAGTTGTTGTGTCTCTATTGTCACGACCATGAGCACTCGAAGTACACCGAAGCTGACCAGTATGGCACCCGCGTGGTCGCAGGCGAGGATGCACAAAAAGATGTTGGTGAGGCGACCTACAATCCCTTTGCCGATCTGAAGTCGATGCTGAATAAGAAGAAGTAACCACTTAATTTTTGGGCCTGTCAGGACAACAATGCGCTGACAGGCTCAGCCTCGTTACGAACCTGCCGCATAAAAATCACCCTGCAACTGACAGGCCCACTGCGCGCTATTCAGATCCAGACAGAGATCGACATCCTCCTGAAATCCGCGCTGTTGAAGTTCCAGCGCTGAAGCGCATTCGCGAAGAGATAATAGATTCAACTGCTGCCAGGCGGCAACCGCACCTGCTGCTTCCGGGGAGCAACGGTCATGCCCGATTGCCGCAATAATGCCACCGGCTGCAGCATAGTCCTCTGTGGCCGGCCGAAGCGTGCCATCGGGCCAGCGCTCCCCACAGGGGATAACCAGAATGCGTTTAAAGTCCCGGCAGGCCATTGCAGTCTGCGAGAGGTTCCTGAAGCAACCGCTGAATACGGTGACGTCCGTATCCACATCCCGGGCCAGGAATGAAATCGCTGATCCATTGGGAGACGGCAGTACCAGTTTCTCGCCCTCTGCTATTTTCCTGATCGACGCAGGCGAGAGACTAAAACCGTCCCTGTCAGATAACCTGTCGAAGCTGGCGAGCCGTGCGCCGATGTTGTTTGCAAAACCGATGGCAGATGCATCCTTCCAGGGGTAAGGATAAACCTGTGCGCCATTATCGACCGCTATGCTGACACAGGTGGAGAAAGACATCACATCGACGATCACGATACACTCCACATTCTTTGCCGCGTAACGGACTGCTGCTGTCCCCCACTCAAGGCGAACGTCAAATCTGTCCTGATTAAACCAGTGCATATCTCATCCTCCGTTACAGCCTGTCAGGCGTGCACCGCTCAATCTATGACACGCCATTGGCGGGTCATGATCGATTAGGTTACCACCACAGCCAAAAATCCATTGAGGTTATTACCAACACTAAAATTTGAGCGTCAACAACCTGGCCTTGTATAGTTAGCCGGGGTTTGAATCCTTACAACAACAATCAGGGCGCAGGACGATGATTTCAAAAGAGAATGCAGAACATTATGTCTGGGGAGACGGGTGCGATGGCTGGTATCTGATAAACCGCAAAGATATGTTAGTCATTCATGAAAAAATGCCGCCCGCCACCCGTGAGAAAAGACACTATCATGCTTCATCCCGGCAGTTTTTCTTTGTTCTTCAGGGCGTACTGTCGATGGAGCTGGAGGGCGAAGTGCATGATATCAGTGCGCAACAGGGAATCGAAATTCCGCCACACGCTAAACACCAGGCCAGAAATAACAGCGATGCGCCAGTGGAGTTTATTGTGATTTCTCATCCGACAACACGAGGCGATCGTACAGACCTCTCCTGATCGGCCAACAACGCCCGGCAACGGTGCTGTCTCATGATGTGAACAGATACCTGCAGAACGATACTTTAAATACCAGAGCGGGTTGTTAATTTGTGCGGTAATAACGATCTGTTATATTTTCCTGTGCCCGGATCCCGTTACACCAACACTGCCGTTGTGAATATTTTTTCCGCTTTAGTGTACAGGTAGAAATATTAACCGTAATGACTTTCCCCCTAAGAAATTAAATACTTCAGGCTCGCTATCAGATTATCAGCCTTCTATAACAACCATTTACCTGCCATCGTTTTATTACCAGTCATAGTAACCTTTCAGTCTCTGATAAATTACCCTGATGATAACGCAGTACCGTCTCGTTTATTATCACCTGACCCTCCCTCTTATTTCATACCAGAAAAACAGAGTGCAGGATCCCTGCCGAAACATTTTGAGAAAAAATTTTGCTGAATAATAGCCACAATCCACATTGCTGTTCCTTTTTATGTACCAGGCTTAGCCGATAACAATAGAGACAATGTGGAGCATTATGAAAGAGCAAAATCGCACAAATGGCATCGCCCCTTATGGGGGTGCTGCCGGTGGTTGGGGCGCACTAAAGGCGGTTGCCGATGCTATCCGCGGCCAGATGTCAGTAAAGCAGGATGTGATTGCCCTGTTTAAAGTCAACCAGCCGCAGGGCTTTGACTGTCCGGGCTGTGCCTGGCCAGACCCGCAACACGCCTCATCTTTTGAATTCTGCGAAAACGGGGCGAAAGCCGTCTCGTGGGAAGCCACCAGCAAGCGCACCACGCCAGACTTTTTTGCTGCGCATACCGTGACTGAATTGTGGGAGCGCAGCGCACTGCATCTGGAGGGAGAAGGACGGCTGACCCATCCCATGAAGTACGATGCCACTACCGACACCTATCAGCCCATTGAGTGGGAAACGGCGTTCCAGGAGATTGGTGAGCATCTGCGCAGCTATGACGATCCCGATAGCGTGGAGTTCTATACGTCGGGCCGCGCCTCCAATGAAGCGGCGTTCCTGTGGCAGCTGTTCGCCCGCGAATATGGCACCAACAACTTCCCGGACTGTTCAAACATGTGCCACGAACCGACCAGCGTCGGGCTACCGGAGTCGATTGGCGTTGGTAAAGGTACGGTAGAGCTGGAGGATTTTGACCACTGCGATCTGGTGCTCTGTATCGGTCATAACCCTGGCACCAACCATCCGCGCATGCTCGGCACGCTGCGTGAAGTCTCTAAACGCGGGGCCACTATCGTGGCGATAAACCCACTGCGTGAGCGCGGGCTGGAACGCTTTACCTCGCCGCAAAGTCCGATTGAAATGCTGTCAATGAGCTCTACTGAGCTGGCGTCGACCTATTACAAAGTGCGGGTTGGCGGCGACGCGGCAATGCTCAAAGGCGTGATGAAGATCCTGCTCACTATGCACGAGGAGGCATTGAGCCAGGGCAAACCCGGCGTCATTGATGACGCATTTATCAGGGAGCACACAGAAGGTTTTGATGCCCTCAAGGCCGACCTGGAGAGCACCGACTGGGAGCATATCCTGAAAGTCTCTGGCATGGCGCGCGAGGAGATCCAGCATATCGCCCGGCTGTATGCCAGCGCCGAACGGACCATCATCTGTTATGGCATGGGGATTACCCAGCACCAGTATGGCACCCAGAACGTGCAGCAAATCGCCAACCTGCTGCTGATGCGCGGCAATATCGGTAAGCCGGGCGCAGGTATCTGTCCGTTACGTGGACACTCCAATGTGCAGGGCGACCGCACTGTAGGCATCACTGAGATTCCGCCGCAGTCGCTACTGGATGGTATTGAGAAGGTGTTTGGTTTCAGGCCGCCGCAAAAGCATGGTCATGGCGCAGTGGAGGCGATAAAGGCCATGCGCGATGGCAAAGCTAAAGCGCTGCTCTGTCTGGGGGGTAACCTGGCAGAAGCAATCTCCGATCCCCAGGTGACGTTCCCGGCCATGCGTAATTTAGATCTGGTCGTGCATATGGCCACCAAACTCAACCGCTCACACCTGTTACTCGGCAGGCACAACTATCTGCTGCCGGTGCTGGGCCGGACTGAGACCGATGTTCAGGCTACCGGCGCGCAGAGCGTAACCGTTGAAGATTCCATGTCGATGGTACATGCCTCGCGCGGTTCGCTGAACCCGGCTTCACCTCATCTTAAATCTGAACCCGCGCTGGTCGCCTCACTGGCTAAGGCAACCCTGCCAGACAGCGTGGTTGACTGGTCAGCCATGGTCGCCGATTACAGCCGCATCCGTGATGCCATTGAAGCGGTGTTCCCGGCGTTCGAAAACTTTAACGAGCGGATTAAGCATCCGGGAGGTTTCAGGCTCCATAACGCCGCATCAGAACGGGTCTGGCTCACGCCTTCCGGTCGTGCGCAGTTTAAAGTGATGCAGGGCATTAACGAAGATCCCCGCTCGCTGAAATGCCATGATCTGGTCCTCACCACCCTGCGCAGTCACGACCAGTACAACACCACGCTGTACGGACTAAATGACCGCTATCGGGGCGTGACAGGCCGCCGCGATGTGCTGTTTATCAATGCCGAAGAGGCAGAGAAACGAGGACTGCGGGTGGGTGACCGTGTCGATCTTATGGCACTGGATCCGGAGGGTAATCCCACCTCGCGTCAGATGAAAAACCTGACCATCGTGATTATTGATATGGCACCAGGTTCAGTCGGCGCTTACTACCCGGAAGCCAATGTGATGGTTCCGCTCGACAGCCACGATACGAAAAGCGGCATTCCCGCCTATAAAAGTATTCCGATCGCTATGACGCGGGTAACCGACGAGACGCACACCACCTCAGGTATGCTTCGCTAGTCTGACCTGCCAGACAGTGAATGTTGTCAGCGTGGCCAGTGTTCCGGTCACGCTGTTTTTACTTTTTCGGCCCTCAGCTTCTTTTATCACCGGTAAAGCACCCCGCGCGAAGTAACCCGAACGGCAGCATCGTATACACTGATGTGCGGAAAACAGTTCTATAAACGATTGTCTCATATTTGCCTGCGCTGACGTTTAGCGCCCTACCGGAAGACTGCCATGTTTCACCTGATTTTCAGCTTACCCAGCTGGTATGTTATTGCGCGCGTGATCATTCCCTTATCCCTGCCACTGGCCATCAAGGTCCTGCTCTCAGCACTGGTGCTGCTGGCCTCACAATATCTGCTGGTAAGCCGCTTTACGTCAGGCGGCATTTTCTCGGCAGAAATGCCCCGCATTATCATCATCCTGTTTAACTGGGCGTACAGCACCGTGCTGCTGCTGGCGCTGCTGCAGATGCTGATGGATGCAGTCATGCTGATCGCGCTGCTGTTGCGGCATCCGCTGGAGCTGGTGCCTGGTGTTCGCTATCTGGCTGCGGTGCTGGCGATGGTGCTGGCTGCTGTTGGAGTGCAGCAGGCGATTCGGGTGCCGCCGGTCAAAGAAGTGACGCTGGTCCTGCCCAATCTTCCGGCTGAGTTCGAGGGCTATCAGCTGCTGCAGCTGACCGACCTGCATATCACCCGGTTGTTTAATGCGGCCTGGACCGCCGCGATGGTTCAGCGAGCGATGTCTCTTAACGCCGATCTGATTGTGATAACGGGCGATGTGATCGATGGCAGCCTGGAACACAGGCGTCATGACGTCGCACCACTGCGCGCGCTGACCGCCCCTGACGGCGTATGGGCGATTACCGGGAACCACGAATATTTCTTCCATCAGGCAATCTGGACAGCACATCTTGCCTCACTAGGGCTGCAGCCGCTGCTCAACAGCCACACCGTTATTCAGCGCGGAACCGCAAAGCTGGTAATTGCCGGCCTGCCAGACGCCTCCGCACCCGGCAGAAATGCGACCGGCCCCGATCTGGCCCGCGCGCTGGCACAGGCACCTGAAAGCGCACCGGTGATCCTGCTGGATCATCAGCCGCGCAATGCCCGCCAGAACGCGGCGCAGGGCGTGGATGTGCAGCTTTCAGGACATACGCATGGCGGTCTGATTATCGGACTGGACCGGCTGTTTGCTAAACCCAATGCCGGATTTGTGTCCGGGCTTTATCACGTTGGCGGAATGCAGCTCTATGTGAATAACGGCACGGCACTCTGGCCCGGCATGGCGGTCAGGCTGGGCCGTCCATCGGAACTGACGCGGATTACTTTACGCCGCCAGCGGTGATCGTGTGACGAAACTGCGTCAGGAAAGTGCGGTTTTTGCAGGTGTGCATAAGCTTGAGTAAGACAAAGGAGATCACCATGACGATGTTATGTACCGCCTGCGGCACCGCTTATCCGCCCCAGTCTTCTCATCAGCATTGCAAAATCTGCGAGGATGAACGTCAGTACGTTCCTGCCACGGGTCAGGGCTGGATCGCGTTTGACGCGCTGCGCGCCAGCCACGCGAATAAGTGGACGGCCCACAGCGATGCGCTGTTAAGCCTTAAAACCGTGCCTGAATTTGCCATTAATCAGCGTGCCTTTCTGCTGCGTACGCCACACGGCAACGTGCTCTGGGACTGTATTGCTAACCTCGATGACGCCACTTTTACGCTGATCACGGCGCTGGGCGGCATTGATGCTATCGCGATTTCACATCCGCACTATTACACCACCATGCAGGAGTGGGCAGAGGCGTTTAACGCGCCCCTGCATCTGCACGCCCGCGATCGGCAATGGATTGTCCGGGATAGCCCGCATATCCGGTTCTGGGAGGGTGAATCCCTGGCGCTGATGCCATCGGTGACACTGTTACGGCTGGGCGGCCACTTTCCTGGTGGCAGCGTGCTGCACTGGGATGAAGGCGGAGGCGTAATGCTGGCGGGGGATATCATGCAGGTCACGCCGGGTGCGCATGGCGTGTCATTTATGTGGAGCTACCCGAATATGCTGCCACTGTCAGCCGCCACAGTAGGCGACATCCTGCATCGGCTTGATGACGTGACATTCGGGGAGCTTTATGGCGCGTTTGAAGGTCAGGATATTCGTGAGCAGGCGAAAGAGAAAGTGATTCGATCGGGAGAGACCTATCTGGCCTGTCTGCGGGATCATCAGGCGTAGCAGGCGTTGAGAGAAAACAGCCGCCCACAGGTGGCGGCTGCTTTAACACTATTATGCCGTCTGGAACACCGCAACCATAGTACGCAACTGGCCTGCGCGTGCGGCAAGCTCATCAGCAGAGGAGGCCGATTCTTCTACCAGCACGGCGTTCTGCTGCGTCACCTGATCCATCTGGTTCACTGCAATATTGACCTGAGAAATACCACTGCTCTGCTCCTCAGATGAAGAAGAGATATCACGCATCAGCTGAGAGGTCTGTTCAATAGCACTGACGCTCTGCTTCACTTTGTCGCCTGCGTTCTGCGCCATCGCAATCCCTTCCTGCGCATGACCGACCGACTGCTCAATCAGGCTCTTGATCTCTTTTGCTGCACTGGCGGAGCGTTGTGCCAGCGCACGCACTTCGGATGCGACAACCGCAAAACCTTTGCCCTGCTCGCCGGCGCGCGCCGCTTCAACCGCGGCGTTCAGTGCCAGAATATTGGTCTGGAAGGCAATGCTGTCGATCACAGAGGTGATCTCTTCAATCTGACCCGAACTGCCGCGGATTTTGTGCATGGTCTGCATCACGGAATCCATCGCCGCGCCGCTTAACAGTGCCGCCTGCGTCGCTGATTCTGCGCGATCAGAGGCAAAGCGGGTGTTATCCGCATTCTGCTGAATAATTGATGCCAGCTGTTCCATGCTGGCCGCTGTTTCAGCCAATGAAGCCGCCTGCTGTTCGGTGCGAGACGAAAGGTCGCCATTGCCACGGGCAATCTCTTCCGAAGAGTTAGCAATGGTGGCGGCGTTACCTTTGATATCCGAAACCAGCTGGGCAAGACGCTGCTGCATCCGCATTAACGCATTCAGCAGTTCAGCCATTTCATTACTACCGGAAATCGTCAGCTGTGCTGTCAGATCGCCTGCCGCGACGCGACTGGCCACTTCGACCGCTTCTTTGACCGGACGGGTCACCGAGCGGGTGATCATCACCGCCACCAAAATGGCCAGCAGAGCGACGGCCAGCAGACCTGCCAGCAGCAGATACTGCGCCTGACGCCTTTTATCAATCTGTACTTCCATCAGCTGTTGCAGGCGGATACTGGTTTGCTCGCCCAGCTCCGCATAGCGGTTAATCGCCTGAGTAAACACCCGTACATATTCAACCGGCGCCACACTGGCGTGCCCGCTCACAAATATACTATCAGCCAGTTGCAGTGCGCCTTGTGCCTGCTGATTCGCATCCTCTGCCAGACCAGAGAACGTGGTTTTCAGATCCGGCTCAATGAAGAATACCTTGTCCATATTTTTGCTGAACTGTGCCAGCGCGGTTCTGCCATTATCAAGCTGGAATGCCAGACGACTGCGATCGGCCTCAGAAATATTTCCACTGGCAATCAGCGACGTACCATTGGCTCGGATCTGACCCAGAGTTTCAGTCAGCAGCGGCAGGCGACTATAGATGCTGACGATCAGCTGGTAGGTATTTAAATCTGCATCCAGCGAAAGCTGATAAAAATCCAGCACATCCTGATTGGTGTCCAGTAAGACCTGAATCAGATGGGCGTGACGCGTCAGGCTGGTTGCCAGCGTGAGTTTGCCAGCGTTGATATCATCCTGCAGCTGACCCCACTCCTGATTAACCCGCTGCAGCGATTTCAGCGGTTGTGCCTGCTCGTCATCCTTGCGCAGATCGTCAGCAATCGTTCCGGATAACGTATTGATTTGCGAGACCAGCGCCAGACGTGGTGCGTTATCAGGCTTGTTAAGGGAGATGGCGATAGCGCTCTCTGCACGATGACGCTGTAACAGGTTAAGGAGTTTCAGGACTTTTTTCTCAACCGGTATGCCAGATAGCTCTACATTCTTGGTATCGATAAGCTGATTACCTGTCTGAATAAACAGAAAGGTAGGTAAAATAAACAACACCAGTGCAAAGGTGCCCAGTAACAGGAATTTTGCTGGCAAATTAATCCGGTCGAGTATTTTTTTCATTCTTTTCCGCTCTGATGTGTGAGGCGTGCTGGTGAGTAGTGCACAAAATTGCTCGTGTAATATTATTTTTACCCTTTCTTTTGCATAGCCAGAGGCGCCTCATTCAGCACAACATTGCTATAAAGGAAGGAGTTTCGTATAAAATATCAGAAATGTATATCGCAACAGAAAGGAGTATAGATTGTGATACGTTACTTTACAGTGAATAAAATGACGATATTTACTGCAACATTCACCTAAGCCAAATCTATAAATAGCTATAAATATCAATAACATAAAATAACAATACACATACCTGCCTTTTTAGTCGTAAGCCTGACTTCAGCATCAACGTTATGAAAATAAAGAAACTCAAGTTAATGTTATTGTCGCCGATAACAGTCATCCGCACTGTATCGAATTAACTTTCATTATCCTATTAACCCTGGCGAGACCTTCCCCCCTGAATATCGATATAGTCTCACCTCACTCGAAAGAGTTAATCCCAGCAGGTTATTTTAATAATGAAATCGATTTCATTAAAAGTTTATTTTGCTTAGCACTGTTTCATTTAGCTAATTAAGGATATAAAAAAGCCCCCACAGTATGGAGGCTATCATTTTACTGCTCAGCTATCAGAAACTTTCCCAGTTCGCCTGAGTCAGGTCGATAGTGTGGCGCTCAGGCTGCTTCGCCGGCAATCCCGGACGACGTACACCAGCGGGCTGTTGCGACGACGCCACACGCTGGTTACTCTCCAGCGTAAAGGTCGCCACCAGCCCTGACAGCGTCTCTGCCTGCTCCTGCAGGGACTTAGAGGCGGATGAAGCCTCTTCTACCAGTGAGGCGTTCTGTTGCGTCACCTCATCCATCTGGCCAATCGCCTGATGAACCTGCTCAATGCCCTTGCTCTGCTCAGACGTCGCCGCGGCAATTTCGTTGACCAGATCGGCTACCTGCTGAATCGCCTGACGGACATTTTCACTGTTTGATCCCACGCCGCTGGCCTGCTCTAAACCGTGTTCAACCTGTGAAACCGACGTTGAGATAAGGTCTTTGATTTCACGTGCGGCAGACGAGGAGCGCTGCGCCAGATTACGCACTTCAGACGCGACCACAGCAAAGCCGCGACCATGTTCACCTGCACGTGCTGCTTCGACTGCCGCATTCAGTGCCAGGATATTGGTCTGGAAGGCGATGCCTTCAATCAGCCCGGTGATTTCAGAAATTTTGGCGGAGCTGGCGCGGATTTCATCCATGGTGTTGAGCATCTGCTTCACTGACGTGCCATTCTGGATCGACATGTGATTGGCGTTATTCGCCAGGCTGCTGGCCTGATGCGCGCCTTCTGAGTTCTGACGAACCGTTTCGCTCAGGGTCGCCATGCTGGCTGCTGTCTGCTCAAGAGATGCCGCCTGCTCTTCAGTACGCGCGGAAAGATCTTCGTTACCTGCAGCAATTTGCGTGGATCCGGCACTGACCGACTGTGCGGCGTGACTGACCGAAAGCAGCGTGCCGGAAACGCGTGACAGCAACTGGTTAAACGCCATCGCCGTTTTGCCGATCTCATCTTTACGGCTGACTTCAGCGGTATGGGTCAGGTCAAGCGTATGGCTCACCTGCGTCATGGTGTTGACGATGCCTGACAGGCTCCTTTTAATGCCGAGGATCACCTTAGCGGAGAAACCGGCCAGCAGCAGAACAAGCAGCAGCGAACCGCCAGACATCATCCACAGCGTCTGTGTATAAATGCGCTTGTTCTCAACCCTGAGCTGTTCGCCAATATCAATATTCAGCTGAATCTGGCGGGTAAAATCTGCTTCCATTTTACGGGCTGCAGCACCTACTCCATTATCACTCTGCAGTAACGGAAGCGTAACAGCATCATTCTGAGCGCGTGACGCGGCAAGAAAAGCTGGCAATGCGCTGCGTACATCATCCAGATTTTTATAAGCCTGCTCGGTCATGGCTTTATCTTCATCGTTTGAGATGTCGTTAGCCATATAATAATCATTCAATGACTTAACCTGCTGAAGCAGATTTTCAATACGTTCCTCTGCCGCAGGAAATTTGGTCGCATCGGTAATGCTCTGGTATCGATAGAGAGCGATCCCTAACTGATTGGTGACACTAATCGATTTATTAAGGTCACGAATGCTGGGTATCGCGTTCATCTGTACATATTCAAAACGGGATTGAAAGCCCGAAATCACTGATAAGGAAATAATCACCAACGCAATCAGTGACATTGCAAGCAGTGAGAAAATCAATACCAGACGCTGCGTAATAGTCATAAACGTCCCCTGGAGAGAAAATAAGTGTGATCCTGGTTTGAACTGGATTATTTTTATCGGCTTTGGTCTGCGGGGCTTTAATCAATCGTGGAGGATATATTTTTTTATTTTTCCTTGCATCTGTAACAGAGTGAACTATCTCCCGACGTTCTCAGTTAATAATCCATTTCATCTTTCCCCTTTAACAACGTATCCCAACGTAAAGTTTTGCCAGCCTGCTTACACAATCCGATGGTCAGGATCAGGCTTCAGATGCTGTCCGTTGGAATCTGATGATTAGCCTGCTAATTCAACAGGATCGCTGACGATAATGGTTGTTGAGAGGCACGTTAACACCACGGGAGAGGGCTACAGATCCTGCAACATCAGTGTTGCGAATAGCAGGCGTTACCGGGGACGAAAATTCGAAGTGTGGGCGTGACATCAGATTAACTGATACGTGTAAACATGGCGGGATATACGCTGGGGGTACTACTCTGAGTTTTTAACCATTTGTGTCAGGGCCAGATTAAATCAGGGAATTCACTGGCGGAATGCTGATTCTGGTCTATGCTCACTGGCCCGACCAGGCTTAAGCCTGTCGCGCAGCAATAACGCTTACAATAAAAAAGGTAGTTCTCATGGATTTAGCCACATTTGAAACCAGAACCGGTCTTTGGCCACACATGCAGTTTACGGATGTTGAATATGAAGAGTGCAGTGCTGGCTTTGAAATCTACGCCATTGATGTCAGCCGCCAGACGAAGAGCAAGCTGTTTATCTGTCGCGTCGCAACTGAACAGCAGGCAGCGTCGCTGACGGCACAGTTCAAAGAGTGGCTGCCAAAGTTAAAGCTTAAAAAACGTAAAGTTGCGCTCAACCTGGCACGTATGGCCTGCGACAAGAGCTATCCTGCAAATCCTAACTTCCAGGAGCGGCCGGATAGGCGTCGTCATTCGTCCAGGCTCTGAAGCTATTCAGTCAGCATCTGCCAGAGCAGAGTGGCTGAGATGCCTGCACTATCGTGTTATTTTCAGTTCTGCGGCGCGTATTAATCGTGCGCCGCAGGCATCTGAAACAGCCGGCACTCTCCAGGCTCAACAGAGATATCACTGAAGGTCGTGATATGCATCTCTATCCAGGTATTTGCGGCTCGCAGTGTATGAGGTGCGTTGCGCTGTTGCAGCTCCGCCACAAAATCCTGGGTGCTGACGGTAAACTGACCGGCATCATCCTGTCTAATCGCCTCTCTGAATGCATACCAAATCTCATCATCCTGTGACATCACATTGACTCCACAATGGCTTCTGTTTGAAACAATGCTGTATGCATGAACAGTATAATTAATCCGTCAGGCGGTCAAGTTTGCTCTCACATTGGTGCACGATGCCTGAATTATGGCCATTTGTAGCCGTAGCCGCAGGCAGATCAGGACTTTAATCCTAATCTTAGTAATCGTTTTCATACCTGATTAAATGATTGATCATACTCATTATTTTACATTGTAAGCATTTTAATTATTTGATATCTAACTAAAAAAATAGTAACCGCAGCGGAAATAACAGCGGTTTTGCCCTATCTTTAAATGGCTCTGCAACGAAATCCACTTCTGTTTCAGAGTGATCTGACTCCTACCCTTGCCCCCTTCGAAAGGGGGCACTTTTTCCGATACCGCCGATGTCGACACGGAGTAAATCTGCAGAACGGTAATGTTTACGCGTACCGGTTAAACCTGCAGAAGACGTCAAGACTGTGACTGGAAAAAGGAGAATTTGTAATCTGGTAATTTAATGGTTGCCCTGATGTTATCAAAAGCCTAAACCAGTTGATTGAATATCAGGACAATTTTCTGACATATCAGAGAAACTGATTTTACCCGCTTAATAATTCCGCCAGTTCAGCATGGTAAGGAGAACATAAAGCGCGCAATAATCAGGCACAAACCGAATGACCGGCGCCTCACCAGGGATGTCGTTGCGTGATAATAATATGCTATGTCCGCTCTTCGCCCCCGCTTTTGCGGGGGCTATTCTTTTATCTCTGCTTATTCGCCGGTTTATTATTGAAACACCATCGGACATGCGTACGCTTAATTCCTGATGTGCTGCCCTGCCCTATGCCCGGTTTGATGCCGCAAGCAGAACGATATATTGGCCGCAGTTATGCCCTTAACCCTCAATATTTCTGTGATATGGTTAATCAGTAACTTCCTGCCATATGAGGCTGCTTATGCTCTCCACCCTGATTTACCGTAGCCAGCTTGCGGGTTTGGTCTCGCCAGAGAAGCTCAAAGCGCTGGTGGAGCGCGCCAGTATCAAAAACGCTGAAGCTGAAGTCACCGGGATACTGCTCTATGACGGGCTGCACTTTTTTCAGGTGCTTGAAGGGAGCGTTGAGAACGTCCATACGGTTTTCCAGCGTATCAGCCAGGATGATCGGCATTTTAATCTGATTGAACTGATGCGAGATTACGCCCCTGCGCGTCGCTTTGGTCATGCCGGCATGGCCTTATTTGATTTACGTGACTATCAGAAACATACCGTCGTGGAAGCCCTGCTTAAACGGGTCACCCTGACTGATGAGCGAATCAGACATGACCGGGTAGTGAAGTTCCTGCGTTCTTTTGTCGAGGGTAGGGACAAAGAGACGTTTATCGGGATTGCCCCTGCAAGCGAGTGGACACTGACTACGCCCCTTGCCGTCAGTGCCCAGCCACCTCTGCAGCCTGCACCGGATCAGCGCTGTGAATTCGCGCTTCAGCCTATCGTAGACGTAGCGAATCGCCGGATTGTCTCCTGCGAAGCCCTGATACGCGGTCTTCAGGGCGCATCACCCGCAGACTACTTTTTACAGCTGCCGGAAGGCGAGCGTTACCAGGCGGATCTCCATTCCAAAACCTACGCGTTTCAGCTGGCCAGACATCTCGGCTTGCGGGAGCAGACCCTTTCCGTCAACCTGCTTCCCATGTCGCTGGTCGTGATCGACGATGCGGTTGACCATCTCATTCAGCAGATCAGGCAACAAGGATTGCGCCCTGAGCAGGTGGTGGTTGAGGTGACTGAAGATGAGGTCATCTCCCGCTTCGATGCCTTTCAGTTTGCTGTACGGCAGCTGAAAGCAGCCGGAATCAGCCTGGCCCTTGATGATTTTGGTGCCGGTTTCGCAGGCCTGTCGCTGCTGGCCGATTTCCAGCCCGACAAAGTTAAGATCGATCGCAAGCTCATTACCGATATTCACCGCAGCGGCCCGCGTCAGGCGATTGTGCTGGCCATCCTTAAATGCTGCCATGCGCTGGAAATCACGGTCATTGCGGAAGGCGTCGAGAAAATGGAAGAGTGGCTCTGGCTGGAAGGTGCCGGGGTCCGCTATTACCAGGGCTTTCTGTTTGCCCGCCCTGCCCTTAATGCCCTGCCTGCCGTGAGCTGGCCTGCACGACGTCCGTAATTTTACCGGCAAAATATTCCCCTGCCTGCGCTTTTGCTCATAGTTTGAAGCGGCTCACACCGCTTCGCTGCAAAAAGCAAAAGCTGTGCCATGCTTAATTCATCTGACAGCCTTCTGGCAAGACAGATATTCATCAGGTCCCTGGATAACAACCGGAATTGGGAGATTCACCATGAACGAAGATCGCATTGGCGGCAACTGGAAGCAGTTCAAAGGTAAGGTCAAGGAAAAATGGGGTGATCTTACGGATGATGATATGACCGTTGTAGAAGGGAAGCGCGATCAGCTGGTCGGTAAAATTCAGGAACGCTACGGCTACGAGAAAGACCGTGCCGAAAAAGAAGTGAAAGAGTGGGAAGATTCCAACAAGTACCACTGGTAAAGCGTTCTTCATCGCCGGGCGTCTCTGCGCCCGGCACCTGCCCATCAGCGCTCTTCTCCGTATGTGCGTTTACTCCACGCCATCTCCGCACCAGTCGCGGGCATAGATTATGGAAATGATTGTTTCTTTATTTATTTCTGGCGTGCATACTGCGGCCATCTTCCCCGATCGGGGGGCGTTACGCTTCACGGATATCAACTATGCCTCAGCACTCTACCGACACCGTATGTGGTCTCGTCGGTGTTCTTCCTGAAACTCTGCGTCGCTGGCGCCGTGCCGGGCTGCTCACACCGCCTGGCCCTGCTGGCTACTCAGATCAGCAGCTTACGCGCGCCCTCTGCGTTCGTGAAATGACATCAGGAGGCCATACGCTGTTTGATATCCATGCTGCCCTTAACTGTCCCAACGTCACGCTGCCTGGCGGCTGGGCCTGCCGGGAAGAGGATATGTTGCAACTGCTGGCGAACAATCCGGACGCAGATGTTGAACGTGAACTACAGATGATGAATACCGACTACTGTGGCGATGATTATGTTAACCGCTATCTGCGGCCGCTCAACCTCTGGCTGCGTTCTGACCTCAGTAAAGGAGCAGCCCAGCGTCAGCAGCGCTTTCATACTGCCGTAATCCGCCAGTGGGAGAGCCTGTCGCTGGCCGCACGGCGACGCAACACCGTACCGCTGTTTCTTGAAGCGGTCAGCGTGACGGATGAAACCGAGATCTGGATGGAAGCGATACGGCTCAACGGACAGGGCTTTCGGGTTGAAGTCGCCGCGGCCACACGCGGTGTTCCCGCCGTGGCGCATCGCCGTTTTGAGCATCATCTGATGTGGTGTGGCGATGGTATCAGTGTATCGATGAAGGCGGCATTTCACTCCCGTCTTGAGGCGGGTGCGCCCATTATGCTGACCGGAACAAATACTGGCGTGCACTCATCCGTTTGCCCGATGTCTGCCAGCGCCTGACGCGGTTGATCTTCTGCCCTGCCGGCAGTTAAAAAAGGCGGAAACAGCCTGAGCCGCTTCCGCCCTGTTCACATTACTGATGTTCCAGCGTTCGTGGTCCGCCGATTGCAATCGGGATGCGGCGCGGTTTCTCGCTCTCCGGTATCTCCTGGATCAAATCAATGCTGAGTAAACCGTCCGCCAGACTGGCGCCGGTCACCTTCATGTGCTCCGGAATAGTAAAGCTCATCTGGAAATCATGCCAGGAAATGCCGCGATGGATCCAGCTGCTGTTCTCCTGCCGGGTCTCGCCAGACGATTCCTCTGATGCATCATTCCGGTGACCTGCTACGGAAAGCCGTCCGCCACGCAGTTCTATTTCCAGCTCATGCTCTTTCCAGCCGGGTACGCTGACGGTCAGCGCGTAACGGTTATCCTCAACCCGCTGCAGATCATAAGCGGGAACTGACGTCACCGGATTGTCGCCAGTCAGCTGGCTGAACAATTTATCGATACGGCTAAAACGGTCTGAAAAGACAGAATCAGCCAGCGAAGGGAAAACAGAAAACTGTTGCACTGACATGGTGATAATCTCCTGAACAGGTTCATCCAAAAGTTCATCTGACCGGTATCATATTTCCGATCACCGTTAAAATAGGGATCGGTTGTCAGCTTTCAAGTGGCTAAATAGAATTTTTTTACGTGACGGTACGGCCTGTTATCACAGAAACAAATTTAAGGATATTAACTGAGCCGTTACTTTTTGCTCTGAGGCGCAAGAACAAAATGGGGATGACAACCCGCCAGTAACAACAGTAGTTCATATTCGCCCTGGCTAAGTAGCGTCGGATTACCTGCAGCTTCTTTGGTTTGCCAGACTCTCAGGCTCAGGTCAAAACGCTCAGCGGCGCTCTGCTGTGAGAGGCCAGCGGCAAGACGAAGTTCACGCACATTACTCTGGACAACCACAGGCGGCTTGGGGGGACGATTAACCAAACAAAGACTCCTTAAACATGATAAAAACCGCTAAAGCACAGCGCTTCGCCAGCAATTAAAGCGAAGCGACCCGAAAGCGCTCAGAGCGAAAAGACCAGAGAATAATTGACTATTTTGCTTAAATGTCAAATTTCAGAATCAACAATTAAGCGAAATTTTTCTGTAAGCGAAACGGCATATTTCGTCCTGACAGCGCTTTTCCTATTTCCTTAGAATGCTTTATTTCTTCCGCCAGGAATTATCCTGTTATTTGACTTAAGGACCATTCAGGGATTAATCCGCTACCTCAATGCCCCTTTCTTCATCAGGATGGATGTTTAGCCTGAGGTCCCTGTTCAGGCTGCATCATTGAAACCAGAGGAGGATAATGAATGAAAAATCCCATCCAGCGTCGCTCACCCGACGATCTGTCGCATGTGGAAATTCGTGAACAGTGGCAAATCACCTACTGGACTCAGGAGCTGAGGACAACCCAGGAAAGACTGACACGCGCGATCCGTGAAAGCGGCGCACGAACCGAACAGGTTCGTGACTGGCTGGAACAGAACCCACCCCCACGTCGCCCGGCTCAATCTCTGAATGGCATCAAACGTTAAGCTGATTGCTGTCAGAAACGCTGTGTTAACGCCGGCATTACGGTGGATTGGCCTGCATCAGCCGGGAGCACGCTGACAGGTCACCTCTGCCGGTCTGGGTTCCTTCCCGGCTTTTACGTTGTGTTTGAAGAGGTTATCCCGCAGAGTAGCCTGTGCATAACGATCCTGCCTCCGTCATCTGGGCTGTTTCCCATGAAAACCGACTTAGAAATAATATTAACCATCCTGAATGCTTGTTGATTTTCTGCCCGTAAATGAAGCTTAAACGTGCTGAAGTGGCTGGCTGAAAATATAAAAGGTAAATAATCAGACACCGCTTCGATTAAATTTTCGAATCGTTAATATTCCCTTTATGCGTTAAAGAAAATATTAAGAGACACCCGCCGCATACTCCCTTATTATCAGGCTGACAATAAAAAATACGCTATATTTCCTGCCGCCCGAATCAGATTTCGCTCCGGACAGTTTTCTTTTTTCGCCCCGTAATCAGCCGGTGCGGAGGTTACACACACATGCTCAAGAATCTAGACGGCGACAATGAGCGCCGAAGTCGTGCTTTGCAGGCACTGCGCAACCCTGACGAAAGTCGCGATGACGTTCTGCGAAAATTTGTCCGGTTAGCCAGTCAGGCCCTGGGTATCCCGGGAAGCTTTATCTCGGTGCTGGATGACGAATTCCAGACCGTACGCGCGTCACATAACTTTGATCTGCAACGCTCGACGCGTGGGGATTCACTCTGCCGTCATGTGGTAGACAGCGACAGCGCAGTGATCGTGCCGGATACCTATCACGATGCGCGCTTTGTCACGCATCCGCTGATCACTGGCTCACCTTTTATTCGTTTTTATGCCGGTGTGCCCCTGAAAACCCGCGACGGCATTATTCTGGGCACGCTCTGTGTTACCGACACCGAGCCGCATGCATTTGCCGTTGAGCAGGTGACGACATTAACGCTGCTCTCCACACTGGTCATGTCCTTTCTTGAAGCCTGGCATTCGGCTGGTTTTTGCGATCCGGTGACCGGATTGCCTAATCGCCAGCGCCTGATACGTGATTTGCAATATCTGGCTGTGGCCGGCGACACCACGCCACGCCGTCTGGTGCTGATTGATTGCATCGACATGTCACGTGCTTATGAACTGGCCCGCACCATGGGAATGAATCCGGTTGAAAGCCTGCTGAAGGATATGGCTACCCTGCTGCCGCTGCGCCTGCGTCCGGCGGTAGGTGAAATGATCTACACTGTGGCCACAGGGCGGTTTGCCATCTTGACTCGTGCCGATAGCCGGCTAAGTGCAGACTGGGTCGCCGATCGCCTGGAGGGTATCAGTGCAGACATGGATGAGGGGCTGTCAGTTGCACTGACGCCTCATACCGGTGAGGCCGGCTTTGTTGCCGGCAGCATGTCAGCGTCGGAAGTGTTGCGCCGCGCGGTGAGCGCGCTGAATGAAGCGGTCGGGCGCGGGCTGCCTTCTCAGCGTTTTGATATTGAGGCGGAGACACAGCGCTCAGAAGATTTCCTGCTGATGACCGATCTGAAAACAGCTCTGCGCGATAACATCGGGCTCTATATGGTCTATCAGCCTAAAATTTGCCTGCAGAGTGGTAAACCGGTGGGCCTGGAAGCGCTCATCCGCTGGCGACATCCCAGCAGAGGGGAACTTTCACCGGCTGCCTTTATTCCGCTGGCCGAGCAGACCGATCTGCTCTCGGTGCTGACCGCCTGGATTATCGACCAGGCCGTTGAACGTCTCAGACGACTGCGTAATAACTGTATTCAATTGCCATTAACCATAAACGTCAGCGTGCGCGATTTTGCATGCGAGGGATTTGCTTCCGCGCTGGAAAGCAAAATGCTGAAGTCTAAGCTTCCGACCTCGCTGCTGGGCATCGAATGTCTGGAGACAGAGCGCATCCTTGAAAGCCCCACCGCTCTTCGCGGACTGGAGATGCTCAGAGAACGGGGATTCACGATTTCACTCGATGATTTTGGCACAGGCTACAGCAATATCAGCTATCTGCGTCGTATGCCGCTGGATGTTATCAAGCTGGATCGCTCTCTGATCAGTGAGCTCTCTTCAGATACGGCTTCACGCATTATTGCCCGTAGCATCATCGCCATGCTCAAAGAGCTGGACTATACGGTGGTGGCAGAGGGCGTTGAGTGTCCTGACGCCGTGACATCCCTGACAGAATATGGCTGCGATCAGGCCCAGGGCTATTTCTATTCGAAGCCATTAAACGAAGAAGCGCTGGATCACTGGCTTCACTGGAAACTGCGTGGTGAGTGCCATTAAACCTGCGCGCTAAAAAATCATCGATGCCTGTGTTGAACATTACGCTTATGTCACTGCTGAGCCGATGATTACGTTTCCGCGAGAACCACAAGGCCGCCCCGATGACTGCCTTATTTATGATGCAATGACATGATTTCATCGGCACAGATCCAGCAGCGTCATTACGGTTACGTTAACTGAATGCAGATCTGCCGATTTGCCGTTTCGCTTAGTGCCACCTGCTCTGTTGCAGTCCGTGCGACAGCAATCAAGTATAGATGAAACATTTTTTGATCAGTGTTAGCGTGTCCGCAACAATTACGTAAAACGGAGCTGCACATGCTAACTACCATAATCTATCGCAGCCATATTTCAGATGACTTTCCGGTCAGAACCCTTCCGGAGATGGTCGATAACGCCAGCAAAATCAACAGCACGCACGATGTAACCGGTATCCTGTTATTCAACGGCACCCATTTCTTCCAGTTACTCGAAGGTCCTGAAGCGGGCATTCAGGCAGTTTATCAGCGAATCTGTGCCGATCGGCGGCATCATAATGTCGTCGAACTGATGCGTGACTATGCGCCTTCCCGACGTTTTGGTAATGCGGGCATGTCGCTGTTTGACCTGCGCGAACACGATCGCTCATCACTGCTACAGGCGGTGCTGGACAAAGGTACGTCTAAATATCGCCTGACCTATGATGATCGGGCACTGCAATTCCTGCGTACTTTTGTAGAGTCACGTGAGAAAGAAAACTACTACGAGGTTCTTCCGCCAGGTTACTGGGAGTTTATTTCAGAGCACACTCATGTGCCGGACTCCCGCCCGGAGACAGAAGGCGTGAGCTTCCGTCCGGTGGTCGATCCGCTGGCGCGTCAGGTGACCGCCATTGAAGCTGTTACCCTTCGTCCGGCGCTTACCGATGAAATTTCCGGCGACAGGCTTTATGTTGACGACCTGGAAACCGTGAAGAAAACCTTTTCCCAGGCTGGTCTGGTTTGTCCCGATGGTATGACGCTCTACGTGAGTCTGCTGCCAATGACGCTGGTTGTCATACCCGACGCCGTCGAGCACATTGTGGCAGCAATTCAGCAGGCGGGGCTGGTACCGGAGCAGGTCGTTATTGGTGTGAGTGAAACCGGCGTGATTTCACAACTGGACGCGTTCTCTGAAGCCGTACGCGCACTGAAAGCGTTCGGGATCAGCCTGTCTATCGACAATTTTGGAGACGGCTCCGCAGGATTATCATTGCTGACTCATATTCAGCCCGACCGTATCCGTATTGATGCCGGTATTACCCGCGACGTTCATCGCAGTGGGCCAAAGCAGGCGGTTGTGCTGGCGATCATCAAGTGCTGCTCAGCGCTGGAGATCACCGTCATCGCGGCAGGGATCGTACAGGCAGAAGAGTGGATGTGGCTGGAAGCAGCAGGTGTAATCAATTTCCAGGGTACGCTGTTCGCCGCTGCGGGCCGATATGAGGCGCAAGCTGTCGCCTGGCCGGAATATCGCGAGGCCATGTAACGTACGCAGTCCTAATAATCCTAAAGCGGTGCGCCAGCGAGCGGCCGCTTTCTTCATTTATGGCCCTGCCAGCTCTCAGGAACAGGTGTCATTGACAGGCATCCCCTGCGTCCCCGTATTTATCCACGCATTCAGCACTTCTTTTGCAATCATTCTGAACGCGATACTGACACTTTTGAATGAGCTGATGACGCGTATCCGGCATGCATTTCCGGATAACCACTATAGCGAGTAACTCTGACAGGTTAACCACTATAGGAAGTAAATCGGAGACCGAACTGCGCTATCCGGCCAGGGAATGTGACAAATATCCACTATAGCGAGTAAACGTGCGCCAGAAGCGTTACTGTTAACCACTGTAGCCAGTAAGTTGCGCAATAATCATCCGAATCATAACGATAACTAACTCGCGCAGAGAATAAGCGCAAAGATAACCACTGTAGCGAGTGCCTGCTCACCTCTCTCCTAAGAGGATAACCACTATATCGAGTAAGTCATTCAGACAGAGGAGCCTGAAAATATCCGTGCTTAGCAGGGCACCTCGCACGATTCACCTGCGGGGTAACCACTATAGCGAGTAAAAAGGTCGTGTGAAGATGTGCATGTAGCAGGAACAGAATCATAGCCCTGCCCTGCTCTATGCTGTTATTCAGTAAAATAACTTTGTTTTGTTAGCGAAACCATTCTGCTCATCCTGTAACGCAACCACTGTAGCGAGTGCCTGCCTGATCTCTCCTGTCGCGCTGGTTTTTTATCCTCATGATACGGTGAGAGACATATAATGATAGTAAGCACTCACTTTAAATTACTGAATATTAGTAACAAACAGTATAAAACGATACCGCTAACCACTATAGCGAGTGATCTCCTCCCTTCTATCCCAAAAAATAACCACTGTAGCGAGAATGTTGTAACAGCCAGGTCTGTCATCTGATCATTATCTGAACGTATTAGCCAATAAATCATCAGAAAACCACTATAGCGTGTAAATCTTATGGGCAGAATGAGGTAAACAAAGATGAGATGGTCATTTCAGAATGGCCATAACCACTGTAGCGAGTAAGGCCGAAGAGCTGAATATCGCCAGCGAAACACGACATATGGCGTCGGGAGGTAAATCCGTATGCTGTTAACCAGACCAGACTAACCACTATAGCGAGTGCTGACACGCTAAAGCGTTAACGCAACGTTTGCAGAGATACCGCGGGACGAACTGGCTAACTACTGCAGGAAGTCGATCTTTTGCGAAGCTTAATGCACCCTCCTGATCAGAGAGGCGCAATGGAAAACCAGAGCAAATAGCAGGATGTTTTTCAGGCAGGCGATTCAGGATGTAGATGCTCCGTCGGGAAAAGATTAACCACTATAGCGAGTAATCTTACTCGCTATAGTGGTTAGCAGGATCCATCAGCCATGAGCGGTGTGGTGAACAGGTAACTAACGGTTTTTCTGTTTCCTGATTTTATTAAGTAACTCTTTTTCCTCACGCGATACCATGACAAGCTCACTGCTATCATCCTCACTCACCGGTTCGGGCAGATTGACATCAATCATAGTGGAGTCGCTGTCCAGATCGTCAAACTCGTCCATCTCATCATCGATTAAGCCTGCCTTACTGAGCGGCAGTTCGGCAGGGCGCAGCTTGGGATGACGATAATGGACCCAGAAGTACACAGAAGAGCCGCGGCGGGTCTCGGTATAGTCGAGATAACCAATCTCTTTTAGCTGCTCCATCGCCTTTCTGACCGTCGCATTCTGGGTGATCACGCGCGACGTAAGGTTGAGCCGTGCACGCAGGCGCGCCATAGATATTGGCGCAGGTTTGGGCGGAAGGCTTTCAATAAACGTATAAAGTGCCTGAGCGGACTCTTTGCGTGCCAGCTCATTAATAGCCTTAAGCTGCAGCAGAACCTTTCTGTCGAACTGATAAAGCTCAAAGATCTTAGGATCGGCCTGTAAGGTCACCGTGTCCTTTTTAACGCTGTATTTGGCGGACTGCACCAGATGCGTTGTGTAGTTCTCTCCGCCCTTGCTGGTAAAAGTCAGGGTGTTAGACGCAATCCGCGTCAGCGAAGCGTCCAGACGGCTCCTGAGCTTCGATGAGAGGCGCGCAGAAGGTATGCCGCAGAGTTTTGCAAATTCTACGAACGAGAGCGTTACCGTGTCTCCCAGACACTCATGCGTGGCGAATGCGCGAATGATCCCAACCCAGGTCTTAAAATCATTATCCATATCCAGTCGGGCACCCAAAATCTTGATGTTGTCATACCCTTCCGATCTGACCAGGGATAACTGTTTCAGATCCTGAGTCACATCCATCGCATTCATCTGGTTTTTCTGACTGCGCGCTGTGGATTTCAGCGTTGGAACAAACAAGCCGAGTCGCATTAACGCGACCGGCTGCACGGTGTTATTACTGTTGGGCGTCAGAGTAACAACTTCGCCTGTACGCTTGTCTGTTTCGCTAAACGCATCAGCTATGTTCAGGATATCTGGTTCTTTTCTTGGCATTAGGAAGATCCGTGATGTGAACAGGCGAGAGCCGCTGTTACTCAATACAGTGGATACTAGCACTCACTATAGCGGTTAATCTACTTGCCATAGTGGTTATTTATCTCGATACAGTGGTTGTTTTACTCGCTATAGTGGTTAGCCATCCTTCTTTATCGCAGTGATACCAAGGGCTAAGGCGGCATGGGGATCTTTCAGGACCTTTAAAGGGATCTAATGTGGATCTGTTATGGGATCTATTCAGTGGAAAACTTGCCCAAAAAAACCAGCAGGTCCGTCAGTTAACACCTTAGCCTTCTCAGATAACGTACTGTTTTATTACCCAGGATAAGAAAAATGACAGCGACCAGGCTTATACACATCATAAAGCACGCTCTACTCGCTACAGTGGTTATTGCGTACTCGCCAGCGCGGTTGGTTTACTCGCTATAGTGGTTATTGTGCTCTCTCCAGTGGTTATTCTTCTCGCTACAGTGGTTACCAACACCCTTTCAGACCTTGTGCTACGTGGCTTCAGAGCCTGCAGGGATCTGTTAAGGATCTCAATTTGATCTATTGAGGATCGACCAATTGGATCTGGCCTGTGAATAACGGGGATAAAACATACCTGATTCAGAAATCATCGAGGCTGACATCAGACAGATTTTCAGTTGCGGATATGAAATAGAGAATCGCTATAAGCAGGTTATTACCTGTTAACGCAACCGGTTACTGGCAAGACAAAACAAAACATGAAACCAGACATCCGCTGATAACCTTGTAGGTGTAAAGGTTTTTAGCCCTGAGGTAATAATTTGGCGCTATTCAGATAATAATCCGGGAGGGGAGCGCAATTTTCACCATGAATTAAATTACTTATGTATCTGATAGTAAAGATATTTTTTTAAATTTTCACTGTGAAAACACCAGCAGTATAACGCCAGATTCAGCTTTTCTGAGGCTTAAACATCGTTTTATTATGTCCGATGAGCCCTCTCCTTACTGCATTAAAGTAGCCATAAATTAGTTTGAAATAAGGTACTCTTTTACCCGGCATAATCAACACGGCTCATAAAGGAACTCGTTATGCATAATCACATTATTATCTGAAAGCAAGTAATCCTTGATAAGGAGGGGGAAAGAAAGTGGATGGGCCTACTGGTGCGCAAATGATTTAAAAGATTAAATTATGCAGATTTCTTTTTGCTGCTTATGCGAGGTTTTATTGCTTATTATTATCTCGCGTGACGCTCTCAATCCCCTGCTCCGTTCAAAGGTATCAATATGTCATGGTAGTAATTCATAACGCGACTAAACCGATTGATTGAAAGACCGCTTTTTTATGAGAAAAATAATTAGTCAGAAATAACAAAAGAATCTCTATCAGATGTAATGAAAAATGCTGCTGAACCAGGCTGGAAAACACTCATGCAGACTCTAAACAAATCGTAATCGAGTAATGTAAAGGTATGAACTACTGGCAGGGCTAACAAGGGTTTACTGACAGTATGGCTACTTATCAATTTCATCAACGTTTAATTCACTATGGTTGATCAGAACCCATGCTCTGGTAATGTCTGATGAAACAAATTTACAAATAATAGTAAGCTTGATAAAAACACGTTTTCAATACGCATTTTCACCAAGCTTATATTCATTTAAGTTTATGATTTTAATAGAGATATCTGATATTTTCATGATGAAAACACCATGTGGAGCGTCTGTAATATGGGTCAGCGTTGCTGGCCGATCATTTCTGCCTTACCAAAAAACAGATATTGAGTGCTGACATCCGCCATCCATTATCAAACTTAACTCTGATGTCTGTTCAACATACTCAAACTGAATGAACAAAAGTCATAGAGCTTAAGCAAACCTCTTTTACAGCCAACCATAAATCTCAGATCATCATTCCACTACCTGAGACAAAAAATCCAGGTTTTTGGCATTTTCCTAAAAAATTGGCAGATATTCGCTTTTTGTGTAGTATGCAAAAAACATTAACGCAGAGGGGCTTATGAAGCGTGATTATGGTGGAGTGCTGGAGATGGCAACACGTGCCAACTCCATGTTACATGGACTTAGTGACCACATTGAGCAGCAGCGTCAGGAATTTAACCAGACAGGGTTTTACCAGACTTTCTCTCGCAATGCTGTAGCAAATATGCCACTGCTGAGTAAGCACGCTGTCGTCGCAGCGATTAGTGATATGGAAGCAGCAGGATACCAGTTTGGTAAAAAGCAAACCGGCAGTACATCGCAATATGCCCTGACCATTCAGAACGTCGTCGACATTTATCAGCATCGTAAAGTGCCTAAATATCGCGATCGGCATGCTGGCCCCTTTGTCGTGTTTGTTGTCAGTCTTAAAGGCGGCGTCTCTAAAACCGTCAGCACCGTGACGCTGGCTCACGGTATGCGCGCCCATCCTTCTATGCTGCACAATGACCTGCGTATACTGGTTATCGATCTGGATCCACAGGCATCGAGCACGATGTTCCTGAGCCATACCAACAGTGTCGGTTCCGTACTGGAAACAGCAGCGCAGGCTATGCTCAACGATCTGGATGCAGATCAGCTTCGTGAGCAGTTTATTAAGCCTACCGTTATGCCCGGCGTTGACGTTATTCCGGCCTCAATCGATGATGGCTTCGTTGCCAGCGACTGGGAAGAGCTGGTTGCTGAACATCTGCCCGGTGTTGCGCCTTCAGAGGTCCTTCGCCGTAATGTGATCGATCGTCTGGCAGGTGACTATGATTTTATCTTCCTTGATACCGGTCCTCATCTTGATTCCTTTATGCTGAATGCCATCGCGGCCAGCGATGTGCTGTTGACACCGACGCCACCGGCACAGGTCGATTTCCATTCCACCATGAAGTATCTGACGCGCCTGCCAGAAATGCTGGAGCGTATCGAGTCCGAAGGTATCGAACCGCGGCTCAAAGCTAATATCGGCTTTATGTCTAAGATGACATCCAAGCATGACCACCTGACGTCGCAAAGTTATGCACGTGAGGTGTTTACTAAATCGATGCTGGACTGTGGCTTACCTCGTCTTGATGGATTCGAGCGTTGTGGCGAATCCTTTGACACGGTAATCAGTGCTAATCCCGCTTCCTATCCCGGCAGTGCAGACGCCCTGCGTAAAGCCAAATATGAAGCTGAGCAGTTCTCAAGGGCTGTGTTTGATCGCATCGAATATATCAGGAGTACCCTGTGAGCAAACCTATACAGCGCATTGGCCGCAAGTTCGGCGATTCTGCTATTGCGAACATGATCGACAGCAGCAGCCAGTCGCGCACCTTTACGCTGAAGTCAGGTGCGAAGGCAACTTTTGTGCGCCAGCTGGTCCTGCATGATGATATAGAAACCCGAACCAGTGTTGACCCGAAGATCAACGGACGTGATCAGAGCACGCTGACGCCGGAATCGCTGCAGGAAATCACCCGTACGATTACACTGCAGCAGTTTTTCCCGGCCATTGGTCGCGTAAACGGCGACCGGATTGAGATTATGGATGGTTCGCGCCGTCGTGCTGCCTGCATTCTTTCCGGGGCCAGTCTGGAAGTGCTGGTTACTGCAGATGAACTGAGCCTCAGCGATGCGCGTCAGCTGGCTGCTGATATTCAGACGGCTAAAGAGCATAACCTGCGTGAATTAGGTCTGCGCTTTATGCTTATGAACGAAAGTGGCATGAGCAAATCAGAAATTGCTAAAGCGGAAGGCATCTCAAACGCTAAGGTCTCACGTGCATTTCAGGCCGCATCCGTGCCCGCTGAGTTTATCGAACTCTTCCCGGTCGTTTCTGAGCTGACCCTTCAGGATTATCAGTTACTGCTTGATGTCTGGGAGGAGGCGAAAGCGGAAGCGATGGATGCCGCCGGACTGGCCAGCGAAATCCAGCAAAAGCTGGAGGCAGATGATTCACTGCAAAACGCTAATTCAGATGAGAAGAAGAGCGCAATCCTGAATGGTTTCAAAAGCGCCCGTCGTCAGTTAAAAAAACCTGCACCGGTCAGCAAAATGGTGACGGAAAAGCTGGCAACGTTTACTACAGCCAATACCTATGCGCGTCGTAAAACCAACGATGAGAAGCGCACCGTGCAGTATGAATTCAGTCGTTTGCCAAAAGAGATTGCTGAACAGATTGATGCGTCGATCAGACAGATACTCTCTACGCTTAAATAATCTTCATCACACATCACTGACAATCAAACCGGCCGCTGTGCCGGTTTTTTTTATACCTGACCTCTGCCCGTAATTATCGGGCATGTGCCTGTTCGGCTCTCTACCATAAACGTCTTATGTTAATCACATATCACTTCAGCATGTTAATGCTTGAACCTTACGCCATTTAGCGCTATAGCTAAAACGGTTTAGCTTTCAGGTTTAATCATAGGAGTTTTTTATGTCTGTTCGCGTATGGTGCCTCGGGGATGCCGTGGTCGATTTGCTACCCGAAATACCGGGGCGCCTGATGCAATGTCCTGGCGGAGCACCTGCCAATGTTGCCGTTGGCATTGCCCGACTGCAGGGAAACAGCGGTTTTATCGGACGGGTGGGTGCCGATCCTTTTGGTGAGTTTATGCGGCAGACGCTAAATGAGGAGAATGTTGATACCCGCTATATGATCGCTGATTCACAGCATCGCACGTCAACCGTGGTGGTCGGTCTGGATGAGCAGGGCGAGCGCACCTTTACCTTTATGGTGCGGCCCAGTGCCGACCTGTTTCTTGAAACGTCCGATCTGCCCGAATTTAATCGAGGGGAGTGGCTGCATTGCTGTTCAATTGCCTTAGCGGCGGAACCTTCACGCACCGCGACGCTGACCGCTATGAAACAGATTCGGGCGGCAGGCGGCCATGTCAGTTTCGATTTAAATCTGCGGGAAGATCTCTGGCCCGACCCGGCGCTGCTGCATACGGTGGTGAACGAGGCCCTCAATCATACAGACGTGGTGAAACTCTCCGACGAAGAACTCGATTTTCTCAGCCCGGGTCAGGAAGCGGCTGTCAGCATGCCGCAGCTGGCCGCAAAATTCAGCATTCGCTTGTTACTGGTGACACGGGGCAGGGAAGGGGTGATGGCCTGTTATCAGGGCCGAATCACCCACCATGCTACCACGCCCGTTAACAGCGTCGATACTACCGGTGCAGGTGATGCCTTTGTGGCCGGATTACTCTGGGAGCTGGCGAAGTCAGGTCTGCCTGTTAATGAATCGCAGCTTGTCAGCTGCCTGCTGACTGCCCAACGTTGTGGCGCACTCGCCACCACGGCAAAAGGTGCCATGACAGCACTTCCCTTGCGCCACCAGCTGGACGATCTGGCTGGCTAATCGTCATCTGACAGCCCTGTTTTGCGAGCTATCTCACAATCACTAAACCGGTTTAGCATTTTTCATTGCAGAGGGAAATTACCCGTGGCTATGATTTGCGCCTAAACCGGTTTAGCAAAAAAAACCGGTGATGATAGCCTCTCCTCAGGGATATAAAAAAAATGAAACTAAGCACGTTAGCCATCGCCCTCTCTGCAATATTCTTTTCCACATCCGTCTGGGCCGATCCCAGCATGAGCAGCATCGAAGCCCGCCTGGCGGCAATGGAGCAGCGACTGCAGGCTGCCGAGCAGCGGGCGAATGCGGCTGAAAGCCGTGCAGAGATCGCCGAAAAGCAGGCTCAGATGGCTGAACGGCAGGCTCAGCAGCTGGCGGCGGTTCAGCAGCAGACCCAGACCTCCACCGCTGAGGTCGCGCAGCGCACCGCGAAACTGGAACAAAAATCTGCCGATGAAGGTGGCTTTGAGTTCCACGGTTATGCACGCTCCGGATTATTGATGAACAGCTCCGCCGCCAAAACGCAGGGCGGCCCGACCGTAACCCCGGCTGGAGAAACCGGCGGTCACGTCGGGCGTCTGGGTAATGAGCCGGATACCTACGTTGAGCTCAACCTTGAACATAAGCAGACGCTGGATAATGGTGCCACCACCCGCTTCAAAGCGATGCTGGCCGATGGACAGCGCACTTATAACGACTGGACGGCCGCCAGCAGCGATCTCAACCTGCGTCAGGCGTTTGTCGAACTGGGACAGCTTCCCACCTTCAGCGGTGCATTCGATAACGCAACGGTCTGGGCAGGTAAGCGTTTTGATCGTGATAACTTTGATATTCACTGGATCGACTCCGATGTCGTGTTCCTTGCCGGAACCGGCGCCGGTATTTACGACATGAAATGGGCAGAGCAGGCGCGCAGCAACCTCTCGCTTTATGGTCGTACCTTTGGTGACATCGAAAACAATGAAAACACCGCGCAGAACTACATCCTGTCGCTGAATAATTTTGTCGGCCCGGTGCAGATGATGGTCAGCGGTATGCGGGCGAAAGATAACGACGATCGTCGGGATATTGACGGCCTCCGTGTTAAAAGCGATGCGGCCGAAACCGGCGTCCATGCGCTGCTGGGCCTTCATAACGACAGCTTTTATGGGCTGACAGAAGGCACGTCGAAAACAGCCCTGCTCTATGGTCATGGCCTGGGCGCTGAGGTGAAGTCGATTGGTTCTGACGGCGCACTGTTGCCGGAAGCGAACACCTGGCGGCTGGCAAGTTACGGGATCACTCCCCTTGGCGGCGGCTGGCACATTGCGCCCGCCTTACTGGCACAGCGCAGTGACGATCGCTACGTCAAAGGTGACAGCTACGACTGGGCGACAGTCAACCTGCGGCTGATTCAGGAAATCACGCATAACTTCGAGATGCAGTATGAAGGCTCTTATCAGTACATGGATCTGCGTCCGGAAGGTTACAACAACCGTAACGCGGTCAGCGGCAGCTTCACCAAACTTACTGTTGCGCCAACCCTGAAAGCCGGTGATGTCGGCGACTTCCTTAAACGTCCGGAAATTCGTCTGTTTGCAACCTGGATGAACTGGGATCACCGGCTGGATAACTATGCCAGTGACGACGCGTTCGGCAGCAAAGGCTTCGATGCCGGCGGTGAATGGAACTTCGGTGTACAGATGGAAACCTGGTTCTGATCGGGCGGCCCCGGCTGCCGGGGCCTGAACGTCACGCGGATAAAAACATAACAAGAGTGAGGTATGTATGGACTATGTAAAAATATCGCGGGCCCTGCTGCCCCTGCTGGGTGGTAAAGAGAACATCGCCAGCGCGGCTCATTGCGCGACCCGACTGCGGCTGGTGCTGGCGGATGATGAGAAGGCGGACACCAAAGCGATTGGCCAGATTGAAGGCGTTAAAGGCTGCTTCCGCAACGCGGGACAGCTTCAGGTTATCTTCGGCACCGGCGTGGTGAATAAGGTCTACGCCGCTTTTATCGCCGAGGCGGGCATCAGCGAATCGAGCAAGTCAGAAGCTGCTGATATTGCCGCCCGCAAGCTCAATCCTTTCCAGCGCATCGCTCGCCTGCTGTCGAACATCTTTGTGCCGATCATTCCGGCGATCGTGGCGTCGGGTCTGCTGATGGGCCTGCTGGGGATGGTTAAAACCTACGGCTGGGTCAATCCGGAAAATGCGCTCTATATCATGCTGGATATGTGCAGCTCGGCGGCCTTTATTATCCTGCCGATCCTGATTGGTTTTACGGCGGCCCGCGAGTTTGGCGGTAACCCGTTTCTGGGTGCCACGCTGGGCGGTATTCTGACGCATCCGGCGCTAACCAACGCCTGGGGCGTCGCCGCCGGTTTCCACACCATGAACTTTTTCGGCATTGAAGTGGCGATGATTGGCTATCAGGGTACGGTATTCCCGGTACTGCTGGCGGTGTGGTTTATGAGCATGCTGGAAAAGCAGCTGCGTCGGGTGATCCCGGATGCGCTCGATCTGATCCTGACCCCGTTCCTGACGGTGATTATCTCCGGCTTTGTCGCGCTGCTGATTATCGGTCCGGCGGGCCGTATGCTGGGCGATGGTATCTCCTTTGTGCTCAGCACCCTGATTGCGCACGCCGGCTGGCTGGCAGGTCTGGTATTTGGCGGACTCTATTCGGTAATTGTCATCACCGGTGTCCATCACAGCTTCCATGCGATTGAGGCGGGACTGCTGGGCAATCCTTCGATTGGCGTGAACTTCCTGCTGCCCATCTGGGCGATGGCAAACGTCGCTCAGGGCGGGGCCTGTCTGGCGGTGTGGTTCAAAACCCGCGATGCGAAGATCAAGGCGATTTCGCTGCCCTCCGCGTTTTCAGCACTGCTGGGGATCACCGAGGCGGCTATTTTTGGTATCAACCTGCGGTTTATGAAACCCTTTATCGCGGGTCTGGTGGGCGGCGCGCTGGGCGGTGCCTGGGTGGTGTCGGTCCATGTTTATATGACGGCGGTCGGACTGACCGGCCTGCCGGGTATGGCGATTGTCAAAGCGGGTTCTCTGCTCAATTATGTCATCGGCGTTGCTATCGCGTTCACCACCGCGTTTGTAATCTCTTATCTGCTCAAATACAAAACGGACTCTGAATAATGGCCTCATCAACACGTCTTGCCGCCATTCTGCAGGCGGTGATGCAGGGTATGCCAAAGGCGCTCAGCGACAGCCACTATCCTGGCTGGCATCTGGCACCGGTTACCGGGCTGCTTAACGATCCCAACGGCTTCATCCATTTCGACGGTCACTATCATCTCTTCTACCAGTGGAACGCGCTGGGCTGTGCGCATCAGCATAAATGCTGGGGGCACTGGCGCTCAGCCGATCTGCTGAACTGGGAGCATCAGCCCATCGCGTTGATGCCGGATGAGGAGTATGACCGCAGTGGCTGCTACTCCGGCAGCGCAGTCGACGATAACGGCGTACTGACACTGGTCTACACCGGCAACGTAAAATTCGATGATGGTTCGCGCACGGCGTGGCAGTGCCTGGCACAGCAGAACAGCGCGGGCGGTTTTGACAAGCTTGGCCCGGTCATTGCCGTGCCGGAGGGTTATACAGGCCACGTTCGCGATCCTAAAGTGTGGCGTCATGACGATCGCTGGTACATGGTGCTGGCGGCACAGAATATGCAACGGCAGGGCAGGGTGCTTCTGCTGCGTTCTGACACGCTGCGGGAGTGGCAGAATCTCGGCGAGATCGCGGGCAGTGAACTGGGCGGCCTGGATGCCGCGGGTTATATGTGGGAGTGCCCGGATATGTTCACGCTCGGCGACAGCACCTATCTGATCTGCTGTCCGCAGGGCGTTGCGCCCGAAGAGAAGCGTTATCTGAACAGTCACGCCTGTGCCTGGCTGAGTGGGGAGCTGGATTATCAGCAGCCTGCATATCATCACGGCCCGCTGAACGAAATGGATGCCGGCTTTGAATTTTATGCTCCGCAAACCACGCTGACCGCTGATGGCCGGCGTCTGCTGGTGGGCTGGATGGGGACGCCGGACGGTGAAGAGATGGCCCAGCCAACCGTGGCGCAGGGGTGGATCCACCAGATGACCTGTCTGCGCGAGCTGAGCTCACGTAACGGCCGGCTCTGTCAGCAGCCCATCGCGGAACTGCAGGCCTTGCGCGGGAACGAGCAGCACTATCAGGGCCGCGCCGATGATGCGCCGCCGATTGCCGCCCAGCGGCTTGAAATTGAGCTTGCGAGCCAGGGCGACATCGAACTCAATTTCGCCGATACCCTGATCCTGACCTGGCAACACAACGAACTGCGGCTTGCCCGTCGCAGCCTGGTGTCGGGTGAATGGATAACCCGCTACTGGACCGGTGCAGCGCGTCGATTGCAGATCCTGTGTGACCATTCGAGCGTTGAGATCTTCATCAACGACGGGGAAGGGGTGATGAGCAGCCGCTATTTTCCGGACCAGCCGGCGCTGCTGACCCTGCGCGGGCGCGCAGAACTGCAGGCCCGCTACTGGTCGTTACGTCACTGCATGGTAGAATAAACCCTTGTTTCACTAACCGATGTCTTGCCGTGAGAAAAACAAAACGCGTTACCATCAGTGATATCGCCGGGCTGGCCGGGGTTTCAAAAGCCACTGCCAGCCTGGTGCTCAACGGCCGTGGCGAAGAGTTACGGGTTGCGAAGGAGACGCGAGAGCGGGTTCTGACGCTGGCCCGCGAACACCATTATCAGCCCAGTATCCATGCGCGGATGTTGCACGATGCCCGCAGTCATACGCTGGGGCTGGTGGTACCGGAGATCACTAACCACGGTTTCGCTGCCTTTTCTCATGCGCTGGAAAATCTCTGCCGCGCGGCGGGTCTGCAGCTGCTGATCTCCTGTACCGACGAAAATGCCGGTCAGGAGAGGGTCGTAGTCAACAATCTGGTGGCACGTCAGGTCGACGGGCTGATTGTTGCCTCCAGTATGCTAACCGACAGCGACTATGTCAGTCTCAGCGAACAGCTGCCGGTGCTGCTGTTTGACCGCCACATGAACAACACGAAGCTGCCATGGGTCATCACCGATGCCGTGACGCCCACCGCTGAGCTGGTTGAAAAGCTGGCGCGCGCCTGTCCGGAGGAGATCTACTTTATGGGCGGACAGTCCAATCTTTCCCCGACCCAGGATCGTCTGGCGGGATTCAGAGAGGGGCTGGCGCGGGCGGGTGTGACGCTGCAGCCGGAGTGGATTATTCAGGGGAACTACCATCCCGGCAGCGGCTACGAGATGTTTGCCGCGCTATGTAAGCGACTGGGGCGTCCACCCAAAGCGATGTTCACTGCGGCCTGCGGCCTGCTGGAAGGGGTACTGCGCTACATGAGTGAGCACAACCTGCTGACCAGCGATATCCGCATCGCCAGTTTTGATGACCACTATCTCTATGATTCACTCTCGATTTCTGTCGACACTATAGAGCAGAATGTTCCGGCGCTCGCGCAGGCCTGTTTTTCTATGCTGACCACGATGATTGCCGGAAATGATCCAGCAGACAGCCAACTGGTGCTGCCCGCCACGCTGCGTCTGCGCGGTTAATCGCCGGGCGCAGCTGGCCCGGGCGGCTTTACCACTCGACCGGCAGTGCGCTGACACCGCGCAGGTTGGCTCTGTGGTTGCGGCGAACCCCGGCGGTTACCAGCCGCATGGCTGGCAGTCGGGTCAGCAGTACCTGTAACGCCACCTCCATTTCCGCCAGTGCCAGCCGGTAGCCCATGCAGTGATGTATCCCGCCACCGAATGCCAGGCAGCGTCCCTCATGCCGACGGATATTGACCCGCTCCGGCGAGGTAAAGACAAGCGGGTCGTGATTGGCTGCGCCCAGACTCAGAAAGAAGCGCGTTCCGGGCGGGATGAGCTGGCCTGCCACCTCAATCTCTTCCAGCGTCGTGCGGTAAAGCATCTGGACCGAACTGTCGTAGCGCAGACATTCCTGTATAGCATCGGGTATCAGCGCAAGATTCTGCTGCAGACATGCCAGTTCCTGCGGATGGTCATGCAAAGCCAGAATGGTATTACAGAGCATATTTGAGGTGGTCTCATGACCGGCAAGAAACAGAAGTATCACATTGGCGATGATCTCATCGTGACTTAGCCGGTCACCGTCGTTACCGCTACGCAGGAAAAGGGACACCAGATCACTGGCGCTGCTGTCACGGCGCGCGACGATCAGGGCGCTGAAGTAACTCTCCAGTACGGCAAACGCATCGGCGGCTTCAAGCAGATCTGTCTGGCTGATTTGCGGGTCGAAAACTTTGACCAGCACAGACGTAAGTCGACCCAGTTCAGGCGCATCCGACTCCGGGACTCCCAGCATCCTGCAGATAATGCGTACCGGTAGCGGAAAAGCGAATGCCTGGACTAAATCGCAGGTGCGAAGGCCTGCCAGTGCATCAACCAGATCATTGGCTATCGTCAGCGCCATCTCTCTGAGGGGATGAATCTCCCGGGCGCTGAACGCTTTCATGACCAGTGCTCTCAACCGGTTGTGGTCCGGCGGATTCAGCACCAGAAACATTCTGCCGATGCTCTGAAACAGCGGCATGTCGGCGGCGGCATCACCAAATCTTAACCTGACACTTTCTATATAATTCTTACCGACCCGCCGATCGTTCAGCAGGGCATCCACCACCGCGTGACTGCCGCTGATGATGATCTTATCCCCGGCTGGAATAAGCGGGCCCTGCCGATGGAGTTTCCGATAAAGCGGTAAGGGATTGTCAGCGTAGTCGGGGTTCATGAGTTCATGAAGCTGCATAGCTTACTCCAGGGCTTGAGGATTAATGCGAGCGCTGAATGCGGGCGAGAGAAGCGAAAAGGTTGTTTTTATCACTTTCGCTGAGGTGGGGGGCCGTGAGCTGTGACATCAGAAACACGTTGTCCTCCTGCGAGAAGCTACCGGTCATCAGGCGCTGGCTGATCGCAGCCAGGAGCTGGGTATCCAGCCGTTCAATCTGCTGCCGGGTCCCGGCCAGATCGGTGACGGATACGTCACTCTCCGGTGTTGAGAGCCAGTCAGCCCGATAGCGATACTGAATCGCTTTGCTGGCGTTCATCAGAGCCTGGACAAAAGGTTCAACCGATTGAGGTTCAAGTCCTGCCTGCTGCGCGTTATGCAGCATATTTTCCAGAACAACCTGCTCACGAGGCAGATCCTCAACAGGTAAATGATGCTGCGCCTTATAACCCGCCACAGCCTTCATGACCTGCATGCGTTCATTCAATGCGGTGGAAAGCGCGTCGAGTGATACGGAAGAAACCGAACCTGCGAAAACGTTGCTGCACATGAACAGTGAAGAGAGAAAAACCGCCACATATTGCGTCATTGGCCTGCTCCATAAATGAAAACTGGCACTAATTTACGCATGAAAAAATAACTTAGTGTGATTATTTTGTTTTCAAAATGTGAACAGGCAGAAGTGTCCGCATGGCGTTTGCAGGGATATGATTCAGATGTGTTTTTTTCACTTCACGTTCATAAAAAATTCATATCTGCATGGCGTTATGGTGGGTTAATTCAGATTCAGCCTGGCCGTGACAGGCTCTTATCATCTGTCTTTCAGCGTCCGAAAATAAGTGGGATTTTTGCCAGGGTTCAGGAAAGGTCTCGCCGGGCGGCAGCGCCGCCCGAATCGGTTTATGTGTTTTCAGGGTACGAACACGGCACGAACGCAGCCATCTTCTTTGTGTTTAAACATCTCATAGCCTCGCGGGGCCTCTTCCAGTGGAAAACGATGTGTCGCCATAAAAGCCGGATTAAGTTCATTTCTGGCAACATGCTCCAGCAGGCGATGCATGTAGCGTTGCCCGTGCTGCTGGGCGGTACGAATAGTCAGGTTTTTATTAATCATCAGCCCCAGCGGAAACTTATCCATCACGCCATACACCCCCAGAATCGCGATGTTGCCGCCTTTACGGCAGGCATATAACGCCTGGCGCAAGGCTGCACCGACATCCGTTTCCAGATGCAGCATCTGTTTGGTCTTGTCATAGACCTGACTTAATCCTTCACCGCGGGCTTCCATGCCGACAGCATCAATACAGCTGTCCGGGCCGCGCCCGCCGGTTAATTCCAGCAGCGCTTCGTTGATATCGACCTCGGTGTAATCCAGCGTGATGCTGCCTGCGAAGTCGCGTGCCATGGCCAGCCGTTCAGGATAGCGATCGATACCAATGACCTGATGCGCACCCATCAGCCAGGCGCTTTGCTGTGTCATCAGTCCGACACCGCCACAGCCCCAGACCCAGACCACTACGGTGTCACCCGGATGAATATTACAGAAGTCGGCACCCATATACCCGGTCGGCGTCGCATCGGAGAGGAACAGCGCCTGCTCATCGGTTACGCCTTCGGGCACGACGAAGCAATCATTGTCGGCAAAGGGCACGCGAACATACTCTGCATGTGAACCCGCATAACCGCCAAACGCGTGGCTGTAGGCGTAAATGCCGCCCGTGGCATGACCCAGCACCGTTTCGCCTTTCTCCCACTGCGGATGCGTATTGTCACAGCAGGAGGGCAACTGATGCTGGCAATACCAGCAGGAGCCACAGGAGATAAAAGAGGGCACCACTACCCGATCGCCGCGCCGGATATTTTTTACCGCACGGCCAACTTCAACGACCTCGCCCATGAATTCATGACCCAGGATATCGCCCTCCCGCATACTCGGGATCAGGCCGTCAATGACGTGCAGATCGGAGCCGCAGGTGGTGGTGAGCCTGACGCGAATAATGGCATCATGAGGATTGAGCAGACCCGGGTCGGCCACGGTTTCAACGCTTAAATCGTTGACGCCATTCCAGCAGAGTGCGCGCATTTATTTCTCCTTATCCTGACGTCCGCCATGATGACCCGCAGGCTGCCCGTGCAGGGTAGGAATCTCACCGGTTTCAGCCAGACTTTTAAAGCGATGTAACGCTTTGCTGGCCACCTCTTTTGGCAGCAGATCAAATAACGTTGTTACCTTTTTTCCCAGTGCGCCACCCGGCGGCGTGAACTGCAGAGTCAGAGCCAGCTCGGTGCCCCATTCCCCCGGCGCCGGGCGCAGTCGCAGTTCACCTTCGTTAGGAATGTCTGCATCCTCAAGCGAGCGCCAGGCAATAACTTCGCCTGGCTGCGCTTCAACAATGCGGGAATCCCAGCGGTAGTGCTTACCCAGTGGGCCCTCAATCTGCCAGTGTGCATCGCTTTTATTGACCGGTGTCACGCTGGCAAAGTGGCTCATAATGCGGGGCAGAGTATCGGGCTCAAGCCACAGGTTAAAAAGCTCGGTAGCGGGCAGGCCTACAGTAATCCAGCGCCGTAGCGTGAGGGTATTATCACTGGCGGTAATCAGAGATGTTGATGTCAAAATGTCCTCCGATAGTTCTCTCAGTGGAACAAAATCACTGATTTTGAGTTAAGAACAGCTGGCGGAATTTTGCGAGCGAAGCCGCGCCCTGCAGGGCTATAAAGCTTCTGCGATGCATGCCGGGTTATGCGAACAGAGAGGCGTCATGCCTGTCGGATAGTCGGTAGAATACGTGCCGCCAGTTTGGTCATTTTTAGCAGCAAAAAGAGGCAGATATGTCTGTAACTGAAACGTCAGCCAGGGGTGAAAATGTCGCGGAACTCGTCGGCCCCCTGGAAAAACAGGCGGCGAACCGTGCGGATGTCAACTGGCACGACGGTCTGCAAAGCAGAACCAGAATCGCACTGGAAAAAAGTAATCATGTGGTTGAGGCAAAACGGATCGGCGCAGAAGAGAGCCTGAACCTGAAGCTGCGTGTTTACAGCATTCAGCATAAATTGATTGAGCTGGCGCTGGGGTGATTTAAATGGCCCGCTGGTCCGCCCGTAAATCTGCTGGGGTAAAAAAGTGATATTTCAGCACGCAGCGCCGTCCGGCATTTTGCGCGCTTCGCAGAGAAGGCGTATTGCCGGGCAGAATGGTGCCGGTCAGCATCGCATGCTGACCACAGTAATGGTGAAGCTGCTGCAGCAGACGCTGTTGAGCGCGTGCAGCGAGTCCACGACCCTGATACACCGGCAGAATCACCTCATCCATGATCTGAAATCCCTCAATAAAAGCCAGTCGTCGCGGCACACAAATCATCAGCCCAGCCACCATGCCCTGCCAGAGGATCAGAAAAACATGCCCTCCGGCAATATCGTCCCGTAATTCCTGCCTGCTGGTGGCCATCAGCTGATCCCGCAGATGCGGAAGCGTGTGCCAGCTGGCACGATAAGCGCGGTTAATGGCGGAGCTACAGAGGGGATAATCTTTCCGGCAGGCCGTAATCAGCGAAATCTCTTCGTCGTCAGACGCGGAGTGTGAGCCTGGAACGCTAAGGTAAATCAGCTGATCGGTTATACCAATATCAGGATTGGTGGCAGGTAACAGAATACGCATCTTCAGCGGCTTGATCGTTTGCCACTCACGCATGATGGCGGCTGCGGCTGCGTAATCCAGTGCGCCATCACGGGCCACGATCTCAATAAAAGGCTGAGCGGGGTCGCCGCCGAGATAGCGCGGGCCGGTGAGAAAACGCTGGCCGTTAATCGTCAGTTCGCGCTGCAAAAATGTGTGCTGGGGCAGGCCGGTTTCACGCCAGGGGAAGGCGGCGGAGAAGTGATGATCGTGGCACAGGGCCTGCTGCTGAGTCAGCCAGCTGGCAAGCCAGTCGCTGAGACATTCAGATGAGACAGGCACAGTGCGGTAGAGCGATAACATATAATTCAGCATAAGATTCCTTATTGCCCGCCGTCAGTAATCTCCTGCCTCTCTGCGTACACTACAGAACCGTGCCGATAAGGCTGCTGAGAGTGTAAACGATACGTTCGCTTTATGACCATCACCATCGCATCGTTCAGCAGGAATATTTAACGTTTCATAACGGTTCCGGACCTGCCGCACACACGTTCTCATGCCGGAAATGGAGTCAGATAAACGTCATCCTCCTGTGCGCTTATTATTGCCGCCGGCTGTGCTGATTTAAAAAACAAAGAGTATTTCCCCGATTTTTGGCATGTTACGCAAACATGGTCAAATTAATTGATGTAATGGGGCTAAGTTGCCCAAAAATTAAATGAAAAATAAAAATATTCATTTTTTACGTAAATATGACGGAATCAGATAATCGGCGGCCGGTAAATGGATTATGCTAAACAGGCTGTTCAATAATTATAAGATTTACGATCTTTTTAACTCCCGGGGGTTATATGGTCCATATTGATTTATGTACCAAAGAGGGTGTGATGAAGGCTTATGCTTTCCAGACGCCCATGCAGGCGATGAACCTGCTGGACAAAATTAAAGATGATGAATTCCAATGGTTTAATCTGGAGTGGGAAGGGTGTCGCTTTACCTGCCCGCATCAGTTTATTAAAAGACTCAGCAGCCGTTCTTATATTAAGTCGTTCTGGCGTTAATCCGACCGCAATGATTAAGCCTGTGCCTGACTGCGTATTCATAACGCAGATTTAATTTAACTGTTTCCGAGCATTTCATTCACCATATTAAACGGGGCAGATTCTGCCCCGTTATTTTTCGTGCCTGCAGTACCTCACGCTGGCGCTCAGCAATAATAATGCACCTCACCTGAGACGGTCGCAGGTTAAACAGTTTCATTATTACTGCTTAATTATTTTAGGCTGCTGTTTATCAGTGCCTGAGAAATGCTCAACAAGGCCTTATGCAAGTGCGTACGGATTTGTCCTACACCCGGCAATGCATCGTGATCCACTGTAAATCCTCTTCTTTTCTTCCCTTGACGTTAAGCATCAACTGTTACACTCAGGTGATACTTCATCCGGATCCCGACTGCAATGCCCCATAAAAAAATGCGCCTTCGTTCGCTGCTGACTTTACTTTCCATTGGGGGCGTCATTCTGACCTCCGGTCTGTTGCTGAGTGCGCTGCTACTGTTTCAGAAGGCCAATATTGAAGACAGTCTGCTAGAAGGAAACATTGCCTATGCCCGTAAACTGGCCGATACCACCGATCGTTACCTGACGACAGCGCAACGGGAATTGGCCTGGAGTGCATCGCAGATCAAGAGCCTTAGCGATCTGAAGCAGCTAAAAGCAGAAACTGAGCGCCTGCGCATGCAGTCAGGCTTCTTCAACTCGGTGGTAGTGGTTAACCATGATGCCATCATTGCGGCAACCTCACCGGATAGCCTGAATCTGACAGGCATGAAACTTCACTCAGCAGCCAGTCTGCAGGCTATTACGACCCGTAAGCCCTTTATCTCCGCGCCCTTTACCTCTGCCGCCGGAAACTATGTGGTGTTTTTATCTCAGCCGCTGTTCAGCGAAGAGGGGGGCTATCTGGGTTATATCGGCGGCACCATTTATCTAAAAAAACAGAGCATGCTGAGCGAAATCCTGAGCCAGCATTTTTATACTAAAGGATCGACGGTCAGCGTGGTCAGCAATGAGGGGCTGATTATTTTCAGTCATGACCCGACGCTTGTCGGAACAAAGATGCTGCTGAGTCTGGCCCTGCAGAAGCGCCTGTCCACCACGGAAAGTGGACATTTTACCCTGGAAAATGGAGGGCAAAGCTATCTGACCGGCTATGGCACGCTGCAGAAAACCGGCTGGAACGTATTTATTACTGGCACCTCTGAAACGGTCAGGCATATTCTGCTGCGCACGGCGGAAAGCGCCATTTGGTTCGTTCTGGGCATTATTCTCCTGACGGCCAGCGTCATCGCGTTTATGGCGGGTCGGATCGCTTCGCCACTGGAAAAGCTGGCGGACAGAGTGCGGGATGGCGGCAGCGAAGCACAGGCGGAGTCACTCGCTACTGTCAAAACCTGGTATTACGAGGCTGACCGGCTCAAAGAAGCGGTGCAGGAGCATCGCCATGCCGTGGCAGGCCATCTGGCTGCGCTTAACGATGAGGCGATGACCGATCCGCTGACCGGGCTTTGCAACCGTCGCGGATTTTCGGCGCTGGCGGCGCAGGCAGACAGTGAGCATGAACAGTGTGTCATCGCAATTGATATTGACCATTTCAAGAAGATCAATGACTGGTATGGGCATGACGCGGGCGATGCGGTTCTGGTGAATCTGGCGGCGTTGCTGCGTCAGGCCTGCCGCACCGGCGATATCGTCAGCCGGTTTGGTGGCGAGGAATTTATACTGCTGCTGCCACACACGACGCTGGCCGATGCTGCCCGTACCGCGGAACGCATCCGCGAGACGGTCTGCGCCACCACCTTCCCGTTCGCCGGGGCGATGACCATATCAGCAGGCGTGGCTTCACGGGATGACCAGAGTCGCGATCGCGAGGCGCTGCTGCGCCGGGCGGATGAAGCGCTTTACGAAGCAAAAGCGGCCGGCCGCAATACGGTGATCATTGCCGGGCCGGACGGATTCAGTACGCCTGAGTCTGCCAGATAAGATTGCGGGGCAGGGAAGTCAGGATCAGCACTTACTGCGTAATCGCCAGCCAAGCCACTCATCCAGCGCCGCTTCCGGTAGCGGCCTGGAGTAGAAAAATCCCTGGGCCTGGTCGCAGCCGAACTCAGTCAGCGCCGTAACGGTTTCCGCATTCTCCACGCCTTCGGCCAGCACCATGTAATCAAGGTCTTTGAGCATTGCAATAATACTGCGGGCAATAACACGCGATGCCGTGTCAGACGAAATTTCGCTGATCAGTGAGCGGTCCAGCTTGATCACATCCAGCGGCATGCGCCGCAGATAACTGATGTTACTGTAGCCGGTACCGAAGTCATCCAGTGAAATACCAAATCCCCGTAGCTTCAGCATCTCAAGCCCCTGCATCGCGGTCGGGCTTTCCAGAATCCGTTCCGTTTCCAGACACTCAATGCCCAGCAGCGAAACCGGCAGCTTCGCTCTTAGCATCTGTTCTTCCAGTTCGTCAGCAAAACCGTCACGGGAAAAATCGCTGCTGCTGACGTTAATGGTGATGGGCAGCTGAATATAGCTGTCGCGAAGACGGGCAAGGCGGGCGATGGCGTGCTCTATGACCCAGGCGGTCAGTTCGGTAAGCAGTTGGGTTTGCCTGGCAACGGGCAAAAACTGCGCAGGCGAAAGTTCGCCGCGCTGGGGATGCTGCCAGCGGATCAGCGCTTCCAGTCCTATCGGCTTACCGCTGTGAAGGCAGATTTTCGGCTGCCAGGCGAGCCATAACCCTTTATCTTCGCGAATGGCAGTGGCCAGGTCATGCATCAGGGTGAAATCCTGGGTATGGCGCGTATCCGTGGCTTCACTGAACGGCATTGAGGCAACGTTGCGGGTAATGGCTTCGTGCAACGCGCTGACTGCCCGCCGCAGGATCTCCTGGGCAGGCAATTCACCCGTGTTGAAACTTGCCTCACCGGTATGGGTCATCAGCGCAACCGACAGCCCATCACCAAGATCGGCGCTGATCCCGGCCAGCTTATTGGCCACCCAGCTGGCAGTGAGTCTGCTCTCCTGCCGTGTCAGCAAGGCAAAGCGTCCGGTTGCTACGGTGTAAAGCATTTCTCCTGGGGCAGGGCGCAGACGCAGCGGCAGCAGTGTCGCCACATCCTTCAGCAGGCTCTCAACCGGCCCCATGCCCATTGAGCGTGCCAGTTCGTAGGCACGCGGCATATCGATACAGTCAATCAGCACCAGCCGCCGTGGCGTGGTGTCTCCGGAGGTCGCAAGGAACTGCAGGTCGCGGATCAGACGCTGACGATTGGGCAGGCCAGTTACCGGGTCGGCAAAGCCAGCCGAGTACCAGGCGTCAAGAAAGGACATCACCAGCGCTGCGAGCATTTTCAGCATTGTTACCTGATCGTCACTGAAGCGATGAGGTGCCGTGTCGGTAACGCAGAGCGTACCCAGAATCAGACCGGTACTGCTTTTAAGCGGCACGCCAGCATAGAAACGGATAAAAGGCGCGCTGGTAATCAGCTTATGGTCAGCAAAGCGGCTATCAAGCAGGGTATCAGGCACCACCACGGTGCTGTCACTGTCCACGGCGTGCCGACAGAGCGAGTCCTGTCGCGTGGAATGAGTGAGTGTGAAATTGTGCGCCGCTTTGACGTGCTGCATCTCATCATCCAGAACGGAGATAAAGCTGCCGGGAATACCAATGGCCTGGCTGGCCAGTCGGACGAACTGTCGCAACACATCGTCACGACTCTCGTCGTTACTGCGCAGCGCGTGCAGGGTTCGCGTACGGCAATCGTCGCCGCCGCTAAGGCTCATGAGCATGAATTCCTCCGCACCGTCTGGTTACGGAGCGAAATTAAACAGAAAAATTGAAGGTTATAGCGTCATGACTACAGACTATTTATGTAAAAAGAAAGAGCCATGACGATTTATTTTTTATTACACCGCCTGCCAGACCTGAACAGAATAGCAAATCACTTTTCTTTAACGAAATATTTTAAGAATGACGATTCTATTATTTTGTCGTTAAAAACTTTTAATTTACGAAATATCCTGCCAGGATAGTAAGCACAAACATAGCGTGCTATATAATAACGCATTAAAGTAGATGACATAACTTATTTTTGTTTAATTTTAACTACACCAATGACAACATCGGGGAAAACCTCATGAACTCACTCAGGCATTTCACTATTCGCCGCGTTGTGCTGTGGATAATGATCGTCTCACTGGGCGTGGTCGCGCTGGCAGGTGGCTACAGCAGTCAGATCGTGCGGGACATCTTTCGTCAGACCGATCGCTCAGCCGTGCTGACGCAGCAGCTAAGTTTTCTGACGCACAGCGCTCTTGTCATGCAGGGCGGAACAGGCGCAGATAAAAATGGCCTGATCGCCTTAACGCCGGCCAGTGCTGACTGGGATAGCTTTCGCGCAGCACTTACGACCTCACCCTCAGAGTATGCAACGGTTACCCGCGCGAAGCTGGATAGCGTGACGCAGCAGCTGGCACAAAATCAGGCTCTTCTTAACGCTGACCGGCGTCAGCTCGAGCGCGTACTGCTGGCGGCACTGCTGGCAGCATTCGCGTTGCTGCTGTTCTGCGACCGCTATCTGGTCGTCCATCTGGTGCGTCCGGTCGGTAAAATCCGCGGTCATTTAAAAATTATTGCCGGAGGTGATCTGACGCGTGAGCCGGAAGATCTGGGTCGCAACTGCGTCGGGCAACTGGTGCCGTTGGTGAAAGAGATGCAGCACAGTCTGTTGCAGACGGTCAGCGCTATTCACGACAACGCAGCCATTCTTCATCGTGAGGCTGGCGACATCGCGGCGGGTAACGCCGATCTCTCCGACCGGACCTCCACTCAGGCCGCTGCGCTGGAACAGACCGCCGCCAGCATGGAAGAGATCACGGTTACCGTGCGTCACAATGCACAGAATGCCCGTGAAGCGCGTGAACTGGCTGCCAGTACCACGGATACGACCCATCAGGGCGTGGAGCTGGTTCAGCGGGTGACGGCAGCCATCACCAGCATCGCACAGGGATCAGAGAAAATCCGGGAGTTCACCACCACCATTAATGGCATCGCATTTCAGACCAATATTCTGGCGCTCAACGCCGCCGTAGAGGCCGCCCGTGCGGGCGAGCAGGGCCGTGGTTTTGCGGTGGTTGCCAGTGAGGTACGTTCACTGGCACAGCGAAGTGCTGCAGCCGCGAAGGAGATCGAAGAGCTGATAGCCGATACCGAGGCACGCGTGGATGATGGCCGACGCGCAGCAGAGAGTGCAGGAACGACTATGGAAGCCGTGCTGCGCGGTGTGGGTGGCGTCAATGAACTGATTGGACAGATTGCGCTGGCTTCGGATGAGCAGAGCAAAGGAATTGCCCAGGTCACCGTGGCGGTGGCTGAACTTGATCGCGTGACACAGCAGAATGCAACGCTGGTCCAGCAGGTTTCGGCAACAGCAGGCAGCCTCAGTGGACAGACTGAAACGCTGGGCAGCGTCATTACCCGCTTCACCCTGCCGCTTCATGCTGTCGGAGTGGCAAACTGACGTGTTATACCGATGAAAAACAAGAGGCTGTGCGGATGCCGGTCAGGCATAGCCTGATGGGCCATTTTATTCATCCGGAGATAACGGCTCTGTAAAATAAAATAGCCGTTAATATTCACTCTTTTTTTATCGCTGAATGAAACGGTCGTTTTTAAAGACGGTGGTGAATGTTAACCACGGGCTGAGCATTATCACTATTCAGAACAGCGATGATTATTTTTAGTGCGCAATAATTATCCGGTTCACGAAATAAATTTAATTACAGTTTATACCTGTGGTTATACCTGAGCTTTACGCTTTCCTGACGATTGCGGATTGCCGCGCATTCAAAGCTTAACTCAAATTTATGTGTTGGCCACAGGTGAATTCGGTTGTCTGGCCATCTCACCGGGGCACCGTATGCGGAGCGTTTCATATGGGAAATCAGATTTTACAGCGGCCTGTTGCCGTTCAGCATAACGTACGTGAGCTGCGTCTTGCGGCCGGTCTTTCGCAGGAGATTGCAGCTGAACGCTTCGACCTTAGCCAGCGAGTCTGGCAGACCAAAGAAGCATCCAAAAATCCTGCCCTGCTCAGCCAGGGAGAATATGAACTGCTGATGCTGCTGGCAGGAGAGCATCCGCACTTCGAACTGGTTCCAAAGCTTAAAAAGTAAGGCGTTCTGCCGCTATTTTCCGCTGAAGTTAACGTATTTCAGGCCGATATAAAGAGCTAAGCGAAGCGCATTATTTCGCGCGTCTTATCTGCTCTGGCAGGATTGTTCTGGCATGGTCCGTTATTAACCATCGTACCGTCACGATCTCACTGCCTGGCATAACGTATTAACCGGCATCCCGCTGTCTGTGATGCCGGCTTTATCGGGCTCATGGCGGCGGGCTTTTGCTGCAGAGTTCACTGACGGGCCTTTCTTCCGGCAGCGGGTCGGCAGCCAGTTCTGCGCGTCCTGTCTGATTGAACGTGTCCTCTTCATGCTGCGTCATGCCGGCCACAGCAGATAACATCAGAGGGGATTTACGCTGAAACGTCCAGTTTATCATGATGCCGAGGCGGCTCGCCTTGATGCACTTAAGCAGTATCATCTGATGGATTCACCGCCGAGCGATGCGCTGGATCGCCTTACCACGCTTGCCGCGCGACTGTTCCGCGTACCGGTTGCGTTTGTATCGCTTATTGATGAGAAGCGACAGTTTTTCGCTTCACGGTACGGTTTGAATATTTCCGGTACATCGCGCAACGTCGCCTTCTGCCACCATACGCTGGCGCAGGGCGATATCCTCTGCGTGCCCGATACGCTGAAAGATCCCCGCTTCCGCGACAGTCCGCTGGTTCATGGCTACCCCTTTATCCGCTTTTATGCCGGGATCCCGCTCTCAACGCCGGATGGTCATCATATTGGCACCGTCTGCCTGACCGACACGCATCCGCGCGATCTGCTGACTTCAGAAGATCGGAAGCATCTGGCCGATATAGCTGCGCTGGTGATGGATCGCATGGAGATGCATCGTCTGGAGTTACTGCGCTACACCAGTCAGCAGCGGCTTCAGGCAATCTCATCCACCTCACCCGACGCCATTGTCTGTACGGACCTGCGGCGCGGCATCACCTTCTGGAATCCGGCAGCCACTGCTCTCTTCGGCTACAGCGCAGAGGAGATGAGAGGTCAGTATGTCAGCGAGCTGATCCCGGCGCGCTGCCAGACTGACTACCGTAACGAGCTGGCCCGGATTACCTCAGACGAAGCGGCTATCTCTCATCCTCGTTCGTTGCAGATATGGGGCGTCACGCGTGACGGCCGTGAATTCCCGGCAGAAGTCTCTTTTTCGGGCTGGCGTGAAGAGGGCGAGCGGCTGGTGGGCATGATCATCCGTGACGTCACGGCCCGCTATGAAAGTGAGGCGCGTCTCTGTGAGCTGGCTTCTCTGGATATGCTGACGCGACTCGCCAGCCGTAGCGCGTTCATGGATCAGGTCGGGCAACTGACCAAAGCGGGCGTTCCCTACACCTTACTGATGACCGATCTTGATGGTTTCAAAGAGGTGAACGATACGCTGGGACATGCAGCAGGCGATGCGCTGCTGTGTCACGTTGCCGAGCAGATTCGTGCGGTGTGTACCGGTGCCGTGACGGCTGCGCGGCTGGGCGGCGATGAATTTGTGATCCTGCTGGCGGGCGGCAGCGCTGAGGCGGCGATTACGGCGGAAAAACTGATTGCGGCCGTACAGACGCCGTTCCGCTATCACGACTCGCCGGTTGTGGTCGGTGCCAGCACCGGTATCGCTTCCTACCCGGATCACGGTCGCGATCCCTCTGCGGTGATGTCCGCCGCTGATCTGGCACTCTACCGTGCCAAAGCCTCAGGCAAAGGCTGCAGTATCCTGTTTATGCCCGAGTTTCGTGAAGCGGAGCAGCAGCGTCGCCGTTTCGAGCGCGAACTGGAAACGGCGGTGCGGCAGCAGCAGTTCACACTTTACTATCAGCCCCGCTTCGACGTGGAGAGTGGAAAGCTGGTGGGTTGCGAGACGCTGGTACGCTGGCAACACCCGACACGTGGGCTGCTGTTGCCTGCCGACTTCATCGGCATGCTGGTTAAAAGCCCGCTTTCCGTAACGCTGGGGGAATGGATCATCCGCAGTGCCCTGGCACAGGTCCGGCAGTGGCAGGTGCGATCCCCCGAGCTTCGCGTCAGCATCAATCTTTTTCCGCGTCAGCTGACAGGGAACAGCCTGGAAACCGTTATACGCGAGAGTGCCGGCGGCGATGCGGGTTTTGTTGAGCTGGAAGTGGATGAACCTCTGCTGGCTGTGCTGGTGCAGGATATGCCGGTTCAGGTTGAAGCGGTGCGCCGGACCGGTGCCTCATTTATCATTGATCATTATGGACGCACGCTGGGGGCCATTAATTTGCTGCGCCACAGCTTTGTGGCAGGTTTCAAAATCGACAAGTCGCTGACGCACGAGCTCAACTCCAGCATGCGGGTGCGAATGATGTTCCGATCTATCACCGCACTCGGCAAAAGTCTGGGTATTCGGGTGGCTGCTGAAGGGGTTAAAGACAAAGAGCAGATCGCCTTTGTCACGTCAGCCGGATGTCACATTATGCAGGGCAATGGCCTGTGCCGGCCACTGACACCGGCGGACTTTGAAGCGATGCTGTACGGCGAGGAGCATTCTGTGCCCGCTGTTGCCAGCGGTTACGATGTCACATTACCCTGAACCCTCTGACCCTGGCAGTCGAAGAAAGGGGACGATCGACGCCCGTCTGTCTGTCCGGGTCAGCGAACGGGCCGGTACGCCTGTTTCAGTAATCCGAAAATCCAGTCATCCTGCCACTGACCATTGAGGAAGAAATTCTGCCGCAGAGTGCCTTCCTGAATAAAGCCTGCGGAGAGCAGCGTGCGGCGAGAGGCGACATTGCCAGCCGTCACCGTTGCGGTCATTTTGCGGTAACCCTGTTGCTCAAAGCAGAAGGCGATAATGGCATGCAGCGACTCGCTGCCGTAGCCTTTGCCCTGTGCCTCCGTGGCCAGAATAAATCCGGACTCCGCAACACCTCCTCCACGATCGATAAATCCGCAGAAGCCAGCAGGATGACCCGTCGTTTTTTCCTCAATGACCAGGCAAAGCCAGTGTGTGCAGCCTTTGTACCAGGCTGGCAGGCGTACGTCGAATGACAGGGTTCGGATCTCTTCAGCACTGCGCGGATCGCTGATGTACTTCATCACCGATCTGTCCTGACTGAGCGCAAGATAAAAGGGCCAGTCTTCCTGTTTCAGTGGCCGATAGGTCAGGCGTGGCGAGGTGACATCAATGGGCATTTCTGGCCGAACTTCAGCGGACTTTTCAGCAGACATAGTGCCATTCCCTGCGGACAAGACGGTAAGGTGATGGCGCAAAGATAGCACGGAGCGGCAGACTGATGGCACGTGCGTTCGCGACTTTGCGAGGCGTTTCGCAATCCCGCGGCAGTCTCACCCTGCGCGATATTACCCGGCGACTCGCGGATCATATTTTCCTGTCAGAGCGGAGCGGGCAGGCCATCTGCTCACATCATTGCTACGCTTTTAGCGAGATGGCTGACTTTGTCCCTGATGAGAGTAATTTCCAATGGATCTGAAAACTTTTGAAATAGCCTGCTGGGCAGTACTGACAGAGGCTGCCGCCGATCCGCAGGCTGGATTTCGTTATCTGACGCTCGCTACCGTGGATGCTGCACAACGGCCTCAGGCACGTACTGTGGTACTGCGCGAGTGCCATGATGTACGCCGGACGCTGACCTTTTATACCGATGTGCGTAGTCCAAAGTGGCAGGAGATGGCGGCGAATCCGCAAGTCACCGTGCTGGGATATTGCCATCAGCGTCGCCTGCAGCTGCGTCTGGCAGGGCGGGTTGCGTGTTATGCGGCGGGAAGTGATGTTGCCCGGGCAGCCTGGCGTGCGTTACCGCAGCACACGCGGCAGACGTATATCGCCGGGCCGCCGGGAGAAGCGCTGGCCCCCGCTCACGAGACACCTGTCGCGACGGCAGCGGAAACTGGCGAATCGCGTTTTGGCGTAATGATTGTGCAGGTCAACATGCTGGATGCGTATCAGCTTCAGCGCAATGAAAATCCGCGCGCACTGTTTCACTATCCTGCCCATGGCGAACGGCAGGAAAGCGGATGGATCAACCCCTGAGGTGAGGCACGCCAGGCGTGACCACTGCCTGACCCCTTCTCTTTGGCTCACCTGAAAACAGAGATTTCACTGCTATTGACCCTGAGATCCTCTTTTTATCTGCCGCATCGCTTATCCGATTTTAGCGCCATGTTATCTTCACATCGCGGCATATTTCTGCTTTTTTCTTTCCTTTGTCATTGTTTGTGCCAGGCTTTAACTAACCGAAAAGCAGACACTTATGCTCAAGGTCAGGGAAAGTACAAATGATCGCTCTGTATCACAGGCAGGTTAACCATGAATAATCAACCTCCTGAAAAACCAGGATCAGAGAGTAGCGAACAGGTCTTAAGTCTGGCGGAGGAAACCGTTGAGGTCTCGAAACAGCGGGTCATCGACGGTCATGTCAGAGTCACCCGCCAGGTTACTGAACATCAGCAGAAAATTGCGCTGATGCTCCGGCAACAGACGGCGGACGTTCAACGCATTCCTAAATCGGAGCGGCTGACTGAGATGCCGGCGATCCGTGAAGAAAATGGCGTCCTGATTATTCCGATTGTCAAGGAAGAGGTCGAGATCGTCCGTCATCTGGTGCTGAAAGAGGAGTGGCACATTCGCAAAGTCGTCAGCGAGGTGGAGATAGAACAGATTGTCTCCCTGCGCCGGCAGCAGGCTCATCTGACCCGAATACCCTATTCAGAGCCATCCGAATCCATCACCGAGGAACACAACATGGCGCGTGAAACAATTGTAACAATGTTCAGCAATATCTCACTGGCAGAAGGTGCAAAGCGTAACCTGATTAAGGCCGGGTTCCTGGATGATGACATTGATATCATCTCCGGTGAGCGGCTGCGCACTGAAGGTCATGAAGCCCGTCATCCGGGCTTCTGGCAGCGCCTGTTTGGCAACACGCTGGAAGAGGATCAGGCTGAAGTCTATGAAGATGCGATGCGTACCGGCGGTGTAGTGCTGTCGCTGCGGGCCGATGAAGATGAGTTACCTCGTGCCCTGGGCATCCTTGATGCCCATGAAGAGCTTACCGAGCGCAGTGCCGCACGGCCTGATGACTATGCGACTGATGATGGCCTGACAGCGCCCGCCAGTGGAACGCTTCAGGATAAGGGTGCCATCGATCCGCTCCATACCGATCCTGCCCAGCGCAGCGCGGCGCGTACAGCCCTGACCGGTGATGAGAGTGACGAGGATGTGCTGCGTCTGGCCGAAGAGCGACTGGAAGTAGGTAAACGACTGGTTAGCGAAGGTTCAACCCGCGTGCGCCGCTACACTGTCACCGATCAGGTCTCAGAAAATGTCTCGCTGCATGAGCAGCACGCCGCAATCTTCCGTCGTCCGGTGAATGAATCAGGATCACCTACTCATGTTGACTGGTCTGAAAAAACGATTGAAGTGGAAGAGACGCATGAGCAGCCCGTGATTAATAAGACCGCGGAGATCATTGAAGAGGTGGTGTTACGTAAAGAGACAAGCGATCGGGTTGAAACCATTAACGATTCGGTACGCCGTCAGGAAGTGGATATTGACCATGCCAGTACAGATCCTCTCGGCGCAGACCGGCTGACCGGGAATCGTACTGTGGCCGATCCGTTACTTGAAAGCACGCGTCAGGCGCGCGCTGACGACAGCCGTCCGGTAACGCCAGGCAGCGAACCTGCGCATAAAGAGGGTTTCGCGGAAAAAGCCGGTGATAAAATCGCCGAAGCAAAAGAGAAGGTCGAAGATAAGTTTAAAAAACCGTAATGCTGTCGCGGTGATATTCATCTTTCAGGTCTGAAAAAACCCGTCGCTGACGGGTTTTTTTTACGTGTAGAGTAATTTTGAATTAAATCTCCGGCGCGGGATCGCCTTTCAGTCTTTTTGGCCCGAAATGACCATTATGTGTGCCTGCCTGCCAGCGAAACGTTCACAAGCGGCGCTGAACACCTGGACGCGATTTTTGTGCTCATGTGCTTGGTTTCTGCTGAGCGTGCAATGATACAGCCATCATCTTAAGATAAAACGACGTACGGTTTACAGGTTTCAGGCGGTCTACATAAAGTTTGCAGGAACGCATGCTGAATACGGCAGGGTAAACGCAAATACGGTAAAAATGTGATGACTTATAAAATCAAACCGATTCACAGTGAAGCAGATTATGAAGCCGGTCTGGCCGCCGTATCTCTCCTGTTCGACAATGAGCCAGAACAGGGAAGTGAAGCCGGTGACTTTCTGGAAGTTTTGATCCTGCTTATCGAAAAATATGAGCAGGAACATTATCCGATTGAGGCACCTGATCCAGTGGAGGCGATTAAATTCCGCATGGAGCAGATGGGGCTAACAGCGAAAAACCTGGTGTCGGCAATTGGACGCATGAACCGCGTCTATGAGGTACTGAATCATAAGCGTGCGCTGACGCTGCCGATGATCCGGAACCTGCATAAAATGTTCAATATTCCGCTCGCATCACTCGCAGGCGCAGCTCAATCCGACAGGATGAGCGTCCGGTAACTAAAGCCCGCCCTGCGCGGGCTTTTTTATGTGCTGTTCTTTTTTACAGCCCTGAATCAGTCGCCCCCGCGTTGTGCTGTCTGAAATCCCTGACTACCCTTGCTGGTGTTTCTGGCTCGTAACGGGCCGGATAGCCCGAAAGCCGGGTCAGCCTCTGCAATTTTCAGTTATTAACGGCAGGTTGTCGTTAATCTGCCGTGCATCATCAAACAGGGACACCATGACAGAACAAGACAACGCCCATACTTATCGCGCTGACGAGCACATTGATCCTTATGTCTCAGTACAGGGTGCAAGAACACACAATCTCAAGGATGTGTCGCTGCGGTTTCCCCGGAATGCCATGGTGGTGTTTACCGGGGTTTCAGGCTCCGGAAAATCCTCACTCGCCTTTGACACGCTTTATGCAGAAGCCCAGCGCCGGTTTATCGAGTCGATTTCACCCCATGCCCGTCGCCTGATCGATCAGGCCGCTGCGCCAGATGTAGATAACATTGACGGACTTCCGCCCGCGGTGGCGCTTCAGCAAAGCCGGGCTGGCGCGCAGGAGCGTTCAACGGTGGGCAGCCTGACCCGTATTTCCGTCACGCTGCGTCTGCTGTTTTCTCGTGCGGGCACAAGGCCTGACGGTGTGCCGTTTATGACCGCCGATTATTTCTCGCCTAACAATCCTGAGGGTGCCTGTCCACATTGCCAGGGGCTGGGAAGAGTGCACACCGTTAAAACCGAGTCGATGGTGCCGGATAGCTCACTGAGTATCCGCCAGGGGGCTATCGCGTCATGGCCCCGAGGCTGGCATAACAAAAACCTGCGCAGCATCCTTGAGACGCTCGGCTACGATGTCGATGCACCCTGGAATACGCTTTCAGCCCGCGACCAGCAGTGGATACTGCTGACTGACGAACAGCCATCGGTGCCGATTTTTGTCGGTCTGAATGCTGAACAGCGTGAAAACGCGCTGGCGGCGGGCGAAGAGCCCGCTTATACCGGCACGTACACCAGCGCAGCAAAAATCGTATTGCAGAGCTATTCCAATGGCAGCGAGACGACGAAAAAACGGCTGGCGCGCTTTGTCACGGTGACACCCTGTTCAGCGTGTCACGGCAAAAGGTTAAACCGGAATGCGCTATCCGTGACCTTTGCCGGTTATGACATTGCCAGCCTGAGTGAGCTGTCGGTATCTGAACTTGCTGAACGGCTGAGGTCTTATGCAGACGGTTCATCATCAGATCTGCCTGCCGAGGCGGCACTGCGGGAAGCCGTTATCCGGATGGCGTCAGATATCTGCATGCGGCTTGAACAGCTTGAGACGCTGGGTCTGGGGCATCTGGCACCGGGACGCCGCACCACGCTGCTCTCATCCGGCGAGTTGCAGCGCGTACGTCTGGCCACCCAGCTGATATCGCGGCTGTTTGGTGTGCTTTACGTGCTGGATGAGCCGTCTGCCGGTCTGCATCCCGATGATGTCAAAGCGCTGCTCGCATCCCTGAAGAACCTGGTACGTGCAGGTAACTCGCTGGTGGTCGTCGAGCATAATATTGATCTCATTGCCGAGGCGGACTGGCTCATCGAAGTCGGTCCCGGCCCGGGTACGCATGGCGGTGAGATTGTTTATAACGGTGAACCGGCAGGCCTCAAAGACGTCAACGCTTCACCCACCTCTGGCTATCTCTTCTCCCGCAGCTATACCGGACTGCGCCAGCGCCGGCCCGCGGAGAGCTGGCTCAGGCTTGAGCAGATCCATTGCAACAATATTACCGGCGTGGATATCGCTATCCCGCTGGCGAGAATGACGGCGGTTACCGGTGTTTCCGGCTCCGGCAAATCGACGCTGCTGAATCGCGTGCTTCCGGAAATGCTCGGACGTTTTGATAAAACATCTGACAGTGAAGAGGGTGAGGAAGAGGACCTGGTCCCGGACGTTAAGGGGCAGGTTGTTAGCGGAAATGACGGCATTGGCCGTCTGGTCAGAATCGATCAGCGTCCTATCGGGCGGACGCCACGCTCCAATCTGGCCACCTACACCGGCTTTTTCGATATCGTCCGCAGGCTGTTTGCAGAAACCCCCGAGGCGAAAGCCAGAGGTTTCAGCGCCAGCCGGTTTTCCTTCAATCTGCCCGCGGGTCGCTGTCCTGCGTGCGAGGGACAGGGACAGATTTCGATTGAGCTGCTCTTTATGCCCAGCGCCACCGCAACCTGCTCGGTCTGTGCGGGACGCCGTTACAACCCCGAAACGCTGGAGGCGAAGTGGAACGACCTGACCATAGCGGATGTGCTTGATCTCACCGTAGACGACGCCACCAGGGTGTTTGACGGGTATGACGGGATCCAGCGTTCACTGTCGGCTCTGCGATCTCTGGGGCTGGGATACCTGACACTGGGTCAGCCCGCCACGGAACTCTCTGGCGGTGAGTGTCAGCGCATCAAGCTCGCCTGGGAGCTGCAGCGTGTCCAGCGGACAGCTACGCTCTATCTGCTTGATGAACCGTCTACAGGTTTGCATCCCTCTGACATGGATAAGTTGCTGATTGTGCTGGATGAACTGGTGACGCGCGGCCACACCGTCGTGATGGCGGAACACACCATGCGGATCGTGGCTGAAGCGGACTGGGTGATTGATCTGGGCCCTGGTTCCGGTCTTAAAGGCGGAAGGATTGTTTCATGCGGTACGCCGGAAACGGTCAGCACATCGGCTGAGAGTCTGACTGCGCCCTGGCTTTCCGCACAGCTGAAAAAGAGGACAGGCGATCCGGCGTAACTGGATTGCACTGAATGACGCCGCCGCTGAAACGGCTGCACTATAAGGGCTCAGGGGTAAGCTTATGAGCCCTTCAATAGTGATAACGGCATGAGGCGATTAATAAAGCGTCTCCACTGACGGCATAAACCAGCCGATGTTCTGCCGTAATTCTGCGTGACCAGAAGCCTGCAAGATTATGCTTTAATGGCTCGGGTTTTCCTTTGCCTTCAAAAGGCGTCCTGCTGGCATCTTTTAGCAACTCATTAATCTTTTTGACCGTTTTTTTATCGGTATCCTGCCAGTAGAGATAATCTTCCCAGGTTTCTTCGGACCAGGTCAGTTTCACTCAATAATATCCCTGTCAGTCCCGTTACCGCTTTGCAGGCTTTCGATGGAATCCATTAACCTGTGAGCATTCTTAGGTGACCGCAGCAGGTAGGCTGTCTCTTCCAGTGAGTTATATTCTTCAAGCGACATCAGCACGCAGGATTCACCGTTCTGGCGGGTGATTAATACCGGCGCTTTATCTTCAACCGTCTGAACCATAGTGGCAGACAGATTTTGTCGGGCTTCGCTGTAACTGATTGCTCTCATAGAACCTCCACAGAGTAAGTAATACAAGTCATTGTACAATGATAAGCTATGACAGGGAAGTCAGGTGAGAAGACTGGCGTACCATCACCGACGTGTTTTCTCTTGAGAAACTGATGGTACGGTGTTTCTCGCAGAGAAACAGGCAGTCAGATAACCCATCAGCGCAGCGGCGCATTGACCTGCAACGCATCCAGCTCACGCGCATCGTGACTGCAGAAAAAGGTGATTTCGCCGCCGCGCTGGCAGGAGAGTTCACGCAGTCGCTGCTGGTTGTGCCGTCTGGCCACATTATCTATGCCCATCATCCACTGGTAAAAACGCAATCCTGGCGTGCAGTGGCGCGTCGGCTGCCGCATTTCGCCGCGGTAGAACCAGGCGTCGCCGCCGTGCAGCAGCCAGCCATCGGGCTGCTGAATGGCAATGCCCGCGTGACCCGGCGTATGGCCCGCCAGCGGCACCAGCAGAACCTCCGGGGGTAAATCCCGCAGGCGATTAACCGCCTCAAAACCAAACCATGTTTCCCCCTGCGGCTGATAGGTTTCCCAGTTGCTGATCCCGCCCCATTGTCCGGGACGATAGCGCTCACGCGACAGCCAGCTGTGACGCTGGTGGGCGGTATCGACCTCCTGCTGCATCAGATGGATACGCGCCTGCGGAAAATCGGTTAGTCCGCCAGCATGATCAAAATCGAGATGGGTCAGAATAATATGGCGCACATCGTCAGCCCGAAAGCCCAGCGCCTTCACCTGTGACAAGGCGGTGAGATCGTCGCGCCGCTGAATATTGTTTAAGGCGCGGAAAAAGCCCGAGAGACGACTGCCGGGCGTATGGATATCCTGCCGCCCAAAGCCGGTATCGACCAGCACCAGCCCGTCGCGGTCTGTCTCAATCAGCAGGCAGTGACAGACCAGGTGCGCCTTCAGGCCTTTACTGAATCCATCATAAAACGCGCCGCCCAGCGGGCACATACAGCCACAGTTAAGGTGGTGAATTTTCATCGGGCCTCCATAGGGTCATCGACAAAATCTCTGAGAGACTACGGCCTGTCCGGCACGCAGCACATTAGCCTGGCTATAGAGTGTAGAGCGGGTTGAAACAACAGGCGGAGCGGTGAAGCGGATAACCGGGCAAAAAAAGCCGGTTATCCGCCAGAAAGCAGAAAATTAACTGTGGAACAGCGGGAAAGCACCGGTCAGCAGACCGCCTGCCATCAATACCAGACTGACCAGAATCCCCCACTTGATGGCAAAGCGCTGGTGGTCGCCGATATCGACTTTCGCCAGGCCCACCAGCAGGTAGACAGACGGCACCAGCGGACTCAGCAGGTGGAATGGCTGGCCGACAATAGAAGCGCGGGCAATCTCTTCTGCAGTAATACCGTAGCTGGCCGCCGTCTGGGCAATAACCGGCAGAATGCCGAAGTAAAAGGCATCATTCGACATAAAGAAGGTAAACGGCAGACTGACCAGCGCGGTAAACACCGCCAGGTAAGGTCCGAAGCTGGGCGGGATTACCGCCAGCAGGCTCTTCGCCATGGCGTCAACCATGCCGGTGCCGGAGAGGATGCCGGTGAAAATACCGGCGGCAAAAATTAATGCGGTCACCGCCAGCACGTTACCGGCATGGGAACTGATACGGGCTTTCTGCTCCTCCAGCGTGGGATAGTTGAGCATCACTGCAATGGCAAACGCCAGCATGAACAGGATCTGAATCGGCATTAAACCAATCACCAGCAGCACCAGCAGCACGGTGGTCAGGATAAAGTTAGGCCAGAACATCTTCGGGCGACGGTTGGCAGCGCACTCTTCGGCATCGCCCAGACCCAGCTCGATGTTGTCGAGATGGTGATCTTTCATGGTCATCACGCCTAATCGTTTACGCTCACGCAGGCCAAACAGCACCGCCATCGCTACCAGGCTGACGCAGGCGAGCAGCATCGCGGGCAGCATTGGAATAAAGATGTCGAGAGCATCAATACGCAGTGCCGCCGCGGCACGCGCTGTCGGGCCACCCCAGGGAGAGAGGTTCATGATGCCGCTGGCGAGGTTGACCAGACAGGTCATCATCAGCACGTTCATGCCCAGCCGGTGATAGAGCGGCAGAAATGCGGCAATGGCAATCATGTAAGTGGTAGAGCTGTCACCATCCAGAGAAACCAGTAGTGTTAGTACCGCCGTTCCGACCAGCACTTTCAGGGGGTCACCGCGCACCATCCGAAGAATAAAGCGCACCAGTGGGTCAAACAGTCCGGCATCAATCATCAGACCAAAATAGAGAATGGAGAAGGTCAGCATTACACCGGTCGGAGCCAGCTTTTTGACGCCATCCAGCATCATGGCACCCAGGCCTGCGTAAAAACCGCCAATCAGCGCAAATATGGTTGGTATCAGGATCAGCGCAATCAAGGCTGACATACGTTTGGTCATGATCAGATACATGAAGCAAACAACCATGGAAAAACCCAGTATCGTCAGCAAATTAACAGCCCTCGCAATGGCGGAAAAGTAATGAAAAAGTTACATACCGGCAGGAAAATTCAGGTAATTACTTAGCGTGGTAATGATTAACCTGTTGTTTTAATTAACCCTGCATTCAAAGATGATAATAAATAGTTGTCAGTATTTAGCATTTCTTTAACAAAGAAGGGTGATCACGATCATCTTTAAACGGTTCTTAAACGAGATTGTGTGACTGAGATCAAAGGGTGATGAAGTGTAACCGGGGTTTCGGGCCAGCTGGGGCTGAATCAGGCGGGTAGTAGAGTGGTGGAGAAACAGGGTAACCGGCTGAGCCATGATGCTCAGCCGGTTAACGTTATTGGCTGCCTAACAGCTGAATAATCATCTCAGGGGTTTTATTGGCCATCTTATTGACGGCTGTCTGTCCCTGCTGAATAATCTGGCTGCGCGCCAGCTGACTCGCTTCTTCAGCATAGTCTGCATCCTGAATGCGGCTGCGAGCCGCTGAAGTATCCACGCCCTGCTGTGACAACACGTTACGATTGGATTCGTAACGGTTTATTTTTGCACCGTAGAGCGACTGATAGCCGCTGATCTTCTCCAGCGCTTTATCCAGCGCCTTCATGGTGGTGGCGATGTCGCCACTGGTCAGCAGGGTAGTGTTGTTCAGTCCCAGCGTTTTGGTATCTGACGGCGTAGCGGGAATGCTATCCGACTGGATCGGCTGACCATAGTCGGCGCTGGTGATCACTTCGAGAGGACGACTCTCATGTGGCGGCGTTGCAGGCACGCCTTTAGGTTCCGGAAGGTTTCCCCAGGTCAGACTACCGGTGAAGGAGCCGTTGCCGACCACCACCACAATCAAATCTTCGCTGACGGTGTCCAGCGAGATGCGCTCCAGCCGGGTGCCGGTATTGGTGCCGTTGTTGAAATCGCCGCTGGCGACATCTTCATAACGGTCGCCGTCACCGCTGTAGGTGATGTTCATCCCGTTGTAGCTGCTGCTGTTACTGCCCGCCAGCGCCCAGCTCGTGCCGCCTTCCAGCAGCTGTGCGCTGTCATAGGTCGCGCCAGTGGAGAAACCATTATTGCTGGTCAGCAGGCGGGATTGTGCCGTTGTCGGATCTGTAATGCCTTTACTGACCCAGGTGTAATCAGGCGCACTGCCGTCCAGCGGCGTACCGGCCAGATGCTTGCCGTCACGGGTAAACAGCTGGAGATCGTCATCCTGACCCAGCGAGTCAATCGTAATGCTTATCGACGTTGCTCCTGCCGGGATATAGGCCAGTGGGATCACACCCGAGGTAAATGAGTAACTCTTGCCCGGGATCGGGAATTTTACGTTGATAGGGTCAACGTTACCCAGTTTCGCAGGCGGCAGATCGGGATTATCGGTTGCCAGCGGATAACGCCCAAAAATTTCGGTGTGATCGGCAACGTCGTTGATGCCAGCCATTATCTGCTGATACTGGTTGTTGACGCTCTGCCGATCCGCGTCCGACAGCGTACCGTTAGCGGCCTGGACCGACAGCGTACGCGCCTGAATCAGCAGATCGACGATAGTGCCCAGGCCGCCACTGGCGGTCTGGGAATAGCTGATGGCGTCATTAAGGCCGCGTGCCACTACCGCGTCGGCGTTGACATTGGCCGTCATACGGTTGGCAATCGCCTGACCTGCCGCATCGTCTTTAGCACTGTTAATCCGCATCCCTGATGATAGCCGTTCAACCGTTCGTCCCAGAACGGAGTCAATACCGTACCGTAATTTGTTCGTAATGGCGGCGGTTTCGTTATGGTTGATCGTTAACATGGTCGCTTCGAACAGGGAGAGGAGTCTCTGTTTTATCGGCAGGGTGATAAGCAGCTTTAATCTCTGCGGCGACAATAACTACGCAAAGACGGGGACAGGAAGGCAACTGGCTGATGGGTAATTGCTTTTCAGATAAAATAAATTAACGGTTCGCCAGGTCAGGAAAGAAGCCTGCTACGCAGAGACGCAGCAGGCGAGGGGAGATTAGTTAAACACCATGCCGCCGTCAATCAACAGCGACTGACCGGTCATATAATCGGAGTCGGGACTGGCGAGGTAAGCAACGCAGGCGGCCACATCCTCCGGCTCGGAAAGCCGTCCCAGCGTAATACGTTTTGCAAATTCTTCGGTGCCGTAACCGGCGGGTTTTCCGGCGGCTTCAGAGATTTGCCGGTCGATCTCTTCCCACATCGGTGTTCGGACAATGCCCGGGCAGAAGGCGTTGACCGTGATACCGGCGGGTGCCAGATCGCGCGCGGCGGTCTGTGTCAGGCCACGCACGGCAAACTTACTGGAGCTGTAGACCGCCAGCTCTGGATTGCCGACGTGACCCGCCTGCGAACAGGCGTTGATGATTTTGCCGCCGTGACCTTCAGCCGCAAACGCCTTGATGGCGGCCTGCATGCCCCAGATCACCCCTTTGACATTGACGTTGTAGACCTTGTCGACCACCGCTTCGGTGATCTCAGCAATCGGCGTCGAGGGCGCAATACCAGCGTTATTGACGATGACGTCAAAACCGCCCAGTGTGCGACGCGCCTCTTCAACAGCGTCCATCACCTGATCGCGCTGCGAGACATCCACTTTCAGCGCAATCGCTTTACCGCCCTGCTGATTGATCTTCTCCGCAACCAGGCGGGCAGTCTCCTGATTGAAATCGGCTACGGCCACCGCCAACCCATCTTTTGCCAGACGCAGGGCGATCGCTTCACCAATGCCCTGGCCTGCGCCGGTTACAAATGCCACTCTGTTTTTCATCCTGATTTCCTTTTTACGAGATTAAAGAAGCTGGCTCAGATGCAGCTGACCCATCAGCAGCGGGTTGTCGGCGTAATCGACCGGCACAGCCACCACGGCAGGACCCTGAACATCCATCGCTTTACGCAGCGTCGGCTCCAGTTCTGCTGCGCTGGTCACCGCAAAGCCCGCAGCGCCAAACGCTTCGGCGTAGGCTTTGAAATCGACCGGGCCAAAATTGACACCGGAGACGCGGTGATATTTTTTCTCTTCCTGCATTGCCACCATGTTGTAGGCGTTATCTACCCAGACGATGTGCAGGATATTGGCTTTTAACCGGACGGCAGTCTCCAGCTCCATGCTGGACTGCAGGAAGCCACCATCCCCTGAAACCGATACCACTTTGCGCTGCGGATCGACCAGCCAGGCACCAATCGCCCACGGCAGCGCTACGCCCATGGTCTGCTGACCGTTGGAGATCATGATCTGGCGGGCACGGAAGCTGTAGAGATAACGGGCGATCCAGATGTGGAAGCTGCCCATATCGACGGTGAGGCTGACGTCGCTGTTAATGATGTCCTGCATGGCGCGCACGATACGCAGCGGATGCAGGGCAAATTGATTGAGGCTGGCACCCTGCATCGCCAGCAGTTTGCGCTGCTGCTGACGATCTTCAAGAATGCTGGCGGCTTCTGCTGTCAGCTGCAGCGGCGCGGTAATGCGTGCTGCCAGTTTACGCACGGTGGCGGCGATATCGCCCACCAGCTCGGCGTCCGGCAGGTAGCGGTTGTCGGTCTCTGCCGGAATCACGTCGATGTGAATCAGGGTGGCGTTACCGCTGTTCCACATCGCCGGTTCGTATTCTACCGGGCTGTAACCGATGGTGATGATCAGGTCAGCCTGTTGCAGCAGCCGGTCACCCGCCTGGTTGTTAAACAGTCCGACGCGACCGGCAAAGCGTGAGAAGTGATCCTGTCTGATCGCGCCCGCCGCCTGATAGGTGCTGGTGACCGGAATGTGACTTCGCGTCAGCAGCTCATGAATCGCTTCGCTGTTCTCTGTCTGGCTCGCCATTAATCCCAGCAGGATGACCGGATTTTTCGCCCCGGCGATGGCCTCGCTGACGGCGTCGATCATTGAGTCAGGCGCGGCGCCCAGTACCGGGCGGCCTTTGCTGCTCAGTGCTTTGCCGGTCACCGGCTGGTCGACAATATCCTGCGGCAGGCTGATAAAGGCGCCTCCGCCCCGGCCATGCTCGGCGTGACGAAATGCATTCGACAGGCATTCAGAGAGCGCAGAGGGATCGGTCACCTCAACCGCATATTTGGTGATCGGGCGAAACATGGACACCGTATCCATGCTCTGGTGAACCTGCTTGGCGCTGTCCGAGCGTTTCACCTGGCCGCCGATGGCGACGACCGGATCGCCTTCGCTGGTGGCGGTGGCCATGCCGGTAATCAGGTTGGAGCAACCCGGTCCGGAGGTGACCAGTGCCACACCGGCATTGCCTGTCAGGCGGCCTACTGCGGCGGCCATAAACGCGGCGTTGGCTTCATGACGAACCGGGATGGTCTGAATGGAGGAATCCAGCAGGGAGTCAAAAACCTTATCGATCTTTGCGCCAGGGATGCCAAAGACGTGCTGTACGCCCTGCGCCTCAAGCTGCGCGACCACCAGGTCAGCGCCGCAGGTCCAGAGAGTCGTATCGGTTGGAGTTTTCATCGTCATTCCTCTGATTAGCTTTCTACCGCACGGATCGCGGCGTCAAGATTGGCGGGGTTCAGGTCGGCATTGAGAAAGTCACTGTCCTGCGGCAGATCCACGACCAGCTTGCTGATGGCACCAAAGGTCAGGGTGCCCTGTTCCAGCGCGTAATCGAGAATGTGGCCGCCGCCTTCGCGGTCGTCGGTAATAAAGTGTTCGTGATAGCCCGCTACGTTAATGCCCTGCATATACTGCGGCGTGCGGAAGCCAATCAGCTCGCCCGCGCGCTGGCTGAAGGCAAAGGTCGGCTGATCGCCCAGCACTTCCGGCATGGAGCGATACGGGCGGCACTGGCACGGCACGGTGCGGGTGTCGACGTGGCTGAAACGACCGCTGATGCGCAGCGCGCAGAACTGGTTATCGGAGGTGATTTCGCTGTCGATCACCCGATGGATCGCCTCGCGCGACATGGGTCGGTCAAACTCAAACTGGTGCTGCGGCCTGAAGAAGGTCATCACCGCAAACGGAGTTTTCTGTGCCGGGTCGGCCGGATGCGCACTGCCATCTGAGTGCAGCTGATAAACCTTGCTGTCGAACGCAATCATCTCGCCATCCAGCCGGTTGAACGTGCCCAGGCCGAAATCCCCTTTACGCATCAGGTCAGCGATGCGGACGTTGCCGTCGTAGACGCCGCTCAGCAGCGCACTCATTAAAGAGGTCTGATAGATAACGCTTTCTGGTGCATCCTGAGAAAGCGTTAAGACAGTATGTTTTAGTTGATCCTCACAGGAACAATCAGTTACACAATTGCTCATTTCATGCCTCATCGATTAACCGTTAAGCCGTGTTAACCTAATGGTGAACCGATTCAGTCGGTGGGTCCAATAGCGAAACCTGTTAACTTTGAGACGTTTTTGATATGGAACTGCGCCACCTGCGTTATTTTGTTGCCGTAGCCGAGACGCTTCACTTCACCCGAGCCGCTGAAATGCTGGGGATTTCTCAGCCACCCCTGAGCCAGCAGATACTGCGGCTGGAGCAGGAGATTGGCACACCGCTGCTGAAACGGCTGACGCGCGGAGTGGAACTTACTGAAGCGGGAGAAGCGTTTCTGGCGGATGCGCAGCAAATTGTCCAACTGGCCGATCAGGCGCTGGAGAACGCGCGAGGTATTGCCCGCGGGATCAGCGGTCAGCTGTCGCTGGGGTTTGCCAGCTCGGTGGCGTTTAATCCGCGCATCTTCACCCTTATCCGGCAGTTTACGGAACGCTATCCGGCGATGGAGCTGCTGACGCGTGAAGAGAACATGTCGTTGCTGATGCAGGATCTGCAGGAGGGGTTACTGGATGCTGCCTTTATCCGGCTGCCGTGCGAAAGCAGCAAAGCGTTTAATCTGCGCGTGATCTCCACCGAGAAGATGCTGATAGCACTGCCGCGCTGCCATCCTCTAAGCGGTACGCCAACAGTCGCGTTGTCCGCGCTGGCGGATGAAACCCTGATAATCTTCCCGCGCGACGTTTCGCCTAGCCTGTATGAGTTGATTGTCACGGCCTGCCTGCGGGCCGGCTTTTCCCGTCACACTTTTCAGCAGGCGCCACAGATCACCACATCGCTGGGTATGGTGGCGGCAGGCTGCGGGATTGCGCTGGTGCCAGAGTCGCTGCGCTGCGTCGATAACCCGGAGGTCAGCTTCTGCGATATCGAAAACAACACGCTGTTTACTGATGTTGCCTTTGCCTGGCGTCGGCATCATCCATCAAAAGCGGTGCTGCATCTGCTGGCGCTGCTGGCCGAACCGCCTGCGACACCAGGCGAAGCGGGTTGATAAGCGCCAGCTATTGAACTGAAAACAATAACCAACTGGCGGCCCATGGCCGGGATGCGAATAATCGGTGCATGACTACATACCGCGTAAGAGTCGGGTATCACAACCCGTCAGCCCTGACATTCAGGCAACTGGATGAAATTCTGGAGCCGCAGCGATTCTGGAGAACAGATTCGGCGGGCGGCCAGTTCCGCTATTTCATGGAGTATGAGTACCAGTCTGACGTGCGCGACCTCTGTTCGGTCTGCTCACTGGCCTACAGTCAGGCCTGCAAAGTCAGAAAGTGCCCGCTGATTCTGGTCGAGGTGATGAACTGAACGCGTCCGGCGAGGCCGCGGCTCTCAGCACGGGATCGCCGGGCGTTTTTATGCGACAGTTTTAACCTGAACGTCGCTGCATGAGCAGACTTAACGCGGCGGGCAGCACCGTGAGTGTTACCAGCGTGCCGCTGACCAGACCGCCAATAATCGCCAGCGCCATCGGCCCCCAGAAAACCTGATGGGCGATGGGGATCATGCCGAGGATCGCAGCACAGGCGGTCAGCAGGATGGGACGCGCCCGGTGATGCGCGGCCTGCCGGATAGCGTCATCATCTGGCAGGCCGGCGCGGCTGTTCGCATCCACTTCACTGATCATAATCACCGCGTTGCGGATGATGATCCCCGCCAGCGCAATAATCCCCAGCAGCGCCACAAATCCCAGCGGTGTGCCAGCCGGCAGCATCGCAGATACGATGCCGGGCAGGCCAAACGGGGCCATACTCAGCGCCAGCAACATGCCTGAGAAGCGTTGCAGCTGAATCATCAGCAGGACCAGCATGGCGCAGATCGTCACTGGCAGCAGGGCAAACACCGAACCATTGCCTTTGTCCGACTCCGCCGCCACGCCTCCTTCCTCAATACCGTACCCGGCTGGCAGTGAGGCGTGCAGGGCGGCGACATCAGGTGCGAGCTGTTGCGAGACCTGCTCAGCCCGCTGACCCGGTGCAATATCGGTCTGCACGGTAATGTATGAGAGTCGCTGACGGCGCCAGATCACCGGATCATCCACGCCCCAGTTCAGGGTCGCTACCTGGCGCAACGGAATTTTCTGTCCGCTGGCGTTGGTGATCATCAATCCTTCCAGCGTCTCCGTGTTCTGCCGTTCCGTATTATTGCTGCGCAGCACCACATCAATCAGCCGGTTGCGCTCGCGCAGGGTAGTCACCACGCTGCCGGACATCAGGGTGTTCAGCGCGGAGGCGATGGTGTCGGACGACAGGCCGGCGGCGCGGGCGGCGGTCTGGTTTACCGCCAGCGTCATGACCCGTTCCGGTTCCCCGGCGGTGAGATTGACCTCGCGGGTCAGCGGAGAGCGGGCGATCAGCACTGCCAGATCACTGGCAGCCTGCCGCACCCGGGCATTGTCCGGGCCGGTGATGCGATATTTCAGCGGCCAGCCCACCGGCGGACCCAGCTCCAGCGGCGAGACGCGCGTCGTGATATCAATGAAATCCGCGGCCAGTTTCTTCTCCAGCCTGCTGCGCAGCCGATCGCGTACCGCCAGACTTTTCGCCACCACCACCAGCTGCGCGATGTTTTCATTATCCAGCAGCACATCCATCGGCAGATAGAAGCGTATTGCGCCAGAGCCGACGTAACTGGTGAAGTTTGCGACATCCCGATCGCTGCGCAGCATCTGTTCCAGCTGTGCAGTACGGCGCGTGGTTTCCGGCTGGGCCGCGCTGGCGGGCAGCGTCAGGCTGACCAGCAATTCAGGGCGGTCTGACGCCGGGAAAAATTCACCCTGCATAAAGGTGGTGGCGTAAAGGCTGACCAGCAGGACCGTCAGCGCCGCGCCAATCGTCATCAGCCGGTGGCGCAGAATCACCTCCAGCAGCCCGTGATAGCCGCGCGTCATTAAGCCCGGCGGCTGGTGGGTTTTGATGCGCTTCGCTGACAGCAGCCAGCAGCCGGTGAGCGGCGAGAAGATGATCGCAACCACCCACGAGCAGAGCAGCGCCAGGGTAATCACCACAAACAGTGAGTAGCAATACTCCCCGGCACTGGACGCGGCAAACCCGACCGGAATAAAACCGGCGATCATGACCAGCGTACCGGTCAGCATCGGAAAGGCGGTGGTTTTGAATGCATACGTCGCGGCCTGCCACTTACTGTCGCCCGCTTCGAGTCGCGCCACCATCGCCTCGACGGTGATCATGGCGTCATCCACCAGCAGCCCGAGCGCAATAATCAGCGCGCCCAGCGAGATGCGCTGCAGCCCGATGCCCGCCAGCAACATGCCGGTAAAGGTCATCGCCAGCACCAGCGGAATAGCCGCCGCCACGACCAGACCGGCACGGAGTCCCAGCGAAACGAAGGAGACAGCTAACACGATGACAACCGCTTCGCCCAGTATCCGGACAAAGCCGCTGACCGCTTGTTTCACCACGGAAGACTGATCGGCTATGCGAGTCATGGTGATGCCGTGTGGTAACTGTCCGGCCAGTGTCTGCATGCGCTGGTTAAGCTGTTTACCGAAATCGAGCATATTGCCGCTGGCGGCCATGGAGATCGCCAGCCCGATAGCCGGCACGCCGTTGACCCTAAAGGTGGGCGTCGGCGGTTCAGCAGGTTGCAGGCTGATGGTCGCCAGATCGTTCAGCGGGATAAAACGCTCACCGATATGCAGGGTAATTGCTTTCAGGCTTTCAACCGAGGTCAGGGTGCCGCTGACCCGAAGCGCAATATTCTCGCGGTCGGTACGCAGGCTGCCCGCCGGGACGACATCGTTCTGGGCTTTAATGGCGTCGCTGACCTGCTGTAAATCAAGGCCCATGCCGTTCAGCTTGCGCGGGGAAAAGGCGATAACCACCTGCTGCTCCTGTACACCCAACAGGCTGGTTTTACCGATGTCGGGCAGACTGGCCAGATTGCGACGCAGGTTATCGACCCGATCGCGTAGCTCTCTGGCGGTAAAACCTTCTGCCGTGAAGCCATAAATGGTGCCAAAGGTGTCGTCAAACTCGTCGTTAACGGCAGGACCCTGCACGCCCAGGGGCAGTGAAGGGGCAACGTCATGCATCTTTTTACGCAGCTGATACCAGATGCCGGCCACCTGAGAGGGCGGCGTGTCATCGCGCAGGTTGACATAGATGACGGTTTGTCCGGCGCGGGTTTCGCTCTCGACCGCATCCAGCGACGGGATCTCCTGCACCTTCTGTTCCAGCACGTCAGTCAGCAGTTGCACGGTGGTATTCACGTCAGCGCCGGGCCATTGGGCAGATATTACGGCGGTTTTGATAGTAAACGCTGGGTCTTCATTGCGTGACAGGCGTTCATAACTCAGCACACCCGCCGCCATCACCAGCAACATGAAAAAGATCACCAGCTGCTGATGCGCCAGCGCCCAGCCGGAGAGGTTAAAGCCAGTCATTTTTTTCATGAGCCCTCCGGAGCCAGCGTCACTTTTTCACCGGGCTGCAGGGTGCCGACGCCAGCGGTAACAACGCGCTCACCTGGCCGGATCCCGGCAGAGACAAAGATTTGCTGTGCGCTGAAGCGGGCCAGCACTACCGGACGAAGCTGCAGGCGTGACGCCGCATCAACCACCAGCAGCGCGGGCTTATCTGCGAAGCGGGTCAGGGCGCTGGCGGGCAGGGCGATGACCGGCGGTTGCGCATCGGGAAGCGTGACGGTGACGGTGGCTCCCAGAGCCATCGCCTCCGATGGCTGATTCATTGAGATGCGCAGCCGCCAGGTACGGGTCTGTGAATCGGCCTGCGGGCTGATGTCACGTATCGTGCCACTGGCCTGGATGCCCGGGTCAGCGAGCAACGTCACCTTCAGCGCAGTCCGGTCGTCAGCTCGCAACAGAGCAGGTGTTGTCAGGTCAAACACGGCATCGCGTGCATCACCGGCTGCCAGCGTCATGACAGTCTGTCCGGCGCTGACCACCTGACCGGGCTGAACCGTGATGGCGGTGATCCGGCCTGCTGCCGGCGCAGTCAGCTGAGTCCAGCTGAGGTTATCCTGGGCATTTTTCAGCGCCGCTTCGCTGCTAAGGCAGCGGGACTGCGCACTCTGCCAGTCCGCCAGGGCACTGTCCAGCTGGCTGCGGGCAATGGCCCCACCGGGCATCAGCAGCCGCATCCGATGCAGGTTAAGCGCGGCGACCCGTTCGGCGGCGCGGGCGCTGTCGAGATCGGCCCGCGCGCTGCTCAGCTGATTACGAGGCTGATCGTTTTCCAGCGCGGCCAGCGATTGCCCGGCGCTGACGCGATCGCCCAGCTCAACCGCGCGATTCACCACCCGGCCATCCAGCCTGAAGGCCAGCGCGACCTCTTCATGAGCGCGGATTTCGCCAGTCAGCACGCGTGACGCGTCACTGCTGAGCGGCGGGGCGATCATCGTTTTGACCGGGCGGCGCGGGGCGGCTGGCGGGGCAACATTGTTGTCCCGGCAGCCGGTCATGATGAATACGCCGAGCAGCACGAACACGATTGGCGCGAAGATGTGAACACTGAAGAGATGACGCCACACCTGGCGGGCAGCATCCGATAAGAAGTCTGTCATAACCGGGTTCCTTTAATGAGTTGTGCTCATTGAACCCGGCCTGTGTCCAGAAATGTTCCATGAACCATCAAGAAATGGTCAAGCCAGAACAATTTATCTCGCCGGCAGCGTTATCCCGATCAACAGACCGCCGTCGGCGGGTAGCGTGGCGTAAAGCGATCCGCCGTGCGCCTCGACGATCGCTTTGGCGATTGACAGTCCCAGACCGCTGCCGCCGGAGTGGCGGGCGCGTGAAGAGTCAGCACGGGTAAAGCGGTCAAACAATTGCGGCAGGAAGTCCGGCTCCACACCCTGACCATAATCGCGGAAGGTCATTATGATCGCCTTATCGTTCTGGCTGGCGGTGATCAGCAACGCGCCACCGTCGGCAGCATAGCGCAGCGCATTTTCACAAATGATGGTCACCACCTGGCCCAGCCGGAAGGTATCGGCATACAGCCGCAGATCGTTGGGTGATGTCACGCTGATGGCAATCCCCGCCTGTTCTGCCTGCGGCAGAAGCCAGCCGGAGCGCTCGCGTAGTAACTCGCTGAGATTAAACCACTCGCGGTTGAGAGTAAGCTGCCCGGCATCCGCCAGCGACAAGAGATGCAGTTCGTCTGTGAGGCGGCTGAGCTGTGTCAGTTGCTTCATGATCATTGCCAGCTGCTGCGGCTCGGCAGGGAAGACGCCATCCAGAATGCCCTGCAGGCGGCCGATCGCCGCCGTCAGTGGCGAGCGAAGTTCGTGTGCCATCGCCACATGCGAGGTGCGTAGCTCTCGCTCGTAACGCGCCAGCTGCTGCGTCATCTGGTTAAAATCTTCGGTAAATCGCACCAGTTCCTGCGGCGCTTCTTTCACTACCGCCGCCGTCCGGCCAAATTCGCCTTTCGACACCGCACGCGCCGCCGTCGCCAGCTGGCTGAACTGCGCCGATAGCGGACGGGCGAAACGCAGCGCCATCATCACCATAAACGGGATGGTGACCACCACCAGGACCAGCACGATCAGCCAGTCAGATGATGCCAGCGAGGGATCGGAAAAGTTGATCCCCCACCACTGATCGACAATCTGATGAAAGCGCGCCGGATCGCTGGCGGGATGATGGCGTAGCTGTGTGAACTCATCAAGCAGCGCGGGCGGCATCCGGTAGTAGACCCAGAACGCCTGCACCGCAAAGCGCAGCCACATACAGGCGGCGATCAGGATCACGCTGCCGATGGCCAGAAACAGCACCCGGATGCAGATCCAGCGCCACAGTGAGGTATGCGTATTGTTCTTCATGGCTGTCTGAACCGGTAACCGACGCTGCGAACCGCCGGTAAGACGTCTGAGATGCCTGCAGCCTCCAGTTTACGGCGCAGGTTATAGACGTGGGTATCGACTACACGCTCCAGTGCATCGCTTTCCGGCAGACAATGCTCCAGCAGAAACAGGCGGGTAAAAGGCCGCGTCTGCGCACGCATCAGGGTGACCAGCAGGGAAAATTCGGTGGGCGTCAGATCGAGGCGGCGCGGTGCATCACTGTCACACTCTACCACGGCGGTGAGTGCCAGCGGATCAACCACCAAACCCGCCCAACGTAGCGATTCTGCGGCGGGCGCATGACTCTGGCTGCGGCGCAGCACGGCCTGAACGCGCGCCACCACTTCGCCCGGATGATAGGGTTTGACCACGTAGTCATCTGCGCCATAGCGCAGGGCACCGATACGGTCCGGCGCGTCACCCATCGCCGTCACCATGATTACCGGGGTATCGTCACGCCGCCGCAGCGCGGCCAGCACTTCGGTGCCGTTCATGCCGGGCAGCATAATATCCAGCAGGATCAGATCGGGCTGCCAGCGTCCTGCAGTTTCCAGCCCGCCGGGTCCGTCACCGGCAATCATGACCTCATAATTTTCACGTTTCAGGTAGGCCTCGAGTACACCCGCCGCATCAGCATCATCTTCAATAATCAGTACACGTTTTGACTGCATTTTCGGATCACCTTGACTGTTTCTTCATAAATCCCTGGTCGTTAATTGACACTCGCCCCGCATACTCCGGCTATTGACGCGGCTCTGAACCCCTCAGCTCCGCACCTGATGTGATAATGAGGAAACGTGATGATAACCGGAAAAATAACGCTGCACATGGTCTGTTTTTCGCTAGGATTCTGTGCCGCGACTGCCATGGCTGATGAGACTACGCCGCCCCCAAGCGCCACGCTGGGCATCGCAGGTATCAATGCACCACGCTATAGCGGCGCCGATAAGCAGCACTGGCAGCTGATGCCGGTGATCCAGGCGCGCGATGGCGCCTTCTTTTTAGACTCACAGAAAGGCATTGGCTACGATCTGCAGGCGGATAACGGCCTTTATCTGGAACATACGCTGGGCTACGGGCTGGGTCGCTCTGACCGTAATTCATCGTGGCGCGACGGTGATGACCGGCTCAGGGGCATGGGGAATATCGACGCAACAATGAACACCGCGCTGGCGCTGGGATGGTCGGTAACGCCGTGGTTGGTGCTGGAGGGCAAAGCGACGCTGCCATTAAGTGATAGTCAGGGCGTGCAATACCGGACGTCTGTAACCCTGATCCCCTGGCAGACCCAGGAGGATACGGTGGCACTGCAGGTGGCAGGTCTGGCTGGCGATGCGCGTTATATGAATACCTGGTATGGCGTGAGCAGTAGGCAGAGTGCACGTAGCGGGTTTGAACGCTACGACGCCGCGGGGGGATTTTATGGCACCGACACCAGCCTGACCTGGAGTCATCAGTTCACGCCTGCCTGGGCCGCCAGCGTGATCGGTGACTACAGCTGGCTGGATAAGCATGCTTCAGATAGCCCCATTGTTGCACGGCACAACGGCGCATCGGCCACCCTGGCATTGAGCTACACCTTCTGAATGGCACCATGAAGAAAAGTGAGATGCGCAGCCACCGTCTTTTGCTTGCGGCACTGATTCTATTGTATGTAGTGGTCTATACCCTGACAGGCGTGGCGCTTAGCCTGTTGGATGCGCCGGGACGGGGATAGGGAGCGGGCGGTATAAACAGCGTGATCGGGCTGGTTATGCCGTGACTTAAATAGAAAATTAACTTTTCGTAAAGCTGTTCAGACATTAATGGTCAGCGTAAGAAGTTTCGGGTACATCCGGATTTTTTAATTATCGCTATATAAACTGATCAAGGTGATTAATTTAGATTGCCTCGTAATTCATCTTGCTAATAAATTTTTTAAAAGAGCATGGGTGTGGTTGATCTATATAACTTGAGCAAGATTTAAATATTATAAATTAAAATCTGATCCATTAAGATAGCCTCTTCGCTGTGGAAGCAGTGCATGGAATTTACAGGGGCTGAACTGATGAAAAATAAAAATAGTGCTACACCTCATGATGCTACTTTTCGACAGTTTCTTACGCATCCGGATGTTGCCAGAGATTTTATGCAGATCCACCTTCCGGAGAAATTGCTTAAAATCTGCGATCTCACCAAACTGAAGCTTGAGTCCGGATCATTTGTTGAAGACGATTTGCATCAATACTTCGGTGACGTTTTGTATAGCCTCAGAACCTCAACCGGTGACGGATATATTCATGTTCTGATTGAACACCCATCCACCCCTGACAGGCATATGGCATTCCGCCTGATACGTTATGCGGTAGCTGCTATGCAGCGCCACCTTGAAGCTGGCCATAAAAAGCTGCCTTTAGTCATACCTGTATTGTTCTATACCGGTAAGCGCACTCCCTATCCGTGGTCGACCCGCTGGTTCGACGAATTTGATGATCCGGTAGTGGCGGAAAGTCTTTATAGAGGCGCCTTCCCGCTGGTGGACATTACGGTCATCCCGGATGACGAGATCATGACTCATCGCAGTATGGCCGCCCTGACGCTTTTACAGAAACATATTCATCAACGCGACATTGCAAGCCTGACTGACCATCTGGTCACGCTACTCATGGCCGATTATCTTTCTTCACCCCAGGTGATGACGCTGATACACTATTTACTGCAGGCTGGTGAGTCAGCTGACTACGAAGCTTTCTTCGCGAACTGGCACAGCGGGTGCCACAACACGGAGACGCACTGATGACCATCGCACAGCAGCTTGAACAAAAAGGGATCGAAAAAGGGCGCGCAGAAGGTATCGAGCTTGGTGAGCGGCGTGGTATTGAGAAAGGTCGTACTGAAGGACAGCGTGAAGCTACCCTGAAAATTGCGCGCACTATGCTACAAAACGGCCTTGATCGTAAAACTGTCTTAGAAATGACTGGCCTGACGTCAGACGATCTGGCGCAAATACGACACTAATATAAACAAGAGTAAACCCGGTCATGACCGGGTTATCGTTTTAAATACCGCACCAGATAAATCATCATAATTATCAGAAAGGAGTAACCTGCATAAGCCCTGAACTACAAGCCATTTTCTTCTGGCTGGCGCTGCAGGAAATTCCAGGTTGCGCCCAGCATGCCGGAGTCGTTGCCGTAGGTCGCGGCATTTATGCGGATATCAGGATCATATTTTGCCAGCTGCTCTGCCAGTTCCTCGAGGAAAGGTTCGCGCTCAGTAATTCCCCCGCCGATAAATACCATCTGCGGGTCGAATACGCTGAACAGGTTATATAAGCAGGCTGCAAGATCCTGGTAGAATTTATTCACCACCTGCTGCGCGGCTTCTTCTTTGCGATCGTATGCGTCAAAGACATCTTTACCCGTGACGTCGTCGGAAGATTTTTCGATGAGCTGGCTGTAATTCTCCCGAAGAGCCGTCATGGTACAGCTCTGGCTCATGGTGTGGCGTTCAATATTACTGCTGGTGGGGCGCGAAGTCAGCAGGCAACCAAACTCGCCAGCCCGGTTGCGTCCACCCCGAATCAGGGCGCCATTGCAAAAGGCCGCTCCGCCTAACCCGGTGCCTATTGTCAGCATCAGGAAATCGTTGAGCTTTTTTGCTTTCCCCAGCCACTTTTCCGCCAGCAGCGCACAGTGTGCATCGTTTTCGACGGTAGCAGGCAGAGACGTTTTTTCTGTCAGCCACTGGCTCAGATGAAACTCGTCAAAGTCACGTATGGTGCCGCCCATGGCAATATAACCGGCGTCTGTATCAATATACCCAGGTGTGCTGACGGCAATACCCGCACAACCGGGATTTTTCTCCAGCCAGGCCAGGATCTCATCAAGTATTTTATCGCGTGCGTTATGGGAAATATCAGCACTATCGCTGGTCAGAATATTTCCCTGATCGTCAATCACACCCATTTTTAAAGAGGTACCACCAATATCGAAGGCTGCAATTTTCATCAACGTTCTCTGAAGTTGTTTTCATCCGATTAATTGTAGTGCTGAAAGAAAAGGGCTGACGGCCAGGCAACGGCAATTTTGTCAGGAAAGGTACAGATTTATAAAGTGAGTGGTGTACAGAGGGTGTTTTGATAAACACAGGACACTGGGAATAGCTGTGTACGCTTTTTCAGAACGTCTGATGTATTACCCGCGCTGAGAGGGTGTCTGGCAGCGCGGGCTTAATTGTCACTCTGCAGTCATTGCCACGTACGCAGCAGGAGACTGGCGTTGACGCCACCAAAACCAAATCCGTTCGACATGGCATAAGTTAGCGCGGTGGGACGTGCATTGAGTGCCACCAGGTCCAGATTGCCTGCGGCTTCATCAGGATGATGGAGGTTCAGCGTCGGCGGAATAAGCTGCTGGCGCAGCGCCATCAGGGTGAATATCGCCTCAATGCCGCCTGCCGCACCCAGCAGATGGCCGGTGGCGGATTTGGTTGAGGCGATCGCGACCGGTGAATCATCGCCAAACACTGCGCGAATAGCCGCCAGCTCGCCGTGATCGCCAACCTGCGTTGAGGTTGCATGCGCGTTGATATGCTGGACGTCCTCCGGGCTGATGCCCGCCTGGCGCAGGGCGGTTCTCATCGCCCTCGCAGCCCCGCTGCCATCCTCCGGACCCGCGGTTAAGTGGTATGCATCGGCGCTGGTGCCATAGCCGACAATCTCCGCCAGCGGTGTCGCGCCGCGTGCTTCGGCATGGGCCAGTGACTCAATCACCAGCAGGCCTGCACCTTCGGCCATCACAAAGCCGTTTCTGTCACGATCAAACGGACGTGAGGCATGGTGCGGCTGATCTTCATAGCCCACAGATAGCGCACGTGCAGCCGCGAAACAGCCCAGCGTGACGCGATCCAGCGCCGCTTCTGAGCCGCCGCAAATAGCAATGTCCGCTTCACCGCTTCTGATCAGCCTGGCTGCATCACCAATCGCCTGAACCCCCGCCGCACAGGCAGTAACGGGCGCGCCCAGCGGACCGGTGAAACGGTGTTTGATCGAGACATGACCGGCGGCCATGTTGGCCAGAAACGAAGGCGCTGTAAAAGGTGAGAGCCTGCGCGGACCGCGCGCGTCGGTAGTGCGCACCGCGTCGGCAATCGCACCAAAGCCGCCGACGCCTGAAGCAATAATCGTCGCGGTACGTTCACGCGCCGCCTCATCTTCAGGATGCCAGCCCGCCTGATTCAGCGCTTCTTCTGCTGCCAGCAGCGCGAATTCGATAAAGCGCGACATCTTTTTACGCTCTTTCGGCGCGATGAACGCCTCCGGGTCGTAACCTGCCAGCGGATCTTCATCGATGCCCGGCACGCTGCCACCTACTGAAATACCGGTGCCAGCAGTAAGCGTATCGGGCAAGGTACGTATACCTGATTCCCCTGCCGTTAATCGCCGCCAGACGGTTTCAACGCCACAACCCAGTGGCGAGACGATGCCCGCGCCGGTAATGACAATGCGTTGTGATGAGGCTAAGTGACTCATTGGATTACTCCCGTAGAAAGTCCGGACAGTGATTGAAATGCTGCCGCAGACGATGGATATACGCCTGAAGCGCGAAGAGTGAGACGCTGCGTAGGGTGGTGCGATAGATGAACGCAGGGATGTAATACAGCAGACAGAGATAAGCTTATCAGCATCAGAATCCTGAGCGATAACCAGACAGAGTCCTATCGTTGATCTTGTGACTAAATAAGTCAATAGTCACAGCGTGCGCAATGCTCAGGGCGCAAGGCTACGTAAGACCAGCGCTGCCAGTTGGGCAGAGGCTTCTTCAGCGTCATCAAGGCTGTATTGCAGCAGTACCGGACTGGCATAGGGTTTGATCACCCGATAGATTGCCTCCGCCGCTTCGTCTGCCGGGGTTTTACGTTCAAACTCACCGGATTCACGACCCCGTCGCAGGATCTGCTGGATCAGGTTCATTAGTCGCACTTCGTGTGCCATTGCTGACGGCCATCGGTCACGCGACGCGACGGCAGCAATGTCATACAGTTTACGTTCGTGAAAAAAGAGTTCAGTGCCTGTGACGGAAAGCGTGCGGAACAGTCGCCGCAGTTGTTCCGAGGCTCCAGGCGCATCGGCGATCGCGGCTTCGACGTGCTGCATAATCATCGCCAGCCGGGTAGAGCAGATCACTTCACCAATCGCCTGTTTTGATTCAAAAAATTTGTAGATATACGCTTTTGAAAAGCCGATAGCACGGGCGAGATCGGAGACGGTGGTTTTTTCGTAACCATAATGCGCGAAGTGCTGCATGGCAGCATCGACAATCTGGTCACGCACATTGTGCCCGAGCGGGCCTCGTGTGCCATTTTCTGTTACGGATTGAGTCATTGTCAGAACCTGGCAGATTAAAGGTGGGTTAAAAAATTCAGTGACCACTGTTAGGGATGGTCACATTTTAGGCCGTGATGCGATTAAAATCTATGGTTCACAACAAATTAAGAGGGTTGACCGCACTTAACCCGCACAGGTTCCAGGCTGGCGAGGTTGAGGCTAATATTGTCTTAACTGATTAGTATTAATGTGAGTCTGAAGCCTGCATTCTTCCGGGGAGTTTGCCTTTAAGGCCGGTTATCAGGTCTCTTTAGTGCTTCTTTAAATAAGCTGAATTATACTGTCGGAAATGAGCGCAAATTCAGTGATTTCTTAATGATTTACATTATCGATGATCAGATTAGTTACAATTCAGATGACTGTACGCTAAGCCATCTTCCCACTCAGGAAACGCTGAGCCTGAGTATTTCATCGGGTCGGCTGTTTGAACAGTTACTGAATTCTGAAGGTGAGATACTGTCGCGCGATACCCTGTTGACCGAAGTATGGGATAAATATGGTCTGCGCGGATCAAACAGCAATCTGAATCAGTATCTGAGCATTCTGCGCAGAGCGCTTGCAGCGTATGGCTGTGAAAACCTGATCATCACCATTCCGAAAATTGGCATCCGACTTAATACTGAAATCAAAATAGAACGCGAATCCTCTCCGGCTTTTGTTGAGACGCAGGTTCAGGCTGATGAAATGTCAGCGGAGCAGGTGGTATCTGTCGCAGATAGTCAGCCCATGCTACCCAATCCTGTTATCGCAGAGCATGTTGTTGAAAAATCGGCTCTGAATCTCGGACAGCTCTTGTTCGCCCTAATCATGCTGGTGCTGCTTGGAAGTGCTTTATGGTACTTCACTGTACGTCAGCCTGCTGAAAAGAGTGCTTCTATGAGTAACATCAAACTGGAAGGCGGTTGCGAAGCGGTTATTATTCCGGGATTAGATGTGTTCGAACAAAAGTCACTGGATAAACAAATTCTTGAAATGCTTAAAGAGAATAATCAATCCTGTGTACCAGGTCGGCGCATCTATTTCGATAAAAACACGGCATTCACAACTAAAGATTATGGCCGGACCATTCTTTCCACATGTAACCTGAACAGCAGTGGTCATATCGTTTCCTGCGAAAACTTCTACTATCTTGACTGGAGAATGTTTTGAAACGAAAAGCCACTCTTACGCTGACGTTAACGCTGGCTATGCTGTTGCTGGGGATCTTTGCAGGCATTAACTATTTTAAACTCCGGACAAACGAGCTGCCTTTCCGCTGCTCAGCATTTAGCCGCTACGATCTTAGTCGCAACGATAATAAAAAAATTGAGTTTGCTGTTTCCCAGGATTTACGTTTTATTAATTCAGATTCGGGATATTTATTACTGAATGGGCAGATAACTTTTGGTGATGAAGTAACAACGGTTAATCGACGTATTGCGCTCAGTGCCGGTAATAAAATTGATAGTGACACTTACCGCTACAAAATAAGAGAAATTATTACTTCGACTAATGATACAACGCCGGATGCCGTGTTTAATCTGCTGCTGGCTGAGATCACTCTCGATCCTGGTTATCTTCAGCTTGATATCATCAGGGTCGATAAAAAGGCTTATCTGGTTGGCGGGCCGCTCTCCTATCTCTTCACCTGTCAGCGTTACTGAACGCATCGACTGAAAGCTGAAACGCAATCCGGAAGAGCACATGCTCTTCCGGATTATTTTATCTGTACACTGCAGATTACCAGGTACGGAAGCTTTTCAGGGTATCTGAGAAAAGCTGCATATCGGTAGAGGTTATGGGACTCGCTTTCGACAGAGAGAAAATCAATATATCTTCCATATTAAGCGTGAATAAAGCTTGTTTCTGATAAAGACGAAGATTATCTGGTCGCAGGAAGTCATAACTGATCATGATTCCCGTAGTCAGGTTATCCCCCAAAACCACTGGCTGATGGGCTTCCTGTTGCCAGTCTTTCATCTGTTTTTGCAGGATAGCGAGCTGGCTAAGGATATACTCTTCCGGGTTGTTATGATCGCCTAACTTATCACGGGAAATAGTGATTGGTGGCAGAACAGATCGTGTATCAGCCAGCGTATTCAGTGTTCGCTCGCAGTAGCCTTCCGGCAAGGTAATTGTGCCTTCAGTGAAGCGGCAAATAGTCTTATCCATGGGTAATCTCCGTTTCATTATGGTTTTTTGTCTGCCCAAATAACTGCTCTGCCGTGACTTCGCTGAGCGTACCGTTATTTAACAGGACGATTTTATCGGCACTTCGGATAGTTTCCGGACGGTGTGCAATGATGATTCTGGTGATCTTCATCTGTTTAATTGCATTGTTGATCTGCGCTTCGTTATAAATATCCAGATGACTGGTGGCCTCATCCAGTACCAGGATTTTAGGTTCACGATAAAGTGCGCGCGCCAGCAGGATACGTTGTAACTGGCCACCCGATAAAAACGAGCCCATATCACCTACCAGGCTTTGATAATTCATCGGCATTTTCATAATATCGCCATGAATCTGAGCCAGACGGGCCACGCGGGTAATTTTTGCGTGATCGGGCTCGTTATCAAAGAAGCTGATGTTCTCGCTGATTGAACCTGAAAAGAGAATGTCATCCTGCATTACGCAGCCAATACGATTACGGTGATGTTCAAGTCCGGTCTGAGTGATGTCCATGCCACCCACGGTGATGGTGCCTTCTTCCGGCTGTAGCAGGCCAAGAATAATTTTGGCCATCGTAGTTTTGCCCTGGCCGGATGGCCCCACGATGGCAAGGCTCTCACCCGCTTTAATCTCCAGATTCGCACCATCGACAACCCAGGGTTCAGTCGGCGCATAGCGAAAACGAATATTGATAAGCCTGATATCCTGAGGTACGTCTGTCTCCTTGTCGGTTTCTTTACTAACCAGACCTCGATTGCCCTCAGAACTGGCTTCTGTTTCAGACAGAACAATATCGGCCAGGCGTTCACCATGCATTCTCAGCATACGAAAATCGATGATGGCATTGATCAAACCTGAACCACGACTCATGAATTGATCGGAAAAGCTGATAAAGGCGGTCAGCATACCGGCAGAGAAGTTGCCATCCAGAACCTGCAGCGCAGCAAGCCAGACCAGAACTACACGGCCCACTGAGGTTAGCAGTCCCTGAGCCGAACCGAACAGGATATTGAGCTTCTGTATCACGATGCCTTTATTAGTGGTATCCACCAGAAAGTTCATGTATGCCGAGAGGCGGGGCACATGTTTATTATTGGTTTTAACCGCCTGGATCCCGCGCAGCGTTTCAAGCAGAGACGACTGGGTACGGGCCGAGCTGATGATTTGTTCTTCATTGGCGCGGCGAACCGGATCGTAAGCCATGAAACGTAGCAGTGCATAGGCGAGAAAAAGTCCAATGACCAGCCACGCCAGTTGCGCGTTATAGATGAAAAGCATCACTACCGTGACGATTGACATGACACCGTCCAGTACGGTGCTGATGAAACGGGAAGTCAGCGTACTCTGGATGGTATTAAGCGAACCATAACGAGAGAGAATGTCTCCGACGTGGCGTGATTCGAACCATTCCAGCGGCAGTTTTAACATATGGTGACAGACGTTTACGGTCCACTGCACACTGAGCTGGCTTGAGAACCAGCTCATTACCCATGAGCGCAACGCTGTAACGATAGTCTGAAACAGCGCGATCATGATAAAGCCTACACCGAGCAGCGACAGCAAAGAATAGTCAGCAGAAACCAGCACCATATCCATTACCCACTGCATAAAGAAGGGGCCGAGGACGCCGAATAGCTCCAGTGCGATTGAGAGAATGAGCACCTGAGCAAAGGCAGACTTTACCCCCGTCACGCTGCCCACCAGCTTCATCATGGAGATGCTTTCTTTCTCTTCTTTTACTTCAAAGGTGGAAGAGGGAACCAACTCCAGCGCGACGCCGGTGAAGGCGGTCGATGCTTCTTTAAATGTCAGTTCGCGGATCCCGCGCGCGGGATCGTGAATGGTGATCTTATTGCCGCGTACTTTCTTCAACACTACAAAGTGGTTCAGTTCCCAGTGCAGAATGCAGGGCATGCGCAGTTTAGACAGCTCTTCCATTTCTACTCGCAGTGCGCGGGAAGTCATATTGAGCTGTTGTGCCATAGCGATGACATCTGCCAGAGTGGCACCTTTGAGTGATGTGGCGAACTGGCGACGTAACGTGATCATGTCGATCTGATGACCGTGATAATTAGCCACCATGCCAAGACAAGCCAGCCCACACTCGGCTGCCTGTGACTGACGAATTATCGGTAAGCGGTTAAACCATTTAAAATTGAGTTTCTCTAATAACAACACAGAACAGACCTTCTAAATCAGAGAGAAATTTTGTGTCCCAGCGCGAAAATCGGCTCCAGTACCCATTCATAGAGACGACGTTTGTCGACAATAAAGTCGGCATCCAGCGCCATACCTGGCTTCAGTTTTTCATTCTGCGAATAAGCAGAAATAGTTTGTTTATCCAGAGAGACCAGAACCCGGTACTGCTGTTCCTGAACATTATTTTTACCGGTTAAGGTGGAGACTTCCTGAGGAGAGAGGGCGGTTCGCGAAACCTCGATCACCTTGCCATATTGCTGGCCAAATTTTTGGTAAGGGAAGGCTTTATAGCGCAGCACAACACGCTGACCTGGCTGGATAAAGCCAATGGATTGCGTATTGACCATGATGCGGGCAACAAGATTAGTATTGTGAGGCAGAATCGCGATTGCCGATTGACCGGCGTTTAGCATCTGACCATTTTTGACCATGATCATGCCGACATAACCACTCTTCGGCGCACGAAGCTCAATTGATCGGCGCGCTTCATTCTCTGCCATTGACTGACGGTTATCTGCCAGTTGCCGTTCGATGTCGTTGCGTTTTTTCTCATCATCCAGCGGCTTTTCATGTAGTTGCTGCTCCGCCTGAACAATTTTTTGCGACGTGTCCAGCAGCTGACGCTGGTACTCCTGGTAACGTGCCTGACTGTCGAGCAGATTGGATTCCTGCTCTTCCAGCTGACGATTTGAGGCGTACCCTTCCAGGTGCATAGCGTTGAGTTTATCCAGTTGCAGTTTCGCTAACGCCACCTGCTTGCGACGGTGTGTCAGCTGAAGTCTCAGCTGTTCCTGCTGGAGTTTCAGACTGGCGATGGTGTCGGATAACCCTTTCATTTCGACGTCATGTAATTTGGCAAGCGTCTGAAGATCCTGCTGAAGTCGTTCCCGCTGAGCCACCAGATTTTCGGCGATAACCTGACGCGTCTGTCCCATCTGTGTGGAGACTTCGGATGACAACACCATAAGAACATCATCTTTGTTGACCAGTTGTCCCTCTTTAACCGGAATATCCACTACGGTTGCGCTTACAGGCGGAGGAACGACTAACATGCCATTCTCAGGCAGCAGTTCTCCGGTAGAAGATTCATATTTCGTATAGCTGCCGAAAATGAAAAACAGGGCTGTAACGGCAGTAATAAAAATCACCACAGAAATAACAAGCCAGCGATAGGGCGGACAATAAAGTGCCACTATACCCAGGTTACCCCGGTTAGCGGCATCAAGCGCCTCCTGACGGAAAAGTGATTGTTCCATTTATAGATTCATCATAATTAAGGGATTAACGGCACTGAAAAAAATTCAGCATGTCGAGTGATAACGATCCGGTGCTTTGCGCCAGATTGATCAGGGCATTGAGATAACTTAATCGTGCTTCAGCCTGATCTTTGAGTGCGGTGTAATATTTTTGCTGAGCATCCAGTTCATCGTTAACGGTGCGGAAGCCCATTTCACGGCCATACTGGACCGACACCACTTTTTCACGTGCTGAGTCGACGGCATTCTTTTGAGCACTGATTAAGGCTTTGCCATTGGTCAGGCTAAGCCAGGCAGAACGGGTATCGGTTGCCGCTTTGCGTTGTGCTTCCATCGTGGAATACTTTGCTGCCTGACGACGATAAGCTGCTTCAAAAGATTGTGAAACCTGACTGCCGCCGGCAAACAACGGAACAGAAACGTTTACGCCATATTGCAGGTTATTACTCTTTGAGTTCGTCCCGAAGATTGCGTCATACAGAATATTGTCGTCGTCGTCATTACGACTCCAGTTCTTGCCGTATCGCGCATAGAGCGAGACCACGGGCATGTGTGCGCCGTCAGCCGCAAGAACATCTGCATCTGCCTGATCATTCTGAAAAAGCGCAATTTTAATATCAGTATTACGCTGCTGGCTGGCATTAATTGCATCGGTCAGAGAAGAATAGGGCGATGCTTTCAGGCACTGAAAATTCACCGGTTCTACAGTGTCCGGACTGATACCTGATAAACGGCGAAATGCCTCGCCTGCCAGCAATAGCTGATTGCCAGCTTCTATTTCCTTAGCCTGTGCCAGAGCGTAGTTAGCTTTTGCCTCGTCCAGTTCAGTGCGGGTATTCTGTCCATTGATTAAGCCGGTCTGAAGTTTTTGCTCTTGTTGCTTAAAGTTATGACTGGCGGCTTTTGCGGCCTGCAAAACTTCCTGCTGATAAAGCACCGTAAAATAAGCATTGCTGATAGCGCTAAGTAACTTCTCTTCAGCCTGTTTTGCCTGTGCTTCAGCCGTGTTGGCAATAGCAACACCTTTACGCCATCCGGCATACTTGCTCATATCAAACAGCGGTTGTCTGACGCTGAGATCGTAGCTGTGGTTGGTTACCCCACTCTGATATTTCTTATCAGGTTGTTCCTGACGATCCCAGTTTCCCTCCAGGGTTAATGTTGGCAGCATTCCGGCCATGCCTTGCCAGTATTTTTGTTTATCTGCTGCACTGGTCATCTGACTGGATTGTAGTGCAGAGTCATAGCTCAATGCAGCCTGAGCAGCTTGCTGCAGGTTAGTTGCGAATGTACAAAATGGAGCACAGGTGAGTGCCAGTACTGCTATATTCAGATTATGAAAGTTCATGATTTTCGCTGTATATAAAAATTTTTTGTGCTAGGGGAGTTAAATGAGTTCCTGTGCAAAAACATACTTAATCAAATCTGTATTTGATTGCAGCTGAAGCTTACGCATAGCATTGTATTTCTGTGTTGCAACGGTACTTATGCTACGTTTACGCGCTTTTGCTATTTCCATCAGGCTATATCCAATGGCGAACAATCGAATAACCTCTACTTCTGAAGGCGATAAAAGTGTTTGTGCCGGATCTGCGGGTGCAGAGAGCATTAAATTCTTCATCTGTTCTGAGTAGTATATTCCGGAATTGGATGAGCAAACCCAATTGAATGCCTTGACCAAATCACGAATGTCATCTCGTTTGTGCACAATGGCATTGACCGGGATTTGTAATATACTTTTCAAAATAGCCTGACTGTTTTGTGCAGTAAGTATGATAATTTTTAAATCCGGATTTTGCTTATGTATCTGTTCTATTTTCCTCACGCCATTGACATCATTACGCTCAAAATTAAAGCAAAAGTCCGTTATTAATATATCTGGCATATCCTCTCTGATAACAGACAGTAAATGATAAGCTTCAACCGGATAAGCAACAATATCAAGTTCTAAAAACTCCTTTACGAGTATGTTTTGAATGGAGTAAAGAATAAATGGGCTTTCATCTGATACACCAAGTCTGAGCTTGTTTTTTTCCCTGGGTTTATTCACAGATAATCCTTTTCTGTAGATAAAATATGAAGAAGGGCTCCGCAGAGCCCTGCTGATTACTGGTAACTAAGCGTATACGTTGCTACTGCATTGGCCGTGCCAGGATTTATTTTCGCAGCCGTCTGATAATAACGTGCATAGAGTGGCACCGTGATTAATGCAGATGAGAGCGGATAAGTCGCAATGTTAAATGGAGTAGCAAGTGCAATCGGCTGCTGATTTTCATTAAGGATTTGTACACCGACACCACTCGCTGTTGAGGTCGAATTAAGTGCTACCACACCCAAATCGGATAATCCGCCAGACGCGTCACCATCCAACTGCATCATCACATCAAACGAACCCGAAAGAAGTGCTTCACAGTTAAGCTGAATATTAAACGCGGTTGTAGCGCTAGTCTGGCCGATTCCTGATCCTAAACCGCTACTGGGGTTTGTCGTGTAACTACCTAATGGTACAGGCAGATTGGTATCACCGGCGACTGAGCAAGTCTGATCTTTAACTGTGATACCTGTTTTAATATTAGTGAAGTTGAATGATACATCTTTACCTGATATTAACGAACCAACATCAAAAGCGTTTACATAGCTCTTAAGAGAAGTTGACGCTGACATCGAGTTGGAGGTCTTTACAATCTGATAGGGTACGTTGATTGAGACATCTGTATAGGTGCCCACGGTTCCGCCGCTGGTTAAAGCATAAGTACTAATCATGATACCGGTTGCAATACTTGCGGCATCAGTACTCATCTCTCCGCCATAGCCAGTATATAACGTCAATCCATAACCCAGGGCACCCGCGTCAATCGCCTTGCGCTTAAAATAAACTTCACCGCTTAATCCATCCATGAACTGCTGCAGATTATCCAGGGCACATTTAAAGTTAGCGGTTGCCGTGCCGCTATAAACGATCGTACCCACTGGCACAGCAGCTGAAATATTAATGCCCAATGAGCCCACATCAACTAACGTTGTACTTGATGTTATTTTGCATGTTAACGTTACATCGGTTGATGAATTCGCTGCATTAACATTAAAAGTAGCCATCAACATAAAATTTAACATTAATGAAACTGAGCCAATGAGGCGCATTATTTTCTTTCCTGAAATTAAAAACATGGTATTACCTCATTAACCCTGTGTATCTTTGTTGTCGGTATTAGAAGCGTACCGTACCGGCTGCATTTGATCGCTACTGCAGGTTGTCGTCAGTCTCGCCAGTGTCTGATTCTCACTGGACTGAACGGCACCAGATTCAAGGTTAACCAGACAATTGTCATTTGCCGTTTTCCCCCATGAAACATGCAGGCGGCTGACATCTTTATTCAGCCTGACGTAAATCTGACCACCCTGTGAAACAGTAGTTACCAGATTGCCATTTTCATCATTAACTGATGCACCAAAAGGTAAGGCATTGCCATTAGGCTGATTTGCCCTTATTAAAAGTGGTTTTCCCTTAGTGGTTTTATAGTCCAGTCTGACTACAGCACCTTCAACAGGAATAACTCGCTGTTGAGTTGACTCCAGCTCAACATCAAGCGGAATACCTTTCGGATCAATCGCCAGTTCATTTATCCTGTACGGGTTAAGATTAGGTACTATTGCTCTGCCGTTTCCGTTTAACACTATATTTGGATAACCAAGCACCCGAGCACCTTCCGCATCAGCGGCACTGACTACAGCATACGTAGTTGACTGATAGGCACTAAAGTTAATGCTATCAGGCAAGGCAACCACAGTTCCGCTGGCACCTGCTGAGGCTGAATAATAGTCCTCTCCCTTGGTATATGACGCTGTCAGCATGCTGTAAGGTGAACGATATTGACCACCGATCGAACCTGATTTTTTATTATCGATATCGCGTGCAGCACCTACGTTATAGCTATATTGATCATTCTCCTCTAGAACGCCATTAACTGCAGTTTGCGCAGTTACACCATCTTTATTATGTGTGGCGCTTCCGGTTACATAATTTTTACTTTCACTACCAAGTGGTATAGAGAAGTCGAGTGAGAGTTGCGTGTCATGCCCACCGGTTGAATATAATAATCGGTTTGCTGATAATGTATAGGACACGCGACCAATTCTATTATTATAGCCTAACTGAAATTGGGTGTTTGTACCGGTACTGTTCCAGTAATTTTGAACGAAACCAGTAAGATATATATTCCCATATGACTCTCCAAAATTTTGGCTGGCAGTCAGTGAAAAGCGTTGTTTAGGCCGGGAGAGATAATTTTTCCCGTTAGTTTTATTCTTTTTGTAATAGTTATTAATTTGCAGGGCATTATCATAGCTATAATAGCCCGATGACGAAAATCTATACGCTGCGAGGGTAAAGTTGGTGTCAGTCTGAGAAACCTTTTTACTGTAGGTCGCACGATAGCTCACACCCTGCTTTTTCTCATCGCCATATTTTGTCTGAGCACCGGTGATATCAAGAGAGATAGCGCCGATCGGTAACCCAAATGCACCGCCTAACAGCGCTGATATATAGTTATCTGATCCCAGAATACCGGTATAACCGGTCAGGCTATTGGTAAAGCCATGCTGAAGGGTGCCCTGATAAACAGAAGGCGTATAAGCCATGTTGTCTTTACGCGACACACCTCCCGTCACAGAGTAGAACGTCATGCCCGGGCGCTTCAGTCTCGTCATAGCTGCATAAGGTACTGAAAAACGCGTTTCGCTGCCGTCAGCTTCTTTGACAGTGACATCTAAGTCGCCACCGTAGCCGGTAGGGTAGAGGTCAGAGATGTTAAAGGGGCCTGGCGAAACGGTTGTCTCATAAATTTTACTGCCGTTTTGCGATACAGTTACCTGAGCATTAGTACGCGCAACGCCACGAATTTCTGGTGCGTAACCACGTTGTGAATCAGGCCACATTTGATCGACAGTCGATATCTGTGCACCGCGGAATGAGAGGGTATCAAAGAGCTCGCCACTCGTATTACCTTCACCTAACAGTAAGCGTGATTTCAGTTGCGGGATATCACGCTGAACATAGGTGTTGATGGCATTATAATGATGAGACTCCTTACCTTGCTGGCGTCGCCAGCTTAATGAGCCATCATGACGAAACATCCAACCGCCAAGGTTAAAACCTGCCAGCGCTCTGCCATAAAATGAGTCATATTCACGTCCGTCGTTAACAGAGCGGTAATAGTTGGTATCATAGTTAAGTGTTAACGCCGTTTCGCCCTTATCCCAGAATTCTGGAGCGACATAGCCACGTGCTGAGCGCAGCAGATAAATCTGTGGAATTGAGATGTCCATCTGCATATCAGCGGAGTTGATTGCGGCATGACTCTCCTTAACCACATCTTCCAGTGCTATACATTGCTTACCTGAACGTAACTCTTCAGCTTGCTCAGAGCTGAATACCGTATCTTTAATGGAAAGGCTTTTTACCAGATCATAGGAAAGACAGGCCTTAGTACCTGCTCCCTCACGTACAACCTGAACATTCTCCCGACTAATCTGACGGCCATTTAAAAAGATATCCAGCGTGTAGACGCCGGGATCAATGGGGTTACCTGTTGCGTAGCGGGAAACATCTACTTTTACGCCAGCTAAATTTTTTACAAATGATTCATCGAAATCATAAGCAGTTTCAGCAAAAGCTGACTGAGTTGCTGCGGTCAGAAACAGCGCCAAAAAAGAGCGATAACAAATTTTGCCAGTTGATTTATTAAAAAATACCGTCCTTGCCATCATAATTTCCCCTGGATAATTACCAAAAGCTACTCGTTTATTTTGCTTTCAACCTTACGTGCTGCACCAAAGTCGTCCAGATACTGATAATTAAATGTTGTTTTTATTTGACTTGTGCTCATGCCTTTCAGCGGGAATTCTTTTGTTTCGCCTGGTGCCAGCATTTCCCCTTTTTCACTGGCTAATTTATGACCTGAGTTATCTTCTGCATTAATCTGTGAGACGTTAACGTAGAAAGGTGAGTTGTTAGTTGCGGAAAGAAAATTAGGCTTTTGACCGTGACGCCATACCAGCCCTGACGCAGCTTTATTGGCCTGCGCTGTATCAAACTGAACTGGACGATAAAAAATCTTGATGCGACTCCGGATCGCCATTTGCAACTGGTTCTGGTTAGCCAGGCTTTTATCTCGAGGAGGTATATCAAGGACATTAAGCCAGAAGATAGATTCTTTATCGGTTGGCAAATTGGCGCCCGTAAAAACAATACGTAACGTTTGCCCTTTATTCGCCTCCATACGGAAAACCGGAGGTAATAAAACGAAAGGAACATTTATTTTATCTACTGCTTCGTCAGGGTTTCCGTTATCAACCCATGCCTGAACAAGTGCGGGATGATCGCCGCGGTTATCCAGACGAACGGTAACCTCTTTTTCGGAGGCAGGGTAGATTACCCGGGTACCAATAATGGTCACACTGGCAAAGGCAGACGAAGTCATTGCGCAAGTGAGCAAGCAGGAGATTAAAAATTTAAAACTTTTTTTTTTCATGATATTAACTGAAGTGATGAGAGGGGAAGAGTGGTGAGGGCATTGCCCTCACCATAATCAATTACAGGTAATTGATTGAATAGTTCACTGTTGATGCAACGCTACCCGCTTCAGCAGCAGCAGTTGCATAGTACTGAGCTGAGTAAGACAGGGTGCCAGCCCCTGCTGTCAGAGCGACAGTTGCAGGAGAGGTAGACTGTTCAGTGCTGCCTGCATTGATGACTTTGTTGGCGCTGTCCAGCAGTTGCAGATCAACACCTGTAGCAGTACCCGTGTTAGTCAGGCGACCGTTGGCGTTAACACCAGCGCCCTGCTCAAAGTAAGCGTAGACATCGCCAGTCTTTGCAGAGCAGTCGCTCAGCGCCAGAGTAAAGCGAGTGTTGCCCGCAACGGCACCTGCCGCATTTAATACACCGGCTGCTACTTTCGGCAGGGTAACTGTGGCAGTACTGCTTCCGCCGTTAACACTTACGGTACAGGTCTGAGATGCAATGGTACCGGTGAAGTTAAGGGTGCCATCTGAAGCTTCTGCTGCATTAACCTGCGCCGCTGTCAGCAGCAGACCCATAGCAACCATAGATACCTTTTTCATATACTTTCCTTTGTATAAAATAGTGAACAACATTTAATTATGAGCGATTGAGTTTTATGACAAGCGCCCATTCCTTTCCGGAAGTCTATTGCCTTCCTGATAAATCAGAACATCAGCAGGCCGAAAACTACGGCCGCAGCAACACCGACAATACCCATGCCAAAAGCAGTACCGCTAACCGGGTTAGCTTCTGGTATTGATTCCGGACGTACCCACTCAGTTTTTTCTTTGGAGCTTCCGCCAAACTGTTTGAAGAAATCTAAAATTACGGAAGTTAGTGAGCCGCCACTGACGCCTTCAATTTCATTAGTTTTCAATTCACGCATGATTTTTCCTTATGCAGTAATTACACCTGTTCCCAGGTCGAGCTGGTTTTCAACAATATTATTGAACCAGCCTGCAGTTGTTTCCCATCCATTCATCGCGCCATAAAGTGCGCCATCGACCAGACCCACAACGGCACCTACGATCAGTCCAACACCGCCAGAGATAATACCAACGCCCAATACGCCGCCCGCGCTACCGCCGCTCATGGCCCATTTGAGACCGAAAGCAGTAATACCTGCAGCTGCACCTACAACGACTGAACCGATGAAATCAAAAAAACCTGCGCCTGAAACGGTCTGCATTTCAACAGATGTTAACTCTCTCATTTATATCTCCACGATTAATCAATTATTCAGTTATTCAGTTATTCAGTTATTCAGTAATGAATTTTTTAAAATGCCGCTTCAAGCGAACGGCGTTATTAGATTCGGAGGCCATAAAAAATAAAATAGTAAAATATCCATAATTGATTTTTGGTGCGGTTTTCACTGGCTATATAAAGTTTGAATTCATTACATTTTTTTTACATTCATTATAATTTGGACGGGTGGGGTGAGGTTGTTCATATTATGGATAAGTTATTTCTCTTCATATTTGTTGAGGTGTCTTGCGTTGAGGCGGCACTATCAATTTCAGGCGGTGAGAATGGTACACATTCTGCGATGTAAAGGCTTTGAGAATAATCTATAGGGGTTTCTTAAAACAGCCTGATTCTGAGTAAGTGAGATTCATATGAAGCGTAAGGTAAAATCCTGGCGCTTAGAGCCTTATCCATTAATGGAGTATAATGCTTAAAAAATATAAAAAAATAGAATTTAAATCTATATATTAATCATTTGTCGATTTAAATGTCTGTTATGGGAATGCTATGGTTTAATTTATGCCATCAGGTGCTGTGTTGGTTTTTTTTATTTTTACGGAGGAATTAACAATGATTCTATTATGAGTAACCATGTGAAGATTATTACAGGTTTTTAAAATGCCACTGCGTACTTGTTTTTTTAATACGGTGTTTTTATAACATTAATTTCCATATGGTTATGATTGATTCCTTTTTTAAGAAAAAAGTTATAACCCTATCAGTAAGTCTCTACTTGTTAGTTTGAATTACTGATTAAATGACTTTAAAGCGGTGAAATATCTGGTTGTTATGCCATTCGCTGGCTTAATGCTCTTCCTTTTTGCATGTTTGTGGTGTTGAATTTTATCGCAATGGTTTTACTATAGTGAAACCAATAACGACCTCTTCTATGGCTTATATCCGGGGGAAGGCCAGAGATCAGAAATACACCAGGCGAAAAAAAGAGACTATAACAAACGGATTTTTACTAATTTTTCTACTAATCACTAACTTCGTGTTAGTTAGATTGAGTTAATTATTATGTATAGAGTGACTGAGAATCATGAGCGGATCATCGATGCGCTGGCCGGGTACACCCAGGTTGCTAATCCAGATGAGATTTCACGCGGTAAGCGTCGTTATCATCTCACTAAAGATAATGTACGCCGTGTAATGTTCATTCTTGATGGTGACTTCTTACTGAAATTAAAGAGTGAAAATAAGGTCCTAAATATTCTGTCTGCTCCCTTTGTTGTCGGTGTCACACCGGCACTCGATGAACCTCCTGTCTATCTGGAAAGAATCGATTATGGTAAGGTCAGCTTCATTGATTACGATGTGTTCTGGCGACTGGTATTTGAGAAAGACCTCTTTAACGATGCCATGTCCATTCTTTCGGGCCAGTACTCAGACCTGATGAACTACATTCAGCTACCCAAGAATAACTCATATGATGAAGTGATTTCTTTAATTGGTCGCTGGGAAAAATTGCCACCGCATCTTAAGAAGCGCTTTTCGGCACTTTACCTGATTGAAAACAGTTCTCATCTTTCAAAAAGCTCCATTTGCAGGGTTTTGAAAGAATTAAAAGAGAAAGGTGAACTGACCCTGGTTAATGGCAAGTTTACCTGATTTTTTTATTTAACTTTTGGGATGCTTAAGGGAAAAATGCATTTTAAAGTCGTTTGTACAAATGAGAACTACTTCTTTCGGCTGGGCATCTCCAAAATTATTGAGGAGGCACTGTTATCAGATACGTCAGTAGAATTCTTACCCGCCTATGACGCGAAAAATTTATGTCAGGCGGACTTTATACTGATTAGTGTTGCACAGTGGCGCCTTTATATGTGTCAGCCTGCCTACCGGGATCGGAAGCCCGGTAGCATTTTAATGGTCTTTGTTGACGATATTGAAGACATCACTCCTGAGCATTTGCCTCTCTGCTATCGTTCTTTGATTATCATTTCGCGCAGGGATTCTGTTCGTGATATTACTGATAAAATCATCCGGTTCTGGCTGGGAAATCAGGGGAGCGCCAGAGGATTTGTACCCACGGATTGCTCACATTGCGATTTCGCGCGTATTACAGTAGTCCAGCTGCAGGTGTTAAGTTTTCTTAAGAAAGGGTATAGCGTAGGGCAGACAGCTAAACGGCTGAATCTCTCCGCTAAAACAATTTATGCACATAAATACAATGTCATGAAGAAGTTTTCGCTAAGTGGTGATATGGCCTTTAACGCCTTCATCAATGATCTGACGCTGCTTGAGCTTTATAAGGGGGTTATTGAGTCTGCAAAATTTTAACTCCTTATGCATCTCATATGTCCGTGATCCTGCAAATTACAGCGTTAATTCTGATGTCCGGGTTTTCTGTGATGCATAACGGCATTCACAGGCTGTCTTCTGGTCGTTAAGGGTTGAGAGGTTTATGTGAAAAAAGAACCGCGAAAAAATCAATCCCTGGTCATCCCTTTTAAAAGGGTAACGGCACTCATGTCAGGGAAGGTTATCTGTATTTACAGTAACGATGTGGTTGCTGCACCCGTACTTCATCTTCCCGATGCGTTTCAGTCAGGCGTGGGAAGCCGTTATCCTTCTTAGTCAGCGCTGACACTCAAAGAAACGCACATAAGTACACAGAAATCTTCCGGACAAACGCGTGAATGCTCAGCCGGATGGCTAACCAGCATTTGAAATCAATGGTTTTGAGAAATAATGACGTTCAGGCGCTATCGGTACATGGGTACACTGTTTGTACTAATTACTTTTACAAACGGTAAGGAACCTGAAGCTTCTGATAAGTTAAGACAAGTAAAAAGCCAGTGCTGCCACTGGCTTTTTTTCAGATGTTTATTTCAGAATATAAACACGATCTACGTTGATTTCGCTGTAGCCATCATCCCGGTCAACTTCACCGCTGACCCGTACCTTTTTACCAATCAGATAGCGATCATCGTCATCATCATCGTCTATATCGACACGGATGCGGCCAGTCGGGTCTTTTAACCAGTAGTGATCATCATCGGCCCTGCCAGTGATCGTTCCCGTGAGCGTAACCTGACGATCGTCGCGCAGGGTTTTCGCCACTGCGACCGTGACTTCCTGCCGGGCATATGCCGAGCCTGAAGTGATGAAGGCCAGGATCATCCATAATATTTTCTTCATTTACGTCTCCTTTAATACCCATCATTTGTTGGTTTATTGACTAAAAACTAAAACGATAACCGGCGTTAACCTGGCGCTGGTTGAAGCGATTTCCATTTACCCTATCTCCTTCAATAAAAAGGGTATGGTTACTGATTTGCGCACTGACACCGATACCGTTATTCCAGCCATTACCTTTAAACGAGAGGCGCTCATCTGAACCATTCAGAGCATAAGCAGCATCCCCGTCAAACTCGCGCAAAACACCTGTTTTGACATAAGCATTGAGTTTGTAGTTGCTCTGATTGACTTCATAACCTGCCAGTACGCTGGCTCTTCCCATCATGGATTTGTAACTTGAGAGATTAATGTTGAGGCCATTCGACGCCTGTACAGAGGTTCCATCCTGATGACCGGCAGTCAGCTGAAGCTGTGGTTCCAGGTAAAAGCCAGTAAGGTCGTCAGAGAAGCTGAACTTCTTGCCGGCTTCGAGTGATCCACTCAGGCCTGATGAGACACCATGTCCGGATACGCGATTATTCTGCGTATCGCTGACATCAAATTGATTTCTCAGGCGGTTGAATTTCAGTACGCCATCCAGGTAGAAGCCTGCATCATTCAGCCATGTGCCGTAGATACCAAAATGTTCAGATTTAGTCGTGCCATCGCCAGCACGATAATGAGGCGAGCCCTCTGTTGCTCCCATAAACAAGCCCAGATAAATCGGCAGATCATCGGACAGGCGTTTATCTACTCCAAACTGATAGCCTGAATAATTCATGCTGAAGTTGCTCAGCTTGCCATTGGCAAAACCACTAAAACGCCCATCCATTCCGCGCAGCCAGACATTGCCGCTCGTCTCTCCCTGGCGCACATCACCCATACGCTGCATCAGAGTCTGCATTTCGGCATAATTCATCAGATAACCGATGTTAAGGAAGTTGGCGCCTGCATTCGCTGTGGTGGTGATTGTTGAATTGTGATTTTGTTCTGCTGGCTGTGTAGGATTTCCATTTTCTTTAATGTCTTTATCTGAAGCAGGGTGAATGTTGTTATCCGTTGGGGCTACGGGGTGTTGGTCTGCTGAGGGTTTCTCATCAGAAGCAGGTTGAATGTTGTTATCCGCTGGAATAGTGGGTTGCTCATCTGCAGCAGGCGCTTTTGGCGATGAGAGAACCCAGTTAGTCCCCTGTTTGTTGACCGAATAGACATAGCCACCCAGTTCAACGTCGGTGTTGCCCCTGAACGTCGCGATACCATCGGTAGTTTCAACAACGGTCAGCACTTCATTTCCTGTGGTAATGGCACTGCCGCGGTTCAGAATATTCAGACCGTATTCACCTGCGCTGCTTTCGGTCACCACGATTTTGTCGCCAGTATTATTTACCCCTTCACCATCGCCGACCAGATTGGTACGAAGGGTAAAGTTGCCGCTACCACTCAGGTTAGCAATGGTCAGAGTGGAGTAGGTCGCATCGTCTGTTGCTGCTGAAAGGTCTGCCAGTGAGTTATTTAATGTCAGGTTATCAAGATTAGATGTTTGACTAACGTTCCATGTGCTGTTAGTGAGGCTGACGTTTAAATGACCGCCATTCACATTATCGCTGGTAGCACTACCGGACCACAGTGAACCCGGCTCTAAATTAAGATCGATCAGGCCCCCCAGCGATACCACGCTGCCGGTGATTTCCGCTTTCCCCTGAGAAGTAATAACGCCCGGGGCAAACCCTTCGGCGTAGAGTGTTGCTATTGCTACTCCGTCCGGAGAGGCCATATTGATAGAGAGATCGCCTGTCAGATTGGTCTGGCCACCATTCCAGGCGACAACACCGATTCCTGTATCAGGGCCGGTGATGCTGATGTCTTCGCCATTAATCACGCCTCCCCCCAGAGACCAAAGGCCTCTGCCGACCATATCTGATTGTTTAAGAACAATATCTGTGTTTGCCAGATTGATCACTGCACCTGTCGATTGCGCGGATGCGCCATAACCGCCAGACTGAATGATGTTGCGTTCCTCTTCACTGCCTGAAAAGTTGAGGATGGCATTATTATCCATTGCAACAAGGCCGCCAGTCTGCGCTGATGAGATCACGCTGCCTGCGCCGACATTTATCAGGCTATTTTCTCTGGCTGAAATGCCAGGAGAAGTCGTGCCAGATGTGCTGATTGTCAGATGATCGGCAGTCAGTTCACCCAGGCTCCAGATGCCTGCAGAAGTCTGACCTGTGGTGATAATGGTTGAGTGGCTGCCCAGATCAACCGAGCCATTATCCTGAATATTGATGCCCTGCGAGGTGTCGCCAAGAGTATTAATGGTCAGCGCTTCCGCTTTAAGCGTTGCGGCACCATTCATCGCATCACCGGTCAGTGTATCCACCTGTACGCCATGACTGTTGGTCCCGTTGGTCTGTATACTACTGTCACGGCCTAAATCAACGTTTGACCCGTAACCGCTGACGCGCAGTGCAATACCGTTGGTGCCCTGGGTACTGATACTCGATGCTTCGGCCTGCAACGAGGATTGATTGCTTACAACCACCCCCTCTGCGTAAGCAATACCTGATCCAATCGATGTGACGGAGCTACCTGATCCCAGATTGGCAGTAACCTGCTTTCCACTGAGCTCCATCGCCACTGCGGATATTCCTGAAACATTGAGAATTAATTTATCAGCAGTAAAGTGACTGTTCGCAGCCTGGATGAAAATTCCCTTAGCGTAATGCTCAGGGTCTTTCACCGTAACTGTGCTGCCCGAACCGGCTGTCACTTCAGCAGCGGTTGCACCTGTTACAAGAATGCCATAATAACCATCGCCAGATGATTGATCGGCGATTAATGTGGTGCCATCTGCCAGCGTAATATCTCCGCCTCTCTGGCTTCCGACAATAGCCGCCGGACTGACCAGAGGCAACATACCCATACCACCCGCCAGTACCATCGCTTTTACGCGTTTATTTAAGTCAGTATTATTATTCATATCTGTGACTCTTCCTTAAGGTTTTATTAAAGGGCCGGGGGACTCTGAAAGTGTTAAACAGGCATGCCATTTCGCACTTCATACGCTTCTCAGGCCCGATACGAATTAAATGTCTTGTTAATAGAATCCATTAATAACAGCATTTTTACTTAGGGCGGCAGGATTATGCAGGTCAGGCGTTAATTATGTAAAGAGAGTGAAAGTATGCGTCTTTTGACAACAGGCTAAAAGAATCGAAGCACCACAAAGGAATTTCCATTGAAAATTAAGATTATGTGCTAACTGTCACTCGGGAAGTCTTGTTATTTATTATTACAGTCATTCTCTTTTGGTGTTTATTTGTTGTGTTTCGCAGGTCAGTAATGAGAATGCCGGTAGCAATAGGTGTTGTTAAGAGAGGGTTTAGCGCGTGGGTGCTATCATTATTACACGCTCAGATACATACCAGACTTTTCCATAAAATGGTCAGAAAGGAATCTGAAGCCATCGCCGATGAAAAACGTATGACAAAGAGCGAATTAATTAATGCGCTAATCGTTATTGCGCTTTGTGCCATAAGCGTTGTAAGCATGAGAAGCGAAGTCTCACCGACCTGAAATTGATGCTGAGAGAGGGTTATATGAAAATCATAAACAGAATAACAGTTGGCTCCCTGATGCTGGCCACGCTACACATTAGTGCCTGCACGCCCCATCATGCTGAGCCACAGCGCCTGGTAATGCAAAATCCTGCAAGTCAATGGTGCCTGCAGCGTGGCGGACAGCAGGTAAAGGATGAATCATTGAGCACCAGCACACTCTACTGCCTGTTACCTTCAGGAGAAAGGATTGAGCAGTGGGCGTTGTATCATCGCGATCATCCGCAATAATCACTTTTCAATTTTTCCGCCAGTAGGGTTAACGAAAGCCATTGAAATGCAAAGATAATTAACCTGAGGCTCTGTCTTAGCTCAATGCTGGCTAAATCTTTGCAAGACACCCGATCATTTATCGCAGTCCTTTTTTGTGGACTGCTACGGATGTCTCGTGTCGTTCTGACTCCATGAATGGGGTTAACCGCGTGTTTTATGTACACCAGACACTGAATTGGTTAATCCCATGAATGATAATGAATATTATTTCTACAAAGTATTATAAGATTTTTTAGGTAAGAATTAATATCAAGGTAGAGGAAGTGACTTTTCTGAATTAATAAATTATTTTTTATCAGTAAGTGTTTTTTTATATCTATTTTGATCTCATTTGGCAACTGTCCTGACATGGTTTTCAAGAAAAATATTAAATCTGAAGCTTGTAATCCAATTTGATAATGGGTTTTTATAGCCTTTTAATACAATGAGTTATCACAAATTTTACGCTAACCTGCCTCCTTTATTTGATCTGAATTAATATCTATATAAAACTCAGATTCTGTTACCGATTGTCATAATGATACTATTTCATTAATTAAGGTATTTTTCTTAAATAATAATAGCCTCATGAGGATAATCCATTGAAACATTTTGGAAGCGCAGCGTTATGTTGCACCTTCTTTATCTGCACCAAATCTTATGCGGGCATAATGCTCAACAATATCGATGTTCAGGAATATCGTGATTTTGCTGAGAATCTGGGGAATTATAATGTGGGAAGAGTGAGTGCCCCTGTATACACTAAAGATGGTTCACTCTCTGACTACCTTGATTTCCCTATTCCTGATTTTGGCGGTGTATCCTCTATGGGTTACTCTACGCTTATTTCACCTTCGTATGTTGTCAGTGTAAAACATAATACCGGATATAAAACGTTAGCGTTTGGCAATGGCGCTCAATATGGTACAGCCTACAATCTCATCAATCGTAACGATCTCAGCACCCAGGATTTCCATGCGCCGCGGCTTAATAAGGTGGTTACTGAGGCTGCTCCGTATAGCTACGTAACTAAATCAAACTTCCTTGCTGATTATAAATCACGCTATTCCTGGTATACCCGTGTGGGAACCGGAACGCAGGAGCAAATTAATGACGACCAGACGGAACGTGTTAATCTGACGGGCGCCTATAACTGGAAATCAGGCGGTACAATCAGCGCTGCTAATGTACGTGACATCTCTAATAACACTTATTTGCGTTATTACAATTTAGGTCCTGATGATGCGGATACCACGCCTCTTTCGATCGGTGCTAACGCTGGGGATAGCGGTAGTCCGGTATTTGCATGGGATGAAATAGATCAGCAATGGAAGCTCGTCGCTGTCCATGTTGGGTATGACCTGGATAGCGGTCTTTACAAAAAGCGTGCAGTTGCGGGCTATCTGCCTGGTGATTTTATTGCTTCGGTACAGGCCATCAATACCTCACCTGATGTCGTGGATATTGCCGGCAATGGCACGATTTTCTGGGACAACACCGCGATAACGCAATACGGATCCTCCTGGTCATGGGCGGGCCTTGGAGCGGACTATGCGTCAGCGGCCCCCTCTACCGCCACCAATGAAGAACTTGATGCCACCAAAGATCTGCGCTTCAACGGGGCGGGCGGCCTGATTACGCTGAATACACCAATCAATATGGGCGCAGGTAAACTTCAGTTTTCTAACAACTATACCGTGGCTTCAGAAGAGGGCGTGAATGCAACCTGGGCAGGCGGCGGTGTTGAAGTTGACGCAGATAAACAAGTCCTGTGGCAGGTTAATGGCCTGGCAAGCGATGCGCTGCATAAAATCGGCGCAGGTACACTACATATCAATGCTGTGGGTACAAACCCGGGTTCGCTGAATGTGGGAGAGGGTACCGTTATCCTCGATCAACAAGCTGATGCCTCGGGCAATAAACAGGCGTTTTCGTCAGTCACTTTAGTGAGTGGGCGGCCAACCGTTATACTGAACGATGAAAATCAGGTCGCGACTGACCAGATTTTCTTTGGTTACCGCGGTGGTCGTTTAGATTTAAATGGTAACGCGCTGAGTTTTAAAAAGATCAACCATACCGACAGCGGCGCAACGCTGGTTAACCACAGTGATAAAGACGCAACACTCAACATCACGGGTTACACCGCTGCAGACGTTCCCTTTTACACCTTCAAGGGGAGTAACCCTAAAGGTACACCGGGCACGATCTATGAGTATAAAAATCCCTATACCAAAGATACGGAATATTTTCAGTTAAACACCACATCATACTGGTATTTTCCCACGGATAAATCTTCAACGTCGACCTGGACGTATCTGGGTACCGATGCGGATGAAGCCATCAATCATCGCCTGACACAGCTGAACGTTCAGGTGTTCCGCGGTTTTCTGGGTGAAACGCTGGAAAATGCGCTGAATGGCGTGATGAACGTTAACATTCTACCGCGTAACGCCACCGCGATTACCGCACTGACCGGCGGTATGAACCTGAACGGCAATCTCAACGTTGATAGCGGTACGGTGGTGTTATCTGGTCAGCCGGTTCCACATGCGGGAGGCGTTGTCATTGATGACGACTGGAACACTTCACTGTTTAAAGCCGATCAGATCAATGTAGGTACTGGTGCGCATTTCCAGGTGGGAGAATACGCTGGTGTGAAAGCCAACATTGTTGCTGCTGATTCGTCAACGCTCTCTTTTGGCTATAACGATAGCGAGCTGGCAGGCGAGAAAAGCTGGCGTTGCTATTCTGCCATCTATTCTGATGATGTTTCCTGCAGTCAGCCATTGCGAAGCGCGGATGCACTGGCACTGCTGCCCGCCAGTGAAGTGGAAGGTGATGTTCAGCTGGCGAACAACGCCTCACTTTATCTTGGGAAGGTTAACTATCAGGGGGCCGTGACATCAACGGGCAGCAACCTTATGACGCTGGATGCCACTGCGAACTGGACGATGACCGGCAACAGTAATGTCAGTTCACTTCTGGCGAAACGTGGTTCGACACTTTCAATGGTGCCTTCGGGCAACTGGAGCGCCAAAACATTGAATGTCGATACGCTGAATGCGACCGGGTTAAATCTGATGTTAGGCGTTAAACCCTCCACACTGGAAAGCGACAAACTGATTGTAAAAAATTCGGTGAGTGGTGGCGACAACCTGCTGGACGTAAGTCTGCTAATCGGAAGTGAAGAGGACGTTGCGCTGACCCAGGATCTGGTGATGGTTGATGCACCTGCTGGCACGTCTCACAGCTATTTCTCTTTTGCAGACAGCTACAGCGGATTTAGCGTTTACACCCCCAATTATCAGGTGAAAGACGATAACAACCGTGTTTTGTGGGTGCTGGAAAGTAACAAGTCGGCTGAGCCAGAAGTCACGCCTGAGCCGGAACCGACGCCAGCCCCGGAAGTTACCCCAGAGCCAGAGCCGACGCCAGCGCCGGAAGTCACGCCTGAGCCGGTACCGACACCAGCGCCGGAAGTTACCCCTGAGCCGGAACCGACGCCAGCGCCGGAAGTTACCCCTGAGCCGGAACCGAC